>DASYXT010000052.1:0-20689 GCA_035934555.1 Verrucomicrobiia bacterium | reverse complement strand
TCCCGCCAGCGCCAAATCTACGACTTCCTCCGCCGCTCCTTCCCGGCCCTCTTCGCCTCCACCAAACAAAAACGCCTCGGCTTCGACGTCGCCGCCTCCGGCCAAGGCGACCTCTCCGCCTTCTACTTCGACGAAGTCCTCTCGCCCGGCCTGTGGCTCCGCGCCCTGCTCACCTGCCGCACCGACGACTGGCATTTCCTCGGCTGCGCTCTCTATTGTTTCCTTGAAGAACTCCCCTCACTCCAGGCCGCCGGTGACGAGTCCGGCCTCGGTCGCCAAATCTGCTGGCAAGCCGCCAGCCAATTCGGCAGCCGATTCCTCAAAGTTAATTTTGCCTCAAAAAAACCCGACCTCGGCTTCGCCCTCATGAACCAGCTCGCCAGCGCCGAAAAACGCTTCCCCCGTTCCGAGCAGGACATCGCCGCCGATTTCTTTGCTATCACCAAATTTCACACCGGCACCCGCTGGGCCTTTGCCGAAGGCCGCAACTCCCTCAACCCCTCCAGCCACTGCGATATCGCCTGGGCCGCCGCTCTCGCCACCCACGCCCACACCGAACGCCGCGCCGTCCCTGGCAGCCGCCTCGGTTAGCTCCCGCCTCTCCGCTGCGGCCATCACCGCAACCTCGCTCGAGCAGGCGGAGTGCTGAGCGCGCCCTGCGCAGTTGGCCTGCCCGGCTATAAGGGCTAGAGGCGTGAGGGCGTTTGCGGTGGGGGGGCGGAGGGCGACGGCGGAGTGGCAAAGCGCCAGGGGCCGACGGGCAAGGCGGGGATTTTCACTTTAAAAGCAACTGGAAGCCTCCGACGCTCGTTGCTTTTGGCATTGCTGTTTTTTTGCGGAGGGGGTTGACAGGAGTTAGCAAATAGGCTAAGTGTTGTTGTGTTGATGGAAAAGACGCTGCAACGAAGCCCGGCACAGTTCCGGGCACAGGCGAAGGTGATGAAGGCGCTGGCCCACCCGACACGCATGTTCATCGTGGATGAACTGTCGCGTGGGGAGCGGTGTGTCTGCGAGCTGACGGAAATGATTGGGGCGGAGATGCCGACGGTTTCGAGACACTTGAGTCTGCTCAAGGGGGTCGGGCTGTTGGATGATGAGAAGCGGGGGGCGAAGATCTTCTACCGGCTGCGCGTGCCGTGCTGTCTGAGCTTTTTGAAGTGTGTGGAATCGGTGCTGGCCGCGGACGAGGCTGAGACCACCGGCCGGGCGGCGTAATTAATTTTTTTGCCAAACGTATTAGCCACTTAGCTAAATAGCAACGAACGAAAGGAAAACATATGAGCCAACCGAGACAGTTGGTGGTGATGGGACCGGGCTGCGACCGGTGCAAGAAGCTTTATGCGCTGACGGAGCAGGCGGCGGAGGAGTTGGGTGTGCCCTACGAGATCAACAAGGTGACCGATTTGAGGCAAATCGCGGCGTTGGGCGTGATGGCGACACCGGCGTTGGCGGTGAACGGCAACCTGAAGGTGGCGGGCCGGGTGCCGTCGGTGGAGGAGATCAAGAAGCTGCTGGCGTAGGAGCGTGGAGCGTGATGCGTGAAAGGAGAGGAGATGCCTGAATACCTGGAGCTGACGGCGGACAAGTTCACGTTTCGCGTGGCGACCGACCGGCTGTACACCGCGGACGGGGTTTGGGTGCTGCCGGAGCCGGAAGGCAAGCGGGTGCGGGTGGGCCTGGCGGATTACCTGCAACAGCACAACGGGGACGTGGCGTTTGCAAACGTGAAGCCGGTCGGCACCGACCTGGGGGCCGGGGGCCAGTTTGCGGAGATCGAGACGATCAAAGCGATGGTGGATCTTCATGCACCGGTTAGCGGGACGGTTGCGGAGGCCAATGCGGCGCTGAACATGAGCCCGGAGATGATAAACCAGGACCCGTATGAGAAGGGGTGGCTGGCGGTCATGGAGCCAAGCGCCTGGGAAACGGAGCGGTCGAAATTGCTGGGGCCGGCGGCCTATTTCGCGGTCATGCAGAAGCAGGTGCAGGAGGATTTGAAAGGGCTATGAACGCTTCCGAGAAAAGCTTTGTGGTGGTGCCGTGCAGCGGCATTGGGAAGCCGTTTGGGACGGTGAGCCGGGAGGCGGCTTACGATTTGTGTGAGGAACTGCGGCCCGAAAGCACGCGGTTGGTGGCGCTGGCCAAGCTGGTGTTGGGCGAACCTGGCGCTCGCACGCTGGTGGCCAAACATCCGGCGGTGACGATTGATGGTTGCAAGCAGATGTGCGCGGCGAAGATGGTGCGCCAGAGCGGCGGTACGGTGGCCCGAGAAGTGGCCGTGTTGGAGGTGTTCCGCCGGCATAAGGACCTCAAGCCGGAAGGCATCGCGGAGTTGAACGAGGCGGGGCGGAAACTGGCCCGGGTTCTGGCGGGGGAGGTGGCGGAGGGCCTCGATGCCACGGACCTACCGGCGAAAGGAGCGAGCCATGTCTGATTCAATGGAACGGAAAGTCGGGATTGTGTCGTGCAGCGGCGAGGAGCTGGCCGAGGGGACGGTGGCGCGGTTGGCGGCGCTTAAGGTGCTGAACGAGTTGCGCCCGCGGGATACGGTGACCATTTGCCTGCCGTTGTTCCTGGCCGGGGGCGCCGGGGATCGCGCCTTCGCCAAGCTACACCCCACGATTACGGTGGATGGGTGCGACTGGCGGTGCGCGGCGCACGGGACGGAGAAGTATTCCAATAAGCCAGCGGCAAGCCTGGTGGTCAAAGAGCTGGTGGGCGAATGCGGCCTGGCGCGGCCGGAGGGGCGGCGGCGGTTGAATGCCGCGGGGCAGAAGGCGGTGGAGGTTACGGCGGAACGCCTGGCGGCGCTGGTGGACCAGGCGCTCGGCAAGGAAGGCGGGACGCGGGCGGGCGACGGTGCTGGATCACACGAGGGCAATGGGGAACAGCGCGAGGTGACGTGCTCGTGCGGGTCGGGGGTGCCGGTAACAAAGGTCGCGATTGATGGGCAGACGGTGGAGTTCGTGGCGCTGCCGCTGATTTTCCGGCAGTTCCGCGAGAAGGGGGGCAGGCAGGACGGGGAAGGGGCGCGCGAATTGTTCGAAACGGTGAAGATTTACAACGCGGTGCCGGCGGAAGCGGAGGGGAGCTACCGCCAGGCGGTCCTGCGGGAGTATGCGGCGTTCCGCGAAAAGGAGAAGCAAGCATGAGCCGCACTTCCACCTACAACACGATGGTCCGTTGGGAGGGTGAACACTGGGGGCACCTGGTGATGGGGAACGGCCCGGAGATGAAGTTTTCGGCACCGCCGGACGCTCACGGGCACGCGGGGGTGTTCACGCCGGAGGATGCTTTTGTGGCGGCGGCGAATACGTGCGTGATGATGATGTTCATTTGGGCCTGCGAGCGGTTCAAGCTGAAGCTGGTGTCATACGAGTGCCGAACGGAGGGCACGAAGCTGATTGAACTGGACCGGACGGAGATTTTCACGCGGTTGCACTTCCGGCCAAAGATCCGGATTGCGGCGGGAGGCGAGCCAAAGGCGACAGTCGAAGCCCGCACGCGGCGGGCGCTCCAAGCGGCGCAGAAGTACAGCCTGGTGGCTAATTCGGTGAAGTCGGAAATCGTAATCGATCCGGAGGTTGTGATTGAGGAGCGGAGCGAGAATGAAAGGTGACGTGCAGAGTATGAGCCGACATCGAAAGAATTGTCAGAGCGAGAGCGCGGTGTGCCCGCGGTGCGGTCAGGCGGGGCGGGCGGTTTCCGAGGAGACAGTGGGGTCGTTGGTGACGGACCAGGCGGCGGCCAAGCTCGGGCGGATGAGCGGTTTCTGGTTCTGCCCTACGGCCAACTGCGGGGTCGTCTATTTTCGAGCCGGCTCGGGCGAATGGGTGTCGCAGGAAGAGGTGCGAGTGACGGTGTTCCAAAAGAGCGCCGATCCGAAGAGATTGGTTTGCTACTGCTTCGGGCACAGCGTCGAAGCGGTTCAGTCTAAGGTTCGGGCGGGTGGTGGCTCGCGCATTCTGGAGGACATCAAGAGCAGGTGTGCTCGGGGCCTCGATGACTGCGAGCACACCAACCCGCAAGGCTCTTGCTGCCTGGGCAATGTACAACGCGTGTTCCGCGAGGTGTCTGGCGGAAAGGGGGCAGAAGGTTCGTGCGGGTGTTGTCACGGAGATGTGGAATGAAAACTGGAGCGAAGATTCTGATCGTGGCGGCGCTGGCTGTGACGGTGGTTACGGCGGTGGCGCTGCGGAACCGTGGGAGCGTGGAGCGTGAAAGCGTGGAGCGGGCGAGCGGGCCGGGGGCCGAGGTGCCGCGGCTGGTGGACCTGGGGGCGGGGAAGTGCATTCCGTGCCGGAAGATGGCGCCGATCCTCGAGGAGTTGAAGAAGGAGTATGCCGGGCGGATGGACGTGGAGTTCATTGACGTGTGGAAGAACCCGGAGGCGGGCAAGGCGTATAAGATCAAGCTGATTCCGACGCAGATCTTCTTCGATGCGTCCGGCAATGAGCGGTTCCGGCACGAGGGATTCTTTGGCAAGGAGGAGATCCTGGCCAAGTGGAAGGAGTTGGGGGTCGAGCTGAAGAGCGGTGCGCCTGCTGGAAACTTCCTAGGCGGAGCAAAGCAGGCGGCCAGCGCCAACCAGTCCGGTTTGCCTCCCTCCAAGGATGAGCACTGATATATGGAGCAACTCTTTACCAATTTGAGTCACGCCGTCGAAGGCGCGCCGCTGCTGGCGCTGGGGGCGTCGGTGGTGTGGGGAATCCTGAGCATCATTCTCAGCCCCTGCCATCTGGCGAGCCTGCCGCTCATTGTGGGATTTATCAGTGGGCAAGGACGGGTGAGCACGGCGCGGGCGAGCGGCATTGCGACACTGTTCGCGGTGGGCATCCTGGTGACGATCGCGGCGATTGGGGCAATCACGGCGGCGGCGGGGCGAATGATGGGGGACGTGGGGCGTTGGGGGAACTATTTTGTGGCGGCGATTTTCTTCGTGGTGGGGCTGCATCTGCTGGGGGTGATACCGATGCCGTGGTCGGGGCCGGGTCAGGTGAACATGAAACGGAAGGAGTGGCTGGCGGCGCTCCTGCTGGGCCTGGTGTTTGGGATTGCGCTGGGGCCGTGCACATTTGCCTACATGGCGCCGATGCTGGGAGCGACGTTCAAGTTGGCGGAGACGAGTTTTGTCTATGGGGCGTCACTGTTGCTGGCCTACGGCGTGGGGCATTGTTCGGTGATTGTGCTGGCGGGGACGTTCACGGAGGTGGTGCAGCGATTTTTGAATTGGAATGAGCAGTCAAAGGGCGTCGCGATTGTGAAGGGTATTTGCGGCGTGCTGGTGTTGCTGGGAGGTGTCTGGCTGATTTATTCCGCGCCGTGAGCCAATGACTATGAAAGGTATTCGAATCCGGAAGCTGGTGCTGTGGGTGGTTGTGGCCGCTGTGGTGGCCTTTGGCGTCTATCGTCTCAGGTTCAGTCCGATCACCGTAACGGCGCACACCGTGGCGGTGGGGGAAGTGCGCGGCGAGGTCATGGGGACGGGAACGCTGAACACGCACTACAAGGCGGCGGCGAGTCCGAAGGTTTTCCAAGGGCGGTTGGCGCAGGTGTTGGTGGACCAGAATGATTCCGTTACGAACGGGCAATTGGTGGCGAGGCTGGATGACAGCGAGCAACGCCGGCAGGTGGAGGTGGCTCAGGCGACGTTAAGCGCGGCCCGAGCCACGGTGCGCAGGGTGGGAGATGACGAAGCACGGGCGCAGGCGGTGCTGAAACTGGCGCGGATCGAGTTCGACCGTGTTGCCTCCCTGTTCACGAACCGGGTGGCGTCGGCATCCGAGTATGACACGGTGGTCGAACAATTGCACGTGGGCGAGGCGGGGTTGGCGGTAGCGCAGTCCGCCATCGTCGAGGCCGAGCGCCAGCAGGTCGCCGCTGAGAAACAGCTCGCCTACCAGCAGGAGCTTTTGGCCGATACGCTCATTCCCGCGCCGTTCAATGGGCTGGTCATCAAGCGGAATCACGACCCAGGAGATGTGGTGGTGCCCGGAACCTCAATCCTGGACCTGGTGGACACCAACGAGGTGTGGGTGTCGGCCTGGGTGGACGAAACGGCGATGGCACCGCTGCGGATTAATCAGCCGGCGCGAGTGGTGTTTCGTTCCGAACCGGGGCGGGCTTATCCGGGGGTGGTGGCTCGGCTAGGGCGTCAGACCGATCCGGAAACCCGGGAGTTTGTGGTGGACGTGCGCCTAAGCGGGCTGCCGGCGAACTGGACGGTTGGGCAGCGAGCGGAGGTGTACATCGAAACCGGCTGTGCGGGCAACGCGGTGGTGTTACCGGCGAGATTTCTGCAGTGGCGGGAAGGCCAGTCCGGGGTGCTGGTGAGCGATGGAGGCCGGGCGTCCTGGCGGAGGGTGGGATTGGGGCTGCGCGGAGGGGAGGCGCTGGAAGTGACCTCCGGGCTGGAGGCTGGGGAGCGAGTCGTCGCGCCGCGCACAGGAGGGAACTTTCAGGCGTTGGAGGGTCGGCGCGTGCGTGTTGAGACGGCCGCCGCGCAGTCAGCTTCCGCGGGGACACCATGAACCTAGCCGCACGAGACATTCGCCACAATCTCACCCGATTCGGCCTGACGGCGTGCGGGATTGGGTTGTTGCTGATGATCGTGCTGGGCATGGGTGGCATTTATCATGGGTTGGTTTATGAGGCGACGCTGCTGGTGGACCGGGTCAACGCCGATTTGTGGGTGGTGCAGCGGAACACACGGGGCCCGTTTGCGGAGGTGTCGTCGGTGCCGGCTAATGTCGAGAATCGTGTGCTGGCGGTGCCGGGGGTAGCGAGTTCGCGGCGGTTCGTGTATTGGACGATCCAGCGGGAGAACCGGGAGCGGCCATTGCGGATGGCGATCCAGGGCCTGGTCTGGCCCTACGACAACGGGGCCTGGCTGCCCCTGGCCACGGGCCGGCCGCTGGGTCAGGCGCACTATGAGATGGTGGCGGACGCCACTCTTGGGCTGCGGCTGGGCGAGCGGATCAGGCTGGGCAAGGACGAATACGCCGTGGTGGGCGTAACCAAGGGGATGACTTCAGCCTCGGGGGACGGCATGGCCTTCTTCTCGTTGCCGGATGCGCAGGCGATTCAGTTCGACCAACCCGGTGAGGCGTTCCGGTTGCAGCGCAACACCCGGGTGCAGCAAATGCTCGGGCAGGACCTGGGCCAGCAACAGCCGACACTCCTGACGCGCGTAGCGGGGTTGACGGCGAACTTGCCGGCGATCCTGCCGCCGACGGTTAGCGCGGTGCTGGTAAAGCTGGCGCCGGGTGCGAATGCGCAGGGAGTGATTAAGACCATACAAGGATGGCCGGATTTGACCGTTTATACTCAAGACGAGGAGCGTGACCTGCTGGTGCGGGGGTTCGTGGACCGGTCGCGACGGCAATTGGGGCTGTTTCGCGGGATTCTGGTGGTGGTGTCGACGATCATCATGACACTAATCCTCTATACCCTGACACTCGACAAGACCCACGATATAGCGATGCTCAAGCTGATGGGCGCCCGGAACCGGCTTGTTATCGGGCTGATTCTGCAGCAGGCACTGTTGCTGGGGGCGGTGGGCTACGGACTGGCCGCTTTGCTGGGGGACTGGCTGTTTCCATTTTTCCCGCGGCGGGTGGTGATCACGCCGCAGGATTATTGGGTGCTGGGGGCGGCGACGGCGGGGATCGCGGTGGCGGCCAGCCTGCTGGGGATTTGGAAGGCCCTGCGCATTTCACCGAACACGGTGTTGTCATGAATGCCAGCCCACCTGTCCCGGCGGTGGAAGCCGCCGGCCTGACCAAGATTTACGGAGCGGGGAACACGGAGGTGGTGGCGATGCGCGACGTGTCGTTGCGGATTGGCCGGGGCGAGGTCGTGGCGCTGCTGGGGCCGAGCGGCGCGGGGAAGTCCACTCTCTTGACGGCCATCGGCTTGATTAACCCGCCGACGGCGGGCCGCATCCTCATCGGCGGGGAGCTGGTGATGGACGCTGAGCGGGCGGCGGTGGACCTGTGCCAATTCCGGCGGCGGCATCTGGGCTTTGTGTTCCAGAAGGCAAACCTGATTCCATTTCTGAATGCGGCGGAGAACGTGGAGGTCGCTTTGGAGATCAACGATGCGCCCTCGCGCGTGGCTCGGCGCCGCGCGTTGGAACTGCTCGACTATCTGGGGGTGGCGGAGCGGGCGGGGAACCTGCCGGACGCACTGTCGGGGGGCCAGCAGCAGCGTGTGGCGGTGGCCCGCGCGCTGGCCAACGAACCGAATCTCATCCTGGCCGATGAGCCGACAGCGGCGTTGGACAGCCACCGGGGTAGGCAGGTGATGGAGTTGTTCCGCAAGGTGGCGCATGAGCGGGGAGCGGCTGTGCTGGTGGTAACGCATGATCACCGGTCGCTGGATGTTTTCGACCGGACTCTGGAAATGGAGGACGGCCGGCTTAAGTCAGCGGAAAACTAACAAATCACGGATCGGAAATAGAAATATGAAGAGTGAATCACAATGCAGTTGCGCCCCGGCACCGAAGTTCGTGTTTCCGTGCTCGGGGGCGTCGGATGTGGGCGGGTTGTCCGACCAGGCGGCACGGCGATGTCGAAGGACGGGACGGGGAAGATGTATTGCCTGGCGGGCATCGGCTGGCGGGTGGATGCGATTATGGCGAACACACGCGGGGCGGCGAGGGTGCTGGCCATTCACGGGTGCGCGCAGGAATGCGCGCGCAGGACGCTGGAGCTGGCGGGATTCAGCGGGTTTGAGCATCTGAAGCTGTGGGAGATGGGATTCAAGAAGGGCGAGACGCTGCTGACGCCGGAGCGGATTCGGGTGGTGGCGGACGCCGGGGGGGGTTGCTGCCCGGCTGTGCTGTGGGACATTTGACAGGGAAACTGGAAGCAGTGTATTCATATTTCGCCGTCCGGCGAAATATAGAAGTATGGTATGCGGGACTTATTGAGGGCCGGGAGCGATGTCCACCTGTGCTAACAATTCCAGCTTGAAAGCTTCACCACCGTGAAACCAACCGCGCTCCGTCGGCTTGAATCCTTTGTCCGGGTCCTCCTGCCGACGTCGCTCCATATGTTGGCGGAACACGCGGCGGCCAGCGGGACTGTCTTTCTTTTCGCACGCCTCCTCCAGCGTGTTGAGGAACCGGCGCCGGTCCTGATTATCTTTGAAGATCTTGTCACGGCGGTTGCCGCGATTCATCACATGGTAGATGGCGCCGGGATATTGGACTCGGAGCTTGCGCGGCACGGAGCCGGAGGTAGAGAAAGCTGGGATGTGTGTCAATAGTTATGACTGGGCGACCCCTTTTCATTTTGTGTTGCTGACAAGAGGGGTGCCTTCTGGCACCTGTCTTGCTGCTCCGGTAGAATGCCGCTGCTCCAATGCGCCACCTGTAGTTCGTTTATGACAATGGCCTACGCATTCATGAAATTAGCAAGGCTATCGGTTACCCGGATTGTTTCCCCGTGCGGCGCTTACGCCCTGGTTGTGCTGTCGTGCGCCGGGAGCCAACTCACTTGGACCGGGGCTGTTTCCAGCGATTGGACCAATCCGGCTAACTGGACTCCCCAACAAGTGCCGAGGGCCGGTGACGATGCAATCATCAATTCGGGCACAGTAATCGTGCCTGCAAACGCTGCTTTCGCCGTCTTGGATTGGGGCGGCGGGACCATTTCCGGGTCACTGACAGTGGCGACTGGAGCGGTGCTCAATCTGACGGGCAGCGCCACACTTGAGGGGTCGTTGACCAATGCCGGCACGGTGGTCTGGAGTGCTGCGGGGGGGTGGGGCATCTCAGACGGGGGCCTTTATAACCTCGGAGGCGGGCTGATTGATATTCAGAACAGCGCGACCTTGTCTATCTCCGATAGCACCAACGGCTATGGAGTTTTCAACAATGCGGGGACCGTGCGAGACAGCGCAGGCGGCGTTACTGTGATTTATGCCCTGTTTAGCAACAGCGGGCTCATGGACGTGGAAAGCGGTACGCTGAGCTTAGGACCAGGCGGGGACATCGGGGGACAATACACGACTGCCAGTGGCTCGATGCTCGAATTCGGCGGTGGGAGTTATGAGGAAGTGGGGCTGCCCGTGTTCAGCGGCTCGGGGCTGAGCATGATCAGCCCTGGTAGCTTCCTCACGTTGACCAGCGATATGATTGACGGTTTAGCGTTTAATGATTGCTTCCTGATTTTGGCTCCGACTTTTCAAGGCGGCACTATCACCAACCTAACGTTGAGCGGAAACGCGGCGCTAACCAGCACCAATTTTGTTAGCGGTGTATTGAACCTGACCGGAGTCAATATCATGGGTTCAGTGACTGTACTGAGCGGGGCAGTGTTGAACATTGGCAGCGATAATTATCTTCAGGGCCCACTGACCAATGCCGGCACGGTGGTCTTGACCGGTACTGCCCCGTGGGAAATCGTTAACGACGGTCGCACTTCGGCGGGCGCTATTTATAATTTGGCCGGAGGGCTTATCGATATCCAGAGCGACGCGGTTTTGGACGACTTTGCCCACAGCGGAGACGTGCTCTTCAGCAATGCAGGGACCGTGCGTAAAGGCGGCGGCACCGGTACAACTTCGATCTTTGCCCAATTTAACAACAGTGGGCTGCTCGACGTGGAAAGCGGCACGGTGGCTCTGCAACAGGGCGGCATTGTGAGCGGACAATACAACACTGCGGCCGGGGCGACTCTCGATCTGGCCTTCGGCAGCTTTACAGAAATTGGCGGAGCGGTCTTTAGCGGGGACGGTTTGAGCGAGTTCACTGCGCCCAGCCTCACGTTGAACAACAATCTGAGTGGCAATCTGGTGCTCCAAGGTGGTCAATTATTTGTAAGCCCGGGTTTTCAAGGGGGCAGTATCACGAACTTAACTATGTCATTCATGGAGTTGATCAGCACCAATTTGGTTAGCGGGGTGTTCAACTGGCAGGGAGGCAGCATCAGGGGCCTGACCGTGCTGAGCACCGGAGTGTTAAATATTAGCGGCAGCTATGACTATGTTCAGGGCCCGCTGACTAATGCCGGCACGGTGGTCTGGAGCGGCACGGGGCAATGGATCATCCAAAATGATGGGAACGCTCGCTTTACGGGGGCTGTTTACAACCAGCCTGGGGGACTGGTGGATATACAGGACGACGGCTCTCTGGTTGGAAATTTCGGCAACAACTTTGAGTGTTTCAATAACGCCGGGACGGTGCGTAAGAGCTATGGCAATGTCGGGAGGACCGCGATTTCGGTGCAGTTTAACAACAGCGGCACCGTTGAGGACGTGATTGGCACAATCGCCTTCAACGGGGGCTATGCCGGCACTGCCTCATCAACCCTTGCTTTCTTGTTGGAAGCCACTGCGGGTCCATCGCGTTATGGCCAGATCGACTTCGCCTCGCCCCTGAATATGACCGGGAATCTCGCGGTCAGCACAACAGCCGGGTTCGTGCCAGCGCCGGGTTACGTGTTCAACCTGTTGAACTACCCATCGGCGACAGGCTCGTTTGGCTGTCTAAACCTGGATGTGGGAGGCGGGATTCTCATGCAGCCCAGTTACGGTCCAACCAGCCTTGACGTGATTGCCCGGGCATACAGCACAACAGGGAATCGCCCCCCCTTGTTCCTTTCCCGCGCGCCGGCTGGGTTATTCATTGCCTGGCCGCAGGCCTTTTCAGCATGGGAATTGGAATCGACCACCAACCTGACTTCACGATCCTGGTTTCCGATACCCGTTGCCTGCGGTAATCAGGCGCTGATTCCGACTGTGGCTCCACAGCAGTTATTCAGGCTGCGCAGTAACTGAGATCACCCTAAGGCTCAAGCTTCCGGTGTTTCCGGTGGGTGTTCGGGCATTGCGCGGCTGGGCTGCAGAAACAAGCAGTACTCAACGGTGACGCGGGTCCGGGCCGGAATCCAACGGCCCGCGGGCGCGCCAAAGAGTTTGCCGCGTGCGAGCATCGCGCGCCGCGTCTCCGGGAAGGGGGACGCGCCAAATTCCATGCCGCGGGTGAGGGTCTGCCCGTTCCACGGCGGCTGGAGGCGGCTGTAATTCTCCTCCCAAATGCCCAACCAGGGAAAGTCGGTCTGCTGCCAAACGTAGCCGAAAGCAAGGTTCGACTTCGGACTCCAGGCAGCGAACCAGGCCCGCTTCCGGTTAGGGTCCATTAAATGAGTCGAGTAGGCGCCCGAGACCGGGCGCCGAGTGAACACGCGCAAATCCTCGGTGGTGCCGTCGGTGCAAGGCACGTGGGGCCAGTCAAACTCCGCCCCAATTTGCATGTACCCTTTGCCGCCGGTGAAGTCGTGCTCGATGACCTTCGAGCGGGTCGCGCTGGCGCGGAACTGGGTTGCACCTTTCTCGATGAACGGTGGGCCCAACGTAACGTGCTGGGTCCAGGCAATCGGCCGATCGAGGGCCGTAAGGTTTTCCACTGTCTCGGTAATACTCGCGACCCGCTGGCCGGCCGGCAAACAAATCCGGCGCGTGAAGCCGAGTTGCGCCTGGGGCAGAACGGTGTGTTGTATCAGTGCATCGCCCTGGACCGCTACCTCGTAGCGCGCCACAGAGGCTTCCCCATGCACGGTCATGCCGGCAGCGGCTTCCTCCGCCGAAGGCCCGCCAAAAATATCCATGCACAGGTTATGGCCTAACAGCCCCGCCAGTAACTTGCTCTCGGCGTCGGCTCCGTATTCGGGATGCCGCGCGCGATCGTATCGGGAAGGCTCGATGGAAGGCCAGGGCGGCGTCCACAGCGGATTGACACCGCTGGCCTTATCGGTCACGGCGGCGATATGGCCGCCTTCGGCCATGACCACAATTTGGAGGACGTCATTTTCCAGCCGGTGTGCGCGCCGGCCGCGATAATCGATTTCGCTCATGGTTGGCAGTGTCTTGTGGCTGAGCTCACCCCGAGATGAGCATCAGGTTCGCATACTGAATGGTGTCGCCGGTGCGAATCAGGCCAACCGCGCCGGGCACCCGCTTCTTGAAATCCAGATGCGGTTCATGGATGAGCGGCACGCCGGCCAGCGCCTGGGCAAACGCGTTGCGCGTGGCCGGGGTGTTCTGCTCGAGAAACTCCCGCGCCATAATTGCCTGAACGGCTTGGAAGGCCGGCCGCACTGCGTCGAGGACCTGCAGCACCGTGGGCACGTCGTCCATCAGCGAGATATCAATCGTCTCCAGATTTGGCCAAAAGGGAAAGCCGCGGTCGGCAATGACCAGCGCATTGGTATGCCGAACTCTGGCGAGCAACGAAAGCAAATGCGGATTAAGCACGCGGGAGTTGAACATAAACCGCGCCCACTGTCGGCAATCCGCGGCAGCCGGGCAAGCAGAATGGCTCCACTCAACTAAACCACGGCCGCGTTCGTTTGGAAGACGGTCCGCTGACCACGCCCACCACCCGCCGCGCCAGCCTGGCATCCTCGGCAATTTGCCAATCGAACATGCCCACGAGAATAAAATCCGCGCCGCTGTTGAACGCGTGCGGAAACGCGGCCCGCGGCTGCAATGCCCCGGCGGCCAGAATCTTGAAGGCGATCCAGGGCTTCTTCACTCCGGCCATAAAATCCACCACTGCTTGCGGGTCCTGGCACCAGGAATTATCGCACGCGCCCAGCGGGCCGGGTTCGTTCGGCCGCGGCGCGGTGTAGTACTCGTGGCTATGAAATGTTTTCTGGTAAAAATCCGCCTCGCATTTGAGTTTTTCGCACTCGACCAGCACGCGCAGATCGTGCGCCGCCACCCCGGCAATGCGCTTGCGCTCTTTGATGAAGGCGATGCTCTCAGCCACCTTTTCGAACTTGCATTGGCTCAGCAGGGACTCCGCAGTGTCGCCCGTGAGATGCACGCCCACAGCGCCTTCATCGATGGCACGCTGGAGTTGCGAAAACCCACCGGAGGCATCGAGCCTTGTTTGCGCGAACCATTTGAGTTTGCCGCCCGCTTTCCAATGCTCGAAAAGCTGCGAGTTGTCGTCCATGACCCAGGTGTTGATGCAATTGATGCCATTGCTCTCGGCCAATTCGAGGGTTTCGCGTACTTTGGCCGGAGTATTGTAGCGGCGCATCAAGGTGGAGACGTAAGTCAGGTCGCGTGAATGCGACCAGCCGCCAATCAGGTTGCCGCCGAGCATCAACCGGGTGAAGGATTGACCGCACAAGCGGCCCTGCGGCAGAGGTTCAGAGGATGATGTATCAGCGGCTGCTGGGGAGGCGGGCGGGGGTGGTTGCTGGGCGCGCAGGGCGAGGGGCAGAGCGGTGGAAGCCAGGAAAGAGGAATGAATGAAGCGTCGTCGGTTTATGTGCCTTGACATATAGAGGCGTGCTAGCGAATCTCGCCCAATTTGTCAAGATGCTTGTTTCTCCTCGACTTTGTTCTGGCGAGCAGCCAAATCAATCGATGATGCGCATTTGCGTCATCTTCAATCCCTCCGCCAAAGGCGAGAAGGCGCGGCGTTTCCGGCGGCACCTGGAACAGATCGCTGCGCAAGCGGCGTTGAAATTGACCGCCTGCCCCGGTGATGCGCGGCGCCTGGCCAAAGAAGCGGTGCTGGAAGGCTTTGATCGGGTGGTAGCGGCGGGGGGCGATGGGACGGTCAATGAAGTGCTCAACGGGCTGGGCGATGCGCCCGAAGGTTTTGAACGGTCGTCTCTCGGGGTTCTGCCGTTGGGCACCGTGAATGTGTTTGCGCGTGAATTGGTTTTGCCGAAGAAACTCGGCGCCGCCTGGGACACCATTCTGCACGGAAGCGAAACGCGGATTGATCTTCCGTGGGTGGAATACGCCAACAACGGCGCGAAGGAGCGGCGCTACTTTGCGCAATTGGCCGGGGCTGGATTAGACGCGCGTGCGGTGGAGTTGGTGAATTGGGAACTCAAACGGAAGCTCGGCCCGCTGGCGTATGTGATCGCCGGGCTGCAGGCTTTGTTGGGGCCGCCGGCGCGCATCACTGTCACGGCGGGTGCAAAGCAAACCACAGGCGGACTTGTGCTTATTGGCAACGGCCGGCTATATGGCGGGGATTTCCGCGTTTTTCCAGGCGCGGACCTGCGCGACGGGTTATTGGAAATCTGTGTCTTCCCACGTGTCAACTGGCTGACTCTGGCGCAATGCGGGCCGCCTCTATTGTTCCGGGGCTGTTTGCCGGCGTCCGCCGTGCAGGTCTGGCAAGCCGAATCGTTTCAGCTCACGGGTGAGAATAATGTGCCCATGGAACTGGACGGGGAATTTGTCGGGCGCTTGCCGGCGACATTTGGGATTCAGCGCTCTGCGTTGCGGGTGGTGGCGCCCTCACCAGCTTCGTAGCGCAGGTTTGGAACCTGCTGTATCGCGGGGCTGCCGATTGGAAATCGGCGATACAGCAGGTTCCAAACCGGCGCTACGGGGTGTGCTTTGGGCTTTAATGCCCGCCGTGCGCTGACTAGACTTGCCCCCAGCCTATGGCCGCCGAGAACCGCAAGCCCGCCGCTAAATCGGCGCGGATTCTGATCGTGGACGATGACCCCGGGCAGCGCAGTTTGCTGGATTCCTTTTTGCGCAGCCAGGGGTTTGACACCACTCTCGCTGAGTCCGGTCCGCAGGCGTTGGAGCGGCTGCGCCAGCAGGAGTTTGGGCTGATGATTTCCGACGTGCGCATGCCCGGGATGTCGGGCCTCGAAACGCTGCGCCGCGCGCGCCAGGAGAATGCCGTCCTGCCGGTGCTGCTGGTGACCGCTTATGCGGATATTCGCGAAGCGGTCGGCGCGATGCGAGACGGCGCGCTCAATTACCTGGCCAAGCCGATTGACCTCGACGAGCTGTTGGTCACGGTGCGGCAGGTCACCGGGCTTGCGCAAACCGCGCCGGTCACCTTCAATGCCGATCGCAAGTTGCCGGTCCACGTTATCGCGCTGAGCCCGCTGATGCAGTCGGTGTTCCACGATGCGGCGCTGGTGGCGCCCTCGGAAAGCCGGGTGCTGCTGACCGGTGAGAGCGGGGTGGGCAAGGAAGTGCTGGCCGACGTGCTGCACGCCTGGAGCGCGCGGGTGTCGGGGCCGCTGGTGAAAGTCAATTGTGCGGCGATCCCCGAGACGCTGCTCGAAAGCGAATTGTTCGGGCACGAGAAAGGGGCTTTTACCGGTGCGGTGGCGCAGCGCATCGGCCGGTTCGAGCAGGCCGACGGCGGAACGATCTTTCTGGATGAAATCGCCGATATGTCGCCGCCGCTTCAGGCCAAACTGTTGCGCGTAACCCAGGACGGTCTGTTCACCCGCGTCGGCTCAAACAAGGAGCTGCAGACTAACGCGCGCATTCTGGCCGCGACCAACCGCAACCTCGACGAACAGGTGAAGCTGGGCCGTTTTCGCGAGGACCTTTTCTACCGCCTCAACGTGGTCGAGCTGAATATTCCGCCCTTGCGCGAGCGGCCGGAAGATATCCTGCCGCTGGCGGGCGCTTTTATTGCCGAGTTCACCAAAGGCAAAGCGCGGTTTTCTTCGGCGGTGACGGAGTGTTTAGCGCGCTATTCGTGGCCGGGGAACGTGCGCGAGCTGCGCAACGCGATGGAACGCGCGGCGCTGCTGTCGCTGGGCGAAATGATTTTGCCCGAGCACCTCCCGGCGCGCGTCAGAACCGGAGCCGCCGGAGCAAGCGCCTCGGCTCCCGCAGGCGAAGCCGAGCGGCTCGGTGAAGTCGAGCGGCAGGCAATCTTTCAAGCGCTGCGTAAACATGATTTTAATCGCACCGAGACCGCCAAAGCGCTCGGCATCAGCCGCCGGGCACTGCTGTACAAGTTGCATCGCTTTCGAGAAATGGGGTACCAAGTGGATGCCGCCGAGTCCGCTTCCTAACCCTATTCTTAATCGTAATCGTAATCGTAATCCTAATCGTAACCCCTCACCCAGCAAAACAAGGAATTCCGCCTTTTAGCAGATGTAAGGAATGACAAGGTCACCAGCCTTGCAAAAGGTCGGGGCGGTCTTAAACTGGCTTCATGGTAGCGATTCAAGAAATTGAGCAGAAGCTGCTGGCCTTGCCCCTGAAACACCGCGTCTTTTTGGCGGAGTCGCTGCTCGCATCCGTTCCTCCAGTGGACGAGGAGATGACTGAATCGGAGGAGATCGCCGAGGTGGAGCGCCGCGAAAGCGAAATCAAGACTGGCCAAGTCCGGGCACTAACGGATGTGGAGTTCTGGCTATTATTATTAAAGCAGTAACATAACTGTTATTCAAAATGCTCGGAAGTTATCCCGGATGTGGGGGCGCCCGTGGCATTGGCTTTCCTCCTTCGATCTCATCCCGTTACCCTCGCTGCCTATGAAGAACCCAACTCGATCGATCCTCCTCACAACGATTCATCGCGGACTGCTTGCGTTGTCACTGGTGCAGGCGCAGGCGGCCACGCAGCACCCGTTCAATGGCAAGGACCTCAGCGGCTGGCGCGCGCCCACCGGCACCTGGTCGGTAGTCAAAGCCGTGCGGTTGGCTCCGGCCAATCCGGAGCAGTTTGTCGTTACGCCTGGCGCGGGCGTGCTGCTCAATAATGCGACGTCGCACACGGTCGATTTGGTGAGCGAGGCGGAGTTCGGGGACATGCAGTTGCACGTGGAGTTTTGCATCCCACGGCATTCGAACTCCGGCGTGTACCTGATGGGGCGCTATGAGGTGCAGGTGTATGATAGTTTCGGGGTGGCCAAAGACCAGTATCCGGGGATCGAATGCGGCGGGATTTACCCGCGCTGGCTCAATAACCAGAATGTGGACGGGTCCTCACCGCTGGTGAACGCCAGCAAACCGGCCGGCGAATGGCAAACGTTCGACATCACCTTCCGCGCGCCACGGTTTGACGCGGCTGGGCGGAAGATTGCCAACGCGACGTTGCTGAAGATGCTGCACAACGGCAAATTGATTCACGAAAATCTGGAGCTGAAAGGTCCGACTCGCGGCGCGTTGTGGGAAGAGGAGAAACCAACCGGCCCGTTGCGTTTGCAAGGCGATCACGGGCCGGTGGCGTTTAGAAACCTATGGGTGAAACCGTTGAACCGCTAATTGACGCTAATAACCGCTAACCGCAATAATTCGGCCTCTCGGCTTGCCTTCTGGTGAGCGATTCTGCCGCTGCCAATGTTTGGGGTAACCACCCTTTTCCTATCGGCGAGTATCAGCGACGATTACCTGTTTACCTGTCCTGTCTTACTTCGTCTGCGCAAACAGCATCAAGACACGTGGGCCGCGGGCGGTGATCATTTGGAACCGCTCTTCATCCGGGCCATGGGGAATGGCCAGCCCATCGCTGTTTTTGTCGCTGGTGGGCTTGCCGTCAATCAGCAGCATGTAATGATGGGTGCGGTTTCCCTGGATGTGATGGACGGTCGCATGCCAGCCATCGAGCACGCTATCCCGAATCAACGGCACCTTCTGCCAATGTGTGAACGTGCCGACGATCTCAACCGTGCCAGGCGTCTCCTTCTGTCCATTAGGCAGGTGCCAACGGAACACTTTGGAAAAAGTCTGCTTGCGGTCGGTGTTAGCGCGAGGCAACGCCGGCGTCGCGGAGGGTTCAGGCATGAGCGGACCGCCCTTGGGAGCGGCATTCCGCGCGAACAAATTATTAAACGTCTGTAACATAAAACTTCACTACTGATCTCATTATAAAAACCTCCCGCGATAACTCAATCAACAATGTGGATATCCGTAATTATTGGGAAGGGATTTGTTTAATCAGGACGTCCTCAGAGCGGTAGAGAACGGGCCAGCGATCGACTTCGGGTGAAATGGTTTGCGGGTAAAGCGCGCGACGGCGGTGGCTGCCGGGGTTGACGGCCACGGCGGCGAACCGCACGCGGGATTCGCTCATCAGGACGAGCTTCGTGTAGCCCATCGCCCTGAGGTGGGCGAGATCATTGGTGTTCGAGAGCATTTCCACCAGCCCTTCGGTGCCCGGCATACTCGCCAATTGGAATACGCAGACGCCCTGCCGTCCCGAGCGGAACAGTTCCTCGCCGCCCCAATCGCCGCCGTAGAGAATAATCTTATCGTCCGGGCGGGAGTATTGGCGGAGCAAGCCGGCGACCTCGCTGGGGAAATAGTCGTAATGAATGGCGAACTTGCTGGCGATCATGCCGTCGATAGCGGAGCCCAGCAAAGCGATAGCAAGGAGGCTCGGAGCCAGCCAGGGCGAGCGAAGCGCCGGCGCCCAACGAGCTTCCCCGGCGGCGAGAGTCGCGCCGCAGAGCAACGCGACGGCCGGGCAGCACATCAGATAATAATGCCAATGAACCAGGACAACGTTGGTGAAGATGAGGACCGGGATGAAAGAGGCGGCGAGCCAGAGCTTCGCAAACCGGTTGCCGGGGCGGACCAACGCCAGTGCCAGCAGCGCAGCGAGCGGCAACGCGCCCAGGGTGCCGTGAAGGAAGCGCCAGGCGCCTTTAATCCATGGGCCCGGGCTGAGGCGCAGGCGCCAATCGCCGAAGAACCAGTAGCGGGTGTAGGGGCTCGCCGAGAGCCGAAGCTGGATATAAGGGAATTGCGCCTGGGCCAGCAAACTGTCGGTGTAACGCCACCACACGGCAAAAACGGCCGCGGCGCTCGCGCCTGAAAGCGCCAGCAGCAGCCACGGGCGCCAGCCACGCTTGCCATTGAGCAGCAGCAGCCCGACGCTGCACAGCCCGGCCGCCATAAAGAATGGCAGCTTTGAGACGGCGGCGAGCGCGCCGAAGATTGTCGCTGCGAGCCAGCTCGTGAGCCCGCCCTCCCGTACCAGGCGGTCGGCGAAATACAGGAACCACAGGCTGAGCATGAGGCAAAAGCCGTCGGTCGAAGCCATGCCGGCCATCAAAACGATGAGCGGCTGGCATAGAAAAAAGATGAGGCACCACCACGCGGCGCGGTCTCCGGCGTAGCGGCGCGCTAACTGAAACAGCGGCCACAGGCCCGTGGAGAACAAGAGCAAGGTAACGACGTTGGCCCAGCCGTACCAGGTGCCGAAAAGTTTGAAAGCCAGCCCAACGGCAGCTTGCCACAACGGAAGTTCCTGGGCGGCGGGGGCGCCATTGGCGTTGTAACCGACGATGATCGGCTTGAGCAAGTTGAGCGGCCCATGCGCGTATTCGAGGGCCGTGCCGAGGTGGATGGCACGAAATAACGGTTTGCCGACCAGCGCACTGCCAATGTGAAAGCACGCAATCAATGCCATGAACGCCAGCACCAGCGGGAAAAGAGAAGGAAGCGGGGCAGGCGAGTGGCCAGTCCGCCCGGGTGCTGGACTCGCGGGAGGCTGGGGTTCCGGCGGTGGGACAAAACCGGTATCGGACGCGCGCATTTTATCGATTCGAACAGGAGTTTCTCAGGCGGCTGAGGGGGTTATCAAGGTGAAAAGCGGTGTGGTGGCTTAACTGGGCAAGTTGGTAACCGCCGACGACGCGTGCCAGAAGGAGCCCGAAGGTCGAGCGAGCGGCCCCCTGCTCGTTTTGGTTCGTTCGGTCCGAAATACAAGTCCGTGACGATCAAAATGTGACCCGAAGGCCTAAGACCGGAATGTCGCATAGGGAGGGAGCGGATTTGGTCGGCCACGAGTCCCTGGAGGGCGCATGACAAAAAATCGCAGAGTCCACGATCTGCGCATTTTTTGGTGACAAAGTATCTATGATAGTAGATACTCACTGCCATGAACACTCAAAACCCATTGCATTCTATCCTCCACCAAATCGCCAAGATTCAAACCA
>DASYXT010000045.1:0-58727 GCA_035934555.1 Verrucomicrobiia bacterium | reverse complement strand
CTCGGGCGAGCGAGCCGCGAGATAGGTACCCGTCATCCAATAAATAAAATTGCCCTCCAGCACGGCCGCGTAACGGGCGATGATCCCGCGGCGTTCCTCGCTGGACAACTGTGTCCGATCCGGGAGCCACGCCATAAGACTGTTGACCTCCCTTTCGATGACATGCTGGGGCGAAGCCGCCGCAGGGGTGTCGATCGAATTCATTTCCTTTTCAATAGTACTTATCATATGTTTTATGGTTACGTCTCTTGGGTGTGTTTCATTCAGGCTTCACTCGCGGGTCTTTGTTCGTGGCCATCGTGCGACCGCAGCGCCCGACACGGTATATGTGTTGCTTCACGATGCATTAAGTGGAAGTAATGATAAGACCGATTCCTTGTTCAGCAACGCCGAATAGTACGGAAAGAAACACCGTTAAATACCGGAACGGTGTGGCTGTCACGAAACCACGGCCCAGGAACTCGACTGCGATATGAAGCCATCAACCTCTTCGACAAGCAGACCTCTCGCGGTCGCGGCACCCCCACCGCTCGAGAGAAAAGATCCTTCACCCGCTGAATTTCCCATCCGTTAGCCGGTGTATGCCCAAGGGATTGCTTTCCTGCAATTCCTGCGGCAAAAGCGCGTCCGGGAAATTCTGGTAAGACACCGGCCGTGCGAAGCGGTGGATGGCGCGGCTGCCCACGGAGGTCGATCGGCCATCGCCCGTGGCTGGGTAAGGCCCTCCGTGGGTCATTGCGTGGCAGACTTCGACACCGGTTGGGAAACCGTTGCAGATCAACCGCCCCGCTTTGCTCTTCAACATCTCGACCAGGTCGCGGTTGCGGACCAGCTCGGCTTCGGTCCCATGGACGCTGGCGGTGAGCTGGCCTTGAAGCTTTTCCGCGGCCAACAGCATTTCGGCTGTTGATGCGCATTCTACGATCAAGGTGGATGGGCCGAATACCTCGTCCATAAGGGCGGGCGAGTTGAGGAAGGTGCCGGCGGTGGTGATCAGCAGCGCGGGGCTGGCGAGGGTATCCGGGACACCCTCATCCGAGTCCGCGGCGGTGAGGCATCGCACCCCCGGCATCGACCTGAAGCGCTCGACTCCTTCGCGGTACGCGCGGCAGATGCTCGCGGTGAGCATGGTGCCGCTGGGGGCCGAGTTCATGAGGGCGGTGAGCTGGCGCAGAAAGGCTTCGGTGGAAGGTCCGGTTGTCACGAAAACCAGGCCGGGGTTGGTGCATAACTGGCCCATCACCATGGTCGCGGATGTGCGCAGGCCCGCTGCTAATGCCTCCGCGGATGCGTGAGCCTGAAAAGCGCTCGGCAAAAGGAACACGGGGTTGACGCTGCCCATCTCCGCGTACACGGGTATCGGCACCGGCCGCGCCGCTGCCGCATCCATCAAGGCGCGCCCGCCGCCCACTGAGCCGGTAAACCCGACTGCTTTGATGCTGGGGTGCTTTACCAAAGCCATCCCGACTTCCGGGCCCGGGCCAAACAGGAGGGAAAAAACACCCTCCGGAGCGCCGCACTCCCGCGCGGCTTGTTGCGCCAGCAACCCGACCATCTCCGAAACCCCCATGTGCCCCTGGTGCGCCTTAACAATCACCGGGCACCCGGCAGCCAAGGCTGAGGCGGTATCGCCACCGGCTACCGAAAAGGCGAAGGGAAAGTTGCTCGAGCTGAACACCGCCACCGGGCCCAGCGGTACCAGCACCGAACGCACATCGGGCTTAGGCAGAGGTTTCCGCTCGGGTTCCCCGTGGTCGATCCGGGCATCCAGCCATGAGCCTTCGTCGATCAAAGACGCGAAAAACCGCAATTGACCGCACGTCCGTGCCGTTTCGGTCTGCAGCCGGCCGAGCGGCAGGGCGGTCTCTTGCTCCGCTCGTTGAATCAGCTCCGGAGCATTGGCCTCAAACAACTCCGCCATGCGCCGTAAGAGAACCGCGCGCCGTTGCCGGTTCCACTGGCCGAATTCCCTGAAACCTTCAGCGGCCAGGCGCGCCGCCTGATCGACATCCGCCGCGGTGGCCCAATGGTAACCCGGGTCCAGACCCGCGCCGGAGGCTGGGTTCACGCCATGAACAACGGAACCACCGGGCGCGGCAGCGCCAAATCCGATGAGGGATAGCCCGCTGAGTTTCATTCAAGGACCAAGCCGGCTACGGCAGGGTCAGCCTGTAAAACTGTTGGCTGGCATCCGCGGTCAGTACGATCTGGCTGTTGGTGCCCGCGTTGACCGGCGCGTTCGTCAAGGTTGTCCAATTGGTTGTCGTGGGCCAAGAGTTGGCTTGCAGGCGGTAAGGGCTGTTGGTGAACGGCCACTGAAACACCAGCTCGTTGGATCCGGACAGGCTCAGCTTCAACGGCGGGTACGCGGGCGTCATCCAGATGTTGTCGAGCAGCACCGCATTGGTGGCCGCCATCCCGTTGGTGGCGTTGATGCCATGAAACGACAATATCGGCCATGCGGTCGTCGCGAGGTAATTAACGCTGAACTGGCGGTAGGGTATGGCGTTTGAAGAATCGGCGTAAAAAGCCGCCAGCAGCACATCCTGAGTCAAATCGATCCCGAAGGACGTCCCGATAACGGCCCACAGCGCCGCACCTGTTCCCGCGGTCGGTCCGTCTGTGCCCACGTAGAAACTGATGTGGTATAGCCCGCCCACGGTCACATTGACCGTCGTGCCAAGGCAATCCTGGGAATTGTCGGTGGGATGCCCGCGAAAGTAGGCGTAATAATTGCCGTCCTCGGCCACGTCGGGATAGCTGGTCGATTGCGCCACTCCATAGTTGCTGAAGTTATCTGCGGGTCCCAGCCAATTCCAGCCTGTAAACGTCTGGACCCCGGCCGGGCCTGCCTCAAAACTTCCATTTGGGACGAGGTTTGTCTGCGCGTGGGCGTTCAGCGCACCAAGGTGCACCGCCAGGCCAAGGCAAGCCGCCCCGACTACCATCGCCTGAACATTATTTTTTTTCATAGTCATTCTTTCTGGCAATACAGATTCCAATTTTATGGAACCCATGATACCACACGTGGCAAGTGGCTCAGCCACTTTTTAGCGCACTTTTTTGGTTTCGCCCACCATACGCACAGCCTATCGGGGGAGGGGGTGTGGCGTCAATTGGCAGGTTTTGCCCTGTTTTTGTTTCAGCGCACGCCGTTTGTGCCATTTTTGTCCGCTGCGATACCGGCCGTGGCGGCTGGGCACGCGAGTTGCTGACGCAGGTTTGATTGAAAAACAATATCTTGTCGGGTATATGACGGTAAGCAGTTCCGTAGTGTTCGGCGTTGCTCAAGAACGGGCTGTGCCTATAATCATCCACGCTCAATGCATTGCGAAGTAAGAGATTCTTGCCGTCGGCTGCTGCCATGGTACTGTGCGCGAACGCAGCCGAAGCACGAGCATATCGCCGCCTCAAGTATTGCGAAGCGGCTCGGGCTGGAGGTTTTCAACCCGCGTTTGCGGCTCGAGAGGGCCACCCGGCGGGGCGTAGTGCGGGTTATTGAGCCGCTTTTTCCGGGTTACGTTTTTGTACGCTGTGACCTTGCCGAGCGGGCCGACCAGATTCGGCACATCTATGGGGTCAGCAGCCTGGTGCATTTTGGCGCCAGGGTACCGTCAGTGCCCGACGAAGTGATTGAGGAGTTGAGGCAGTGTATCGGATCTGAGGAACCCATGCCGGTGGAAGAAAGGCTCGCTCCTGGCACTGAGGTCACCGTGGCGGAGGGGGCTTTTCTGGGGACGCGCGGCGTGGTGGTGCGGGTTTTGCCGGCGCGTGAGCGGGTGCAGATACTTTTGGATTTCCTTGGGCGGACGACGCTGACGGAAGTGGACCGACGGGCGGTGACGGTAGAAGAGCGACGGGTGGCGGAAATGATGCCGTCATTGGCTGCGGTGACGATGAGCGTTGCAGCGTAGGCCAAGTCCTCCCCGCCACTTTCTCTTCTCACCGAGCGGGGGGAATGCGGGGCGGTGAGCGGTAGAGCAGGGCCGCAGAGCAAAGCGGACGGGATAAGAGATTTGCGGGGAAGAGCAAAAACCTGCACGTGCGGAGCTTTGCAGGAATTTGAACGGGCGGGTGTAAGGTAAGCACGGTCGCAGGGTTACATCGGGATTTCAAGTTGTGTTGCAGGGCAATGCGATGGGTCTGACGGCAAGGGTGGAGCTGGCAATAGTCAACCCCATCGAGGTGCGGAATTGGGACTGCTTGGTACAGCAACTGCCCGGAGCAGGGTTCTTTCACGGAAGCGCCTGGGCGAGGGTCTTGCAGGGCACGTACGGGCACCAGCCGGCGTATATTGCCTCATTCGCCGGCGATCGTTTGCTTGGAACCTTGCCTGTCATGGAGGTCTCGGGCCGGTTGCTTGGACGCAGAGGCGTATCGTTGCCCTTTACGGATTCTTGTTTTGTGCTCAGCGAGGACGGTGGGGACACATCCGCATTTTATAGGCAGGCTTTGAGTTACGGTAAAAGGAGGAAGTGGAGGTTTCTGGAGTGCCGGGGGGGCACCCGACAGTGGCAGGGCTCATCGCCTTCGGTTCAATTTTACGGCCATCGGATAGAGCTCGAGCCAAACGAGCAGGCGATGCTGGATCGAATGGGGGGGGCCACGCGGCGCGCGTTGCGCAAGGCCGGCAGCGCAGGACTCAAGGTCGAATTCAGGCAGGACGAGGTGGCGATGCGGACGTATTTTGAGCTGCACTGCCTGACGCGGAAACGCCAAGGGATACCGCCGCAACCCTGGAGATTTTTTGAAAACATCGCGCGGCACGTGCTGGAGGCCAAGCAGGGATTCGTTGCTATCGCTACTGCGAAGCGGCCGGTAGCAGCGGCCGTTTTTTTTAAGAAGGAGCGGGAGGCGATTTATAAATTTGGAGCTTCGGATTATCGGTGGCAGGAATTACGGGCGAACAACCTGGTTATGTGGGAGTCGATGAAGAGGCTGGCCCGGGAAGGAATTGAGCACTTGAGCCTTGGGCGGACCTCGATGGGCAACGAGGGACTGCGTCGGTTTAAGGTTGGGTTTGGAGCGCGGGAGCAAAAGCTCGACTATTGCCGGTATGATTTGAGGGAGGAGTTGTTCGTGATGAGCGGCGACGGCGCGGAGGGTTGGGGGACGCGCGTTTTTCGCCGGCTGCCGCTGCCGTTGTTGCGGCTGGCGGGAAGAATGATCTACCCTCATCTCTCGTGAGCAACCCCGTTATGAGCCATCCCCATGAGTGAAAGAACGCCAGGCGAACCGGGTCCGGGAATGAACCTGGGAGACATTCTGTACGTCGTTTTCCGGCACAAGGGGAAGATTTTAATCTTGTGCGGCCTTGCGATTGCGGCGGCGGCCTGTGCGTACATCGTGATTCCGCGAACGTATGAGTCAGACGCCAAGCTCTACGTCCGGTATGTGCTGGAGAGCGAGACGCCGAGCCAGACGAGCGAGCCGAATGACCCGAGGGTTCGCGTGCCGGAGACGCGCGGCGACACCATAATGAACACGGAAATGGAGGTGCTCAATAATTTCAGCGTGGCGCAGGACGTGGCCAGGGCAATCGGGCCGGAGAAGATCCTGGGCAAGGGCGCAGGCGGGGAAGCGGGCGTTGATCAAGCGGCGGTGGCGATAAGCAAGAGCTTGTCGGTCGAGGTGCCGAAGAATACGAGCGTGCTGGACCTGAAATTCCTGAGTGCCAACCCAACGATTGTGCAGCCGGTATTGCAGCAGATCATCGAGGCTTATTTCAAGAAGCACACCGCGATCCACGCCGTCGGCGCTTTGGATGAAGCGCTGACACGGGAGATTGATGAGCGTCGCACCCGCCTGGACCAAACGCGGGAGGAACTGGAAAAGGCGAAGGAAAAACTGGGGGTGACCTCGCTGGCGGACGCCGAGAAGAATTGCAACGAGCAGATTGCCAAGCTCCGGGAACAGATTATCAACTCCGAGGCCGACCTGGCGGAGCATGAGGCAACCTTGAGCGCGCTTACGAAGTTCCTGCCCGGCGCCGTGCCGGCGTTGACCAATGAGCCGGCGGCGACAAACTCTCCCGCGGCGGTTTCGGCCGAGAAGACCTCCGAATACACAAGGATCCTGAGTCTCGTGGCGGCGCTCAGGCAGAAGGAGCAGGAGTTGCTGCTGACTTACATGCCCTCCAGCTCGCCGGTTAGGGAGGTACGGGAACAAATCGCCGATCTGGAAAAGCAAAAGGGGCGGCTGGAGACTGAAAACCGGGGTTTGCTGGCGGTTCGCTTGCCGCCAACCAATCAGGTTTCGGCCGGGACATCGGGCTTGCCGCTGGATCTGGAAACCGAGACGGCGCGAGTCAGCGCGCTTCGGTCGCGGGTCAAGGCGCTCAAAGACAGCCTGGCGGGCGTGCAGACCCGGGCCGCAACCTTGAACGAGGCGGAGGGGCGGATTACGGAACTGCAAACGCGGTTAGACTTGCAGGAGGCGCAGTACAAGCGGTTTTCTGAAAAGCAGGATCAATCAAAAACGGAGGAGCGGCTGGGGGCGGGCCGGGTGTTCAACATCAGCATTATCCAGGCCCCCTCACCGCCGCTGGGCGCCCCATCCAAACGCCTGAAGATCATCGCCGGGATCTTTCTTGGCGGCCTCGGCGCGGCGTTCGGGCTGGCTTTCCTGATCGAGTTTTACCTCGACCGTTCGCTGCGGCGCCCGGCGGAGGTGGAAAGCAAGCTCCACCTGCCCTTGTTTCTTTCCATCCCGGAGTTGCGCTTGAACGGCCGGAATCTGAGTCTGCCGCCGGGGAAGGGCCGGGCGTTACTGACGGCGGGCGAAGCGCCATTCGAGAATGGGGAAGTGGAGCAACGACCGTCGTTGCGGCGCGAACCTGGAAGCGGCCCCGGCGAGATGGAAATCGCGCCATGGGACCCGAAGCACGCCCTACGACCGTTCCTGGAAACGTTGCGCGATCGCTTAGTGGCCTTTTTCGAGATGAAGAACATGACCCACAAGCCCAAGTTGGTGGCGGTAACAAGCTGCGGCGAAAGGGCAGGAGTCTCGACGGTGGCGGCGGGTTTGGCCGCTTCGTTGTCAGAAACGGGTGAGGGCAACGTGTTGCTGGTGGATATGAACGTGCAGAACGGCGCCGCCCGCCACTTTGCCAGGGGCGACCTTGCTTACGGGCTGGATGAAGCGCTGGAGGCCGCGAAACGAGGCGACGCCATGGTCCAGGACAACCTTTACGTGGTGAGCGAAAGCGCCGGCGGCGACAAGCTGCCCGGCGTCCTGCCGAAACGGTTCAAGAGCCTGGTCCCCAAGCTCAAGGCCAGCGATTATGATTACATCCTGTTTGATATGCCGCCGGTCAGCCAGATCAGCCTTACGCCTCGGTTGGCAAGGTTCATGGACGTGGTGCTGATGGTGGTCGAAAGCGAGAAAACGGACGTGAACGTCATCCAGCGCGCCAGCGCCCTCCTGGCGGAGTCCAAGACCAATGTTGGGGTGGTTTTGAACAAAAACCGCAGCTACGTGCCCAGGAGCCTTCAGTCCCAATTCTGAGGAATGTTGCGCAATCGAATTTATTTCCGCGTTAAGCCGCTGATTCACTCGTCGCTCCGGGTTAAAATACGCCGTTGGGACCCTCTTGGCCTGGGGAAACGCAGAAGGCTGATGGAAATTGAGGCGCGTTTAGGTTTCCGCTCCTCGTTCAATTTGAATCCCTGAGGGGTGCCGCCGGTCAGCCAGGCCAGATCAGCATTACGCCTCGGTTGGCAAGGTTCATGGACATGGTCCTCTTAGTCCTGGAATCCGAGAAAACCAACCGCGACGCGGCCAAGCAATCAATCGCAATGCTGGGCGAAACAGAAGGCAACGTGTCCGGAACTCTAAACAAAATCCACCGCTACATTCCCGAGCGCCTGCAACAGGAGCGTTAACACTGAACGGCGCGGGATGGGACCGGTTAAACTCGTCCAGTTGAGGGGAAGTACGGGAGCGGGCAACATGCAGACACCAACTTCAGGCAAGCAGTCCACACGCAGCATGCTTCGTAACCGCCTCTATTACTCTTTAAAGCCTTGGGTGCCCTACCAGCTCCGACTTGCGACCCGCAGGTGGTTGACAGCGCGAAAACGGCACCAAGTTCAAGGGATTTGGCCTATCATGCCTGGTTCCGAAAGACCCCCAGCCGGGTGGCCAGGGTGGCCCGACGGAAAGCAGTTCGCCGTGGTTTTGACCCATGATGTCGAAAGCCCGACTGGGGTTAAGAATATCCCGCGCCTGATGGAGGCTGACGCCGATCTCGGATTTCGCTCCTCATTTAACCTCATTCCTGAAGGAAGCTACCGCGTAAACGCAGAACTGAGAGAAACCATCCAGTCCGCCGGTTTCGAGTTGGGCGTGCACGACCTTCATCATGACGGCAAGCTGTTCCTCACGCGCAATGAATTCAACCGTCGCGCCGTCCGAATCAATCGGTACCTCAAAGATTGGGGTGCTGCCGGTTTTCGCTCAGGGTTCATGCTGCATAACCTGGCCTGGCTCCATGCACTTGATATCCAATACGACGCCTCCACCTTCGATACCGATCCCTTCGAACCTCAACCCGTGGGTCGTCACACCATCTTCCCCTTCTGGGTCCCACGCCCCGGCCACGCTCAACACTCAACGCTCAACGCTCAACCCTCAGACGGGCTTGCCGCGCCGCAGCGAAGCGAAGGCGGCTACGTCGAACTGCCGTACACCCTCCCCCAGGACTCCACTCTCTTCCTCCTCCTCCAGGAACGCCAGCCGGACATCTGGTTCCAAAAGCTGGACTGGATCGCCAAACATGGAGGCATGGCGCTGGTCAATGTTCACCCAGATTACCTCCGCTTCGATAAGGACCCCGCCTCGCACACCTTCCCAGCCGAGTTCTACATTGGTCTCCTTAAATACATCCGTCAGAAGTACAACGGGCAGTTTTGGCAACCGCTTCCGAGAGATCTCGCGGCTTATTGCCGCTCCTGTGCCTCACCCCTAGACAAGAACGCCACGCGCTCAACCTGCAGTCCTGGCTTCAGCCGGCCGAGCCTGTGCGCAAAGCACGCTGCCGTCGTCTTGTATTCTGGTTACCCCTCCGACCCTAGGCCTAGGCGCGAGCTCCAGGCTCTGCTCGATCAGGGCATGTCGATAGACCTGATCTGCCTTAGGGATGGCCCCGCCGATCCGCCTGGCGAGGTGACTGGGCACCTCCGCATCACTCGGCTTCCGATCCAACACAAACGTAGCGGCAAGCTCCGGTACTTTTGGCAGTACGCCCGCTTCTTCCTGCACTCTTTCCTCCTCCTCTCGGCCCGTTCCTTCCGGCGCAGATACGATCTGGTCCACGTCCACAACATGCCGGATTTCCTCATATTCGCCGCGATTCTGCCCAAACTCCGAGGGGCAAGATTGATTTTGGACTTGCACGACCCGATGCCCGAGGTGTACCAGACCATCTACAAGCTCCGCGAAGACTCAACCATGGTCCGATGGCTTAAGCGGCTAGAGAAATGGAGCATTTCCTGCGCAGATCTCGTGCTCACACCCAATGAAGCCTTCCGCAGGCTCTTTTGCGCCCGAAGCTGCCCCGAGAGCAAGATCCGGATCGTTATGAACACACCGGACGAGAAGATCTTCCGCCCCGAGGATCCAGCAAACCGATCGGGATCCGGGAAGGAATTCCGCGTGATGTATCATGGCTTGATTGCCCAACGCCACGGATTGGACACCGCAATCGAGGCCCTCTCTAAATTGACCCATGTTGACGCCTCTGTGGTCCTGGACATTTTCGGTGGCAGGAATGCGTACTTGGAGGAGATTCTTCTCAAAGCAAAAAGTCGGGGCCTTAACGGAAGGGTCCGCTACAAGGGTAAGCGCAGGATCGACGACATTCCATCGGCGATCCTGGAGGCTGACTTGGGTGTGATACCCAACTGTCGGACACCCTTCACCGAAATCAATTTTCCGACCCGAATCTTTGAATATCTCTGCCTCAGCAAGCCAGTCATTGTCCCTCGGACCAAGGGAATTCGCGATTACTTTGATGAGGACCAGATTCTCTTCTTCGAGGCGGAAAACCCTGAGGACCTAGCCCGGGTGATTGCTTGGGTACAGAAGCATCCCGTCCAAACCGGCCAGATCGTCGCACGGGGCAAGGAAGTGTACGCGCGGCACCGCTGGTGCACCGAGCGCCAGACCTTGCTCGCCTCGGTCGAGCTTCTGCTTTCGAAATCCTAAGTTGGCGGATTCGTCTCCGTCAACTGCCAAACTTCAATCGCCAACAGCTTCCGCTTCGCGATGCCCGCACAAATACGTGACCATTACACCCGGCGGAAAGAAAGGCCGTGCATTCAGAAGACCAGACCTTGGAGTCTGCTCGCTTGGCCCTTAGCCTTGTCCTCGTGCGGCTCGACCGCCTCACCACTCTGAACCTGGCTCAGAACTTGCACCAGGCCATGAGCCGCCTTTGACCCACCACGCGGTCCAACTCGAATTCCCTAACGCCCATGATGTATAGTACACCCGGCGATGCAAAAGCCTCAAGGCTTCGGATCCTCTTTACCCGGCCTGTGCTAAATCGTTACGGCGCTACAACGGCCATGCTGAACCTGGGCCGAGGACTGCGGGCGCTGGGCCACGAAGTGGTTTGGGCCTCCGATTCCTCACCGGACATAGCCAGGGAACTCGCTGCGGAGGGCTTTAAGCACCATGTGCTGCCCCTCAGGGCCCCTCGAACCTTGCCCGTCCTTGCCTTGCGGGGAACGCTGGCTCTAGCCCGGGTGGTCCGCAGCGAAGCGATCGATTGCGTGCATAGCCGCCACCGCTGGACTAATTTCATGATCGGGCTCGGCACGCCGCTCATCAGAAGGCCTCTGGTCAGCACCTACAATGCGATTCACCAAGGGAAGCGTAGGTTCTGCTTCTGGGGCCAGAGGGTAATATGCGTGTCCGAAGATTGCCGGCGCCACCTCGTCGAGTATTTCGGAGTGCCTCCGGAGAAAACGGTCGTGATCCTGAACGGCGTGGACACCGACCGGTGGAGCCCGCCGCGGCTGCGCGGCGCTTGGGATCTCGGCGCGCCGCCCGGCCGCCGGCCGCTGCTGGTAAGCGTGGGCGCCTTGGTCGACGTCAAGGACCAGCAAACCATGATCCGGGCTCTTCCGCTAGTCCGCGCACGCTTCGCAGGTGCGACGCTCAAGTGCGCCGGCGACGGCCCCCTTCGGGCGGAACTGGCCCGCTTGGCCGGTGAACTTGGGGTCGGCGGAGCCGTCGAGTTGCTCGGCGAAGTAAGCGACACACGGGGTCTCCTTGCCGAGGCGGACGTGTTTTTGATGGCCTCGCGCTCCGAGGGCCTGCCTAACGCGCTGCTCGAGGCGATGGCGGCCGGCGTTCCCGCGGTCGTCACGGAGGCAGGGGGCATGAGCGAGATCGTGCGGCACCGCAAGACCGGTTGCACTGTGCCCGTAGGCGACCACGTCCGGCTGGCCGAGGAAATCTGTTTTCTGCTCTCGAACCCGGCCGCGGCCGAGGCGATCTGGCGGGAAGCTCGGTCGCTCATCGAGCGCGAATTCTCCATCGCACGCATGGCGCGGCAGGTGGAGAGTGTGTACCGCCAGGCGCTGGCGGGCTGCGGCTCCAGGTGATTATGAACGTGTTGATGATGCCCAGCCTGTACCACCCTCACCTGGGTGGTCTTGAGATCGCGACGGGAAATCTCTGCCGTGAATTCGTGGCCCGCGGCCACAGAGTGGAAGTGCTCACCACCCGCTGGCCACGGGAATTGGCCCGCGAGGATACCATCGAGGGCATTCGGGTGCGTCGTCTGCCCTTCGTTCTGCCCACCTGGCGCGGCCGGGGCTTGTTGACTTCACCGATTCGGTTCGTGCAGTGCTGGCTGGGCTTTGAGCGGGTTCTGCGCTCGGGTCCCTACGACGTTGTCAACCTGCACTATCTGTGCGAGCCGGCGTTGTACGCGGGTTTGTGCTGTCGGTCTCGGGGCCTGCCGATTGTGGCTAGTACCCACGGCAGCGACATCGAAGCGTTACCTCCAGGCGCGGATTCGCCGCACGGGCGTCTGGCGCAGCGCACCTTAGGCACAGCCGCCGCCATCACCGCCAACTCTTGCTCGTTGGCCGAGACGGTTTGCCGGCTGATGGGAGGGGCTCCTCGCCAGGGGGTCACAGTTATCGGGAACGGCGTCAGAGTAGAGGAGTTCGATTGTGCCGCCGATGCCTCCGCCGTTCCCGCGAGCCCATTCGTGTTAGGGGTCGGGAGTCTGAAGCCGGTCAAGGGATTCGATCTGCTCATCCGCGCCTTCACCCCGGTTGTCCGGCGCGTGCCGGAGTTGCGCTTGGTTCTGGTCGGCCAGGGGGATGAGGAGGCCGGGTTGCGGCGGCTGGCCGCCGAGTGCGGCATCTCCGCTAGCGTGATCTTCGTTGGGCGGGTGCCGCACCAGGGCGTGGCCGGGTTTCTCCAGAGGTGCGAGTTTCTGGTGGTCCCATCGCAGCGGGAGGGTTTTGGCATTGTAGCGTTGGAAGCCATGGCGTCCCGCAAGGCGGTCGTGGCGACGGCGGTCGGGGGGCTGCTGGAAATCGTTTCGGATGGCACCACGGGCCTCCTGGTCAAGGAGCGGACACCGGAAGTCCTCGCCGCGGCGATGCTGCGCCTCCTGGACCATCCCCAGCTTGCGCTGCAGTTGGGCCGTACGGGGCGGCAGGTGGTTGAGTCGCGCTTCACTTGGGAGTCGGCTGCCAGCCGATACTTGGAGGTGTTCCGGTCCGTGCTGCGACCTGCGGCAGGCTGCAGGACCAACCTGGCGGGCGACCGGGCCCAAGCAGACGGGCGAAGAGCTGCCTGCGCACCCGGCGACCACAGATTTTTCGCGGGTTCAAGCCGAGGACCGATATGAACATAGGCGCCGAGGGCAGGTGGATGGGCAGCCACATGACGGGATTTGGCCGTTATGCGAGGAATCTCCTGCGCGAACTCAAGTCCCTAATGCCCCCGGGCAGCTTGTCGGTCTACGTGGATAAACCTTATGAGATCCCGGAGCTCTTTGCCGACGGTGGTATGGAACGCATTGTGGTGCCATGGCGCCCGCCATTCTACAAGCAGCTCGGCGTCCCGCTCGACATTGTCCGGCGCCGGCGCCGCTTCGATCTGTTCCACTTTCTCTACAACACTGCGCCGGTCTGGACCCCCTGCCCATTCGTCCTGACGCTGCATGACCTGAGCGCCCTTTACGTCCCGGAGATGCTCAATTGGGTCAATCGGATGAACATCTGGTGGCAACACCGGCTAAAGGCCGCCAGGGCCGAACGGATCATCGCCCTCTCCGAAAATACCAGCCGCGATATCGTCCGATGGCTGCGCATTCCGGAATCGAAGATCGACGTGGTATATCACGGGGTCGAACCCGCGTTTGCCCCTGCCGAGCCCGAGCGCAAGGCGGATCTGGCTCGCCGGCTGCGGCTGGACCGCCCGTTCCTTCTCTACGTCGGCACCTACCTGCCTCACAAGAACCTGGATACGCTGCTTCGGGCGTTTGCCCGGCTCACCGGCTCATGGCCTGGCCCGCTGGACCTGGTGCTCGCCGGCAAGCCTGGCCGGAACTCGGCCAATATCCAGCGATTGGTGCGGGACCTCGGGATCGAAAGCCGGGTCCGGATGCCGGGCTTTGTCCCGGAGGAGGACCTGCCGGCGCTTTACAGCCTCTGTTCGGCCTTTGTCTTTCCCTCCAAGTATGAGGGTTTCGGCATGCCCCTGCTCGAGGCGATGGCCTGCGGGGCGCCCGTGCTGTCCGCGCGCAGCTCCTGCCTGCCTGAAGTCGGCGGCGACGGCGCCGCTTACTTTCGCACCGAGGACGAAGAGGGTTTGGCGGGGTTGCTCGAAAGAACCCTCAGAGATGAGGACTTCCGCCAGGATCTGGTTCGGCGTGGACGGGAACGAGCCGGGCAATTCTCCTGGCACGACGCCGCAAGGCGGACCTTGTCCGTCTACCAGCGCGTCCTGGGCCGGAGTCACGTTCCTGGCCCCGAGTGGAAACCCAGCACGACGCCACAGTGACAGTGCGGGCTCAGCCAAACAGGTGCACAAGCATGTGCATAGCCGCGACGTTTTTTAACGCGCATTGCACCATGAACCCACCGAATTTTCTCCCTCTCCTCCACTGGAGGAGAGGGCTGGGGAGAGGAGGCGGCTTTCAGGGCTCGGTCGCTCGGTTCATGGAAAGGCAAGTTCAAAGCCCGCGTTTATCCATGTCCATCCAACGTCCATCCGCTTGGTCTACCGGCGCCGCTGAAGGGTTACAGTTGAACAAGCGATGATACCGTTGCTGCTGCTTGCCGGGGTTTTCCTGGTTTCGTTTCTTCACCCGCGGCGGGGGGTCATGCTGATCGCCTTGACCGCTGCGTTTTGGCTGGAGTGGCAGTTGCCGGTCGGTGTGAGGCTCAGCGTGTTCGAGGTCGCCATCATGGGTGGCCTATGTGGAGTGGCCGCGGGCAACGATGGGCTCAGGTTTGCGCGAAATGTTCCCCTGAGCGGGCGGGTTGGGGCTTTCGCGCTGGCGACAGTCGTAAGTTTCCTTTACACACACATTGTTGCTTTCACGGTCAGCTTAACGTTCGATGCGGTGTTGTGGGCAACGTTCAAGCCGACGCTCTATGTCGTCTCTTTCTTCCTGTTTTATGCCGTGCTGGACAACCCCGAGTCGCTCCAACAGGCCCTGCGGTTGTACCTGCTCTCGGCGACCGTTTCAGCGATCATCGGGCTGGTCCAGGTCGCGACTCACCGGACGCTCTTGTCCTGGTTTGTTGGAACGTACCCGGATATTGTCGAAGACCAACTCGCAGCCGCTGGAGGCTACGACGGAACGAGGGCCTTCTCGACCCTGGGGCACCCAACCGTATTCGGGCATTTCATGGTGATCCCCCTCTCGATTGGGTTGGCCTGTCTGCTGGCCTCTGAACAATGGCGGCGCAAACGCATGGCGTGGGTTGCGGCGATCCTCTTGGCGCTGGCGCTCATGGCCAGCGGGACCCGCGCCGCCTGGATCGCGTTCGCGCTCTCCTTCGGGATGCTGAGTTGGCGCTTGCGGCTGTTCCGCCACCGCCTGTTTCTGCCTCTGCTGCTGGGCGGAATCGTTGCCTTTGCCGGCGCCTACAAGCTGAACCTGCTGCCGCAGACTTTCGAGAACCGCCTTGAAAGGATGAAGCACGCCGAGACGGATGACGCGATGACCCCGCGCTACCAGCGCTGGGCCTACTTCTGGAATCGGAGCATGCAGGCGCCATGGTTTGGCCACGGCATCGTAGCCGATGCCGCGGCCTTCGAGGCCCTGGAGTACGCGGTGAGCCCGCACAACACCTACATTGAACTTGCAGTGCAGCGGGGTTGGCTGGCTACCGGCATCTTCGCCGCCATCGTGCTCGGCTTTTGGGGCTGCGCCTGGGGTCTCGCCGGGTCTCCTGAGGACGGCATCCGGGGTCTGGGTGTCGGCTTGTTCGCGGGCATCGTCGGCAGCTACACTCTTGGCGCCATGTTTGACCCCTTGTACGAGGACTCGCAAAGCACCATCGTGTTTTGGCTGCTGCTGGCAATTGCCGCGCGCTATAGCCGGCTGGGCTCCCTCTGCCTTGAGCAGGAGACCATTGCCCCGGAGGTCCAGGAGCAGCCCGAAGTGGCTGGGCAAGTGCCGGCCTGAACGGAGTAACGCATGAACCTGATTACCGTAACCTGCTACAACTGCGGCTGTCCCGGATCGAGGTTGTACGACAGCGAGAACGGCTTTCAGTTGCGCAAGTGTGAGCAGTGCGGCTTGCTGTACGTGAACCCTCGCCCCCCCGACGGCGCTGTTGATGACGCAGCCAGAACGGGCACGCACCGCGGCGAGCGGGTGCTCTGCACTACGGGAGCGTACTTGGAGTCGAAAGAGCTGCGGCTCAGGCGGGCGTTGGAGCTAGTTTTCAACGGCTCGCTGCCCGAGGGCTCCTGGCTCGACATCGGGGCCGGCTTTGGCGAGCTCTTGGCAGCATTGCAAGCGCTTTGCGGCAGCAAGTTGAGCGTGGTCGGCCTGGAGCCCAATTCTGACAAGGTTCTCGCAGCTCAAGCGAGGGGCTTGCCAGTAGAACTTATGGAGGGCGGCGTCAGGGCCCGCGGGCGATTCGACTACGTGTCGGCGCTCAATGTGTATTCGCACCTTCCCGACCCGGTGCAAACGATCCGCGAGTGGGCAGACCTGCTAAGGCCCGGCGGCCAGATTCTGCTTCAGACCGGTGATACGAGCAACTTGCCCCCCTGGCGCCACCCGAGGCCGTACTCGCTCCCGGACCATCTGAGCTTCGCCTCAGAGCCTATCCTTAGGAATGTCCTTGAGAAGATCGGGCTGCACGTCACTGCGGTTGTTCGGCGGCCCCTCTACCCAGCGATTTCGCCGCTTTACCGCCTTCGCCAGATTGGCAAGAAGGTCATCGGCGTGGGCACACCAAATTTCGGATGGGTTCCTTGGAACCCACACCGCGACCTGTGGATTTTGGCGCAACGCCGCACGTAATGTGCTCATAGGGCGCTGAGGCCCATGGCAGGCCATTGCCCCGGTACGCCCATAGGCAAACCGATAGTTTATCCTTGTCTTTTAGTTAGAATTGCCGTCGGCCGGGCTGCTTGTAAGTGTATCTTCGCTGATTCGTAAGTGGACCTCCTCGCTTTTTCCTAATTCGGAAGTCCACCCTGTTTATAGTGGGCCGGAGCGCGAAGCCCGTGCGATACGCCCGGCTAATGAAACTATCCAAAGCATGGCATTTGACTACTCGTTTGTTGCAAGAGAACTCCCTGAGACTTAGCGGTGGGCCCTTCCTTTTGACGGATCGCGGAGGCGTACGGAATTCGGGATGGAACATGCTGAAATTATTGTGGACTCTGAAGCATGACTCATTGTGTCTGTCGCGGGACGTCCGCGATTACGGGGCTTTATTATAGGAGTGGGTTGACCATGAAGACTATGAAGACAGGCGTTCGCCGGCTTTTCTGGGCGTTGAAATTTCCGGGGTCGGCCCGCTACTGGGCGAGGAGGTACGCCGCTGGCGGGACCTCGGGGGAGGGTTCCTATGGTGATTTGGCGACGTTCAAGGCGGAAATCATCAACAAGTTCGTTGCGGCCAACAACATCTCCAGCATTATCGAATTCGGCTGCGGCGATGGCAACCAGTTGACGTTGATGAATTACCCGCGGTATGCTGGCTTTGACGTCAGTCACCAAGCCGTATCCTTGTGTCAGAAGCGGTTTGCAATGGACCCGTCAAAGTCCTTCGCGCACCTGGACGACTACAGGGGTGAGAAAGCCGACCTCGCCTTGTCACTCGACGTCGTCTTTCACCTGGTTGAGGAAGCCGTTTTTGAGGAGTATATGCGCCGGCTCTTCTCCGCCTCCTTGAGACACGTGCTTATTTACTCCTCAAACTGCCAATCGTGCGAGGGAACGGCACCTCACGTGCGACACCGGGTTTTCACTGACTGGGTCACTGCGAACGAGCCAGGTTTTGCTCTCGCAAAGATCGTCCCAAACCGGTATCCCACCGGACTGCGGCCCGGTGCGACTTCGTTCGCGCACTTCTTCTTTTTCGACCGCAAACATGAGCTGGCCTCCGCCTGAACTGGTCGCCCGCAAACCTCGCCTAATGTGTTCGGAACGACACACTGGGGCATGGGTTCTCAGTTCGTTCGGCACCTGGCATGATTCTTGATGTCAATCAAGCCGGGACCATGAGCTTAATGAAGTTAACAAGCCCCCAGGAGCTCGCGCCTTCGACCGAGCGTCGCTCATCGCCGCCCCGGGACGATTGGTCAAGATGGAAGCGAAGGCTCGCCTGGCCGTCGCTTTGGATTGCCGGCAAACTCACCAAGCGCGATGCCCTCGTGGTTTTTAATTATCACCAGGTTTCGCCGGTCTTCGACCCGGCGCGGCACTCAGTCGCAACGTGGAGCTCGCTGGTGGATTTCGAACGAGCCGTCGAGCATCTGCAAAGCTCCTATAGGTTCGTGCGCTTGTCAGAGGGGTTGCGACTGTTGCAAGAGGGAAGTCTCCGAGGCATCGTGGTGGCTCTTTCTTTTGACGATGGCGACTTCAGCGTGGCGGAACACGTCGTCCCCTTCCTCACTAAACGGCGGGTCCCGGCGTCTTTATTCGTCAATTCGGCGTATATTGGGTCCCATGAGTGTGCCCCCGAGCATGCGTTGAACTATTGGCGAAACGCCCCAAGCTGCACCCCGGAGCGCCGCCAACGGGCGGCCGCGATCGATTTGTCGCTGATGCGCAGGACAGCTTCCCGAGAAAGTTACTGGCACGTGGTTGACCAGATACGGGCGCTCGGCCCGCCGGACGTGCCGCTCAGTGTCACCCTGGATTTCTTGCGCGGTCTCGACGAGTCGCTCTTCGAGGTCGGGTTGCACGGACACGAGCACTTTCGATTTAGCATGCTGGACGACGGCCAGCGCCGGAGGAACCTCGAGGAGAACGCACGCATCCTGGGCACTCTGGCAACCTACCGTCCCATTTTCGCGCTCCCTTATGGCAGGCCATTCGATTGGGATCGGCAAACCGTCCGCCTCTGCCTGGAAATGGGGCTGGACGTGTGCATGGCCGATGGCGGAGTCGCTCGTTCGGGCGATCTGGTGGTCAGGAGGATCCCCGCGGAAGGGATCCGGAGCATCCAGCGCACCTTAGTCCGTGAGCTTCTGGGGCGATGAGCGGCCTGGTTTACACCCAAGGACGTTTGGCCCCAGAGTCAGCGGCAAATCATCGCCTAGGTTGCGGGTCCCCGCCGTCACTCGCGCGCCCACGCGCTCCAAGCCGCCGGTCAGGTCAGTGGGACACAGATCTGGTACGATGTATGCTGCACACGAACTCGACTGGTGCGATAAATAAACTTTGTCAAACCCATGCTCCTAGAGTTCAAGAAAAGTGTACACAAGGAAATGCCTAATTGTGGTAACCATTATGCTTAATGCATAGCGTGATTATGAACAGATACGGTTTGATAAAGCATGTCTGCTCCCTCCTTGTCGGGGCCGGAGCCGTGTGGAATGTGTCGGCCGCGACGTACTACGTCGACAACGCGGCCGGGTCCGACACGGCCGCCGGGACCAGCACCAACTCGCCTTGGCAGCATTGCCCGGGCGATACCGCCGCAACGGGAACGGCTGCGGGCACGAAGTTCGCGCCTGGAGATACCGTGGTCTTCCACGGCGGGGTGCGTTATGATGTGGCCAGCAACGCGACTATCTATGCTACGTCGAGCGGATCTGCAGGTTCACCGATAACTTACCTCTCGGGCCACCTGGCCAGCCCGCAGTGGGGCAGCAGCCCAGCGGTCATCAACGGGACCAACATGTCGTCCTCCGCTCGTGGAGCGGTCGATTTGAGCGGCTACAGCTATCTTACGGCTAACGGACTCGTGTTCGTCGGCTGTTCTTCGGCTGCATCTCCGTATTCGAGCGGTATTGGAGGGCATTGGAACTCCGGCGGGAACGTTTCTATTCTCAATTGTTCGGTTTCCAATAGCACGGCCTGCGGTATTTACATCATGGGAAATTACAGCAGTTCGGCACCATCCACCTTTGTGATCTCAAACTGTTTGGTCCAAACCATCGGAGCTCATGGTATTTTATGCCGTTACGGCATGACCAACATGCAGATTATCAATAACGTAATCACAAATTGTGGACTGAATACAAATGCCAACTTAACCGGGGATTGCATAGGGGTGTTCGGTCTGGACGGCACTGGTCTCAATGCGAATCTCGTCATTCGGTCCAACGAGCTAGCCGATGCACATATAAAGAGCCCGATGATCTTTGAAATCTATGACGTTGGCGCAGTGGTCGAGCAGAATTACATCCACGGCGGCTTTGGCTTTTCTGGTTTCGACCTGAACGGTGTTCATACAAATTTGACCATTCGCAATAACGTCTGGGACATGCAGGCGTTGAACTATTGGGGCCCGATTACGTTCGATACGGACGCTGGAACGGTCTACGCCGATGGCATCTACATCTACAACAACACCGTGCGGACGACGATTCAGTCTGGAAACCAAGGCATGGTCGTCTATTTCGGGCGTGGGAACAATACTGCAACGACGGCGTTCTGGCATGTTGCCCTTACAAACAACATCCTCATCCAGTCTACGGCAGGCAGCCCTGTGATAGTGGTAGCGGCGAACACTGCGGGCACCGGGCCGATTGTGGACGCGGCCACGTTTGGCTGCGACAACAACGTCTATGCCTGGACCAACATTGCGAACCCATTTTTATGGCGTGGGACTAACTATACTTTCGCCGAGTGGCAGGCGGTTGCCAGCGCAGATGCGCATTCGCTGACAAACATGCCGGCCTTTGTTAGCAGCACCGACCTGCACCTCTCAGACGGGGACACAGTGGCACGCGGCAACGGGGCGAATTTCTACAGTCTATTCACCACCGATAAGGACGGCAACACACGGCCATCCATCGGCCCGTGGGACATCGGAGCCTACGTTGATGTGGTGGCTCTGGGGGCTAGGCCAGCCTCCCCGACCGGTCTGCATTTCGTGAGCGCGTCACCTTGATGCCCATTGGCATGCCTGCGATGGCGTGTGCCTCGCCCGGGGTTGGGCCCGGGTTGGGGTGGCGGCAGCCAGCGCAGTCCCGGGCGGCTTGAGCCTGCCCGGCGTCGCAGCCCTCCATCGCCCACTCAATGCCCACCGCGGCAAGGCCGCAACCGTACCCCCTTAAATGAAGCCAACGTCTGGTGCAACACTAGAGGCGCCGGTCGCCGAAGAGCGTCCGCCACGGGCACAATGCGGCGCTGGCGGTCACGTCGGAACGCACCTCTCATGGAACTACGTGCGTTACGCCGGCGCGTACGGGGTGGCGTTTGTCTCTTCGGTGGTTTTGGCCCGGTGCTTCCGGCCGGCCGATTACGGCGTCTATGTCGGAGCGTTTGCTGTCGCCAGCTTTCTCTCGATGCTGATCTCCCTTGGGCTGGAGGGCTCGGCCCTGATCCTGGTGCCCAAATTCGACTCCGCGGGCGACAAGCGGGCCCTCGGGAGCCTGCTCAGGACGATGCTGGGCCTGCGCCTGGCGGCTTTCACGCTCCTAGGGCTTGGGGCCACGCTCGGGTATTGCCTTGGCTGGCTGAGAATCACACAGCCCGCACTGGCGCGCTATCCGTTGAGCTCCCTCGGGATTTACGGGGCCCTGGCGTTGGGCCTGAGCATGGTTGATCTGACCTCGGCGATATTGAACGGATTGTTCAAGTTTTCCGCACTCTGCATCCTGGACATCGCGTCCGGCCTGGTCACTCTGGTCGCCGTCGGAGGCGCAGCCTACGCCGGGGCCAGCGTGCGGCTGACGCTCGCGGTGGCAGCTGGCGCTAAGTTGGCCTTTTGTGGAGTGTATATCGGGGCCTTCGGCCCCCAACTGGGGCACGCCTCCGGGTGGGCGCATCCAAAGCGGCTACTCTCGTCCTGCACGAGCCTTTACGGCGTCCGGGTGCTCCAGTACTGGGTCATGCCGGCAAAGGATGTGTTGTTGCTGGGCTTCTTGACCAGAGACGCGGCCCAGGCTGCTTTCTACGCCGTGGCCAGCAAGGCCGTGGACATACTATCAAATTGCCTAACGCTGGGCTTTGGTGGAGTCGCTCAGCCCCACTTCAGCAGGCTGGCCGAAGAGGGAGGACGTCGGGAGCTAGGGCGGGCCTGGGGGCAGTTCATGTCCTTTCAGATCCTGATGTCGGTTTTGCCAATCGGCTATGCTATCGCGCAAGGCGGCAACCTGCTGCGGTTTGTATATTCAACCCGCTACAGCCACAGCGGTGAGCTCCTCCAAGTGGCGGCCCTTTTGATGCTGCTGGAGACGGGAATCCTGGGCGGGGGCGTCAGCAACAAGGTCATCTTTGGCACCGAGAAGAACCGCCTGGGCCTGTTGTTCATCGGCGGCGGGGCGGCGGTGAACCTCGCCTTGGCATTTGTGCTCATCCCGTCGTACGGGGCGCTTGGCGCGGTTATCGCCACCGGCTTGGCCACGCTAGTGTGGCGGGCCATAGAAACTGGATATGCCATACGGTTCCTGCGAGCGGCCTACCCGTGGCGTCCGTTGGCGAGGGTGCTGGCCTGCGCTTTGCCCGCGATTGTGGTCTCCAGGTCTTTGGGTCCCAACGTGTTCCTCGGTTCGCTGGCATACGGGGTGGTAGCCTTGAGCCTGGCGGCACTCCTCAGACCGATTGATGCGCACGTCCTTTCGGTCCTGCGCGGCTGCCCGCCGGCGCTCCTGAAAATCATTGGCAAGTTCTCCCAACCCGAACGTTCCGACGCTCAGCATCTCAGTGACAATTAACACTTGGAATCGGCGCCACTCGCAAGATCCTGCCCCTCCGGCCGCTGCCGAACCCTCGGTCACGGTGGTGTTTCGCTACGACGACTACTGCGGGAAGCGGAATTTCGATGAAGCGGACGTGGAGTTGCTGCTTACATTCCGTCGGCGTGGGGTGCCACTCACGCTCGGGGTCACACCTTACGTTTGCGCGGAGAACCCAAGGGACCGACGGCCGCAGCCTTTCCTGGTCCTGGGGGCCGACCAGGTTCTCCGAGCAAAGGAGCTCCTCGCCATGGGCCTATGCGAGGTTGCCCTGCACGGCTACACGCATCAGACCGTCACCGAAGGGCCGCCCAACTCAGAATTCGCAGGGGTTCCCTTCGCGCGCCAGGGTGCCGCGCTGCGTAAGGGCAGGCGGCTCCTCGAGCGCGACTTTGGCGTCCGCGTGACGACCTTCATCCCCCCCTGGAATTCCTACGACGCCGCGACAGTGCTGGCGCTGGAGCGCCTCGGGTTCAACGCCCTGTCCGGCGCGCTCGTCCCGCCCTTCCCCAGCGGGTCACGTGTCCGCTTTGTCCCCGAAATGTGCCTCTTGACCGAGGTCGAGGGCGCCGTGGACGCGGCGCTGAGGTGGGGCGGGGATTCGCTCGTGGTCGTTATGTTTCATGGGTACGATTTCAGGGAGGCTGATCCTGTCCTGGGCCGGACGACGCTGGCGCAGCTCGAAGCGCTGCTCGGCGAGCTCCAGCGCGACCCGCGCGTGCGGTTCGCCACCCTGTCCGAGGCGGCGAGCTCCTTGCCGCATCTCGACGCTGGCAACGCCAGGAGGAACCTAGACCTGCTGCGCCCGGGTCTGCAGGATCTCCTGCCCAGGAGGCTTCGTGTCCGCCCGCTCTTCATTCCCGACCCCCGCGAATTGGAGCGCTGCTCGGGCGCCGTTGCTCGCCGGCTTTGTGCAACGCTGGTGGTCTGGTACGGGGCGGCCCTGGCCGCTGGGCTGGCGACCCTCTGCGCGCTCTATTTAGCGATCGGGCGGCTGCCGGCCGCTCACCTCGGGGCCGCCGCTCTCGGCCTAGTCGGCGTTGCTGGCGCCGCCCTGTCGGCCCGCCGGCTGCCGAGCGGTCAGGGGCGGTACCGCGTGGCCACAATCTTGGTCTGCGTGGCACCTGTCTTGGCCGACGCCGCCCTGCTGTACCTCCGCCGCGCAGGCCCCTAGCGTGACTGCACCGCAGGAGAGACGTGTGCCGGCCGTCGAACGAAGCCGAAGATATTTGAAACTTGAAGCCTCAGGTTCCAGAAACGCCATGTGTGCGCGCAACAAGGTGAGAGATCTCCTTTACACATTCAGGGAGCTATGTGTGGCATCGTAGGCTTTTTCGAGCGTTCGCGGAGGGACGGGCAAGCGGATCCCAGGGCGATTGTCTCCCGGATGTGCGACCGTCTTCGGCATCGCGGTCCAGATAATGACGGCGTTTGGGTGGAACCGCAAACGGGCGCCTTGGCGCTGGGACATCGCCGGCTGGCCATCCTTGATCTCTCCGCCGCCGGGGCGCAACCGATGCACTCCGCTTGCGGACGCTACACGATGGTTTTCAATGGGGAGATTTACAATTTCAGGCAGTTGCGCGCGGGGTTGGAATCTCTGGGCCACCGCTTTCGAGGCCATTCGGATACGGAGATGATGCTGGCTGCGTTCGCGCAATGGGGAATCGAGGCTGCCTTGAGGCAGTTCGTCGGCATGTTCGCGTTCGCCGTGTGGGACAGGCACGAGCGCACGTTGCACCTGGCGCGCGATCGCATGGGGGAGAAGCCCCTCTACTATGGATGGTCCGGCGATACTTTCCTCTTCGGCTCGGAACTGAAGGCCTTGCGGGCGCACCCGCGATGGAACTCGCACTTGAGCAACCAGGCGTTCGCCTTATATCTCAAGCGCGGCTATGTTCCCGCCCCGCTTTCCATTTACGCCAACATTTTCAAGCTGCTTCCGGGTTCATGGCTCAGCCTGCCCCTCTTTGACTGCGAGCCCGGGCGCCTGCCCGAGCCGGTGCGCTTCTGGTCCTTCCGCGAAGCTGTCGAAGCCGGCGCCGCCGACCCGTTCCGCGGCACCGCGGCTGACGCCCAAAACGAACTTCACCGGCTGCTGAGCGAAGCCGTTTCCGGCCAGATGGTCGCCGACGTCCCGCTGGGCGCGTTCCTGTCTGGCGGCATTGATTCTTCCGCCGTGGTCGCCCTCATGCAGGCGCGGAGCACCCGGCCGGTCAAGACCTTCACCATTGGTTTCTGGGAACCCAGTCGGGACGAGGCGCCGCGGGCCAAGGCCGTTGCGCAGCACCTGGGCACGGACCACTCGGAGCTGTACGTCACACCCGACGAGGCCCTGTCCGTCATCCCCAACCTGCCGGCAATGTACGATGAACCCTTTGCCGATTCCTCGGCTATCCCGACGTTCCTGGTCAGCCGCCTGGCGCGGCGGCACGTAACCGTCAGCCTCTCGGGAGACGGAGGCGACGAGTTGTTTGGAGGCTATACCCACTACCGCGAGGCGCTTCGCGTCTGGCGGGGCATCAGGGCCTTCCCCCGCCCGGGCCGCAGGTTACTGGCGGGCCTGCTCCGAGTGCCCCCCGTCCCAGCGTGGAATGCCCTGTTCCGGCTAATGCCGCGCCGTGCCTGGCCCGCAAAGCTAGGCCGATGTCCGGGAGATCGCATTCACAAGTTCGCCGAGCTGCTGCCCGCAAGAAGACCACTGGACCTCCATGATTGGATGATGGCCCTCTGGCGCGACCGCTGCCCGCTTGCCCCCGGCGAGGGCTTGAGCGCGGCGTTCACCGAGCCGCCTGCTCCGCAATGCGTGCTCTCTTTTCAGGAACAAATGATGTACCGGGACGCCACCTCCTACCTGCCGGATGACATCCTGGTGAAGGTGGACCGTGCCGGCATGGCGGTGAGCCTGGAGGGCAGAATTCCCTTCCTGGATCACCGGGTGGTGGAATTCTCGCTGCGCTTGCCGCTCTCGATGAAGTTCCGTCGCCATCAGGGCAAGTGGCTCCTCCGCCAGTTGCTGCATCGCTACGTTCCAGAGCAACTGGTCGAGCGCCCAAAAATGGGCTTTTCGGTTCCTCTGGCGGAATGGCTGCGAGGGCCGCTCCGTGACTGGGCCGAGGATCTCCTCACCGAGGCCAGGCTGCGCTCCTCGGGCTTTTACGACACCGCGATCATCCGCCGGAGATGGGCCGAGCACCTCGCGGGCGAGCGAAGTTGGCCGCATCTCCTTTGGTCCGTCTTGAACTTTCAGTCCTGGCTGGCTCGTGCGGACCACTGACCGGTCTGGATGCGGCGGCAAACGATATCGGCGGCCTGAGCGGGCGAAGGACCCGAATGAGAACAGCCGTTTTTGCGAGGAATATCCCCCTGGAATCCCCCATCCGTACCAACACGCACAACTATGCCATCCAGTTCAGGCGTGCGGAGTGGAGGACATTTTGGGCTCCCAAGCCAGTGACCCCGTGGAACAGCCTTCGGGCACCGCGCCTCGCTCCCATGGCCTACGGAATCGAGCAGCGCAGGCTGGCGTTCCTGTTCAACTATGGATGGAAGAAGGTCAATTCCCACAAACTGCTGTGGGATCTTTTCCCGCACTTTCTCCTCTTTCCCACGCGCCGAGCCCTGCGGAGGGCCGGCCTGATGCATCCGGAAGTTTTTTTTGCCGGGTCACTCGAGACCGCCTCCCTTTACAAATTGCTCCGGCCGCAGTGCCTCGTGTATAACGCCCACGATGCATTCTGCCTGTACCCGTCTGCGCCTCAGAGCACTCGATCTATTGAGCGGGAGGTCGTGCGCCGGGCGACCCTTACCGTGACCACGGCCGAAACCACCCGGCTTCTGCTGATTGAGCAGTACGGGGTGTCGCCTGACCGGGTGCTGAACCTCGGGCATGGGGTCGACAATCATAGGTACGAGGCCTTATCCGAGCCTTCGGCCCTCAGTGCGATCCCACGTCCGCGCGTCGTCTCGCTGGGCACGCTTGACATGCAGGATGTCGAGGTGACCGCCCAGTGCGCTGCCCAGCTCCAGGGTGTGAACTTCGTCTTCATTGGCCCCGGGGGCCAGCGCCTCAGGGACCGCATCCGGGCCGCGGGGCTAAAGAACGCTCACTTCCTGGGCCCCATCGAGCAGGAGCAGTTGCCGGGTTACCTGGCCCATTGCGACGTGGGGCTCATCTGCTACGAAGCGGGGCAGCGCGAGCGCAGGCTTTACGGGAGCAACCCCATGAAACGCTACGATTATTCGGCGGCAGGACTTCAGATTGTCTCGGTTGACCTACTTGAGTACCAGAAAAACCCTTCGCCGATGTACATTGCGGATTCGCCTGACACCTATGTCAATAGCATCCGCCGCGCGCTCAGGGAACCTCGCTTTTCCAGAGACGAGATAAAAAAGTTTGCGCTGATGAACGACTGGAGCGCGAAATACAATGCCTTAATAAGCCGGCTGAACGAACTTCACCCAGGTTTTCATCGCGCGGTTCCCAGCTTGCCTGCAGGAAATTAACTTGGTTTCCGCCTCTCTAGTCGAAACTCTGTTCGGGCGAATTCTACTTTCAATATGCGTTCTACATACGCTCCACTCATAACACCTGCCGCAACTTCTCAGCAGCGGTGGCTCGTGACCGGCGCTGCCGGCTTTATCGGGTCCAACCTGCTGGAACACTTGCTGAAGGCTGGTCAGGCCGTGACCGGGCTCGACAACTTCTCTACCGGCCGGAAGGAGAACCTTGACCATGTACGGGTTGGCGTGTCCGCCGAGCAGTGGGGGCGTTTCTCTCTTCTCGAAGGCGACATTCGGGACCCTGCTGTGTGTCGCCAGGCCTGCGCGGGCGTGGACCACGTTCTGCACCAGGCTGCTTTGGGGTCCGTCCCAAGGTCCGTGGCCAATCCGCTGGCTTCCCACGATAACAACGTCACCGGCTTTCTCAACATCCTGGAAGCCGTCCGCGCAAACAGGGTCAAACGGCTGGTCTACGCCTCCAGCAGTTCCGTTTACGGCGATGAGCCGGCCTTGCCGAAAATCGAGCAGCGCACTGGCCAGGTGCTTTCCCCTTACGCCGCGACGAAGGCAGCGAACGAGCTCTACGCTGAGGTCTTCGCGCGCTGTTACGGCCTCGAGTGTGTTGGGTTGCGCTACTTTAATGTATTCGGGCCGCGGCAGGATCCGAACGGAGCCTATGCGGCCGTCATTCCGAAGTGGATCGCGGCGATGATGGCCGGTCAACCCGTCCATATCAACGGCGACGGCGAGACCAGCCGCGATTTCTGCTATGTCGCCAACGTGGTACAAGCGAATATCCTCGCCGCCACCGTCGACGATCCCGAGGCGGTCAACCAGGTCTACAACATCGCGGTCGGTGGGCGCACAACCCTAAACGAGCTTTTTGAGATGCTGCGCTGCGGCCTGGCGCCGCGCTATCCACATCTGAATGAATTTCGGCCCGCGTATCGCGATTTCAGGGCCGGCGACGTTCGCCATTCGCTGGCGGATATATCTAAAGCCCGCAGACTGCTCGGCTACCAACCTACGCACACGGTCAACGAAGGCCTGGCAGAGGCCCTGGACTGGTATGTGGGGAGTCAGGGAGGAAAGGCTACAGGCATCAGCATGGCGAAGGTCTAAATAAATTCAACAATGAAACTAGGCATAATAGGAACTGGTTACGTTGGCCTCGTTACGGGCACTTGTCTTTCTGAGCTAGGCCATTGCGTCATCTGCGCGGACAATGACGCGGCCAAAATCCGGCTTTTGCAGGACGGCGGCGTCCCCATCTTCGAACCCGGCCTCGACGCGATTATCGATCGCAACGTCGCTGCCGGCCGGCTCCGGTTCACCACCAACACCGGCCTCGCCGTTGAGCAGTCCGACGGTATTTTCATTAGCGTCGCCACACCGCCTGCGGCCGGCGGCGGTGTGGATCTCAGCTTCGTCGAAAAGGTGGCGCGTGAGGTCGGAACCGCGATGACCTCCTACAAACTCATCATCGATAAAAGCACGATGCCGGTCAAAACGGGAGATAAGGTCGCCGAAACCATAAAACGCTATTGCAAGCGGTGCAGCGAATTTGACGTGGTCAGCAATCCGGAGTTCCTTCGCGAAGGGTCCGCCATCAGGGACTTCATGCACCCCGACCGGATCGTCATTGGCGTGCGGTCACTGCGGCCGGTTCCGGCCATGAAGGAAATCTACGCGCCCCTCGCTGCGCCGATGCAGATTACGGACATCAATTCCGCAGAGATGATCAAACACGCCTGCAATTCGTTTCTGGCGCTGAAGATCTCCTACATCAATGCCATCTCCGTCCTCTGCGACGCGACCGGCGCCAATGTGCAGGAAGTGGCCAAGGGAATGGGCATGGACGAGCGGATTGGAGCGCGCTTTCTCGCCCCTTCCTTGGGCTATGGTGGCAGTTGTTTTCCTAAAGATGTTAGCGCCTTCATCAAGATTGCCGAGGAGGTCGGTTATCATTTCGGCCTGCTCAAAGAGGTCGAGAAAATTAATGCCGGCCAAATGGCACGGTTCCTGAAAAAGATCACGGAAACGTTATGGGTGCTTAGGGGCAAAAGAATTGCCGTTCTGGGCCTGGCGTTTAAACAGAATACGGATGATATCCGCCGGTCTCCGGCCATTGAACTCTGCCGCCGGTTGCAGGCCGAAGGTGCGCAATTGCGCGTGCACGATCCCAGGGCCATGGAGAAAGCAAAGGCCGCCTTGCAGGATGTCGAGTTCGTGCCCGACATGAACGAAGTTGCCGAAGGTTGCGATGCACTGGTGATCGCGACTGAGTGGCAGGAGTTTAAACTGCTCGACTTGGAGCGCGTCCGCCGGTCTCTGAGTTGCCCGATTATTTTTGATGGCCGAAACCTGTTCGATCCGACCGACATGGCTCGGCGTGGTTTTATATACGAGAGCGTCGGCCGGCCGAAGGAGTCGCTAGACCTGGCTCCTGAGCTCAGCTTGCCTCAGATTGCCGCAGCATGAAGAACTTCGTCGAGCGGGGCCTGGGCAAGCCATAACGGCGTTTCAAGGCACGGATTCTGCTCAATCGCTCCCACAAACAGTGCTCGTCCCAAACCAGGTGGCGGGGTAGCCAAGTGCTAAGGCGCGGCCGTGCAAAGGCCGATACGTTGGTTCAATTCCAGCCCCCGCCTCCAATTTCAATAATCAGGAAATGAAAACTACCGGACCTGTTGCCGCAGCCCCTCCCACCGCGCCGGGGGCTCTCGACCCAAGCCGCCGCTCCGGCCTTCCGGCCCCCACCCAGCCCGCCCCCCAGGATTCCCTGCCCGTGGTTCAATTCATCGGCTGCCTGTACAAGTTCGACATGTATTCGCACAACTGCTCGAACCTGGCGCAGGCGATGAGCCACGCTTCGCAGGCCAACGTGCAGGTGACGACGTCGAACTGCAATTGTTTCAGCACCGGCCAGAAGTACGGCATCGACCAAAGCGAGTTGATTGATCGTCGGTGCAGCGCGGTGAAACTGCCCTACGCGCCGCCGGACCCGAGCCGGAAGTATGGTGCCTTCAAGTACTGGGTGGTGAAGCTGCTGGCGTTGCACTTCTTCCTCGAGATTTTGCGCGGGGCGCTCTTTTTCTGGCACACGCGCAAGGCGCGGGTGGTGCACTTTGACCAGGTGCTGAAGGCGTTTGGTTTTTTGTCGTTTTTCGTTCTGGTGTGGCTGCGCCGGGCGACGGGCAAGGCGGTGGTGGTGAGCGTGCACGAGGTTGATCCGCTGCAACGGCGGCATCCGCGCCTCAACCGGGTTTATAACCGGTGCGCGCGGGTGGTCGTGTTTAGCGTGGATATGAAGGAGCAGTTGCAGCAGCTCGGGGTCAGGCCGGAGAAGATCACGATCATCCATGCCGGGACGGTGCTACCGGTCTTAACGGGGGCGGCGCGCGAGCGGTTCATCTTTTTCGGCGGCCACTCTATCCTTCGCGGCAAGGGGTATGCGGAGCTGATGGCCGCGCTGAAGTTGCTCAAGGAAAAGCGGGCGGGGATCCGGCTGCTGAGCTACGTGGGCAAGGGGTGCAACGGGGTGGAAGAGGCGATGGAAATCGCGAGGCGCGAGGGGGTGTCGGACTTGATCGAATGGAAGGAATTTCTGTATGACAGCGAGCTGGCGGAGGCTTACCAGGGGAGCAAGGCGTGCCTGATACCGTACACGGGCGGTTCGGCGCGGCACCCGGCGACGTGCGCGATGTCCAACGCGACGGCCGTGATCGCCACCCGGGCTGTGGATATCCCGGAGTACCTGGGGGACAGCGCGATTTACACCGACGGCTCCGCGCGGTCGCTGGCCGAGGCGGTGCTGGCGCTGGACGCCGACCCCGAACGCGCGAAACGGCTGGGCGCGGAGTTGCGCCAACGGGCGGAAAAGGAGTTCACGTTCGGCAACATGTCGGAGAAGCTGCTGCGTGTGTGCACGGAAGCGTTGGGGGCGTCGGGAGGGTTGGATTGACCACGCATCGCGTAGTGATGAAACCAGGAACGCCAGCATGCGCGAAGGAGTTTTCGAAACGAATACCTCCGGTTCTCAAGAGGTACGAGATCGAGCATGAAGAGAGATATATTTTTAAGCGGCTTGATTGATGGTGGGTGAGGTCACCCCTACGGGGTTTGGCGGCGCTGATAACGGGACGGGTGCTATAAACAGGTTACCCCTACGGGGTTTGGCGGCGCTGATAACGGGGCGGGTGCTATAAACAGGTTACCCCTACGGGGTTGCGGGGTGTGCCAGGGGAACTGATATCCCGGCGGCCCTCGGCGTGCATGAAAGGTGTGGTGGGTCAGAACACGACGCCTTTTTCCGGCCCGCTTGCCCGCCGACAGGGCGGGTGCGGCCCGGCGCCAAACATCGGAAAGGAACCCTGATTATGGATGGTCTCAATGAAGACCTCCCGGCCGGGCTGTTGGAGCGGCCGGATGTTCATTCAACGATAACTGCGGCTGACCGTAGCGCCGCCGCGCCGGCGCGAGGTCAGTGGCTGACCGCGGAGCAACTGCCGGAATGGGATGCACTCGTTCAGCGACATCCGCTGGGCACGGTTTTCCATACCTCCTTCTGGAAAGACGCGATGGAGGAAGCGCTGGGACATGTGCGGGGGCGTTTTTACGGGCTGTTCGACCCCGCGACAGGCGCGCTAAGGGGCGGGTTGCCTTTGTGCACGGTGCGCAGTTGGCTGTTGGGCACCCGGGTGATTTTGATGCCGTTCTCCACGCTGATTCACCCGTTGCTCGGTGCGCCCGAGGATTTGGAATCGGTCCGGGCGATCGCGGGCCAACTGAAGCGGGAGGCATCGGCTCGCGAAGTGACGATTAAAGTTCGGGGGCCGTTGCCGGGAATCGAGCAGGCCGGTTTTCGCCCGACTCGCAGCACGTGGCATCATTATCTGCCCCTGACCGACAAGCCCGAAAAGCTGAAGAAGAACTTTTCGCGAAGCAATGTGCGGCAGTGGATTCAGCGAGCCGAGCGGGCCGGACTGACGGTCGAGCGCGCGGAGGGGGAGAAAGGGGTGGATATTTTTTATCCGCTGTTCGTTCACACGAGGCGGCGGCTGGGTTTGCCTTGGGTGTCGCGCGAGTTTTTCGTGACCCTCGGGCGGCGGGTTGGGCCGCGGGTGATGTCGATTTTTGTGGCGCGGGACCGTGGCCTGCCGGTGGCGGCGGTGCACACGCTCCAGTTCAAGGATATCTTAAGCCTCGAAGCCTTGGGGGAGAGCGAAGCGGCCCGGAAATCCGGGGCCGTGCAGTTGATCTATTGGACCGCAATTCAAACCGCTTACCGCGAAGGACAGCGGGTCGTGAGCTTTGGGCAAACGGAAAAGGATAACGAAGGGTTGGCTCATCATAAACGTGGTTGGGGCTGCGTGGAAGAGACCTTGACTGAATACCAGTACACGCCGGATGCGCAAAATGGCTCGTTCAACCGGTTCCACGGCGCCAGCAAACGCCGAATGCGGCCGGTAATTCGGAAACTGCCGGTCTGCCTGGGAACCATTTTGAGCAAGTTCATGTACCGCCACCTGGCTTGAGAGATCAGGCGCCGGGGCCATGCTTTTTCAGGCCGGCGCAGTTCGTTTTCTCTTTGCCCCGCTGCCAGGACTCAAAAGCGTTGGAACGGCCAAACTGTTTTTGAGACCGCTTCCAGTAATTTTGGATTTAGACCACCAGAGGCGATATATCAGAATATGGCGAGGTTGATGAGTTGGGTCCTGTGCTGGTTGGCCTTCGTGGCTCCCGGGGGCTACTCCGTGAGACCGACGCTGCACCGATGGCGAGGCATGCGGATTGGCCATCGAGTGTGGCTGAGTCAATTGGTGTACCTGGATGGTTTGTACCCCAAGGCGATCACCATCGGCAATAACGTTACGATTTGCCTTCGCACCACGATTTACACCCATTTTCACTGGGGCGCTCCGCGGGCGAAGGAAGGCTGGAAGCCGGTGCAAATTGAGGACGACGTTTTCATCGGGCCGAGTTGTGTGATTTTGCCGGGGGTCCGGATTGGAAAGGGAGCGGTGATCAAAGCCGGGAGCGTGCTCACGCGAAACGTTCCTCCCTACACGTTTTGGGGTGACAGCGGCGGGCGTCCGCTGGCGGAGGTCACCGTGCCTTTAACCCCGGACCACGAATACGATGAGTTCGTGAAAGGATTGAGGCCATTTCGCAAAGGGCGCAGCGCGAATTGCGAAGCGGAGGTCCAGGCGGCTCACCATGAGTAGTTTTACCCGCAGTTTGGAGGGGGGTGTTTGCGTTATCACCGGGGCCACTTCGGGCATTGGCCGCGCGACGGCCGTGGCGCTCAGCGGGATGGGCGCCAACCTTGCCCTGATTGGCAGGCGTGAAGAAGTCGGGATAAAGTTAGCCGCCAAGCTTCGCAGCAAACCGGGAGCAGGCCAAGTCGAGTTCTTCCGCGCCGACTTGTCCGACCAGCGGCAGATGCGAAACCTGGGAGCTGCCATCGCCTCGAAGTATCCCCGCATCGATGTGCTCATCAATAATGCTGGCGCGAAGTTCGACTCGTTTCAGCAGAGCGTGGACGGCATCGAGCTCACCTTCGCCACGAATTATTTAGGCCACTTTTTACTTGCCGCGCTGCTGATCGATCCATTGCTCCGAGCCGAAGGCGCGCGCGTCATCACGCTGGGCTCCGGCGCGCACGGCGGGATAAGCGCGGAGGGCGACTGGTGCCTTGGACCAAGGAACTATGACCGCAAGCTCGCCTACGGCAAATCCAAGCTGGCCGACATCATGTTCGCGTATGAACTGGCGCGCCGGTTGAATGGAACCTCGGCAGTCTCCAATGCGGTAGATCCAGGCGGAGTCGCGACGAATCTCGGCCGGAACAATGGTCTGCTCGCCTGGTGTCGGCATCTTGCCTATTATGCGCTCAAGCGGCAGCTCATCAGTTCAGAACGGGGTGCTGAAACGGTGGTGTTTTTGGCTACGGATGCGGCGATCCAGGGCGTCACCGGCAAATACTTTTTTGAAAAGCGCATGGTGGAATCCTCCGCCAGTTCCCATGACCGGCAGGCGGCGCAGAGGCTCTGGGCGAGGAGTCTCGAACTTACGCATCTGGGTGATTGGCCTAAACAGCTCGAAAGGGCTGCAACTTCCTCCAGTGAACATCGCTGAAATCATACTGGCCAAGGGCGAAGACTCTGCCCCGGCACTTCTTCAGGGCGACGCGGTGGTTACATGGGCCCAACTCCGGGAAGCCGTAGTGCAGGTCGCGCATGAATTGTTGGCGCGAGGACGTTCCCCGGGTGACCGCATCGGCCTCTTCTCCGAGAACAGCAGTTTCTTTGTCGCTTCTTACCTGGGGATTATCCGCGCGGGTATGGTGGTCGTGCCGTTTCCAACGGAGCTTACGCAACCGTCGTTCGACCGAATCATTTCCGACGCGGGTATAACTGAGGTTTTCGTGTCGAGGCGCTTTCTCAATCGTATCCGCCCCTGGGTTGAAAAACGTGGAATTGCTTTGACGGAGGAGGCATCTTCCTGCGCCAACGTCCAGTCCGCCGGAAGCCGGTTAACGGCCACCCCATCTCCCGGCTATTCGGATGCGCGAGGAGGGGACGAGCTTGCCGCGCTCATGTTCACTTCGGGTTCCACTGGGGCGCCCAAAGGGGTCATGGTCAGCCACCGGAACATCGAGTGCAACTCACGCGATATAATCAACTACCTGGGACTGACCGCTGCCGATCGCGCAATGGTGGTGCTGCCTTTTCATTATTGCTTCGGCCTTTCGCTGCTGCACACGCATCTCATGGCGGGGGCTTCCCTGGTCCTCAACAACAACTTCAAACTTTATCCCGAAACCGTTCTCCAGGAAATGGAGCAGAGGGAATGCACCGGTCTAGCCGGGGTTCCATCCACTTACCAGTTTCTGCTGCACAATTCGAGGTTCCGAAATACATCCTTTCCTAAACTGCGTTGGTTCCAGCAAGCCGGCGGGAAACTGCCGGATGCCTGTATCCGGGAAGTGCTGGACGCGTTCCCTCCGACTCGCTTTTTCCTGATGTACGGCCAAACCGAAGCCACCGCTCGGCTCAGCTATTTGGCGCCCGAGGACCTGCGGGATAAGCTCGGTTCCATCGGCAAGGGCCTGCCTTCGACCAGGCTCGAGGTGCTCAAGGCCGACGGCTCCCCGGTTGTCCCCGGATCGACTGAAACCGGCGAGATCGTGGCCTCTGGCGACAACATCACTCTCGGCTACTGGAATGACCCGCTGGAAACTTCTAAATATTTCCGAAACCGTAAGCTTTACACGGGCGATATCGCGCGGGTGGACGCGGACGGGTTCATCTACATCGTTGGCCGCGAGCGCGGGATGATTAAATCCGGTGGTAATCGCGTCAGCGCAGAAGAAGTGGAGGGGATTATCGCCGAATTGCCCGGAGTGGTCGAGGTCGCCGTCGTAGGCGTGCCGCACGAGCTTTTGGGGGAAGCGATTAAGGCATTCGTCGTCACCTCAGCAGGCATTCCAGCTTTAGGTGACGCCGTTCTCCATCATTGTCGCCAGCGTCTGCCGGCCTTTAAGGTGCCGGAGGAGGTAGTGTTTCTATCCGAGTTGCCGCACAACAGCTCGGGGAAAGTCATTAAAAGCAGGCTCAAAGACCTGAACACTGCCCGCGCGTATTCCGAAGCCGTCACTGTCACTTGAATTGCCTCTGCCGATTTTATCCAGCAAAACGGAAGGCATAACTGCTATGAACTACGACAAGGAAATCCGAGATTTTATCGTGTCCAATTTTCTATATGGCGACGCTGGGTCGCTGCACGAGGAGACCTCTTTCCTGGACTCGGGCGTCATCGATTCCACGGGCATTTTGGAACTCGTCGCGTTCATCGAGCAGAAATTTCAGATCAAGGTGCTCGATCAGGAAATGATTCCCGAAAACCTGGACAGCATTAGCCGGTTGAGCCGATTTATCGATCGCAAGCGCGCCGAGGTCACGGCGGTCAACCCCTAAGCGTGCTATGAAGGAGAAACCAGCGTTGTCCAATTTGCTGGCTTTGGATTGTGCCAGCGAAGCTCAGCGGATTGGTCAGTCAATCCGCGATTCCATCCTGGGGCTCTTCAAGAAGAAGGGGGTGGTCGTGGCTCTCTCCGGGGGCATCGATAGCAGCGTAGTGGGTGCTCTAGCCGTGCGCGCGCTGGGGTCCGATCGGGTTTTCGGCTTGTTGATGCCCGAGCGCGATTCCTCGCCCGAAACGCTCAGCCTGAGCCGGCAGGTCGCCGAGCACCTTGGCGTGCGAATCGTGCATGAAGATATCACCCCGATCCTTGAGGCGGCTGGCTGCTACCGGCACAGGGACGAGGCCATCAAAAGCGTTATTCCTGAGTTCGGCCCCGGGTGGAAATCCAAAATCGTGTTGCCCGGCGTGTTGGACGCCGACCAGTACCGTTTCTTCTCAGTTGTCGCGGAATCACCCTCCGGGGAGCGCGTTCAGGCCCGTTTGAGTCTGGAGGCTTACCTCGGCGTAGTCGCGGCGACCAATCTCAAGCAGCGCACGCGCAAGATGCTCGAGTACTATCATGCCGACCGGCTGAACTATGGCGTCTCCGGGACTCCAAACCGGTTGGAGTACGATCAAGGCTTCTTTGTCAAGCTCGGCGATGGGGCCGCCGATATCAAACCCATCGCTCATCTCTACAAGACGCAGGTTTACCAGATGGCTGAGTTTCTGAAACTTCCCGAGGTTATCCAAAGGCGCACACCCACGACCGATACTTACTCGCTGGCACAGACCCAGGAAGAATTTTATTTCTCGGTTCCCTACCGGCAGATGGACGTGATCCTTTGCGGGAAAAACAACGGCTTTACTGCCGCAGAGCTTGGCCAGTATTGCGGGCTGGCGGCCGAGCAGATCGAGCGGGTCTTCCGCGACATTGAATCCAAGCGCCTGGCAGCCTGCTATCTCCATGCCCCGCCCGTGCTGGTTGAGGAGATGCTCTGCCCGTCTGAAAAGTGCACTTGGAGCCAGGCCTGCCCGTTGGACCGGTAATCTTATTTTCATGTGCGGCATCGCCGGCATTTTTAACCTGGAACGCACGGAGCCCGTGCCCGAGGGGGACATTCGCCAGATGCTGGCGATGATCCGGCATCGTGGTCCGGATGAGTTCGGCATTTACCTGGACGGACCAGTTGGCCTCGGCAACGCCCGGCTGAGCATCATCGACCTTAGCACCGGACAGCAGCCGATCTCAAACGAGGACGGGACGCTCTGGATTGTATTCAACGGCGAGATCTTTAATTACGTGGAACTGCGGGCGGACCTGCAAGCGAAAGGCCATCGTTTCGCTACTAATTCCGATACCGAGGTGCTGGTGCACGCCTATGAAGAATGGGGACCGAAATGCCTGGAACGGTTCAACGGCCAATTTGCCCTCGCAATCTGGAATACTCGAGACCGAAGCTTGTTTCTGGCGCGGGATCGGCTGGGAGTGCGCCCGCTCTTCTATGCGTTGAAAGGAGGAAGCCTGGTCTTCGGCTCCGAGATCAAGGCTTTGTTGGCTACGGGCCGGGTCCCGGCCGTATTGGATCCGGCGGCGATCGAGCAGGTGTTTACATTTTGGGCGCCCCTCTCCCCAGGCACTGTATTCCGCGATGTCGTCGAGCTTTCGCCTGGGCATTATCTCATAGCTCGAGAGGGGAAAGTGACCATCAGGGCTTATTGGCAGCTTAATTTTCCCGAACGGAAAAGCGAGCTGGCATCCGAGAAGCCGAAGACCTTGGACGCATACCAGGAAGAGTTGGCGGAGTTGCTGATTGACTCGGTGAAGACACGGTTGCGCGCGGATGTTCCGGTGGGCGCCTATTTAAGCGGCGGGCTGGATTCCTCAATTATCGCCGCAATCATTCGCAACCACAGCAGCAACCGGCTCGATACGTTCTCGATCGCTTTTGACGATGCGACCTTTGATGAAAGCGCCTTCCAAAGGCAAATGGCTCATTTCCTGGGAACGGAGCACCAGGTTGTGCAAGCCACACACGCGGACATTGCAAGTGTCTTTCCGCAAGTCATCTGGCACACGGAAGTGCCCTTGATGCGAACGGCGCCCGCCCCGATGTTCCTACTTTCAAAACTCGTGAGCGATTCGGGATACAAGGTAGTGCTCACCGGCGAGGGTGCCGACGAGTTTCTTGCCGGATATGATATTTTCAAGGAAGCCAAAATCCGGCGTTTTTGGGCGGCGCAACCGGACTCGACCTGGCGTCCGCTGCTGTTGAAACGGCTTTATCCCGACATCCCGAGGCTCTCCCGAAACAACTCGGCGCTGTTGGCAGCGTTTTTCCGCGAGGGGCTGGGTGAGGTCGATTCGCCTTTCTATTCGCACGCTTTGCGTTGGCGCAATGGCCGGAGAAACTGCCGGTTTTTCAGCGATCAAGTGCGCCGGGACCATCGTGCCAATAATCCGATCGAGGATTTGCTCCCTAGCGGTTTTCCGCGTTGGGAACCGCTGGCACGGGCTCAGTTTTTGGAGATCAAAATCTTTCTCTCGCAGTATTTGCTTTCTTCGCAAGGCGATCGCATGGGGCTGGCACATTCCATCGAAGGCCGTTTTCCGTTTCTCGATTGTCGGCTCGTCGAGTTTTGTAATCGATTGCCCGCTCGGCTGAAGCTCAGAGGCCTCACTGAAAAATATCTGCTGAAAAAACTGGGCCAGAAATGGCTGCCGAAAGAGATTTGGCAACGTCGCAAACGACCCTACCGAGCCCCCATCCACCGCAGCTTTTTCAATGCCGCCGCGCCGGATTACGTTCCCGAGTTGTTAGCGCCCGAAGCGATTGCGCGGAGCGGGCTGTTCAAGCCCCAGGCCGTCTCCCACATGGTTGGAAAGGTCCTGCAGGGTCAGCAAGTAAGCGAGTCCGATGACATGGCATTGGCGGGCATTTTATCGACGCAGTTGGTGCATCATCACTTTGTGGATCGGTTCACACTGGCTCCGCCACTTTCGGAGAAGGACAACGTGAAAGTGCGACGCGGCGCCGGACGCGCCGTCGGCCTATCCCCACAGAGGGAAGTCGTAGGGGCGTTGGGATCTTAAATCAAGCTGTCGCAGGCTCTTAGCCCGGTCGCAATAAATGCCTTCGCCGAGGTCCAACGGGAGACCTAATCCAATTACTCAACGCCCAATTCTACAACCCGGCACCCCTACGGGGTTTCTTGCCCGCCGCCAGAGCGGTTGTGGCCCGGCGCCAAACATCGCAAAGGAACCCTGATTATGAATGGCCTGAGCGAGAACCTCCCGTCCGGGCTGAGAGGTTGGTAATATGATTCTATTGTTAGGAGCTGACGGGTACGTCGGGCAGGCGTTTGCGGCGGCGCTACAGCAGCGGCGGCAGAGCTTCGTGCCCCTCACCCGCGAGGCATTGGATTATACGCGGTTCGAGCTGCTGTTTGATTATGTCCGCAATTTAAGGCCGGAGTTGATTATCAATGGGGCGGGTTGCAGTGATGTCGAGGCAAAGCCGGGTAGAGCGACGGGAGTGGAAAGCAATGGGTTGTTGCGGCAGACTGTGGCGCGGGTGTGCGCGATGACGAAAACCCCGTGGGGGCAGGTGCGTTTGAACGGCGTGGAGGGAGGGGTGGAGCCGCTGCCGAGGAATGAGGAATGCGGGTACACGTGGAGGATGAGGCTGCCGTTCAATGAGAAGGATGAGCCGGGGAACTTTCTGTTGCACCTCATGAGGACCTATTATGGCGAACAGGATGAGAGACCAGAGGTGAGAGGTCAGGAGGAGGCGGAGGGCGGAGACGACAGAAGGGAACGACGCACCTGGCGCTGGGGCACCAAGGCGACAGATGGCAGAGATGGCACAGATGGGGAGGTGCAGACGGTGCGGGAGGGGATGCAGTCGATGTCGCAAGTGGATGACTGTGCGCGGGCGTGTCTGGAGTTGTGGGAGGCACGGGCGGCGTTTGGGATTTATAACGTGGTGAACCCAGGTGCGGTGGGGACGCTGGAGGTACTGGAGATGATCGAAAGCGTGCTGAGGCGGCCGAGGCGGTTGCGTCTGGCGATTTATAGGAACGGGGCGGAGGAACCAGGGTGTGTGCTGGATACGGGCAAGTTGGAGAGGGCGGGGGTGAGGTTGCGGCCGGTGAGGAACGCGCTACGGCAGGCGGTGGAGAGATGGCAAAAGGGGTGTGGGACGTTGAGGGTTGAGCGGTCCTGGAGGCCGGCCAGCCGAACCGTGGGGGCTGGGGGTCAGGGTGGGCCAGGGACCGATCAATTAAAATTTGAGGATTGAGTAATGGTTATTGGTTATTGGCCCGGATTGCGCGGATGGGATAAGGCGGAGAGCAGAGGCTCTACGTCAGATTTCAGATTTCAAAGCCGCGAATGCACAATATTCCATCGCAGTAGTCAGTGATTAGTTGATCAGTAATCGAGGTCAGAGGGCACGATGGAGAAACTAATTAGGGTTGAGGCAATTGCGTTAGGTCTGCTGGGCGGCATGGCAGTCGCTGGTGCGCAGGGGCAGCCGTTGGCGGTACCTGTGGGAACGGGAACACAAACTACGAATGTGCCGAGTTCGGGTCTGCTGGAGCAGCCGCCGGTGCCATCGCCGCAGTTCACACCCTTGGCGGAGCAGATACCGCTGCCCTTGGCGGCACTGACAAATTTCCCCTCGGGCTTGCCCAGTTCGGTGCAACCGGCATCCCCCGGGACGCCGGGCTTGAGTGCTGTTCCGGCGCTGGCGGGAACCAGCCAGCTTGCGCGGCCCACATCCGCCGTTCCGCCAGCCGCGGTTCCGCCGCTGCTGCTCTGGGGTCCGGTCGAGCTGCATCCCCACCTCGATTACCAGGTGTCCTATGGCAACAGCCTCCAGTTCAGTCCAGGGCAGGAGGCCAACACCTGGATCAACCAGGTTTCGCCGGGTTTAACAGCTCTGTTGGGAACGCACTGGACTCTGGATTACACGCCTACGCTGAGGTTTTATTCGAGCCCACAGTTTCAGAATGGGACCGATCAGAGCGCCTCGCTGGCGGGCCAGACGGTTTATGGGGACTGGACTCTGGGCCTGGCGCAGTCCTATGGGGCAACAACTCAGCCAATTATCGAAACCGGGACGCTATTAAGCCAGGATGTGTATTCGACGGCGTTGACGGGGAGCGGGCAATTGAGCAGCAAGGTCTCGCTGGACTTGAGTCTGAACCAGAACTTTCGCTTTGTGAATCAGGGCCAGATTGTGGGGGAGGTGAGCGATTGGCGGGAATGGTCAACGCTGGACTGGTTGAATTACAAGCTTTGGCCCAAACTGACGGTTGGCCTGGGGTTGGGCGGCGGCTACGACATGGTGGATGTGGGGCCCGATGATGTGTTCGAGGATGTCCAGGGGCGCGTGGTGTGGAATCCGGCAACCAAGTTCAGCGTCATATTGTCGGGCGGCGTGGATATCCGCCAATTCCTCAGCTCGGGTGTTCCGCCCAGCGTCAGCCCCATCTTCTCGCTCGCCTTGCAGTATCAACTGTTCGAGGCCACAACCCTGTCGGTTTCTGGCAGCCGAGCGATCTCGCCCTCCTACTTTGCGGGGGCTCTGACCGAAAGCACCCTGCTGAGTGCCGGCGTGCGGCAGCGGCTCTTGGGCGAGTTCTATGCCAATGTGGCGTGCGGTTACAACGATACCAAATACACGGGGACCTCGCAGAGTATCTTCGCCGCCCCCGCATCGGATTACACCAGCACCTCGCTGAATATTTCCCTTTCCACGACTTTTTTCAAACGCGGAACCGCCTCGGTGTTCTACGCGCTGAATTACTTATCGTCGGGTGCCGCGATATACAATTACACGACGCGCCAGGTGGGGCTGTCGCTGGGCTACCGCTTTTAAAAGCTAAAGGCTAAGGGCTGAAGGCTGATAAGTTGAGAGTTGATGGTTGATGGGTCCTTGGGCATTGCGAACGGAAAGGTAACAAGGCAGAAACGTGAAAGCGGAACGAGTGGAGCCCAGGGCATTGACCTGGGACGGCGCAGCGGTTGCTGAGCGGGGAAGGGGTGAATTGAAGACTGACAGTTGCAGATGGCAGATTGCAGATTTCCGAGCCGCGCGGGTGAAGTGGCTCATGGCTTTCACGGTGCTGTTGCTGGCCTGCTTTTCCTGGCCCATCTGGCTCTGGACGCGCTTTGCCTGCAACAGCCCGTTGTATTCTTATACCCTGCTGATCCCATTCATCAGCGGCTATTTGGCATGGAGCAAGAAGGATTTAAGCAGAGAGGGCCGAGCATGGGAGTCAGATGTTCGAGCGAACCTGGCTGGGGCGGCCTGGCCGCTCATAGGGGCCGTGGCAATGCTCGCGTGGTACTGGGCCACGCGCGGGCAAGGGTGGGTCCAGCAGGATGTCCTGGCGCTGACGACCTGCGCACTGCTTTTGTTTCTGGTGAGCGGCGTTTGGGCGTGTCTCGGAGCGCGCACGGTATGGCGGTTCGCATTTCCGCTGGCCTTCTTATCCTTTATGGTGCCCTTGCCGGTCGTTCTGGAGAGTGGCCTCGAGAGCTTTTTGCAACACCGTTCTGCCGACGTCGCGCAGGGGATTTTCGGGCTATTCGGAATGCCGTTGCTGAGGCAGGAGACGGTCTTTCAATTGCCGGGGTTCAACCTCGAAGTAGCGCCCGAGTGCAGCGGCATCCACTCAACCCTCGTGCTCTTTATCACCAGCGTGGTGGCGGGACAGGCGTTCCTGAAAAAGGGTTGGACGCGCGTCTTGCTGTCGGCGGCGGTGATTCCGCTGGCCTTATTGCGGAATGGGTTTCGCGTGTTTGTGATAGGGGAGCTGTGCGTGAATGTCAGTCCAGACATGATTAATTCGTATATTCACCGCAAAGGGGGGCCGATATTTTTTGCATTATCGTTGGCGCCGTTTTTTGCGTTGTTGTTGGGGCTGCGGTGGCTGGAGAGAAAGGGAATGAAACGCGGAATACGGCAACAAGAAATGGAGCCGCTAATGGACGCGCACCGCTGATAAGTCATAATCGAGCATGACGGGTTCATTGAGCATTGAGCATCGAGCATTTTTCATTTGGCATTGAAAACCGCGCGACCGGCGGAGGCGAATGGCCTGGCAACTTTGGGTATGTATCTTTCGTCCCGGGTGTCTTCCGTCGGGAATCCCTCATTGAGCATTTGCTAGCGAGCATTGAGGCGGGCCAAGGTCACCCTGTGTACAGCTAAGGTGCGTCCGTTGAAAAGCAACAAACCTCAACGACGGCATGCAGGATTCTTCACTCCTCCGTTTCGACCTCGAAAGGACGGAGGCCGTCTTCAATGGCAGATGAAAAATGCTCAATGCTCAATGCTCAATGATTCCGTTCCTGGGTCAGGCCATCATTAGAATGAGAAGGAATTTCATTTGGACATTTTGCGCCGTGGCCTGCGCCGGGCTCGTGCTGGGCCTCGCCGGCTGCACCAAGGCCGCCAAGCGGAAGCGTTACCTGGCCCGGGCGAATCAGGATTTTGCCTCCGAGCGCTATGATCGGGCGGAGCTGGAATACCGCGCGGTGCTGACGATACCGCCGCCGGATCTGGATGCGGTGAAGGGGTTGGGCCTGGTGTACCTGATTGAAGGAAAGCCCCAGCAAGCGTATGTGCTCTTTCGCCGCGGCCTAGCCTTGCGGCCCGCTGACCCGCAACTGCAGGCCAGGCTCGGCGAAACCTGTTTGGGGCTCCGGCAGTTTCGCGAGGCCCGGGACCTGGCACTCGAACTTCTCAAGACGCGCCCCGGCGACACCAATGGCTGGTTGTTGCTGGCTCAAGCCAGCGTCAGCACCAACGAGGCGCAACAGGCCCAGCAGCGGCTGGCCGCCTTGCCGGATTCGGCGCGGACCACATCGGTTTTTCACCTGGCATCCGGGATTGCTTGGTTGAATCAGCTACAGTTAGATCGAGGTGAAACCGAGTTAAAGGACGCCATCGCGCGCGACAGCCATTGCTGCATGGCCTATTCCCTCTTGGGCGCGGTGTACTTGTCGCGCAAAGACCTCACCAATGCCGACCAGTCCTTCCAACTTGCCGCGCAGTGCGCCCCTTTACGGTCCTTCGAGCGGCTGCGGTATGCCGACTGGCAACTTCAGTCCGGCCACAAAGATGCCGGCACAGCCATGGCCGAGGAAATCACCGCCAAAGCTCCGGATTACGTCCCCGCGTGGGTGTTCCTGGCGCAGATGGCCTTTGCCCAACACCAGTTTCAAACGTGCAGCAATCTGCTGCGGACCGCGCTTGGGCGGGATCCGATTAATCTGGAGGGTTTGTTGTTGAATGGAAATCTGCTGCTGGCGCAAGGCCAGGCCAGCAACGCCGTGACACACTTTGAAAGGGTCCTCCAGGTTTACCCAAAATTGCCGGCGGCACTCTATGGCCTGGCCCGGGCGCAGGTGGGGTCCAGCCAACCGAGGCAAGCGGTGACGACATTGAACCAGGCCTTGGTCATCGAGCCGGGGTTTACTGAGGCAGCTCTCTTTTTGGCCTCAATCTATCTGCAGCAGGACGACCCCAATTCAGCTATTGCCCTGTTGCGGCGACTAACAACCCAGCAGCCGCAAGTGGCCGAAGGGCACCTGTTACTGGCTCAGGCGTACCTGGTCAACAAGGCCGCCGACGATGCGTTGGCGGAGTACCGGCAAATGGCGAAGTTGTTCCCACGCAGCCCGCAAGTGCCGCTGCTTACAGGGGGCCTGCTGGCGCAGCAGGGCCAAAAAGCGGCTGCGCGGCAGGAATTTGAGAAATCCCTCGAGTTGGCCCCAGACTACCTGCCTGCCGTGGAACAATTGGTCAATTTGGACCTGGCCGAGAAACAGTACGACCAGGCCACGCAGCGGGTTCAGGCGCGAATCGACCAGCAACCGCGTGTGGCGGACCTCTGGTTGTTGATGGCCAGGATTCACCTGGCGCGCGCCAACGTGAACTCAACTGCAAGGACTGGTGGAAACTCAGCAGGCGGCGGCGAGCAAATGGCGGGGGGCCAAAGCGCGCAGAGGGAGGCCGAGGCCACACCGAAGTTCCAATTGGGCAACACGCCGCAGGCTAAGGCCGAGACCACGCTGGCCGAGCAGGCCCTGGCCAAGACCATCGAACTGAACCCGGAGTCGCGGACGGCCTATTTGCTCCTGGCGCAGGTCTATGTGGCGTCCAAAGAGTACCAAACAGCCTTGGAACGCTTGCAGAGCTACGTGGCTGAAACCAATGATCTCGTCGCGTGGATGCAGATTGGAGTGATTCACGAGCAACTCAAGGATTACAGCGCCGCACGGGACGATTATGAGCGCATCCTGAAGGGCAATCCGCAGACTGGGGCTGCCCTCAACAACCTGGCCTACCTCTACGCGGAGCGCTTGCAGCAGGTTGACCGGGCTTATGAGCTCGCCGCAAAAGCCCGCCAATTGCAGCCCTCTGATCCCGCAATAGCCGATACGCTGGGATGGATTCTTTACCGACGCGGCGATTACTCCCAGGCTCTGAGCCTCTTGCAGGAAAGCGCCGCCAGGCTGGGCGATAGCCCCGAGGTGCAGTGTCACCTGGGAATGACCTGTTATATGCTGGGTGACGAAGTCGGTGCGCGAACCGCTTTGCTGCGCGCCCTTCAAGCGAACGAGGATTTCCCCGAAAAATCCGATGCGGAGAAGTGGTTGGCCGTGCTGAACATGGACGTCGATACCGCCGATGCGGCTTCGCTGGCGCGGATGGAACACACCCTCGGGGCGTCCCCGCAGGGTCCGGTCGGCTTTGAGCGGCTGGGCCAGATCCAAACCAAACGTGCAGAATTCGACGAGGCGTATAAGACCTGCCAGGCAGGCTTGAGAAGTTATCCCCAAAACAAGGCGCTCCTGACCGGCCTTGCCGGGTTGTGCTTCGAGCACCGCAACGACACCGCCCAGGCCCTGACCTTAGCGAAGCAGGCTCATGACCTGGCTCCGGACGACCCGGGCATCGCGCGCTTGCTGGGCCTGGTGATTTGCCACGGGCCCGAGGGTCAGGTGGACTACAAGTGGGCCGCGAGCCTGCTGGAGGATGCCGACCGGAAGTTGCCGTTTGATCCCCGGGCCTCCTACGATTTGGCCTGGGCCTATTATTACTTGGGCCGGACGGAGGATGCCCAGAGGACCATGCGCCTGGTGACTCAAAGCACTGGCGCGTTTGCGCAGCGGGCGGACGCGGAGCGGTTTCTCCAGATGGTGAGTTTATGGGGGAATTTGACCGGAGCGGAGGCGCGAGCCACGCGGGTGCAAGAGGTTTTGCGCGCCGAGCCTGGGTATCTTCCGGCGCTGATGGTGTCGGCGCGTCTCGCCGAGTTAAGCCAGGATTTCGAGGAAGCGGCGCGGAGTTACCGTGCGGCGCTGGTGCGGCATCCTTCGTTTGCGCCGGCGATGCGGGGTTTGGTGCTGGTCTGCGCGGAGCATCTGCCGAACGAGGATGCCTCGGTGTTTGAGATCGCAAAGAACGCCCGCGAGAGTTACCCGGACGACCTGGTGCTTGCCAGGGCGGTGGGGGTTCTTTGTTATCGGCGGGGCGAGTATCGCCGTGCCCTCGAGGTGCTCCAGCCCTGTGCAGGGCAGGGCGGCGGGGATGCCGAGGCGCTATTTTACATTGGCATGGCGCATTATCAGTTGAAGGACACGGGCAAGAGCAAGGCCGAGTTGCGGCAGGCGCTGAGCTTGAAGCTGGGCGCCGAACTGGCCGCCCAGGCCAACGGCGCCTTGGCCAAAATGGATTAGTATATGAAGGGGTTTTTCAGCACGCTCAGAGCGGGGGGCGGCCCGGAGAGCACGGAGCGTCGGCAGATTTTAAGTGCTTTCTTCCCCTCCCGCCGATCCTGATTACTCACCACTGACTACCGATTACTGATCACGGATCAATGGATACCTCCGTCATACTCGACTACCTGAGCGCACTCTGCGCGGCGGTGCTGGCATTGATCGTCGCAGTTCGCGCAGGACGCTCCGTCCCGCGCTGGCTCTTCGTCGCTGGCATGGCGGGGCTGGCCCTGGAACGAGTGTTCTCAGCACTGGCGGTGGACAGTGTGTTGCTGGAGGACAAGGCGTATTGGGAGGTGTGGCGCCTTCTGGCCTTGTCGTGTTTGCCAGGGGTGTGGGTGGGCTTCAGCCTGGTGTATGGGCGGGGCAATGCCGGAGAATTGCTCCGGCGATGGTACTTGTGGTTGTTCGCTGCGGCTTTGGCCCCCGTCTTGTTAGCGGCGGTGTTTCGAGAGGGCCTGCTGACCTATGTTGGCGCCACGCCGCAGGACAATCACTGGGTGTTGGGCCTGGGACGGCCGGGGGTGGTGCTTTACATGATGTTCCTGGTCAGCCTGGTGGTGGCGCTGATGAATCTTGAACGGACCTATCGGGCCGCCGTCGGGACGATGCGGTGGCGGATCAAGTTTATGGTGCTCGGCCTGGGGATGTTGTTCGTCGTGCGGGCCTACACGAGCGCTGAAGCCCTCATCTTTCATACCGTCAACCTCCGCTTGCACGGTATTAACGGGGTTGCATTGATCCTGGCCTCTGCACTGGTGATGCGGACTTTGACGCGGTCGGGCCATTTTGAGGTCAGCGTCTATCCCTCCCGGGCCGTCTTGAACAGTTCGGTGACGGTGTTGCTGGCGGGGATTTATTTGGTGCTGGTGGGGGCGCTGGCGAAGGCGATGGCGTTTCTGCCGGGCGGTGGTTCGTTTGAAGCGAAGGCGCTGGGGGTGTTGGTGGCGATGGTGATTTTGGCCATGCTGCTGATGTCGGACCGACTCCGGGCGCGGGTCAACCACTTTGTCAGCCGGCATTTCAGGCGGCCGGTGCATGATTATCCGCGGGTTTGGCGGACGTTTGCGGAAGCGACGGCGCGTTGCCTCGAGGGGCAGATGCTGACCGAGGCGGTGGCCAGGCTGGTCTCCGACGTTTTCCAGGCGCTGTCAGTGACGGTGTGGTTGACGGATGAGTCGCGGACGCGGCTGCGGTTTGCGGCTTCGACGTCACAATTTGAGGCGGGGGCGGTTGAAACGGGATTGCCGGCGGGGGAATCGGCGCAAGTGCTGCAGGGATTACGGAAGCAAAGTGAGCCGGTAGATATTGAGACGGCGCGGCAACCGTGGGCAGCGGCTTTGCGGCAATTGCATCCGGATGAATTCAAGAAAGGGGGGCACCGCGTCTGCGCGCCGATCCTCGCCGGAGAAGACATACTTGGAATAATTCTGATCGGAGACCGGGTAGGCGGGGAGCAGTTTAGCGGGCAGGATATCGAGTTGCTCAAAGCGATCGCGGAGCAGGCGGGAGCGAGTTTGCTCAACCGGCAGTTGGCGGAGCGATTGGCGGAGGCGAAGCAGTTCGAGGCGTTTCAGACGATGGCGGCGTTTTTCGTTCATGACCTGAAGAACACGGCGGCGACGTTGTCGCTGATGTTGAAGAATCTGCCGGTGCACTTTGATGATCCGGAGTTTCGGCAGGATGCGCTGGGGGACATAGCGCGGACGGGCAAGCAACTGGAAGATTTGATCGGGCGCCTGAATTTGCTGCGGCAGGAGTTCAAGGTGTTGTCGGTGGAGTGCGATTTGAATGAGCTGGTGACGGATGCGCTGCAAGGGCAGGATGACACGCCCGGCGTGGAAGTGGTGAAGGAATTGCATCCGGTGCCGATGGTCCGGCTGGATCCGACAGGGATGCGGACAGTCATAACGAACCTGGTATTGAACGCGCGGGAAGCGGTGGGGCGCGCCGGGCGGATTGTAGTGGCGACGGGGCGGTCGAACGGGTGGGCGACGGTGGCGGTGTCGGACAACGGGTGCGGCATGGCGCCGGAGTTTTTGCGGGACCGATTGTTTCGGCCATTCCAGACGACGAAGAAGAACGGCGTCGGGATAGGGCTGTTCCACTGCAAGCGGATTGTTGAGGCGCATCATGGACGGATCGACGTTGAATCGCAGGATGGCAAAGGGACGGCGTTTCGGGTGTCGCTGCCGGTCAGCGGGTAAGGCAGTTGAACAGGAGCAAACAGAGAAAACGGAGAGGCGGAGAGCAAGAAGAGTCCGGGGATCAGAGAATTCCTTCTCTGTCTTCTCTGTTTGCTCCTCTCGCACACGAAGAAGCTTTTTTATGACAAGCATTGACCCTCCCAAGATAGCCTCGCCCAAGTTATTGCTGGTGGACGACGACCCGGGTATTCGCAACCAGATGCGTTGGGCTCTGGTGCAGGATTACACCATTCTGCAGGCCGAAGACCGCCCAACCGCGTTGGCCCTTTTCGAGCAGCACCGCCCGGTGGTCGTTGTGCTCGACCTGGGTTTGCCGCCCGATCCCAACAATCCGGAGGAGGGCCTGGCCGCTATCCCGGAAATGCTGAGCTTGAACAACTCCACAAAGATTATCGTGGTCACTGGCCAGGGTGAACGAGAGCCGGGACTGAAAGCCATTGGCGCAGGTGCGTACGACTTCCTCACCAAGCCTGTCGATGTCGAGGAACTCAAAGTTATCCTGAAGCGGGCTTATCATGTCGCCATGCTCGAGCGGGGCTATCGGGAGATGCAGGCTCAGCTTCAGGGCGAAACCTTCGAAGGATTGCTGGGCACCAGCACCCAGATGCAGCAGGTGTTCGGGTCCATTCGCAAGGTGGCCACCACAGAAGCCCCGGTCCTTCTCTTGGGAGAGAGCGGCACGGGCAAGGAGATGGTCGCACAAGCCATTCATCGGCGAAGTCCAAGGAAAGAAGGGCCGTTCGTCGCCATCAACTGCGGGGCCATCCCCGACACACTTTTGGAGAGCGAACTCTTTGGCCATGAGAAGGGCTCGTTCACCGGCGCCCATGTCCAGCGGAAAGGGCGCATAGAAATGGCCAATGCCGGCACCTTGTTCCTCGACGAAATTGGCGAGATCCCCTTGCAGCTCCAGGTCAAGTTGCTTCGGTTCTTGCAGGAACAGCGCATCGAGCGCGTCGGGGGGCGGCAGGAAATACAGGTCGACACCCGGGTCATCGCCGCAACCAATCTGGATTTGAAAAAGGCGGTGACTGAAGAGCGGTTCAGGGAAGATTTGTATTATCGTATAGCCGTGGTCGTCCTTAAGCTGCCGCCGCTCCGCGACCGTGATGGCGACATTACACTGCTGGCCAAGGAGTTCTTGCATCGCAGTGTCGGCACTGCGGGCAAGGAGGGCCTGACGTTTACCCAAGACGCCATTCATGCGCTCAAGGCCCATTCCTGGCCGGGTAATGTCCGCGAGCTCGAGAACCGCATAAAACGCGCGGTGATCATGGCCGAAGGAAGGCGGATTACCTCAGCCGACCTTGAGTTAGAGCGCCTGGCTAAGAGTTCTGTCAAACTCAATCTAAGAGAGGCACGCGAGGCTGTGGAGAGGGAAGTAATTACCACGGCATTGAGGAAGCATGGTGGCAAGATCACCCCGGCCGCCGCCGAGTTGGGCATCAGCCGCCCCACCTTTTATGAATTGATGGAAAAGCTCGGCATCAGCAACGACCGGGTCAAGGCCGATGCCTGATATTCACACCCCCCTTCAGCGCTTTAGTGGGGTGTGACCCAGGGTGTGACCCCCGGTGTGACCCCCCGCACCCCGCACCGACTGGCCGGGAAACTCTGTAGGGTTTCTTGCTTGCCCCGCCGTCAATCGAGAATCGACCAATCGAGCGCACGCCAGGCGCTCAAGCAATCCGTCGAGTTAACGAGTTAACCGCAATCAGATCAAATCATCGAATAGCCAGGTAATCTGGTAATCTGCAACACAAAGCTAAAGGCGCAGGGTTGTTAACCCCGCGCCTTTCGCGTTTAGAGTTTTGCTTGTGGCGGGTTTAGCGCAGCCTGCGCCGCACCAGGCCTTGCAAAGCAAGAGCGCCACCCAGTAGCGCCACCGTTAGTCCCCCGTCCGGGACCAGCCCGTTAGCCTGGTAAAGGTTCCAACCGGACAACCCATACTGGTTGTTACCAGTGCCCCAGGCGTTCCCGGGTATCGTAATCGAGGTAGTGCTGGTCAGGTCCAGGAACCAAACTTCTGCGTCCGTCGTGTACTTGGCCATGAGGAAGTACGCGCCTGGTCCCAGTGAAAAGCTCGTAGATGTGCTCGTTGAACCAATCTGCGATCCAATCGTCGTGCCTGTGCCCAGCGCCGAAAACACGTTCATGGACCGGTAAACGTACTCCGTCTGGTTGTTCTGCGTGACCGACGTGTCGCCACCAGGGGAGAGACCCAACAGGGCCGTCACATAGCCGGTTTCGAACCCGGGTCCTGCCGGTGTATCCGGCACCACATCCCCCAGCACGTACGGCGTCAGGCCCGGACTGGTCGTTGAAGGATCCACCGTTAGTGTGATGGCGTGGGAGGAGATTGCAGAATAGGCCAATAAGGCCCCGGCGACCGCCCACGATGTAATACGTCTCCTGTTCATTCCATTTTCCCTTTATTGTTCAGCCTTGCTTATTGTGTAAGTTCGATTATAGACTGTCGAAAGCATCTGTTGTGCCACGGTGTGCAAAGCCGGGTGACATCAGCCAAAGCGATTACGCAGTATTGTGGAGCACAAGCGCTTACAACTTGGTTACTGCGCCGACTTGCGTTTACGGTGCTGGTTTTTGACAGATGAAAACCGTAAACTTTCACGACGATATTTGCGGCTCTTTTGTAAACAGCTCTGACGCACGTTTTTGTGCCATATCGGATCCGTAAGGGAGTCCGTCGGATATTTCGCGGTTTACCAGGGACGAAACTTGATCTGCCGATCTCTCAAACCTGCTTGATAACGCCAAAAATCGGGCGTGGCTAAGTGGCGGTGCCTTTCTGCGTAATACTGGACATGGGAGGGTGGGCCAGGGCTAGATATCGGGGGAGGGAGAACTGCGGATTGGGCTGATGGAGCAGAGCGGGGGAAGAGAGAAATGGAGTCACGGCCTGATGCGTGTGGAATGTTGGAAGAATTGACGAGTGAATTGCCAAATGGGAGAAAAGAGGCCGGTGGTATATAATCATTCGAGCGAGGCAGGAATAAGCGGTCGCAGCTTCCTCTGGGCGGGCCGGTGCTGTTTAGCCCTTGCGGCTTGCGGCGCGCTCTATCTAGCCATCGTTTCCTTAAGTCGCGGCGGCGTTGCCGGTTGTGGCCCCGGTTCGGGCTGCGACCGGGTGATATCCAGTCGCTGGGCCTATTGGCTGGGGTTGCCGGTCAGCCTGCCCGCCTGCGCCCTTTACGTCCTGTTCTTGGTCCTGAGTTTTCCGGCTGCCCGCCCTCGCATTAGGCCGAGCCGGCTTTGGCCAACTGTCGTAGTTGGCTTAAGCGGAATGATTGTTGGTGCCGTGATTTGGTTTTTCCTGCTCCAGGCCCTGGTCGTTCGTGCCTGGTGCAAGTATTGCCTCGCCACCCATGCCTTTGCACTAGCCGGGGCGGGCTTGTTGCTCCTGGCCTTGGCCAAAGTCAGGAGCGACCGACTCACGGACAACTCACAACGAACGGCCAGTCCCTGCTCCCGCCAGGTTTTGGACTGCGCCAGCCCCCTGGCGCTTTGCCGTGCCCAGGTTCTCAGCCTTCTCAAATCATTGCGCCCTGACAAAGGGGACTTGAGATTGGGACTCCTGGTAGCAGTGTCCGGGTTGGCGGTCTTGGTCGGAGGGCAGTTGGCATTCCGGAAGGGATTGTACGAGGTGACCTCGTTGGGCGGGGCTCGCGCGTCGGTCACCGAGATCGTTCTTTACGACGGCCGGTTCAGGCTAAACGCCAGTGAGTTGCCCAGGATTGGGCCGTCCACCGCCACCAATTTTATCGTCAGCCTCTTTGATTATACGTGCAGTCATTGCCGGCAGGAACAGCCCATCCTGAAGGCCGTCATTGAAAAATACGGCGGCACCGTGGCCATCATCGAGTTGCCGGTGCCCCTGGATGCCGAGTGCAACCCGTCCCTCCTGATGACCGCGCCGGCCAACCACGACGCCTGCGCTTATGCTAAACTCGGCTTGGCCCTTTGGCGCGCCCGGCCCGATGCCTTTCCCGCCTTCCAGGATTGGTGCATGAGTTCGCCAGAGACTCCCGCATTGGCCGTGGTCCGCGCAAAAGCGGAGAGCATCGTCGGCAAAGACGCCCTCGAGCGCGCTCTTGCCGACCCCTGGGTCGGACGCCAGCTCCACAGCGATATCGCCCTTTACACAGCCAACGGCCAGGTCAATGGCGATGGCCGCCTGCCGCAATTGGTCATTGGGGACGTTGTGACCCACGGTGAGGTTGCCAGGGCCGCGGACCTCGATCTCCTGATTCAACAGCACGTGCTGAAGCCCAAACACGCGACGCGCAACTGAAACAACGTTCCCTCCATTACTCCATCACTCCATTACTCCATTACTCCGATCACGCTCTACCCTCCGTCCGATCACGCTCCGATCACGCTCCGATCACGCTCCCAACACGCTCCGATCACGCTCATATCCGGTCTTGAGTTTCGGGGACACCTAGGTTCGGCAGGTTGGCAATCCCGTTAATCCTGTTAATCCTGTCAAAAATCTGCCTCCTTAATCCTCGGAGCCGGGAGTTTGGAGACCGGCAGGTTGGACATCCTGTTAGTCCTGTTAATCCTGTCCATTTGCCACGCAGCCTCGCAGCGGCTTACAAGCTCGTGAGGTCCCAAAAGTGACTGTGGATGTCCCGGAGGTGAGCAGACGAAACCGCGCCAAGATGCTGTAATAGGTGGGATTGGGCTAATGGATTGATGTTTTGAGGATTAGGAATGTCTGGCCGTTACAAAGTGATATTGGGGGTGGCAGTGGCCGCGATGATGATGGCCGGGTTTGCCAAATCTGATTTGCAATCGGTTGAGGCGGGGCGTGCCGCGCAAAGCGGCTCCAGTTTGATGGCGGCAGATGAGGAGGCCGATCTCTTTGATGATTTGCGGCTGGCGGTGAAGCAGAAGGGCAGGGAATCCATTCGCGCGTTGCCGTCGGCCGGGGCGACGTTGGCAGCCATGACACTGGTGGTGCCGTTTGCGTTCAGCACGTATCGAAGTCTGAGGCGGCGGGGATGATCCTGGACCTGGCGGACCTGGCGGTTGGCCACCGGACCTGGCGGACCTGGTAGTCGGCCACTGGACCTGGCGGTCGGCCACCATCAGTATTCGGAAGTCAGAGGGCGGAGGACAGAAGGGACTGTTGGGGTGGTCAGGGAAGAAGTTGCAGAAGTTGCGGGTTGGGCGGGAGGAGTTGACGAGCTCGGAGATGTCGCGGGGAGGTATGGCGTGTATTCGGGGATGAGGTTGCGGAGGGCGAGTTTGACTTCAGAAGCGGCTAACCGGTGAAGATTCAATTCCAAATAAGAGAGGTGTTCCTGGACGCGGGGTAAGGCCGCCGGGTGACAAAGGAAGCGGCGGATTTTGGGATGAGGGGTGGGGGCGAAGTTCTCGCCGCGGTGGGAGATTTCTTCGAAGAGTTTTTCACCGGGGCGGGTGCCGACGAACTCGATTTTGATGTCCTGGCCGGGTTTAAGGCCGCTGAGCTCGATCATTTGGCGGGCGAGGTCGAGAATGCGGACGGGTTTGCCCATATCGAGGACGAAGATTTCGCCGCCTTGACCGAGCGCGGCGCTTTGGAGGACGAGCATGCAGGCCTCGGGGATGGTCATGAAGAAGCGGGTCATGTCGGGGTGGGTGACTTTGACGGGGCCGCCTTCGGCGATTTGCCGTTGGAACAGGGGGATGACACTGCCTGAGGAGCCGAGGACGTTGCCGAAGCGGACGGCCATAAAGCGGGTTTTGCCGGGATGCGCGGCCCAGAGGGCCTGGAGATAGATTTCGGCGAGGCGTTTGGTGGCGCCCATGACGCTGGTGGGGTTGATGGCTTTGTCGGAGGAGACCAGGATGAAGCGTTCGACGCCGCGTTGGAGGGAGAGTTCGGCCAGGCGGGCGGAGCCGACGCTGTTGTTTTGGACGGCTTCGGCGGGTTGAGATTCCATCATGGGGACGTGTTTATGGGCAGCGGCGTGGAACACGACGTCGGGGTGGAAATCGTCGAAGAGCTTGCGCATGCGGAGGGAGTCCTGGATGTCGGCGACGAGCGGGACGATGCGGGAGCCATGTCCGGAGCGGATGAGGTCCTGTTCGATTTCAAAGACGTGGGGTTCGGAGCGGTCGAGCAGGAGGAGTTTTTGGGGGTGGTAGGCGGCGATTTGGCGGCAGAGTTCGCTGCCGATGCTGCCGCCGGCGCCGGTGACGAGGATGACGCGGCCTTCGAGGACGTGGGCGATGTTGCCGCTGTCGAGTTTGACGTCGTCGCGGCCGAGGAGGTCCTGGATTTCGACGTTGCGCAATTGGGTGACACGGACGTGGCCGAGGGCGAGTTGATCGAGGGAGGGGACGGTTTTGCAGGGCAGGTGGGCCTTGCGCAAGAGGCGGGCGAGTTCGCCGACGCGTTGGGCGGGGGCGGAGGGCATGGCGATGATGACTTCGTGGATTTCGGGGCCGCCGTTTTTATCGAGCAACTGTTCGGGGGGGCCGAGGACGGGGATATCGTGGACGCGGGAGTTCCACTTGCGGCGGTCGTCGTCGAAGAAAGCGACGGGCTGGAGGCCATAGCCGGGTTTAAGGAGGAGTTCATGGGCGAGGACGGCGCCGGCGTCGCCGGCGCCGATGATGCCGACGGATTTGTGGGGTTCGCCGTTGTGGTGGAGCGGGGAGCGGGCTGATTCACTCAAGGTGCGGAGGGCGAGCCGGACGCCGGTGAGGCCGACGAGGGCGAGGACGAAGTCCAGGGCGATAACGCCGCGGGGCGGGGCGTAGCCGGCGCCCCAGAAGAGCCAGACCAAGCCGGTGATGGCGGCGGCGGTGAGGAGCGAATGGAAGAGCTGGGCGAGGTCCGGGGTGCTGAAGAATCCGGGGAGAGTGTCGAGTTGATGGAAGAGGGCCAGGAGGATGAGCTGCAGGGGCACGAGCCAGCCGAGGACGAAGAGCCGTTCGTGAGTGGCGGCGGGTGCGAGGGCGAAATCGAAGCGCAGTTCGTAGGCGAGCCAGAGACTGGCGACAAGCTGAGTGGTGTAGCACAGGAGCAGGAGCAACACCCGTTTGCGTTTGGAGAGGTGGAGGAGGGTGGAAGTGAGTCGTGTGGGCATAAAGTTTTGGGTATTTGGGTTCAGGCCGCGAGCGGCGCGGCGGACGAAGCGGCAGCGACGGTGACGGTGAGCGGCAAGGGTTTGAGGAGGTTGCAGAGCTCGGTCACGCGGGCAGCTTGTGCTTGCGGGAGCGTGATAATGATTTCGTCGAGTTGGTCCGGCCACTGTTGATGAAGGAGGCATTCGGGCATGCCGACGACGGGGACTTGGTGGGGGCGCTTGCCCCAGGTGCGCGGGTCATCATCGAAAAAGGCGACGACGTGGCGGGTGGAGCGGGGGCTGCGGCGGGAGTCCAGGAGCAGGTTGATGGCGAACTCATTGACGCCGATGATGGCGGTGCGGCGTTTGGGGCGGGCGGGGACGCCGCCGGCCCAGAGTTGTTGGCGCCCGAAGCGCAGGGCGGTGCGGGCGCCGCATAAAAGGAGTAAGGAAAGGAAAAGGTTGATGAAGGTTCGGAGGATGAGGAAGAGGTCCTGGAGGGCGCCGGCGCGTTTGGCGTAGGCCTGGTTGAGTTCGAGTTTTTTGGGGACGCAGTAGCGCATGTAGAAAGTTTCGAGGTCGGCCGCGCCGCGCAGGAGGTCTTCTTCGTTGCGGAAGAGGAGCGAGGCGAGGTCGGTGATGCCGGGTTTGAAGCGGAGGATGTCGCGTTGGGCGGGGGAGTATTGGGCGACGTATTTGGGCAGTTCGGGGCGCGGGCCGACAAGGCTCATGTCGCCGGTGAGCACGTTCCAGAGCTGGGGCAGTTCATCGAGTTTGGTTTTGCGCAGGAAACGGCCGAGGCGGGTGATGCGCGGGTCGCCGTCCATGGTGACGGGCGCGCCGAGATTTTCGGCGTTGACGACCATGGAGCGGAATTTCCAAATGCGGAAGGGTATGCCGAACTGGCCGACGCGGGATTGGCCGTAGAAGACGGGGCCGCCGTCGGACAATTTGATGAGGACAGCGATAAGGAGGCCGACGGGGGAAAAGATAAGGAGGCCGAGGGCGGAGAGGGCGAGGTCGAGGATGCGTTTGGTGAGGGGATGAGGCATGGGACTTACTTCGTTAGGCACCGCGGAGTCTGGCAGACAGGCGTAGGCGGAGGTGGCAGTCGAAAGCGCCAGAGGGCTGGCGCAGTCCAAAACCTGGCGGCGCGGAGGAAGGGCCTAGGCACCGCGGAGTCCGGCAGACAGGCGTACGCGGAGGTGGCAGTCGAAAGCGCCAGAGGGCTGGCGCAGTCCAAAACCTGGCGGCGCGGAGGAAGGGCCGTTGGGCGTTGGACGGTGGAATTCTCTCGTTAAGTCTTCGTGTTTAGTGTGCGGGCAAACCAAGGGACGGCAACCCACCGAGCGGGGCACGCCCCAAGGCGGGTTAATACTAAAGAGCGCCGGCCCGCGACAGAGGACGCTGCCGCCGGGCAGCGGATTTTCTCAGCGCTTTGCCCAGGATGCGTTTCAGCGCTTCAGAAACAAAGGTCACTTCCTGCTCGGTCATGGAGGGGTAAAGCGGCAGGGTGATGAGTTCAGGGTAGATGCGCGCGGCAGTGGGCAAATCTGCCGGGTCATAGCCGTAGGTCTGGCGATAATAAGGGTGCATGTGGAGCGGGAGCCAATGGACACTGGCGCCGATGCCTTGTTTTTTGAGCGCGTCGATGATTTGGGCGCGGTCGAGTTTGAGTTTGGCCAGGCGCAAGCGAATGGCGTACAGGTGCCAGGAATGGACGCGGTCGGGTTGAGTCTGCGGGAGAATGAGTTCATCGAGGTCGTGTAACTGGTCGGAGTAGAGGCGGGCGAGGTACGAACGGCGGCGGTGGAGCATGTCGGCCTTCTGCAATTGGCGGAGGCCGAGGGCGGCGGCGAGGTCGGTGAGGTTGTACTTAAAGCCGGGGGCGATGATTTCGTAGTACCAGGAGCCCTGGGCGGTGAACCGTTTCCAGGCGTCTTTGGAGATGCCGTGGAGGGACATGATGCGCATGCGTTCGGCGTACTCCGGGCGGCGGGTGCAGGCCATGCCGCCTTCGCCGGTGGTGATGCATTTATTGGCGTAGAAGGAGTAACAACTGATATCGGCGGTGCTGCCGACGGTTTGCCAGGCGGCGCCAGGAGAGACGCGAAAGAAGGCCGGGCAACAATGGGCGGCATCCTCGATAATCCTGAGGTGGTAGCGTTTCGCCAGGTCCTGGACTCCGCTGACATCGCCGATTTGGCCGCCGTAATGGACCGGGAGGATGGCGGCGACGGATTGGTCGCGAGCGAGGGCGGCGCGGAGTTTTCGCTCGGCGTCGGCGATGTCCATGTTCAAGTCCTGGGGTCGGCAATCGACGAGGATGGGAATGGCGTTGAAATAGCGAACGACCTCGGCGGTGGCGGCGAAGGTCATGGTGGGGACGAGGACGGCCTGGCCGGGTTTGAGGCCGATGGCTTCCAAAGCGAGGTGCAACGCCGCGGTGCAGGAGTTGACGGCGACAGCGTGGGGGTGATTGAGGTAACGCGCGAATTCGGCTTCGAACTGGCGGGCTCGGGGGCCGGTGGTGAGCCAGCCGCTCTTGAGAGTTTGAACGACCTCGTCGATTTCGTCGGAGTCGATATAGGGCTTATAAAAGGGAATTTGCATAAAGAATCGCAGGACTCAACAGGAGCAAACAGAGGGAACGGAGAAACAGAATCGCTGTTTCCTCCTGTTAGATTCCGTGTTTGGGCGCAAGGTTTTTGGCTTTGGATTTCCGGGCCTTGGCCGGTTCACTTTGTCGCTTCCACTGGTCGTAGGAGAGTTTACCAACGGCCTGTTCCGGTGGGAGCGGGGCTTCCT
>DASYXT010000038.1:0-2148 GCA_035934555.1 Verrucomicrobiia bacterium | reverse complement strand
CGTAGCGGCAGCCGCTGCTGAAGTTGGCGTGACAACTCCAGCGGCAGTCGCCGTCGTTGAGATGATGATGGCTAGCCCGGTCGGCGCCGCCTGGACGGCATTGGCAGAAATCGCGACGGACAGCGCAGTGGTGCTGGTCCTGATGCCTCGCCGCGAGAGGTAATGACGCAGCTTGTCGAGCGCGCGTGACACCCGCTTTTGCGCCGCGTCCTCCGTTACACCGAGCGCGCGCCCCACGGACCGCAGATCCTGGTTGTTGAAATAGCGCATCACGAGTGCGTCGTAATCAGCCTCGCGTAATTTAGACATGGCCTCGTCGAGAATGGGGCGTAGGCTCTCCCAATCGGGTGAGGATTGGGTAGTCTGGTTAAGAGTTTCCATGGCCTGCCTTTCCCGCGAATGCCGCCGGAATTCATCACGGCGCAAATTGAGAGCGATATTGCGTGTGCTGCGGCACAACCAACCTGCGAGCGACGCGTCCTCCGCGACCTTTGGCACCAGCGTCTGCGCACCGCGTGCCAAGCTGATGAAGACTCTTTGGGTAATCTCGGGAGCAAGGTCCTATAATACTCCCCAAAAACTGGACCAGTGGTTTAGATGGTGCGTTAGCAGACCAACTGATACAGTAAATGAAGAGTATGAAACGACATCGAAAAACGCACAGCGGAGCTTTCAAGGCCAAGGTGGCCTTGGAGGCGCTCAAAGAGGCCCGCACGACCAACGAATTGGCCGGGCAGTTTGAAGTGCATCCGACCCAGGTCGTCCAATGGAAGAAGCGTTTGGTGGCCGGCGCCCCCGACCTCTTCAATGGTGGGGCACAACGCGACGCGGTGGAGGAAGCCGCTTTGCGGGACCGACTCTACCAGGAGATCGGCCAGATGAAGGTGGAGCTGGATTGGCTAAAAAAAAAGCATGACCTGCTCGCTTGAGCAGCGCCGACAATGGATCAATCCCGAACATCCGCAGTTGTCGATTCGAACGCAGTGCCGCCTCTTGGGCTTGGCCCGGGCCAGTTGGTATTATGCGCCGGTCTCCGAATCAGCCGAGAACCTGCGCTTGATGCGTCTGCTGGACGAGGAGTATACCCGACATCCGTTTTACGGCGTGCCGCGGATGACCTTCTGGTTGCGCGACTTGGGCTACGCGGTGGGGCCCAAGCGGGTGCGGCGCTTACTGCGCTTGATGGGCTTGATGGCGATTTATCCCAAGCCGCATCTGAGCCTCAATTCCTTGGAACACCGGCGTTTCCCCTACTTGTTGAGGGAGGTGAACATCCAGCGGGCCAATCAGGTCTGGAGCACCGACATCACCTATATCCGGCTGCGGGACGGGTTCGTGTATCTGGCGGCGGTCATCGATTGGTTCAGTCGCTACGTGCTGGCCTGGGAACTGTCCACGACGCTGGAGGTGGGCTTCTGTGTGGCGGTGGTCGAGCGGGCGCTGCGGACGCAACGGCCGGAGATCTTCAACACGGACCAGGGGGTGCAGTTCACCAGCGCGGCCTTCCAGGCCCCGCTGCTGGCCGCCCGGGTGCAGCTGAGCATGGATGGCCGTGGCCGGGTGTTCGACAACATCTTCGTGGAGCGGTTGTGGCGCAGCGTCAAGTACGAGGAAGTGTTCGTGCACGACTACGAGAATGTGGCGCAGAGCCGCTGCGGTCTCGGCCGATATTTCCCATTTTACAACCAGGTACGCCCGCACCAGGCGCTGGGGTATCGGACCCCGCACGACGTGTATTTCGGCGTTCGGTGATCCGGCACCATCATCAAGGGCCCGCGGAGCCGACGCCCAGGAAGCGAATTGTGAATAACTCGGGCGATCCGACCTCCCCCCGGCCCCCCCTCCGCGGGAGCCCTTCCACATTCGACCGCAGGGGGGCGCGTGCTATGGAGCACGAAGCCCGCCCCCCTGCTCGTTTTAGCTCGCTTCGAGCCCCGGAATTTCACCATCTAAAAATAACTGAAAATTGGTCTAGACAATGGGGAGTCCCTCAGTCTTCGTTGATCGTGATCTTCCCGCGAGCGGCTATACCCCCAAAGCGCTCAGGACGGGCTTGCGCAAATTCGGCGGAATGTCACACAATCAAGAACGCTGGCGCAAAACTCATCGTCATGAACATTCATCACCTGGAGCTGTTTTACTACGTCG
>DASYXT010000033.1:0-5537 GCA_035934555.1 Verrucomicrobiia bacterium | reverse complement strand
GAAGGGTCGATTGAATTTGTAGTGTCAAGGCTACAATTGCTGGGTTAGAAACAGCGTAATTCTAAAACCCACTTTTATCTCGCCCCCCCAGGAAGACCGCAGTTGACGCGTTCAACCGGTTGTAGGATAAACCTTACTGCATGACAACGACACTCTCGGCGAAAGGCCAAATCGTCATTCCCCAGCGCGTTCGAACCGAGAATAAACTCAAACCGGGAACGGACTTTACGGTATTAACCCGCGTCAACGGCGACATACTGTTGCGCCCAATCAAATCCGCTCGCCGCCACGCCACCTTGGCGGACAATCTTTTGGCCCTTTCCGGCGTCGAGTTCGAGCCCGAGCGCGCAAAATCCAGGGATTTAGACCTGTGAGCGTTGGCGCTTACCGGAATGGACCCGTTGATACTCACGGAGATGGATCCTTTAGGTGGTAGCGGCAAGGAGAAGGTTTCCCTTTCCAAGCAGGGGCGATTCCGAGGATTCCGAGCAGGAGGTTCCGAGTCGGGATGCGGAGTCGGAGCAGAACCAGGCGAACTTAAACCGCGCGCTGACTTCAGATTCCTTGCCGTAGCGCGTCGTTCCAGTCTTTGCAAGGAGGAGGGAGTCTCTGGATGGCAGGATAGAGCCGCATCATGAACTGAGCCATGGCTTCGCCGGTGTCATCGCTATCGAACCCGCAGTAAAGTTGGCCAGCATGGACGAGCAACTCCGGAAGCCAGGCGGTGTTGGGCCGGGCGCCGGCTGTGGAAAGGCAGCGATACTGAGGGTGCAGCGCGTGACAACTGATTGCATCAATGGCTGATTCGCAGAGTACGACCTGGGTGAGCTCTGGAGCGGCCGGGATGGCAAAGTAGCCCTGGTCCTTGCGCGATCCGGGTGCCATGCCACGCCAGGCAACCGCGGTGGTGCCCCGCAGTTCAGCACCCACCGGCTCATTGCGCTCACCGCACAAGACAAAGACCGCATTGGCCCGGGCATCAGCGTAAAGGCTGCCAGAGCCGATGAGCGGTTCCAGAAGCAGAACTGGCAGATGACGTTCGTAAAGCAGATAGCGGCGGACACGTTCCAGGTGTTCCGGACAGGGAGCCGGAAGCGATAGCGAAGGTTGCGGCGGCGGGCTCCAGGCAGCGATCACGCTGGTGCCAAAATGATTTTCCAGCCACTCCAGGGCCTGGCCAAAGCCCAGGCGATGCAGGTGCATGACCAAATCAATGGCGCCGCCTCCGCCCTGGCCGCAGTTCCAGTTCATGAACTTGGCTCCCGTGACGCTCAGCACGCCCCGGCAGGTGTGCCACTTGTGCGGGTCGTAGCGGTCGGGATGGGCGTCACTGAGTTGCAGCACCGCCACCAGGGGCAGGCGGCGCAACTGTTGGGCTCGCTGCCTCCAACTCACGACTCGGCCGAGAGCTTGGGCCGCAGGCCCGTACAGTCGCGCATGTTGAAGACGTGGCTGCATTCGGTCAACCGGTCGATCAGAGCCGCGGTCAGATGGTCGTTCTTAAGAAAGGAGCCCCATTCGCGGAAGCCCAGGTTGGAGGTGATGAGGGTGGGTTTTTTCTTGTGGCGCCGCTGCATCAGAGTGAAGAAAAGCCCGACTTGGACCGGTTCGGTCTCGATGTAGCCCAGTTCGTCAATCTGGAGCACGTCGCAGTTGACATACTTTCGGAGCAACCGTTCCTGGGAATGATCGGCCACCGAGTGGTACAGTTGGGTGATCAACTCGGCGAAGAGCACGTAGCGGCCGCTGCAGCCCTGCTGAATGGCGCGCGTGAGAAAGCTGGTGGCCAGTCCGGTCTTGCCCACCCCCGGACCACCCAGCCAGATAATGTTCTGGGCCTTGGAGATGAAGTCCATGGGATCGTAAAGGGCCATGATGGCTTTGCGGTTGAGCTTGGGCTGACGGGCAAAGGGAAAGGTCTCCATCGTCCAAGGCTCTGGGATATGGGCCCGTTTGAGGCGCTGTTCTCGGGCGTTGTCGCATTTGAGCCGGTATTCCTCCTGGATAATATGAGTCAGAAAGGCGGCGTGGGACATCCGCTGGCGAGCGGCCGCTTTGAGATCCTCCTCCCAATGGGCGGCCAGGCGGTTGAGCCGGAGGTAACGGAGCTTTTCTTGCAGGGATTCATTCATAACGGGAGAGGTCGGGTGGGTCGGTCAGGGAACCTTCTTGATAAGCGGGCCGGTCGCGGAAGGACTCGTCGATGGGAGGCATCGGCAACTCATCGGTCCCGGCCTGGAACTGCAAGCGGGCGATCTGCTCGAGGGTGGCCAGGCTGGTGATGCGGTAGCGGTGTGCCCGCTCGACACTGCGCACGAACAACTCCGGGCTCATGCGGCCACTCAAGGCCAACAACCGGCGCAAGTGCTGGTGGCGCAGCAGGCCCGGGCTGGCCAGAATGAAATCGACGTAGAGGCTGACGGCGGGGGCCATCGCGCGCAAACGCTTCTCCTCCTGGTCGCTGGACTGTTCACGGTGCCGTGGCTGGTAAGCTGAAGCCGGTTGTCCCGGCGGATGGAAGGGCTGATTCCTCACCCCCTGGGGCGGCAGCGGGTATTGCAGCAGTTGCTGGCCGGACTGGTAGATCTCCAGGTGCTGGTCGTAGCGCAGCACCGTCACCTCGCCCCGCCCGGTGCCGGGCACCCAATAATAGTTGGCCTCGACGGCCACGTATCCGTATTCATCAACGCTGCGCTCCAGGAGCTTGTAAGGCGCCGGCAAGTGCGGGGGCAACGGCTGGAGAAAGCCCCGTTCATATTCGAAGGCTTTGGCAGGGATCAGTCCGGCCTTGCCCTGGGGGCGCTGTTCCATGCGCACGGTGGACCACTCCAGGGCCTGGCGGTTGAGGTCTTCTGGACTGCTGAAGCTGCGACCGGGCAGGAAGTTAGTCTCTGCCGTGAGAAAGCTCCGTTCTTCTCCTGCCTTTCGATCGGAATGCTTTGGCGCATGACAGATGAACCGGAAGCCGTAGCCTTTGGCAAAGGCCTCCATCTCCGGCACGATCACCGCTTGGGCTCCCAGGCCGCGCAGGCGGGCCAGGTTGGTGTTGTCGATGATGCAAACCGGCGGACTGTAGCCCCAATGCAGCAACGCCCGGTGCAGGAAGCACTTCATTTGGAAGCGATCAAAGACGCGGTAAAACTGCAGATACCGGCGCTTGGAATAGCGCAGATAAAGCAGGCTGGCCTGGAGCTTGGTTGGCGTTGAGCCCAAGGTAATGGTGAAGGGACTGGTGTCGTGCTGCATCTCGGCCCCGGGTTGATCGGGCACTCGGTCGCAGCGCGAGGCGGGCGGCAAGCTAATGCCCAACGCGCGCAACCAGCGGGTGAGCGTGGAGTATTTAATTTTGAGACCGCGCTCCTCCTGGAGTTTTTCAAACACCCGCTGCACGTAGCCGTTGCACTCCGCATAAAGTTGGCGCAACAGGTCCGGGTCGATGTCCGGGGCGAAAGCCCGCGTGGGCGTTTGCCCCTGCTGGGCAATGATCCGGCGCACCGTGTTGCGGCCCAAGCCAAACCGCCGGGAGATCTCTCGCAGCGGCATGCCTTCCTTATGCAGCAGGAAAATGGCCTTACGTTTTTCCGGTTCGATCATGGAGTTGACGTAGTAGTCGCAGGAAGCTCGGCGCACGACTGAGCATGCCGCAGCTCAGCAGGTTGCATTGGACCAGGAAGGGACCACTTTGCAGGCGCGGATCCTGGCTTTTGCCGATCACCCGCAGCATGCCCTGGTGCGTCCTTTCCAGGTCCTGCAGAAAAATGCGCTCAAACTCACTGCACCCGTCCGGATCGACTGGGGCGGTGCTGAGGTGTTGGAGGGGAAGGCTTAAGTTGCCTTTGAGCACCTCCCCCCGAAAGGACTCCGGCCCACGGAAAAAGCCCTGAGCTAACCCTTCAATCTCCCGAACACTGAGCTTTTTGCCGCGCAGTGCCGTGACGAACCGGTCGATGTCATCAGCGGGGTTTAGGCGCCTAAAGGGCCGCAACGAGTAAAGATAGGAGTAGACTGGAAAGGCGCCGGCAAAGAGCGCCTCCCGCACGGTGGGGCTCAGTTGCGCCACCAACCCCAGCCGCAGGCTCACCCAAGCCTTGCTGCGGGAGAGTTGCTCGGCGATCTCGGCGACGCTCATCCCGCGCCCGCACTTGAGTTCATCGACAAATTGGGCTTGCTCCAGCAGGTGCAAGGCCTGATGGCGAGCGCCGCGCAGCAACTGCAAAATCCCGGCCACTTCGTCAGCGCCCCACGAGGCAAAGGGCACGGTATGCAGGTGGAGTTTGCGCGCGCAGCGAGCACGCTTGAAACCATTGAGCAGAATCGCCTCGGAGCCGCCGCGCACTCCTTGGAGCGGCTCCTGGATGCCCCTTTGGGCGATCGAGGACAAAAGCTGCTCCTCCAGGCGAGGCTGTTGAAGCCGATGGCCTTGGTAACGCAGGTCCAAGTGCGATAACTCCAGGTCGCTCACCGCGACCGGTGCCACTTTAAGGTGGGTGCTCATTTAACCAGGCGACGATGTTATCGCGCCGACGCGTTCGGACCATGCTGTGTTGTCTCAGAACTCGCCGCAGCATCTCCACGACTTCTGCCCAACCGACCGCTCGCCTCTCGATGAGACTCGTCACCCTGCGCACATACTCCACCATCGGCCTGGGACACGGTAAAGGTGCCTCCGCCGGCGGGGGCATTGCCGTGGCTGCCGGAGTGCTCCGCTTACGGCGCTTGGCATTTTGCTGGCGCTTCTTCTCCTTGCCCGGCTCATCCTGGTAATAAGCAGTGCTGCGCCGGCTGGACTGGCGCTTGCGGTGGGCTTGCGCGCATCCAAACGGGCATCCCAGATCGCAACGACGCGCATTGCGAGCATCGCTGATAAAGAAAATCCGGCAGTGCCGACAGCGCGTCAGGCACCGGCGCAACTCAGGCTGGGTTCCCAAAATCGAGCGCAGCAGTACGTAATACGCCAGGATCACTTCGGCCACCGGGCCGCGCCTATACCAATCCTCGGCGAACTGAAAATGCTGCCGGATCTGGATTGCCAAAACCCCAGTACCTGGCTATGGACACTAAAGTAAGTTAAAGCACCCCTTGTCCTACCGGAGCGGCGTCAGGCTGTCGAGGCAGGGCAAGGGGATTTTTATCACGTGCCTGCAGTGGCTTTGTTCTGCTTGGAAACAAAACAGCTCCTTTCTCGCTGGTGGATCCGTTTGGGTGAGCAGAAGCGGGTCCGTTTTCGTGAGCGCTAACGACGAGCCCTCCCCTCCTCTGCAGGTGTTGCATTGCACGGGCCGCTTAACGAAAAGCCTGCCACCTGGCCCTGCCGGGACGCGCGGTAGTGGTACAGTTTGAGGTACAGTTTGAAGGCTAGGGCCTCTGAGCGTCTTCTCTCCGCTTGGCGATACGCATGCCGATGAATAACCCGCGATTGCCAACAACCATGAGCGCAACGATTAATACTGCCACCCCCCGGTCGTCTTTCGGATTGCCCCTGCCGTTCATTATGTCCCAAACATACCAGCACATTGGAACGCTTAAGATTGCAAACT
>DASYXT010000022.1:0-82553 GCA_035934555.1 Verrucomicrobiia bacterium | reverse complement strand
GGCTTTGGGGTCAATGAATTGACAGCATTAACATGATTAAGAGGATTCCTGCAATGCAATCAGAATGTTCCCTCCCAATCCTGTAAATCCTGTAAATCCTGTCAAAATGCTTTCCCCGAAATGCCCCGACCCACTTCAATTTTCAATGGGCGGTTTTTTGGAGGCATCATGGATGCCTAAGCCATCGGGCTCGTTGCGGAATCGCACTTTGACCGGGTATTGCTTGCCGTCGGAGAAGGTCTTTGCCAACCAGTTCTCGACGAACAGCTCCGTTTGGTGCCGGCCGGTTTCACGCACCAGGGCGATGTTGCTTCGCGCTTTGCTGTAGGAAAGGCCCGTGATCGAATTCTTCAGGTTACTGAGCGCTTCCGGTGTGCGTCGTAAATAACTGTCCTTCTTTACCTCGTAAGTAATGCCCGAGGCGTCCACGGCGGGTTTGTTGAATTTGATCAACGGCGCGGTGACCCATATCACCCCGCCTTCCAAACGGAAATCCCAGCGGTCGTTCAGATCCAGGTAATAGGTGTAGGTGACCGGCGCACGCGCCTCCACAATCACATCCGGCAATTGAACGTAACCCCAGAGCACGGTCGATTCATCGGTTCGGGTAAAGACTTCGGTTTGCGTCAGGGTGGCGAACTGGAGGTACTGGCTGCCACTGAGGGTCGTCGCGTAACTGGTGAAGGTCGTGTTGATCGTGCCCTGCTTGAAGGCGGCGGCGACCTGCTGGGCGGCCTGCCCGACGGCGCTGGCCAGACGCGTGGTTTTCTCGAGCGCTTCGCCTGGCATTCGCGCGCAGGACCGAAAAACCAACAGGCTGGTTCCGGCCAGGATGAACAGGCTGACCATCCAGGCCACGGGCCAGGCCCAACTGCTCCGCGGCGCGGGCGGCTTGGGCGAAAGGTCGGTCTGGCCGGGTTCCATCCGTGTCCCTCCGCTGAGGTTCGGTTTAAATCTTCACCTTGAACTGCTCCCCCTTTTTGAGGGAAAGGGCAAAGGCCGCCAACAGTTCCGGGATCAATTCCAGGTCCTTGAGGCTGACAACCTCGACCGGCGAATGCATATAGCGGTTGGGCAGGCTGATGAGGCTGCTGGCGATGCCGCCGCGTGTCCAGAAAATGGCATCTGTGTCGGTGCCGCTGGTCGAGGACATCGCCTCATGCTGCAAGGGGATGCGTTTGGCTTTGGCGACCTGCTCCAGGCGCGCCACTACCTCAGGATGGTTGCAACCGCCGTGAGTGATGCTCGGCCCCCGGCCCACGCGGACATCTCCGTGCTGGGCTTTGTTGACCGTTGGGTAATCGGTGGCATGCGTGACATCAACCACCAGGGCGATATCCGGCTTGAGCGAGTAGGCGATTTGCCGGGCGCCGAGCAACCCGACTTCCTCCTGCACATTGGAAACGGCACAGACTTCCGCGTTGACCTTGGTTTTGGATTCTTTGAGCAAACGCAAAGCCTCGGCGACCGCAAATGTGCCAATGCGGTTATCGAAAGCGCGGGCGACGGCCAGATCGCCGCGCAGCAAATCAAACTCATCGACGAGAGTAATCGGATCGCCGATCTGCACCACCTGTTGGGCCTCCTTACGACTGCCGACGCCAATGTCGATGAACAGGTCGTGAATCTTCGCAGCTTTTTGTTCCTTTTCTTCCTTCATCAAATGCGGGGCGACGTTCCCGACGACGCCTTTCACCGGCCCTTTGCGGGTGTGGATAACGACCCGTTGGGCCTTCGTAATGGCGGCGTCAACGCCGCCCATCTTGCGGACATAAATAAAGCCTTCCTCGTTGATGTAATTGACACCCATGGCGATCTCGTCGGCGTGGCCGGCCAGCATCAGCCGCGGGGACCCGCCTTTATTGAGCACCGCCACACAGTTGCCGTAGGCATCGGAAAAGGTCTCCTCGGCGAATTGGGCGGCATAATCCATCCAGATGCGCTGCCCGCGGGTTTCGTAACCGACCGGGCTAGGGGTGTTGACCAGAGTCCTGAGAAAGGCCAGAGACGGTTCACGCATAGAGGGACTCTAAGCATTAATCTATAAATCCATCAATCCACAAATCGAATAATCCGGCGGCGGCTGGCGCAAGCTATCAAAGATTCACATCCCCGGTTGCCGGTGATCGCCTGCACGGGCTGGGGGCAGGAGGGACTGCGAGCAAAACTCGAAGGCTTGGGGGTCGAGGCATGCCTGCAAAAACCCTACCCGGCAGATGAGCTGCTCCGGACATTACGCAAGCACCTTGCGCAGTCATGTCCAGCCCACAGTTGAATCCGAGGAATTGTCCACGGCCCTGCTGACCCGCACGGGTTCGATGCTCAAGGTTTATCCGCTCCAGTGCTTGTGCCCAAGTGAGCCCGTCCGATCAGCGAGGGTTTGCGCCACCAATTGTTTTCGCTTATAAGCTTCGTCCACATGTTCAAACCACTGGTAGCCTGGTTCCAGAGCTGGTACCTCGGCGGGCTGAAGGCCGTCGGGTATCCCTTGATCGTTTTTCTGATGGCGATGGAAAGCTCGGTGCTGCCGCTGCCCAGTGAGGTGGTGATCCCGCCCGCGGCGCACTGGGCCCACTCGCACCAGGTCACCTTGGGCCTGGCGGGCATCGTGATTGCCGGGATGGTCGGGTCGTGGCTCGGCGCGACGCTAATGTATTGGGCGTCGCGGCTGGCGGGCCGCCCGCTGGTGCTGCGCTACGGCCGGTACATGCTCATCTCCTCCAAAAAGGTCGAGCAGGCCGAGAACTGGGCTGCGCACTACGGCGCGATGGGAGTGTTTATCTCCAGACTGCTGCCGGTGGTGCGGCACCTTATCGGCATCCCGGCCGGCATTGTGCGGATGGATTACAAATGGTTCTCGTTTTACACGCTGCTTGGCTCAGGCGTCTGGTGCGCAGTGCTCTGTTATATCGGCATCAAGATGGGCCAGGACCAACAACTGATGCGCGGCGAGCTGCACCGGGTCTCACTCTGGCTCGGCGGGGCGATGCTGTTCCTGGGGACGACTTATTACTTTTTCGTCCATCGCCACATGAAAGCGCCGAGCAAAAGCGCCTGAACCCACTTCGGAGGTAACTGTGGGCGCGTGTTCGCCTGATTACTTCGAATCGCCCGGCGTAATCTCGACCAGCAGCTTCTCCGTCCCGCGCAGGACAGTCATTTGCGAGGGCACGCCGATAAGCGCGCCGGTGAGCAGTTTATGCAAGGCGTCAATCGAAGCGATGGGCTGATCGTTGAACGCAACCAGCACATCGCCTTCGCGCAACCCCGCCCGCTCGGCCGGGCTGCCTGGGGCGACCGCGATCACCAGAATCCCGCTGCCCGCCGGCAATTGATGATGCCGCACCAGCCGCCGATGGAGCGGCACGTTCTGAGCGCCGACACCAATCGAGCTGCGCCGGATCTTGCCTTCCTTGATCAACCACCCCGCGACGTGTTTGGCCGTGTCGATGCCGATGGCGAAACAGATGCCCTGGGCCGGCAAAATCACCGCCGTGTTCACGCCAATGACTTCCCCGCGCGAGTTGATCAGCGGCCCGCCGGAGTTGCCCGGATTCAACGCCGCGTCGGTTTGCAAAATGTCGTCGATGAGCCGGCCGGTGCTGGCGCGGAACGAGCGGCCCAGCGCGCTGACAACTCCCGCCGTCACAGTGCACTGGAAGCCGTAGGGATTGCCAATCGCGATGGCCACCTGGCCGACGCGAATCGAGCTCGACTCGCCCAGTTTCACCGGCCGCAATTGCGGCGCGTAAATCCGCACGACGGCCAAATCAGTGTCCGGATCATCACCAACCAGGTGCGCATCGGGGCGGCGGCCATCGGCGAGGGTCACCTCGATCCGTTCGGCCCCATGGACGACATGGCTATTGGTCAGGACAAAACCGTCCGGCGTGATAATAAATCCCGAGCCGCTGCCGGCCCGCTGACCGTCGCGCCGGCGCACCTCGATGTTAACCACGGAAGGCCCGACCTGTTCGGCCGCTAAGACGACCGCGCGTGAATAAGCGTCCAGCAACTCGCCGTCTGGTGTTGGCGCGAGCGCCGGGGCCGCCGCGCCGGTCGCCGGCTCACCCGCCACCGGGGTCAATGGCAGGTCCTGGGCGAAATTGCCGTCGGCGTACTTCATTAGACTGTCTGAGTACAACATGAAGAAAAATGGACCAGAAATGGCGCGTGTCAAACCGGCGTCCCGCCGGGAGTCAATCAGGCAGAAGCAAAGAGATAGGCTCTCGGCCGTGGGCGCCGATAGATAGGCAAAGCTGGCTTTAGGCTGCCAGCACCCGTTTGACCTTCATCAGCAATTCCTGGCTGGTGAAGGGCTTTTGGAGGTAATTGGCCTCGTTTTCCTGGCTGGTCGGCCCGACGTAGCCGCTGGTGCAGAGCACGCGCATCTCGGGCCATCGCTGCCGGATTTGCTCGACCAACTCCCTCCCACTCATCGCGGGCATCACCAAATCTGTAATCACCAGGTCCACCTTGCTGTCTTTGCCTCCCAGGATCTCTAGTGCTTTTTGGCCGCTGTTGGCCGTCAGCACCGGATAGCCGTACGCCGACAGGATGGTTTGGCCCATCGTCAGCAGCAGGTCCTCATCATCCACCAGCAAAACCGTCTGGTCGCCCCGCAAGTCGCCCTCGCTCAGGCTGTGGTCGCTGACGATCTTATTCTCCGCCGGCAGATAGACGCGCACGGAGGTGCCACTATCGGCTTGGCTCGACACCGCCACACCGCCCCCATGATTGGTCACGATGCCATAGACCCACGCCAGGCCCAGGCCGCGGTGGGTTCCATACTTGGTGGTGAAGAAGGGCTCGAAAATGCGGGGCAATACCTCGGGAGGGATGCCGCTGCCGTTGTCGCTAATCTCGACGCAAACGTAAGCGCCGGCCGCCAAGTGCACGTTGCGGTCCTGCGAGCGCTCGGCCAATTCGATGTTGCGGGTCTGGAGCGTAATGCGCCCCTGGCCCGGCAGCGCCTGCATGGCGTTTTCAATGATTTTGATAAACACCTGCTGCATCTTGGCTTCATCAAAGCGCGCGGCGAAAAGTTTGCGTTCGAGGAGGAACTTCCACTCGATACTCGAAGCGGCGGAGTTCTGCTGAAAAAATTCAACCGCCCGCTGCAACAGCGGGTTCAGGTTGCCGGCGGCCTGACCGCGGGCTTCTTTTTCCTGGCGGCTGAACGTGCCGAGGTCGTTGGCAATTTCGGCGGCTTTCGCGGCGGACTTCTCGACTTCGAGCAGTGAGTTGCGCCAGGGATGGCCCGGCTCCATTTTGCTGAGCACTAAAGAGGTGTGGCCCAGGATGCTGGTCAGGGCGTTGTTGAAATCCAACGCAACGGTGCGCGCCAGTTGCAGCGCGCAGTCGAGCTTTTGCTTATGAACCAGCGCCTGGTCCACTGCGCGTGGCTTCTCCCCTGCGTCGGGCCCGCCTTCCGGCATCAACTGCAACAGGAACAGTTTTTCTTCGCTGCTAACACCGCAAACACAGGCCAGACAACTCAGCGCGTTGACGCCACCCGGATGGCGCAATTTGATGCGGACGCACGGGCTGGTTCCTTGTGCGGCCTGCGCCAGGAACTGCTCGGCGGACCCGGCGTTCTCCGCAGCCCAGAGCACCGGGAACTTGGCATCGGGAGCGTCCAAGGCAGGACTGAACAGGCGGGACGCTGCCGGGTTGGCGCGGCGAATCAAGCCCGCGCCGTCCAATAGCAGCGCCGGCCACGCCGCCTTCTCCAGCGCTTCTACCAGGTCCGACTTCATCCAATAATGCTCGGTTGCGAAATTAACCCCGCCTGACCGTTTCTCAACCCAATTCGCGGCGTAAAGCCTCTGTCCCGGAGGGCGGAGCGCGGCTGCGTTCCGGGTCGTACTTGCTACGCTCTGCCGGTCAGCATGAACGCACGCGGAAGCAGCGCTTTGACTGAGAACTTTCGCGGTTTGGCGAGCGACCGCGAATCGGCCACCCAGACTTGGGCGTGGGGAGCATATTCCGCCAGCAACTGCCGGCATGCCCCGCAGGGCATCGGTCCACCCGAAAGGCGCGCGACAACCGCCAGGGCGCGGAACTTTGTGTGCCCCGCGGTCAGCGCTTTGAATAGCGCGACGCGTTCGGCGCAGCACGTGAGTCCAAAACTGGCACTCTCGACATTCGCGCCGGTGACAATCTGGCCCGTGCTCGTGAGCAAGGCGGCGCCGACCTTAAACCGTGAATAAGGCGCCTGGGCAAAGCGGCTTGCCTCGACTGCCGCAGCGAGCAGGGCTTGAACTTTCACTGTCTCAGGTGACCTGGCCATAAGCGCGAGCAAACTGTTCCAACAACCTGGCCCCAAGCCGCCCCACGCGCTTAGCCGTCTCGAGCACTTCAGCATGCGACAACTCGCGCCGGCTCCGGCCGGCCGCTAAGTTCGTGACGCAGGACAACGCCGCCACGCGCAAGCCGCACTGGCGCGCCACCAGCGCCTCGGGAACAGTGCTCATCCCAACCGCATCGGCGCCGAGTTTCCGAAACGCCCGCACCTCCGCGGGCGTCTCGTAGGTGGGACCGGACACAGCCAGGTAAACTCCTTTGCGCAAACGAACGCCCGACCGTTGCGCCGCCTGACCGAGCACTCGCCGCAACCCACGATCGTAGGCGCAGGTAAGGTCCAGGAAGCTCGAACGCCCGGGCTCGGCCGAGCCTCGAAGTGGGTTAACGCCCATCAAGTTGATGTGGTCGGTAAGCATCATGAAGTCGCCGGGACGAAGCCCCGGAGCCAGGCCTCCCGCGGCATTCGTAAGCAGAAGGTCAGTAACTCCGTAAGCGGCGACAACGCGCACCGCGAACGTGACCCGTTCCATTCCGAGCCCTTCATAATAATGCGTCCGGCCGCTCAAAATGATGACCGGCGTACCACCCAAATAACCAAAAAGCAACTCGCCGGCGTGCCCGCTGACACCCACTGGCGGGAAGCCGGGGATTTCCGCGTATGAGAGCTTCGCATCCAACTTAAGGCTCGCGACGGCAGGATGGAAGCCGCTACCCAGGACGATGGCCAACCTCGGCCGCAGCCGGGAAGCGTCCATCAGCCGCCCCGCGGCGCGCGCAACGTCATTTGGAAAGCCCGGCCTGACTGGGCCGCTGCTGGGCGTCGGGCGCCCCTGCCGAGTGACTCTGGAGCCGTTCCCCACGGGGGGTGCGACTGAAGCCGGGGGTTTGCCTCGGGTGACCTGGTGATTTATTCTTCGCACGGTGAACCGGCGATGGCCGGGTTATGGAACTGAATGCCGAGCAACTGCGCCGCTATTCGCGGCACCTGATTCTGCCCGAAGTTGGGGTCGAAGGGCAAAAGAAAATCTGCGCCAGCAGCGTGTTGTGCATTGGCGCGGGGGGGCTGGGCTCGCCGCTGATAATGTATCTGGCTGCGGCCGGAATCGGTCGCCTGGGCATTGTGGATTTCGACCAGGTTGAATTCTCGAATCTTCAGCGGCAGGTGGCGCATGGCACGCCCGAAGTGGGCCGGCCCAAGACCGAGTCCGCCCGGCAAACCATCCAGCGGCTTAATCCGGGCGTTGAAGTCAGGGTGCACGAGACGCGCTTGACGAGCCAGAATGCGCTGGAGTTGCTGCAGCCCTATGACGTCGTCGTGGACGGCACCGATAACTTTCCCACGCGCTATCTGACGAACGACGCGTGCGTGCTGCTGCGCAAGCCCAATGTCTATGGCTCGATATTCCGGTTCGAAGGCCAAGCCAGCCTGTTTGCCCCGCACCTGGGAGGTCCGTGCTACCGCTGCCTGTATCCGGAACCGCCGCCGCCCGGCATGGTCCCGAGCTGCGCCGAGGGCGGGGTGCTGGGGGTGCTGCCAGGAATCATCGGTCTGGTTCAAGCTACGGAAGCGCTCAAGGTGATCCTGGGCATCGGCAAGTCGCTGCTCAACCGGTTGCTGTTGTTCGACGCGCTGGAAATGAAATTCCGCGAACTCAAACTGCGTCGCGACCCCGAGTGCCCGCTTTGTGGCGCACATCCGACGATAAGGAAACTGATTGACTATGAAAACTTCTGTGGCATCACCAACGACGAACTTGCTATGCACCCTGATGAAGTGACCGTTCACGACATGAAACGCGCGCTGGATGACCCCAAGCTCGGGATCAAAGTCATTGATGTGCGCGAACCGGATGAACAGCAAATCGCGCACGTCGAGGGTGTCCCGCTGATGCCGATGAGCCAGCTCGCCAGCCGTTATTCGGAGCTTGATCCTGAGAAGTCGTACTACATCCACTGCCACTCAGGCGGACGCTCCTTGCGAGCCGTCGAGTTCCTGCGCGGGCGCGGATTCAAAGCCGTCAAAAGTGTTCGCGGCGGAATTACGGCGTGGTCAAAAGAGATCGATCCGCACGTGCCGAAGTACTAGCGGGTGCGCCTGCAGCTATTTCCTCATGCCGCACTGGTTGATAAAGTCGGCCATCCACCGCGTGATTTCGTGTCTGCCGCAGCGGCAGTTCTGGAATGGGCTGCTGCAGAAGTACTTCACCCGCTCGACGGAGTTGACGCCGGCCATGTTCGAGGAGAAGCTGAGGAACTGTCGGCGGTTTGTGGAAGCGTGGCAGACTGGCTCTTCTGGACAAACTGAGTTTAGGGCGCTTGAGTTGGGCACCGGCTGGTATCCCGTCATTCCGGTGGCGATGTACCTGTGTGGGGCGAAGGAGGTATGGACGATCGACATCGAAGCGTTATTGAGCACGGAGCGTTTGGGAAGAATGGTCGAGCGCTTTCGATCGTACAATGATACGAAGTCCCTCGAGGCAATCCTGCCCGGGTGCCGGCCGGAGCGCGTGGCGGAGTTGCGCGCATTGGCGCCGCTCGTGGCCCATACTGAGCCCGCGGAGCTGCTAGCCCGGCTTAAGGTGCGCGTGCTGGTCGGTGATGCCGCTCAGACGGGATTGGACGCCGGTTCGATCAACCTGTTTTTTTCTAACGGGGTGCTGGAGTACATCCCGCGTGGCGTGCTGCAAGCGATTCTGAAGGAGGCCCGGCGGGTGGCTGCTCCCGGGGCGGTTATGTGCCACCGGATAAACCTGGTGGACCAGTTTTCTACCTTCGACCACTCACTGACCCCATTCAATTTCCTGCAGTTCTCCCCGAGCGAATGGCGACGACGAGACAGTCCACTCATTTCGCAGAACCGGCTTCGGATTTCGGATTACCGTCAACTGATCCGGGGAGCAGGATTTACGATTCTCAAGGAGGACAACACGCTGGGCCACCCTGACGAGCTTGCGCGTGTCCGGCTCGCTGCGGAATTCCGGAATTACCAACTGGAGGACTTGTTGGTAATCCATTCGTATCTGACGGCGCAAGCCGGGGAGTGAAGGCCTCTCAGACCTGCACTGTCTCGCCGGGCTTGGGTTGAATCACTTTAACCTTCGGATAGCGCTGGTGAATCTGTGCCTCGAACCATGCGCGGGAGTTGTCGTCGCCATGGGTGAGCAACACGGTGCGGGGCTCGACCTGGCCGACGAAATCGAGCAACTCGTCGCGGTTGGCGTGGGCCGTCAGGTCAAAGTCTTCAATTTCGCAGCGCCGGACCAGTTCGCCGCCACTGGGGCTGAACAGGAACGGTTCGCCGGCTTTGGCGCCGCGCAAGCGGCCGCCCGGGGTATCGGGATCGGTATAGCCGACGAAAAAGATCGCCATCTCGGGGTCGCCGGCCATTCGGAGCGCGAGGTTATGCGCGGCGGTATTTTCACTCATCATGCCGGCGGTGATCACAAAGATTCGGCCGCCGCCCAGGCGCATTTTATCGGCCTGGCCCTTTTCGAGCACGACCAGGTTGAGCGCCTCGTGCAACTGCAGGTTCGGATATTGGCGGTGTGTGCGGTGCGATTCGAGGTCATAGATTTCGGTGAACACGCGTCCCAGCCCGCCGATATAAATGGGTTGCTGCTTGATTTTACCCTCACCCATCAACAACGCCAGCAATGCCAGGATTTCCTGGGTGCGGCCAAGGGCGAAGGTGGGGATCAGCACTGAGGCCTTGCGTTCGAGCACGCGCTGGAGCGCTTGGGTCAACCGCTCGAGCTCCTGTTCACGGCGAAACCCGGATGGCAACTGACGATTGCCGCGGGTGGTTTCCATCAGCAGGACATCCGCTTTAACTCCTTCGAAGCGCGCGGCCTTGAGAATAGTCTGATCATGAAAGCAGACATCGCCGGTATAGAACAGGCGTTCCTGCTTGCCGCAGACCAGCAAGCCGGCTGAGCCGAGCGCATGGCCGGCGTCGAAGAACTCGACCGTCGGGGAGAGGAACCCGGCGCGGGTCTTCGGAAAGGCCGCCCAATCAATTTCACGATTATATTTAAAGCCTTGGAACAGGGGTTGGATGTCGTCCACCTCGTCATGGCTGTAGAGGGGGTATTCGCGGATGCCGCATTCGTCGCGCTGCCGTGTCATAACATTTACCGAGTTGTGCAACACCCGTTCTACCAGGAAATAGCTCAACTCGCTCATCAACACGTGGGCTTCGGGAAAATAGCGAACGGCGACCGGCAAGGCGCCGACATGATCGTGATGGCAATGGGAAATAGCGATGGCATCGACCTGCTCATTCTTAATCACATCGAACATCGGCAAGCTCGAGCGCCCCTCGCGCTTGGGGTGAATGCCGGCGTCCATCAGCAACCGGTGGCCGTCCGTCTCGACCAACCAGGCCGAGGCCCCGATGTCCGTATCGGGATTGAGATTCGTAATGCGCATGCTTCACGATACCCAAAAGCCCGACCAACGGCAAAAGCTCAATCCTGTATCAAGCGTAATGAAAGATTCTGGTAATGGTCAATTCATGGTGCCATCATGCGGCTCATGAAAACTGCCCGGTTGGGTCGGCTGGTTTGGCTCCTCACTTCTTTCATCCTGCTCCTGGCCTGCATAATGCTGGGTGCGGCCGAGCCGGTTAAGGCGCCCGGAAAAATCCGCGTGCTGGTCATCACCGGGGGACACGAGTTCGAACGCGCGCCCTTCTTCAAGCTGTTCCAGGATAACCCGGAGATCGAGTACCGGGCTGTCGAGCATCCGGAGGCTTACGCGCTGTTCAAAGCCTCGGCCGCCGCTCAATACGACGTCATCGTGACCTACGATTTCAACCAGCAGATCCCTGAGGAAGCCAAAGCGGATTTTGTTGCGCGGCTCAAAGAAGGCAAGGGCCTGGTCGTGCTGCACCACGCCATCGCCGCTTATCCGAGTTGGCCGGAATACTGCAACATCATTGGCGCGCACTATTATTTGGAAAAGACGACCGTCAACGGTGTGGAAAAGGCGCGGTCGGCTTACAAGCACGGCGTGCACTTTCGCATTCACATCGCCGACCCCAACCACCCCGTAACGCGCGGGGTAAGCGATTACGATACGGTCGATGAAACCTACAAGTGGTTTGATGTGGCCAAGGAGTGTCATCCGCTGTTGACCACCGACGAGCCGGAGAGCAACCCGGTGCTCGCCTGGGCGAAGACCTACGAGAAAGCTCGGGTGGTTTATATGCAGTCAGGCCACGACCATACTGCCTATGAGAATCCAGGTTTCCAAGCCGTGCTCCGTCAGGCTATCCGTTGGACGGCGGGGAGAACCGCCGTGGTGGATTAGCGGCAAGAGCCTGACAACGGTTTAAAAGCTCAGCAGCAACTGCCAGATGTACATGTTGCCGAACGCATCGATATCTTCCCAAACCCGGCGAATAAGTTCCGGGCTGCCGGTGATTTCCGGCAGTTCTTTGAGCCGGTTTTCCCAGGGCAAACAAGCGCCAGGCCGCACGGCCGTCGGCGGGTGGTTCGCCATGCCTGCGAGCTGTTGCCGTTGCATTATTGCGTTCGGCAGATCGCAGGGTGAAGCAGCCGTTGGCACGGCGTAGCTGCCGGCAGCATAGACGCCGAACTCGAGCGTGGTTTCGGTCAGTGCCCGCAGGTTTTCGACGCTGGTATCATCCTGCATGATGGCTCCGGCATCCATGATGTAGCCGCCGTCTTGCGCAACCTCCGCCAGAACTTTACGGCAGAAGGCGCGGACCTCGTCGGGTTGGCCGAAGCTGAGGAGTGCGTTGGGGATACCGCCGCTGAGCGCGAATTTATCGTGCAACCGGTGGTGGGCTTCGAAAATATCGTCCTGATGGCAATGAAAGACGATGCTGCGGTCGGGGAGTTGGCGGAAGCTGTCGAAATGGTGATGCCACTTGCCCTCAGCGTAGAAGAGCGTTTGCAGCCCATGTTTCCAAAACTCTTCAATAATCGGTTTCAGCGTAGGCCAGTAATGGGATGAGAACTGGCGCGGGTTAACGAACGGCACGCAGCCCCGGTGCATCCAAAAGCCGATGGGCACCCGCTTGCCGGGATCGCCGGTAGTCAGCCCCACGTGATACAGGTGCGGCATCAGCGCTTCGCAAGCCTTGAGGACCTTGGCCGGTTGCGTCTGCATGTCCATGACCAGGCCAACATACCCGCGCAGCTTATCAGCCAGGATATCAAACGGGGCCTTGAAAATTCCCGCGATGGCCGAAACAGTCCCGCATTCGTTACGCAATCGGGCGAGCTGCGGTCCGAATGCGTAAAAATAGGCCAGCATCGCCATCCCACTTTTCACCAGGCACACGTTGTTGCGGTAACTGGCAGGTTGGCCGGGCGGGCTGAGTTCGGTCGAGACGCGCGGCAGCCAGGTCGTGTACAGGAATTCAGTGGGGTCGGAGATCAATGCGTCGTATTCATCGGCCCGCATAAAGGCGCGGTCTTCCGGCGGCTCGATATAGTTGAAACCTGAGGTGTGCGGGATGCCGATGCCGGGAATGCCGTAGTAGCGCAGGCCAGCCGCCTGGGTTAAACCCGTCCAGACATAGACCATGTTGGGCACCACCGCGTCCCAATCGAAATCACGGGCCGTTTTGACAGCCGCCTCGAAAGCCTTGGTGTAATCATGGGTGATTTCCTGGCAGGTGTAACCGGCGTACTGGGCGGTGAACTCGGCGACAAACGGGCGCAGCGGCACGCGATCGGGTTTCTCGTTGCGCATGGCGGTGACGTAGCGGCTGAGGCGCTGCTGATAAAGCTGTTCGGTCGTCATGACACCCACGCCGCAGACTAGGAGAGTTGACAATCCAGCACCATGAGAAACGTCGCATCGGAAGGCTTGAGTTTTCACGGCGGCTTCTGTTACGCTCTGGCTTAATGGTAAAAAGTTTTTCTGCAATGTTGCTGGTGGTGGGCCTGGCGCTGGCGCCAGCGTTCACCGGCCTGGCGGCTGATTCGGATTCAGATTTGATCGATCAGCTCAAGACCAAGGCCGAGCATGGGGACGCCGAGGCGCAATTGGCGTTGGGCTCCGCCTACGCCAACGGGATCGGTGTGGCACGCGACTTCAAGAAAGCCGCGCGCTGGCATCGCAAAGCGGCTGACCAGGGCTTGGCGCGGGCCCAGTACCAATTGGGCATGGACTACGCCGGCGGGGACGGGGTGAAAGAGGACAAATCCGAGGCCTTGCGTTGGTTCAGGCGAGCGGCCGAACAGGGGCTGGCCGAGGCTCAGTTTGGGCTGGGCTTGGCGTACGCCAACGGCCGCGGCATACACCCGAACGCGGTGGAGGCTGTGAAGTGGTTTCGCCAGGCCGCCGAGCAAGGCTACGCTGAGGCCGAGGATGAGTTGGGCAACTGTTATCTCGAAGGCTCCGGTGTGCCCAAGGATACCGCGCTCGGGGTGAAATGGATTGCTCGGGCCGCGCAGGCGGGCAGTCCACGGGCGCAAAACACCCTCGGCCTTTGCTATCAACAAGGCAAGGGAGTGCCTAAAGACTTTGTCCAGGCCTACAAATGGCTTTCGCTGGCGGCGGCCCAGGGCGGAGATGACGCTGCCGATTTCCAGGTCAGTTTGGCCAAAATCGAAGCGGGGTTGACCCCGGAACAAGTCGCCCAGGCCCAATCACTGGCGGCACAGTTCAAACCCGGTCAATTCAAGGATGCCAATCCGCCAGATGCTTCAGCCACGCCCGCCCTGCGCACAGGCAGTGTCAGCGTCACGACCGAAGACGGCAGTTGCGACGTCTATGTCGATGGCAACTTTGTCGGCAATTCGCCCGCGAAACTCCAACTGACCGAGGGCGCGCATGTCGTGGAAGTAAAGCGCGCAGGGTTCAAGAGCTATCGGCGCGAACTCAAAGTCGGCACCGGGGCGGAACTGACGCTGCGACCGGTGCTGGAGAAGGCGGGCTCTTAGCTTACCAATAGCTGCTCAGAGAATGACAATTGAGGGTTAGCTCCGGCTGAATCCAGCGGTCCACAGTAAGCGCGTGGATGCGGCGAAGATAAACCGGATTTGCTGGCCGGCGCAGGACCGAGTCAGAGCCCTAACCCCCCAAGGGCTCCTCGTATCTCTCCCGTCTTCACGGCCAGCGTTTTTTTGTGCGTCGCCGCACATGGAATGGGGACTCCAAGCACTGCCCGTGCCCAGCGAACTACGGCGCTTTGCGGCCGGGCATAGCATGCCAACTGGGCCGGGGGGAGCATGGAAGCGCTCCTCCCGGCCGAAAGGGAGCCAATCGTTTGCGCAGAACTGAGAATCAGGGCAGGAGGGTTTGGCCCATTAGGTAGCGGTCGCACTCGCGAGCTGCGCCGCGGCCTTCGTTAAATGCCCAGACCACCAGGCTTTGGCCCCGGCGGCAATCCCCGGCCGCAAATACCCCTTTGATATTGGTCGAGTATTTCTCGAAGTCGGCTTTGATGTTGGTGCGCGGGTCGCGGTCGAGCTTCAAGGCCTCGAGCAGCGGTTGTTCGGGACCGAGAAAACCCATCGCCAACAGGACGAGTTGCGCGGGTCGGACCTGTTCGGTGCCCGCGACCTCTTTCGGCACAAACTGGCCTTTGTCGTTCCGCTCCCACTGGATTTGTACGGTGAGGATTTCCTTCAGCGCGCCTTGGTCATCCCCGATAAATTTCTTTGCGGTGGTGAGATAAACACGAGGGTCAGCGCCGAATTTGGCAGCGGCTTCCTCCTGGCCGTAATCCAACTTATAGACCTTCGGCCACTCGGGCCATGGATTGTCCGCGGCGCGGTTCATGGGCGGGCGTGGCAGGATTTCGAGTTGGACGAGGCTGCGGCAGCCCTGGCGCATCGAGGTGCCGACGCAATCGGTGCCGGTGTCACCGCCGCCAATGACAATGACGTCTTTGCCTTCGGCAGAGATGTAGTTGCCGTTGCGATGGCGGTCCAGGATGGTCCGGGTGTTAGCGGTGAGGAAATCCATCGCGAAATGAACGCCCTTGAGCTGGCGGCCTTCAATGGGAAGGTCCCGCGGCTTGGTTGCGCCGGTGCAAAGAACGGTAGCGTCAAAGTCAGAAAGCAGTTTCTCGGCCGGGAAATGCACGCCGACCTCGGTTTTGGTGCGGAACGTCACGCCCTCGGCTTCCATCTGTCGAATGCGGCGGAAAACGACCTGTTCCTTGTCCAACTTCATGTTTGGAATGCCGTAGGTGAGCAAGCCGCCCGGACGATCGGCGCGCTCAAATACTGTGACGGAATGGCCTGCTTTATTGAGCTGCGCGGCCGCACATAGTCCGGCAGGCCCGGAACCGATGACCGCCACTTTCTTGCCTGTGCGCACTTGCGGCGGTTCAGGCACAATCCAGCCTTCGGCCCAGCCGCGCTCTGCAATGGTGCATTCGATGTTCTTGATGGTTACGGGCGGAGCGTTGATGCCCAAAACGCAGGAACCCTCGCAAGGCGCGGGGCAAACCCGGCCGGTGAAATCGGGGAAATTGTTGGTTTTATGGAGGCGTTCGAGAGCTTGCTGCCATAGCCCGCGATAAACCAGATCGTTCCATTCGGGAATGAGATTATGAATGGGGCACCCCGAAGCCGCGCCATTGAGCAGAGTCCCGGTGTGACAAAAGGGGATACCGCAATCCATGCAGCGAGCGCCCTGTTGCCGGAGCTTCGGCTCTTCCATGTGCAGGTGGAACTCATTCCAATCGCGGATGCGCTCGATGGCCGAGCGGTCAACCGGCAGTTCGCGGAGATATTCGAGGAAGCCTGAGGGTTTACCCATAATTTTGCGGTTTGTCTTCGCAGTGTCTCCGCGTTTTCACCCGCCGCCGACGCGCGCGACATCGCGGGCATTTTCTTCGAAGGCAGCCATGATGGCCTGGTCGCCAGTGAGGCCGGAGTCCTGCACGCGCTTGAGCGATTGCAGCACGCGTTTGTAATCTTTGGGCATCACTTTAACAAACCTCGGCACCATCTGCGCCCAATTGGCCAGGATGCCCGCCGCCCGCGCGCTGTGCGTGTAAGCCTGATGGCGCTGCACCATTTTCCAGACCTGCTCGATTTCGTCCGGCGCTTCAAGTTTTTCGAGGCTCACCATCTGCTGGTTGCAACGGCGGGGAAAATCGCCCGTCTCATCGAGCACGTAGGCGACGCCGCCCGACATGCCCGCGGCGAAATTCCGCCCGGTCGGGCCGAGCACGACGACGCGACCGCCGGTCATGTACTCGCAGCCATGGTCGCCGACGGATTCGACCACTGCGGTGATGCCGCTGTTACGCACACAGAACCGCTCGCCGGCCATGCCGCGAATGTAGGCCTCACCACTCGTCGCGCCATAAAAGGCCACATTGCCGATGACGATATTTTCCTCCGGCAGAAACGTGGAAGCGGCGGGTGGAAAGACGATGATCTTTCCGCCGGACAAGCCTTTGCCGACATAATCGTTGGAATCGCCTTCGAGGTAAAAGGTGATGCCTTTGGGCATGAACGCGCCGAAACTCTGGCCGGCGCTGCCGGTGAAATGGATCTCGATAGTATCTTCGGGCAATCCCTCGGGCCCCCAGCGGCGTGTAATTTCGCTGCCGACGATTGTGCCGACCACGCGGTTGACGTTGCGGATGGGCAGCACCGCGACCACTTTTTCCTTCCGTTCGAGAGCCGGCGCACACAGCCGCAACAGGACGGTGTTATCCAGCGCCTTTTCCAAGCCGTGGTCCTGCGGTTTTTGACAGAAGCGGCCGACATCGGTTGGCACCTCGGGCTGGAACAGAATCCTGGAGTAATCCAAGCCGCGGGCTTTCCAATGCTCGATGGCTTTCTTGACTTCGAGGCGGTCGGTGCGGCCGATGAGTTTGTTCATTTGGCGGAAGCCCAATTGGGCCATCAGTTCGCGCACCTCTTCGGCAATCATGCGCATGAAGTTGACGACGTGCTCGGGTTGGCCGGCGAAGCGCTTGCGCAATTGTGGGTCCTGGGTGGCGACGCCGACCGGGCAGGTATTCAGATGACAAACGCGCATCATGATGCAGCCCAGCGCGACCAGCGGCGCGGTGGCGAACCCGAACTCCTCGGCGCCCAGCAAGGCGGCGACCACGACGTCGCGGCCGGTCTTTAACTGGCCATCAGCTTCGACGATAATCCGCGAACGGAGGTCATTGAGGATCAGGGTCTGGTGGGTTTCGGCGAGGCCGAGTTCCCAGGGAATGCCGGCGTGCTTGATGCCGGTGAGCGGGGACGCGCCGGTCCCGCCATCATAGCCGCTAATCAGCACGACATCAGCATGGGCCTTGGCGACGCCGGCCGCGATGGTGCCGACGCCGACCTCGGAGACCAGTTTGACGCTGATGCGGGCGTGGTGATTGGCGTTCTTGAGGTCGTGAATCAATTCGGCCAGGTCTTCGATGGAATAAATGTCGTGATGGGGCGGAGGGGAGATCAGCCCGACGCCGGGAGTCGAATAGCGGACCTTGGCGATCCAGGGATAAACTTTTTGGCCGGGCAACTGGCCGCCTTCACCAGGCTTGGCGCCCTGGGCCATTTTGATCTGCAACTCCTTGGCCATGACGAGGTATTGGCTGGTGACGCCGAACCTGCCGGAAGCGACCTGTTTGATGGCGCTGTTTTTGGAATCGCCGTTAGGCAGGGGGACATAGCGCGCGGGGTCCTCGCCGCCTTCGCCGGTGTTGCTCTTGCCGCCGATGCGGTTCATGGCAACGGCGAGCGTTTCGTGCGCTTCCTGGCTGATCGAGCCGTAACTCATCGCGCCGGTCTTGAACCGTTTCATGATGCTCTCGACCGACTCGACCTCCTCGATGGGCACCGGTTTTACCTTTTTGAAATCGAGCAAGCCGCGCAATGTGCACACGTTCCGGCTCTGTTCATTGACCAGCGCCGAATATTCTTTGAAAATTTTATAACTGCCGGTGCGGACGGAGGCCTGCAGCTTGTGCACCGTTTGGGGGTTGAAGAGGTGATATTCGCCGCCGTCGCGCCATTGGTATTGGCCGCCGGGGTCCAGCACGTGGCCATTGACCTGGCGGTCAGGAAACGCGCGCCGGTGGCGGGTGAGGACCTCCTGGCCGATGACATCGATGCCGACGCCTTCGATGCGGGTCGGGGTGCCGGTGAAATACTTATCCACGAACTCCTGCTTGAGCCCGACCGCTTCGAAGATTTGGGCGCCCCAGTAGCTTTGGATGGTCGAGATGCCCATCTTGGAGATCACCTTCACCACACCCTTCATTGCCGCCTTGAGATAATTCTTACACGCTGTTTTGTGGTCCATGCCCGTGAGCAGGCCTTCGCGGAGCAGATCATCGAGGCTCTCGAAAGCCAGGTACGGGTTAATGGCGCCGCAACCGTAGCCGATGAGCAGCGCGTAATGGTGCACCTCGCGCGGGGTGCCTGATTCGAGCACCAGGCCGACCTGGGTACGTGTGCCTTCGCGGATGAGGTGATGATGGACGCCGGCGACGGCGAGCAGGGCGGGGATTGGGGCCCACTCCGGGCCGACGCCACGATCGGAAAGCACTACGACGTTAAAGCCATCGACGATTGCGCGGCTGACTTTGCCGAACAGGTCATTCATGGCCTTCTCCATGCCACCGGGACCTTCAGCAACGCGGAACAAGATGGGCAGGGTGATGGACTTGAACCCAGGAAGGTCGAGGTGCTTAAGCTTGGTGAACTCCTCGTTGGTGAGGATGGGAGATTTCAGTTCGATCAGCCGCGCATGCTCGGGACCGGGTTTAAGCAGGTTGCGCTCGGAGCCGATGGCGGTTTCCGTGGACATGATGAGCTCTTCACGGATGCAATCGATCGGCGGGTTGGTGACCTGCGCAAAAAGCTGTTTAAAGTAATTGAACAAGGGCTGGGGTTGATTGGACAACACGGCCAGCGGCGTGTCGGTGCCCATCGAGCCAACGGCTTCGGTGCCCTCGCGCGCCATGGGCAGCATGAGCAGGCGCAGGTCTTCAAAGGTGTAGCCGAAGGCCTGTTGCCGTTGAATGACAGTAGAATGATCGGTGGTGGGCAGCACCCCCGGGTCGGGCACGTCGGCCAGGCGAATCAGATTCTCGTCGAGCCAGGCGCGGTACGGCTGGGCGGTGGCGATCTTCTGCTTGAGCTCTTCGTCGGAAACAATGCGGCCCTCTTCGGTATCGATGAGGAACATGCGGCCCGGTTGGAGGCGGCCTTTCTGCAAGACGCGCTCGGCGGGCATGTCGAGCACGCCGACCTCGCTGGCCATGACCACGAGGTCGTCTTTGGTGACGTAATAGCGCGAGGGGCGCAAACCGTTACGGTCGAGCACCGCGCCGATGCGTTTGCCATCGGTGAACGCAATCGAGGCCGGGCCGTCCCACGGTTCCATCAGGCAGGAATGGTATTCGTAAAAAGCGCGTTTTTCGGCGCTCATGCTCTCGTGCTTGGTCCACGGCTCGGGGAGCATCATCATCATTGCATGCGGCAGAGAGCGTCCGGCCAACACGAGCAGTTCGAGGCAATTGTCGAACATGGCGGAATCACTGCCGTCGGTGCAAACGATGGGGAGCAGCTTCTTGAGGTCATCGCCGAAGAGGTCGGACTCGAACAGCGCCTCGCGGGCGTGCATCCAGTTGACGTTGCCACGCAACGTGTTGATTTCGCCATTATGGGCGAGATACCGGTACGGATGCGCGCGGTTCCAGCTTGGGAAAGTGTTGGTGCTGAAGCGCGAGTGCACCAGCGCCAGCGCCGATTCCATCGCCGGGTGCGAGAGGTCGGGGTAATACTCGTTGAGCTGCGTCGTGAGCAGCATCCCCTTATAGACGACGGTTTTATAGGACAAGCTCGAGATGTAGAAAAACTCGCCGCCCGGCACTTTTCCTGAGTAGCGCAGGGCGTTTTCGGCGCGTTTGCGGATCAGGTAGAGTTTGCGCTCGAAGGCCATGTCATCAGCCAGGGCCGCAGCGCGGCCGACGAAGACCTGCCGCATGACGGGTTCGGCCGTCTTGGCGGTTTGCCCAAGAATGGCGTTATTGGTGGGAACAGTGCGCCAGCCCAAAAGGCGCTGGCCCTCTTCCTTGATGATGGTCTCGAAAATCTTCTCGCACTCGGCGCGCTGGGCCGCGTCGGGCGGCAGAAACACCATCCCGACGGCGTATTCGCCCGGGGCGGGCAGCGAAACGCGGGCTTCGCGGGCGGCCAGGCAAAGGAAGTCGTGCGGCGGCTGGATGAGGATGCCGGCGCCGTCGCCGGTATTGGTTTCACAGCCGCAGGCGCCGCGGTGGTCGAGGTTGAGGAGCACCTGCAAGGCCTGCTGAATGATCTGGTGGGACTTGCGTCCCTTGATGTTGACGACGAACCCGACGCCGCAGGCGTCATGCTCGAACTGCGGATCGTAAAGGCCTTGGCGTGGCGGTAATCCGGTTCGACCGGCGTGGCCATTAGTGCGCTGCATCTGTTGTTTGTTCGTCATTATCAGGAGCTTGCTATCTCCCACTGGGATCAAACTAAAATTTAAATAGTGTTTACTCAAGGGCGGACCGGAAGCAATACTTGTTTTTGGATATTTTTGGTGGAGCGGGGGAAGGAGGCTGGAGCGGTCAGAGCCGGTATCGGCGGCAATTGCTCCTGGCGCTACGGTGCACGCTGCGTGCTGACCCGCTTCACGAAACTTCGACCTGTTCTCCGCGCGAATTCCTGTTAAGCCTTAGGTGGATGGCCGCATCGGTGCGTCAAATGGCTTGGGAGCCGTTCACTCCACGCGGAGTGGCGGCATTCGCGGCGGCATCGCTAGGGCGGGTGCTGCTGGTGCAGTTGGTGGTGGGGCTCTGGGCGGCGGGGACGGCGACGTGGTGTCTGGGGCACACGTGGTGGCCGACGATTAGTGCCGCGATACTGCAATTACCCGAGCAGGGACAGATTCGCGGCGGACATCTCACTTGGCGAAAAGAGTCCCCGACCGTCCTGGCCGAGGCACGCTGCCTGGCACTGACCGTGGATTTGCTGCACGGAGGCAAAGTCCGCTCGCCCGCGCACGTGCAAATCGAATTTGGAGAGCACGATGTTGAAATCTTTTCCTTGCTCGGCTATCTCCAATGGCGGTATCCGCCTGGCTATATTATTACCTTTGCGCGTCCTGACTTGCAGCCTTGGTGGGGCGCGTGGGCGCCGGCACTGCTGGCCCTGATTTTTTTGGTGACCCTGGCCAGTTTATTGCTGAGCTGGGGCGTGCTGGCGACCGTCTTCAGCGGGCCGGTGTGGTTGATAGGTTTTTTTGCCAATCGCCAACTCACGTGGCGGGGCAGTTGGCGTCTGGCCGGAGCGGGCTTGGTTCCGGGAGCGCTGTTCTTTAGTGGAGCAATCGTTTTGTATGGTTTGGGCGCGCTGGACCCAGTCGGGCTCCTGCTGGCTTGGGTGCTGCACCTGGTCATCGGCTGTCTTTATCTGGCCATCAGCCCGTTCTTCCTGCTACGCTCGCCGGACGCCGAAAACCACAAGACCAACCCGTTCCGGGAGCCGCAAACGAAGTGAAGTGACGCGGGGGGTTGAATCCCTGTCAGTGTTTGCTTAATGTCGCCATAATGAAATGCCGGGTGAGTCTTTTGCATTGGGCGGTGTTGGTCTGGCTATCGTTGCTGGTAGCCGGCTGCGGCCCCGCCGCGCAAAACCCCTCCGATGAGGAGCGTGAGGCGCATTACCTCGCCGGTAAAGCCCGGGTCAGCAGCCTGGATTACACTGGGGCAGTCGAGTCGTTCGAAAAAGCGCTCGTGGTGAACCCGCAGTCAGCCGCAGCTCACCTGGAGTTGGGCTGGCTCTTCGAGACCGAAATATCAGATCCGGCGGAAGCCATTTATCATTTTCAGAAATATCTCAAGCTCCGGCCAAGGGCGGACAATGCTGAGATCATTCGGCAGCGCATTCTCAACTGCAAGCAGGAGTTGGCCAAATCCGTCTTCCTGGGGGCCATCAGCCAAAAGCAGCAGCACGACTACAATGCCCTCGAGCAGGAAAACACAAGGCTCAAAGAGGATAACGCCCGCTTGAAGAGTGAATTGGCCGCCCTTTTGGCGCCGGTAAAATCGCCCGCTGCCCCCGCACCACGCGACACTACGCTGCCGGCGGCTGTCGTGGCGGAGGAGCCGCGGCGCACCACCAACAACGCCGCCCCGGCACTGGCTGCCCGCCGCACACACACCGTCATAGCGGGAGAGACCCCGATGCTCATCGCGCGCCATTACGGAGTAAAGCTCGAGGCGCTCATGGCCGCCAACCCACGGCTCGATGCGCGCCGGATGCGTGTGGGGGAGGCCATCGCTATCCCCAGTCGGTGATGTCGCTCCCTTGTGGAGCACCGAGCGGTATCAGCCCGGAGCTGCCTCAACCCTCTTTTTCAACCACGTCCTCGACGTACAACGCCTTTGTGCTGGCCAGCACTAAGGCTAGCAGGGGAGTGGCGAGGAACAACCCGAGAAAGCCGAACAACAACGCGAACAGGACCATGGCGATGATCGTCAGCACTGGCGGCAGCCGTGTCGCGCGCTTTTGCACCAGCGGCACCAGCACATGGCCTTCGAACAGGTGCAGTCCGACGAACAAACACGCGACATAGACCGCATGCATCGGGCTGCGCAGCAGGGCCAGCAAAGCGGAAATGATTCCCGCAACCCACGGCCCCACTACGGGCACAAAATCCAAAATGCCCGCCAGCACGCCCAGAGCGGCCGCCAGCGGCACACCCAGAACATGCAGCCCAACCCACGTCAGCACTCCGATGATCGTCATCGAGATGACCTGCCCAAAAATCCAGTGCCTCAGTTCAGTGCCAATCTCTCGCAGGACGACCCGCGCGCGCGGCCGCTTGGAGACCGGCACCAGCCGCAGGAACCCATCAACGTAGAACTCCGGCTCAACCGCCAGATAAACGCCGCAAAACAGCACTACCCAGGCATATAACAAACTTTCAATCGTGATGGAAAATACGCTGCCGACTTTGCTGAGCATCCCCCCTGCTTGCGACACCAAACCAGAGGGTTGCCGCAACTCGTTAACCAAGGTTCGGCCCCAGGAGTACTGCTGGAGTTGTGTTTCCAGTTGCGCGACCGCGCGTGGCAATTGCTGCTGCAACTGATCGACTTCATGGGCTATCGGCGCCGCCAGCAACCACCCCACCAGGCCTGCTATGAGGAGCAACCCCACCATCACAATGGCCAGGCACCACCCACGGCCCAACCCCGTTCGCCTTTGGACCCATTCCGACAGCCCTCCCAGGAACAGGCTCAGTAGCACCGCGGCCAGGAAAAGCAAAGCCACCGTGTCGGCCAACCATAGCAGCAACACAGCCCCAGCCATCGCCGCCACGATCAACACCACCACCCAGGTACGCTGTACGAACTCACGTCCACCGGGTTGAGAAGTAATTGGCTCAGGCGGATCAGACCTCACATCCTTGTGTCCCCTGCTTGCATGCACCCTCGTTTGGCTCTAAACGTCGCTCAAGTTGGACAAAACACAACCGCGAGATCCGGAAAAAACTTGCCTTTCTACACCTACCGGGGTAGCCAGGTATGCGAACCACCGACCACCTCCGGGCGAGCCCTAACTCTCTTATGGTTGATCTATTCTCGGATGAGGTGCGGCGGAATCCATACCCCATGTATGAGCGGATGCGTAACCTATCGCCGTTGCTTTATGTACCGGCGCCGTTTGATGGCTGGTTGCTATTCGATTACGACACCGTCAAGCGCGCTCTCAATGACCAGGAACGGTTCAGCTCGCGCGTGCCCGCGCCGCGGAACTGGTTCATCTTCTTCGATCCCCCCGCGCACTCGAAATTGCGCGGTCTGATTTCCCGGGCTTTCACCCCAAAAAGCATCGCTGCGATTGAATCCCATATTGGCGAACTCTCTCGCCAACTCCTGGAACCAGCGCTGCGGCAAACCGAATTTGATCTTGCTGCGGAGCTATCGGTCCCACTGCCAATGAAAGTAATTTCCAGGATGATCGGGATTCCGACGGCTGACTGGGCGCGCTTCAAACGGTGGAGCGACACCATCCTGAAGCTCAGCTACGCACGGTCGGGCGGCGAGGAGGCGGCGCTGGCCGGCCGCGAGTTTAAGGAGGTTACCGCCGAGATGAACGAATACCTTGCCGCGATGATTGCGCAAAGACGGGGCGAACCGGAAGACGACCTGCTCACCCGACTGATCCACGCTGAACTGGACGGTGAAAGACTGTCGCAAGACGAGATTCTTGGATTCTTTCAACTCCTCGTGGTTGGCGGGCAGGAAACGACCACCAACCTCATAAACAACGCGGTTCTTTGTTTCCTCGAGCATCCGGATCAACTTGCTCTGGTTCGCAGCATCCCGGAGCTGCTTCCCTCTGCGATCGAGGAAGTGTTGCGGTATCGTTCACCCTTGCAGTGGGTGATGCGGACGCCCCGATACGACGTAGAAATGCATGGGCAAGTTATCCCCGCCGGGAAGCTGGTGCTGTTAATGATCGGCTCGGCCAACCGCGATCCCCATTATTTCACTGAGCCGAATCGGTTCGACATTCGACGAAACCCCAATCCGCATATTGCGTTCGGACACGGCATTCATTCTTGTTTGGGCGCAGCGCTCGCGCGGATGGAGGCGCGGATTGCCCTCGGAGATTTCCTTCGTCTCGCGCCCGAGTTTGAACTGGCCAGCAGCGAGCCGTGGCAGCCGCGTCGTGCGTTACATGTTCATGGTCCGACAAACCTCCAGCTTCGCCTGGGAACGGCGAGACGGGGCACCCATGGGCCGAGGCCCGATGCGTTCGAAGAATCAGTTCCTTAAGAAAGAAAGCCGCCCCCACATGCTAGCAGGGCGGCCTGTTTCGACCGAAAAACTGTTTAGTAGCGCCGGCCGCCACCGCCGCCGCCGCTGTAAGCGCGACGCTCGCCTCCGCCACCGTAGCCGCCACCACCGCCGGTGCGAGCTTCTTTCGGGCGCGCCTCGTTGACGGTGATATTGCGGTCGCCCAACTTGGCGCCATTCAGGGCGTCAATGGCCTTCTGAGCCTCCTCGGGGGAGCCCATGGTGACGAAGCCGAAACCGCGGGGACGGCCGCTGGCGCGGTCCATCATGAGGTTAGCCTCCAGAACGGTGCCGTGGGCGGCAAACGCATCCTGCAATTCATTTTCCGTGATGTTAAACGAAAGATTCCCAACGAATAACTTTGTGTTCATGTGATGTATGTCAATGTCCTTAGCAGTTCCCTGTTGACTCCAAACTGTTCCCGAAAGCCGGGTTTCAAATCATCACCGAACTAAGGTTCACCTGAGGATTTACCATGTACTGGAAGCAAGAAGCTCTCTATCAGACAGAGGTACAGTGCATGAGGATGGCGAAAACGCAAGCGCGAATATGAAAAATCGAAAAAATGCGGGAAGGCAATGACGAGTTCCGACCCTCCCCACCCCTTATGAGGCAAACTGCAAATTGAGAATTCCTACCCTCCCGCCATGGCCCCAATAATCAGCAAGGGCTCGCGGCCCATCGCAACGGCCTCGGGCAGCAGTTTCTCAGGCGCTTCGTGGGAAAGGTCCTCTTCGCAGGCGAAGAAGCGCACGAAGGGCCGCCGACGCAGCGTGACATGATCCCGAATGCTGCCGCGGAGCACCGGGAAGCGGGCCTCGAGGCAATCGAGGACATTGCCCAGCGTCGGCGGTCCAGCCAATTCAAGCCGCGCCTCTCCCTGGATTTTTGCCAGGGTGCGCAAATGCACCGGCAAATGGACCCGGATCATGGCAAGGTCTGGGCTTCGACCGAGAGCACCGCGGGCAAGTCGCGCACCAGCGGGGTCCACGTATCGCCGGCATCGGCCGAGCCATATACCTGTCCGCCGGTGGTGCCGAAATAGATGCCCGCCGGCTCGAGGGAGTCGGACGACATCGCATCGCGCAGCACGTTGACATAACAATCGCGCTGGGGCAGGCCATGCGTCAGCGGCTCCCACTCGTTACCCCCGCTGCGGCTGCGATATACGCGCAGCTTGCCTTCCGGCGGAAAATGCTCCGAGTCGCTCTTAATGGGCACGACGTAAATGGTTTCCGGCTCATGGGCATGCACTTCGATGGGGAATCCGAAATCGGTCGGCAGGTTGCCGCTGACTTCAGTCCAGGAATCACCGGCGTTGTCCGTGCGCATCACGTCCCAATGTTTCTGCATGAACAGCACACCGGGCCGCGACGGGTGCATCGCGATGCGGTGCACACAATGGCCCACCTCCGCATCCGGGTCGGGCAATTCGAACATGGATTTGAGGCCGCGGTTGATCGGTCGCCACGTCGTGCCGCCGTCATCGGTGCGGAATGTGCCGGCAGCGGAGATGGCGACGAACATTCGCTGCGGGTTGGAGGGGTCGAGCAGGATCGTGTGCAGGCCCATGCCGCCGGCGCCCGGTTGCCAGAGGTTGCCTTTGGCGGCGCGCAAGCCGGGAAACTCCTGCCAGGTCTGGCCACCATCGCGGCTGCGAAATAACGCCGCGTCCTCCGCCCCGGCATAGACGGTATCAGGGTCGGTTAGCGAGGGCTCCAGGTGCCAAACCCGTTTGAATTCCCACGGATGCTGCGTCCCGTCATACCACTGATGCGTGCCCGGCGTGCCATCATAGACAAATTTGTCGCCGACCGGCTCCCAGGTCTGGCCGCCGTCATTGGACCGTTGGATTTTCTGTCCAAACCAGCCGCTGGTCTGGGAGGCGTAGAGGCGGTTCGAGTCTGCCGGCGAGCCCTTCACATGGTACATCTCCCACCCGGCAAAGTGGGGGCCACTGATCTGCCACTGGCGACGCGCGCCGTCGGAGGTTAGGACAAAAGCGCCTTTGCGCGTGCCGACGAGTAATCGGATTTGGCTCATAGTTCAGCTTGTTGGGGCGAACCACCAATGCACCGAAACCCTGTCCGTTTCAAGCCACTTTTGCGGCCAAAGATGATTCAGGGCGGGTTCTTCCCGTCTGCGGCTTCGGTTATCTATGCAACCGGTAGAAGCGATTGCCGACAATGGGCGCGACCGTCGGGTTGCCCTGAGAGGTTGAGTTTGTCCACGGCCCCAGAACGGCAGGCGCTTCCTGCAGCGTGCCCACGCCGAGCCATTGCAGGACGACCTGGCCGGAAACGGCGTTGATGCTGGTGAACTCAAGGGTCGCGGGGGTGACCCCGATATTGGTGATTTGGACCCCGCCTTGCAACGCCGCCTGGTAGTACCTCGCCAACTCGGCGGGCGCGACGCTCTGCGCGAAGACCGCCACTTCATCAATCATCCCGTTAAAGGTGCGGCTGGCGTCGCCACCATTGTTGTCGTGGCCGATTTGCCAGTTGTTGCCGAACACGTCGGAGGTGTGTGCAAGGGTATTGGTCGCCGAACGCAGCACGCCGTTGGTGCCCAGGTACAGAATCGCTTCCGATGGATAAATCACCATCGCGACCATAGACCATTGGTTGCTGGGGATCACCAAACCGGAATTGAAGTTGTAAGTCGCACTGCTGTTGTTATTCCAAGTATAGACCAGCATTTGCTGCGCGTTGTATCCCATACCTCCCGAAGTACCACCGCCGCGGGTCATCAGCAACCCCGCCCAGCTTTCCTGCAGGCCGATCGGATACAGCCACGAGACAAACGTGACCGTGTTGGTGCTGAGCGAGCCGAATGGCACCGACACGTAAGAGTTCAAAGTGCTGATGTAGGTCTCGACAGCGGTGTTGCCGGACTCGAATCCGAGGAACGTCGGCGGGCGCGGCCCCGGCACGCCGGGCGTCGCGGCGCTGGCGTAGGCGCCATTGTTGTTGCCGGTGGCATCGACGGCGGTTGGGCCACTCGCTTCATTGAGCCGCCAGTACCCTAAGGGTTGATCTCCCAGGACGGTGCTGGCGTATGCCCCGATGCCCGCCACGACGAACGAGAAGCTAATTGATGTGCCGCCCGGGACGGACGTGCCGGCGAGGTTTCGCACGTTGGCAATGTTCAGCGTGACGGTCGTGTTCTGTGGCAGCGCAACGGAAGTGCTGAGGGTGAGATTAGTGCCGGTGGCATCGAGGGTCGCGCCGGTGGGCACGAGGTTCCCCGGCGCGAACACATAGTTGCCAAGGGTCTGCGCAGAGGCCGGGTCCAACGGCTGCGAAAAGGCCACCGTCACGGCCGTGGCCGCTTGGTTAACTGCGACCACCCGCACCGGCAGCGGTGGCACCGTGTTGCTCAGGATGGTGACTGAGGCCACGGCACTGGTCGCGGCGGCGCCAGTCGTCGCCAGCACGACTCGGAATTGCGCGCCATTATCGCCCGGACTCAATAGCGGGGTGACATAGGTGTTGGCGATCGCCCCGGGAATATTCGTAAAGCCGGCGGAACCGGCCGGCGCACGCTGCCATTGATAACTCAACACGGGGGGAGCCGGGCCATTGGTGAAGCCGCCGACGTAACCGGCCACCGCGCCGACGGCCAGCGTCGCCGTGGCAGCCTGGACAGCGAGGGTATTGGTTGGCGGCGCCGTGATGGTAATGAAGGTGTTGCTAAAGTTAAAAGCGCCATACACCGAAAGCGCCAGGGCCCCCCCGACGTACACTTTGCCGTTGGCGATGGTTGGCACGGCGTGCTTCACCGCCCACGCAGCGGCATCCCGCGCGCCGGCCTGGCCGCTATTATAAAGTTCCCGGGTCAAATTGTAGGCATCGTAGGCGTGCAGCACCGCAGGCCCGATTGGACTGCCGGAACTGGACGCGCTGTTGTCCAATACCCAAACGATGGCGTTGTTTGTCCCGTTGGCGGAAATGGAAGGCGTGGCGCCGGGAAACCCGATCGTGCCGGCGCTTTGGGAAATAACCGCCGCGGAAACGGTGGCGTTACTGATCGTGAGCATCTTCAAGTGATCCCCGACCGGCTGATAATAGAGCCGCTGGTTGAAGTAGGCCGGCGTGCTGAACACGCTTCCGAGCGCGCCGGAAACTGTTTGAACAATTTGCGAGTCGCCGCCGGCATTGAAATGTCCCATCGCATCCCGGTCCACAAGGTAAATTTTTCCGGATTTACCCGAACCCACGATCAGGTGTGGATGCGCCGCGCTGCCCGCCTCATCCGGTAGCAACACCGGCCCGCCCGAGCCCAGGTCGGTGTCATTGGCGGCCAGCGTCGCCTGATCGTAAGGAGTGAAATAATCGGCGACCGCCAATCCGTTGGTGGTTGAGAGGCGCAGGAAGCTGTCGGAGTATTCCGTGCCGTTGGTATTGGCATTGAAGATGCCATTGGCCACCATGAGATAAACGTTGGTGGCAGAGTCAACACTCAAGCCGTTGCCGCCCATCCAGAGCCCGCCTTCGCCGGCGTTGCCCCCCCACTGCGCGGTCGTGCTGTTGGGCGTGGTGTTGAAAATAGAATTGGTAAGCTGCTGAAGCGATTGGGCATCGAAACCCAGCACCCAACCGTGGTAGGGATTGGTATCGGCAAACCCCGAATAGAGCACATACAGAACGCCGCCGGCCAAAGTCAGCGCGGGCCGCTGCAACCCATTGGCCACCGGATCAAAGGCCAGCATACCGCCGGAACTGTCCACGCCCGCACCGGTGATGGCCGCGCTGACGACGACCGGGCTGTTCGCGCGTTCGCTCCCGTCCACCAGGCTCAGCGCATGAATTCGATGAACGTAATTAGTGCCTTCATGGGTGAACGCATCCAGGTAAAGCGTGCTAGTGGCCAAATCAATCACCGGTGTGCCGATGATTCCCACTTCCGGCCGGATATCATGATACGCCCCGTAGCGGTTGCCGAAATCATTGTTCGGCGTCGCTGCCGAAGTGCCCAGGCTGACTTGCCACAACACGCCGCCATTGGCGCCCAGGTTGCTATCCGCGTCGAGCGCATACACGCTGTCGTGCATCGTCGCTACGAACACCACGTTATGTGTCCCCTGGCCGGGGATGTTCAAGCCCGACACGTACAGCGGCTGGGCGAAGACCTGGCCATCGAGCGGATAGGCAAACAGTTTACCAAACGAGTTGGTATTCACGTTCGCCGGCGTCAATACTGTTTCATTGGTGTTCTGCCCGGTGCGCGACACGTCGTTGTGGTACGTCAGCACATTGACTTGCGCACGGAGGGCGAGAGCGGAAAGGAGGATCAAGCCGAGGAACAGGCGACGGAATTCGGGAGGGACAGCACAGCAGCGGGTCATATTAGTCAATATTCATTAAGAAGTAAGTTTTGGCAATAGCAGGAACTAAATCGCCGGCCGGGACCGAGGCCCCGGCCGGCGGCTGAACCGCGCAAACAGCGGTATCTTTCTGCGTCTGGTGCTCAGTGAGTCTGGACGCGGAAGAATTGGTTGCCCGGACCAGCGGGGGCCGTATAGGAGGGCGCGTTAGCGCCAACAACGGGTGCATAGGGTCCGGTGACCTGGCTGGCGGATTCCAGCGTGCCATGCGACCAGCCCAGGATCACATTGGCGCCGGAGTGCTGGACGGTGAGGGTCACCGGCGCGCCAGCGTAGCCCTGGCGAAGGAGCTGCTGGAGCTGAGCCGGGGTAAGGCAGTAGCTGAACACCGCCACGTCATCGATGCTGCCAGTGAAGGTTCGGGTGGTATCCCCATCCGTATCGTGACCAGTGAACCAGGTGCCGCCGTGTGCTTCGACCACGTTTGGCACCGCAGTCGTCGCTGAGAGGAGATTGGCGGGGTTGGCCGGGTCGGTCATATAGACGTTGGCATTGGTAGGAGTGACGACGAGCGCCACAAATGACCACTGATTAGATGGAGGCACCAGGTTGGCGCTCCAAGTTGCGCCCCAGGTAGTCCCAGCGTTGTTGTTCCAAGTATAACCCAAGTGTCCACCGGTGTAGCCAAACCCGGCGGGATTGCTGCCGCCCCGATTCATTTCCAGTCCAGTATAGGCGTCCACCTGGGCTACCGTTGGATAAATCCACATAGTGAATGTGGCGGTATTGGTGTCAAGCAGACCGAAATTATTCGTCACGCAGGAAGTGGGCGTGCCGCTCGCCATGCTTACGGCGTAATTGTTGGGATCAAAGCCGGCAAAGGCCGGCGGCCGAGGCCCCACAACGCCAGTGAACCCGTTATGGGAAGCGATGCCGTAGGTACCTTGGTTGCCGCCCCAATAATCATTCGCGACAGCCGTGCCGGTGGAGGGGTCGTTGGTTTCATCCAGTTCGTAATAAGCCACGGGGTTCAGCGGGATAACCGCGGTGGCATAAGATCCCGGCGTAGGTATGACCACGTTGAGCGTGGCGACAATGCTGGTAATCATGCCGCTCGGGTTGGCTACCACCAGGCTATAGCCGCCTACATCAGCCGGGGTGATACTGGTGATAACCAGATTCTCGGTCGAGGAGCCGGCGATGTTGCCGCCGTCACTCAGATTGGCGCCGTTAAATTGCCACTGATAGGTGACCGGAGGGGTGGCCAGAGCATTGGCGGTGAAGCGAGCGGTCCGACCGGCAAAAAGGTTCAAGGATTGCGGTTGGGAGGCAAACACCGGGGCCAACGAACCGCCGGTAGTCGCCGCGCCAATGAGACTCGATACTTGCGCAGTCGTTAAGGCTTGGTTGTACACCGCCACTTCATCGATCTGGCCCGCAAAGTAGTCCCCGCTGGGATTGAACACGCCGCCGCCACCAATGCGCAAGGAATAGGGCGAACTGCCATAATTGGTGGTGGCGAATGTCGTCGAGGCTTCCAAAACGGCGCCGGTGGTCGCCAGGTATAGACTCAGAGTCTGACCGTCGCCGACTGCCGCGACCATGTACCACTGTCCCGGGGTAATCGCACTTTGGGGAATAGCGACGCTCCCGCCGCTGGCAGTGGTAACAGTCAGGTTCGGCAGAAAGCCTACGCTGATGCTGCCCGGCTGCCCAAACAGACCGGAGTTTGCGGGCTCAGCTCCCGGAGCATTGAACCAGCCAACAATCGTGAACTGGCGCAGGTTATTGAGAATTCCTTCCTGAGTGTCGGTGTACGCGCTGAGGCCGTCGTAAGCGTAGGCCGAATTGGTGGTGTCAAACCCCGGGAAATCGGGAGGTTGCGGGCCGGCGATCCCAGTGGTGACATTCGCGTTGGTGGCAATGTCCCCGCCCCAATAATCATAGGCATAAAGGCTGCCCGGAGCCTCGTTAAAGCGCCAATAGCCGATCGGGTTGGGGGCTTCGACGGAGGCTTCATACGCCACCGGGGCGGCGTTGGACGCGACCACTGTCAGCGTCACAGGCACGCTGGTAATGGGTTGGGCGGCAACGTTATTCACGATCACCTCGTAGGTAGTGGCGTCGGCTGGTCCAACATTCGCAATGGTCAGTGTGTGGCTGGTGGCGCCCGAAATTCTGCCACCGTTGACCAGGTTAACTCCGTTGGTTTGCCATTGATAGGTAATCGGGGTGTCGCCCGACGCGGCGACGTTAAAGACCGCCGTTCGGCCGGCGTATAGCTCGAGCGAAAGCGGTTGCTCGGTGATGGTAACCGGAATGACATTCAGCCCCAGCGCTTTCTTATACATATTATAGATCTCAAGCGCCGGAACGTCGTAATTGAACACCGCGGCCTGGGCGATGCTGCCGTTGAATGCGCGCCCATCGGGTGCGCCCGCGGAGGCGGGGTCGTCGCCAATCGTCGTCGGCCCGGAGAACGCGGCGATCCCGTTGGTCACATTATTCACGGCTGTGGCAATCCCGTTGGCGTTGAACAAGTACAACGTGGCGTTGCTGGGCGTGATGGTTGCGGCAACAAATGACCACATGTTCGAGGGAATAATCAGGCCAGAAGCAAAGTTATAGGTGGCGGCTTGATTGTTCCAGGTATAGCCCAGGTTGTTGTTGTTTTGATAATCCAACCCATTCACATCACCGCCATTGCGGGACCATATAATGCCGGCCGACCCCGGCTCATTATATGCAGTGGGATAAATCCAGGCGGTGAACGTCACGGTATTGTTGCTCAGGTTGAGCGGCGGTGCGATCACCCAGGAATGAGGTATGGTGCTCGAGGTCTGCAGCGCGCCGTTGCCGCTCTGGAACCCGGGGAACGCCGGCGGTTGCGGTCCGACGACTCCATCATAGCCGTTCAGCGCCGCCGATAGATAGGTGCCATTGAACCCGCCAACCAGGTCGGTTGCTACGGTGTAGTTGGTCGAGGGATCGCCGAGGTCGGCGAGTTTCCAATAGGCGATAGCATTGTTGGTGAAGATCTTCTCAGCGTAACTGCCCGGCGTCGGAGAGGAGACCGCGAGCGGCGCCACGGAACTAGTGATAGCACCCATCACGTTTGAAACCACCAGCGAGTAGCTCGCCTGATCGGCCACAGTTGCCGGAGATACCTTCAGTGTGGCCGTGGCTGAGCCGGAAATATTCGCACCGTCAGTTATCGGGGCGCCGTTTTTCAGCCACTGGAAAGACATCGGCACAATTCCGGCCACTTTGGCGTGGAACGCGGCCGTCGCGCCCGAATATACGGTTGCCGCAAGCAACGGATCGATGGTTGCCGGCAATGGGGTGGCGCGCGGGACGATTTGCACCGCGTTAATCGGAGCACGGAAATTATAGACGTTCTTGCGGATCAGGATAGAGTCGTTGGTAAGACTGGTGAACGCCAGAACGTTTCCCTGCCAGTTGCCGGCCTGCGAGTCTCGTCCTGTAAGAACGGTGGCTGGCACAATGTGGTAGGTTTCGTCCCCGCCGACAAAAGTTGAATCCACACAAAGGAAGCTGTGCGTGGTAATATCGGCGCCAAGCGTCATACCTGGTGCCGTCCAAGGGCCGGTCGCGCTCTGAACCCAATACTCGCCGCCACGCCCGCCGTTATTGTCGCCGTCCGTATAAATCACCACATCGTACTGGTTAACATGGTTGGCGGTCATCCAGGCGTTCAGTCCCTGGATATAGACCCAGGGCTTGCAGTTGACGTTCGTCCCGGCATATCCATCCACCGGTTGGGTATAATCGAGGAAATTGGTGGCGCTGGCGTTGGAATCGCAGTAGCCGTTCATCAGCTTATCATCCGGCGCGGCTTCGGCCGTCGGCGTGCCGCCGCCTTGCTCGCTCCACAAACCAGCGGAATCCCAACTAAACGTGACGCTCGTGGCGGCTCCGCTGCTATCAATGACGCTGGCTCCAGCGCCATAAGACCCGCCGTTGTTCCAGTTTGTTTGGGCATACCCCGGGGCACCGGCCAGATCCGTCGGCTGCAAAGCACCGGCATTGGTAATGCTTTGATAGCCGCCATTCCCATTAAGACCAAGTTTCATGCCGATTTGTGGGACCGTCTGGGCGGTGGCCCCGCCGGTCATGGCTAAAGCAGCCGCCGCGGATAAAAACGAGGAGCGCCGCGCATAGCGCAGCCCGGCGAACAACTCGTCAAGTGTGCGTTGGAATTTCATACTTGTGAGGGAGTATTTATTTGGGAACTTGTCTTCGAGGATGAGAAATGACCCGAAAAAAGGTGATGCGCACGACTGCGCAGCCCAATGGCGGGTGGGTTCATGAGCGCGATTTAACCGGTTTAATTGTCGCCTGTCAACAACAAAATCGAATACCAAAAACCAGAAAAACTTAATCAAAAACCATCAAAACGATCCAAGCTTAAGGAGAAACCTTTGCGTCCGCGGCGCCGCGGCGGTTATTTTTCATTGGCGTCCTTGCCCCGCCGGGCTCGCTGTGTTCTTCGCGGTTAATGCCTGCCCTAATCTAAAAGCCCCTCACTCGCCCCCCATCGCTGCGGTCGAGTCCCTCACCACCAAATGCGTGTGCACGTGGTGCTCAGCGCCGGCCTTGGCCGGGTCGGAAATCATCGTGCGGAGTGTCTCGAAGGCAATGCGCCCAATGTCGCTGCGCGGCACCGCAACTGTCGTCAGCGGCGGCAGCATGTGCTCGGCAAAGCGGATATCGTCAAATCCCACTATCGATAGTTCGCCCGGGATGCGCACCTTGCGGTCGTAAGCGGCGTGCATCGCGCCAATAGCCATCAGGTCGTTGGCGGCGATAATCGCGCTCGGTCGCAGCCCGCTCAAAAGTTTGGAGCAGGCCACATATCCGCCCTGCACGGAAAAATTGGAGTCCACCGCCTGCGTTTGCAGGCTCTTGAACTTCTCGGCGCCGGCCAGGAAAGCGCGCTTGCGGCGTTGCGCCGAGCGCAGATGGGGCGCACCGCCAATGAAGCCGATGCGCTCGTGCCCCAGCGCGCGCACATGTTCCAGCGCGGCGATAATCCCCGATTCGTAATCAACCGCGATATTGCTGATACAAGCGTCCACTCGGCCCAAATCCAGGTACACCGCGCAAATCCCCCGCTCGGCCAGGTTATCCATCACTGAGGACTCAATCTGCGAGGTGAGAATCGCGACGCCGGGCACTTGCAGCGCCAGCAACCGGTTGACGCTTTGCTTCATCCGTTGCGCATCGTAATTGCTGTTCATCACGATGGCCTCCATGTCGTTCAAATTGGCGGTTTCCTGGAAGACAGCGGTGATCTCGGGAAAAAACGGATTGCGGATGTCCGAAACAATGACGCCGAGGATGTGACTGTGCCCCATCGCCAGATTCCGAGCCGCGGCGTTGGGCGAGTAGCCCAACTGTTTCACCGCTGCCAGGACACGCTCCTGGGTTTTGGCCCGGATGCGGTGGCGTTGCGCCGCATTCAACACGAACGAGACAGTCGCGACCGACACCCGCGCCTGGCGCGCCACATCCCGAATATTGGGAGCGCCGTTGCCACCGTTACGAGCCGACGCCGAGTGCCCCGGACCCGGTTTGCGGCCAGCAGCAGCAGCTCGCTTCTTGGTGATCACGATGCGGCTAGCATTCGACCCACCACGCCGGAAGTCAATCTTTTCCAATAATTTAAACGGTTAAACTGACAAAAAATTTAACCACATAGATCTCAAAGATCTCAAAAAAAAGAGCCCTCAGAAATCGAGAGCAGGAAAGGGGAAATTTATTTTTTGCTTTCCCACCAGCGCGCCCGGTACAATCGGCCCATGCCCGCCGTCCCTGTTCAACGCATCGTTGTGCTCGGCGGGGGTAGCGCCGGATTCATCGTCGCGCTCACCCTCAAACGCCGCCTCCCGCACCTCGAGGTCACGGTCGTGCGAAGCCCGGATATCGGCGTCATCGGCGTCGGGGAAGGCACCACCGCTGCCTTCCCACGGCATTTCTTCGAAACCCTCAAGCTGAAGCCCCGCCAGTTTTATCTCGAGGCGCAGCCCACGTGGAAGTTGGGCCTGAAGTTCCTCTGGGGGGCCCGATCGGAGTTTTACTACACTTTCGCTACGGACTACGAGCAGCGGCTGCCGGAACTGCCGCGCCCAACTGGTTTCTATGCGCATCAAGATGGGTCCTGCCCCGGGTCGGTATCAGCCTTGATGGCGAATGATAAGGCGTTCCTGCGGCGTCCGGATGGCCAGCCGCAGCTTCATAAGTTCTTCGCTTATCATATTGAAAATAAAAAACTGGTACGGTGGCTCGAGGCCGTGAGCGCCGCTCTGGGGGTGAGTATCCGCGATGCCACCGTGCACCCCGAAGGCGACGCCCACGGCATCAGCGCGCTCGCCACGGAAGCCGGCGAGCGCATCACCGCCGATTTATATGTGGACGCCTCGGGGTTCCGGTCGGAACTGCTCGGACGCGCTTTAGGGGAGCCGTTTATTTCGTACACGGATGCGCTGTTTTGTGATCGCGCGGTGATTGGCGGCTGGGCGCGCACGACTGAGCCGGTCCGACCCTACACCCTCGCGGAGACAATGGACGCCGGCTGGTGCTGGCAAATCGAGCACGAACAGTGGCTCAACCGCGGCTATGTGTATGCCTCGGCCTTTCTTTCCGATGAAGCGGCCCTGAGCGAGTTTTTAAAAAAGAACCCGCAGGTGACGAACGAACCGCGTGTGGTCAAGTTCCGCTCCGGCCGGTTCGCGCGCAATTGGGTCGGTAATGTTGTGGCCGTGGGCAACGCGGCGGGATTTGTCGAGCCGCTGGAAGCAACGTCTTTGCAGGTCATTTGCGTCGAGAGCATCACCCTGGCCGACGCCTTAAGCGAAAGCGCCGGCGCTCCGACTCCGACCCTGTGCGGGCTGTACAACTCTTTTCATGGACGGGTCTGGGACGATATTCGCGATTTCCTGGCTGTTCATTATCGGTTCAACACCCGGTTGGATACGCCGTTTTGGCGGGCGTGCCGGGCTGACACGCAGCTTCACGGGGCCGAGGCGATCGTGGCGTTTTATCGGGAAAACGGGCCCTCGCCATTGCTAGGCCAATTGCTCCACCCATCCAATTCGTTTGCCGCACATGGGTATCTGTCGCTGTTAGTGGGCCAAGGCGTGCCGCATGCCTCGCCCTACCGGCCTACCGCCCACGAGTTGGAGGTGTGGCAAACGCGCTGCCGCACCTGGGCTATGGAGGCCCGCAAAGGACTGGACGTGAACCAATCGTTAGCTGCCGTAGCGGCCATGGACCGAGCGGGGTGAGCGCGAGTGAAGAAGAGATCAGAGAGATTAGAGCGCCAGCCGTCTGCTGACCTCTGACCTCTGACCTCTGATCGCCTGCTTACCGCATGGGCCGGTTGGGAGGATGCGCTCGCAGTTCCTTCAACGCAGCGAGCGCGGCGGGATCTCCCTTCTCCACGCCGGCCATTAGTCTCTCGTTCACGGCTGTGGAAGCTTTGACGACTGCATCATGTTCGGCGGGGTCGAGGCTTTCCCGCAAGAGCGCGTAGTACAGCTCCTGAGCTGCAGCATAATTGTTGGTTCGATCCGATGCTACGGCCGTGTCCCAAATCTGTTTGACCTGTGGCGGCGCCTGGTTGAACGCCGCTTGATCGCTAGTGCTTAGCCCCGCCACAGGCCTTTTGCCGCAACCGGTAAGCCAAAACGCGCTGAGCCCAAGGAATGCAGAAAAAAAAACCAGTAGTTTGTACGAACGAATCACGTGTTAAAGGCCAGGATCCGCTCTATTCGCCGTTGTTACTAAAGGGGCTCCAGTGCGAATAGGACTTGCCTCCGGGTCCAGGACCCGCCCCCGGCGCCAAATCGCAGTCCTGACGGAACTGGGCGCGGGTGATGAAAGTCACATGCCCCGCAATCGCCAGTATCATGCCGCCCTTGTTGCTGTGCAACCGCCCCAAGCCCTCGGAGTCATTAGGAAAATTGGCGGCGTCGTTAAAGTCGAAGGCGCCGGGATTCCCGGGCCCGAGGTTATTCTCATCGGGTTCCCACTGCACCCAGCAGAGTGTGCTCCAAGCAGCCGTCAGCTTGGTAGAATGGGTGGGCGCAGGCGCCGAACCATAACCACACACTGCGCCATTCATGACGTAGCTGGAATACCGGTTCGCACGGCCACCCTGAGAATAAGGCTTAAGGTACGTTTTGCTTTGAATATCCTTGGGGCAAAGGTAGGCCTTGGGATTAGGCATGTAAGTGAACCAAAGGCCGCCTTTGTAGGCCGTCATCTGGTTGTTCTGAAATGCGCCGCCGGGGCCCGGATCGGGCGGCGTTCCCATCGAAGGATCATAAAGCCAGCCACGCGGATTGCCCGCCGCGAACCCATCCCAATTAGGGGGCGCCATCCAATCGCTGAAGTCGCTGCCATACATGTGCATCGCCAGAGACATCTGGTGTTGGTTATTAAGGCAGACCGTCCGCACACCTTTGTCCTTAGCGGAAGCTAATACGGGCAGCAGCATAGCCGCCAAAATCGCGATGATCGCAATAACCACCAGCAACTCAATCAGTGTAAATCCCCGGTCCCGCTCCGCTCTGCTGCGCTGGGTTCTCATATGGATTTCTTCGCAAGGTCTCATTGAAACGTCGAATTCGACAATTTTTTGGTTCTTCGGGCTAGATACCTGTTCAAGATCACAGGTTGAAGAGAACTTGTCAAGGGCGATTTAAACGGTTAAACTCAACGCGTATGCCGTACCCCGTAATGCCCCAGCGGAGCGCGGACATTCCTGTCCGCAGTAATGCTCTCCTTGCAAAGTTCTCGGTAAATTCGAGCCGTGCTGGCCTTAGAAACGCGCTCCGGACAGGAATGTCCGCGCTCCGTTTGGTCAGTTGCCTCGCGACGTTTTGTTTGTGTTTGCCGACCTCGGCTCAATCCGAGCCGCGACAGCACGAATTGCTCGATGATTCCTGGCGTTTCCACCTGAACGAACTGGACGGCAACAGCGCCGTCGCTCCCGGCGGAAATGCCATCATGCAATGGGTCTGGATCGCCGACGACAATGCGCCCACCGATGCCGGCACAATGGCCGCTCCCGGGCTCGATACTTCCAGTTGGACCAACGTGACAGTCGGCACCGATGTCTTTAATGGCCGGCTCGGCTACGCGTGGTTTCGCGCGACCCTGACTCCCTTAAGTACCCCAGCGCGGCCGCTCACGCTGCACTTCCTGAATGTGGACGACAACGCGACGGTGTATTTGAACGGCGTCCTGGTCGGCCAGCATGATGGCTGGGGTCAGGCATTTGATGTCGTGGTGGATACGGGATGGTTGAACGGGGCAACCAATTACCTCGCGGTCGCGGTGCAAAACACCGGTGGCCCGGGTGGCATCTACGGCGGAGTGAGTCTGCAGAGCGGCGTGCAGTTGGAGCCTGCGGGTGTGCCGGTCACGCAATGGCTCTGGAGCAGCGACGATGCTGCGCCCGGCGACGCCGCCACTATGGCTAGCCCAGGGTTGAACACCGCAACCTGGTCCAATGCGACGGTTGGCCAGGATGTGTTCAACGGCCGCACCGGCGCGGCGTGGTTCCGCACGACACTGGACCCGCTCGCCTCGTCGGGTCGGCCGCTGACGCTGCATTTCCTGAGCGTGGAAGATACCGCAACCGTCTTTCTCAATGGCGCACTGCTGGGCACGCACAGCGGCGCGGGCCTGCCCTTTGATATCTCGCCGCTGGACCCAGCCTGGAACAGCAACGGTCCGAACGTGCTGGCGGTAGCCGTGCAGAACAACGGCGGAGCCGGCGGGATTCTGGGGGCGGTGCTGCTGCAAAGCGGCAGCGAGGTGCCACCGCCCGGCGCATCCATAACCCAATGGCTCTGGCTGCGGGATAACAACGCAACGAATGATGCCCCGACCATGACGGCGACGAACCTGGACACTTCTTCCTGGCAGCCCGCCGCCATCGGCCAGGACGTCTTTAGCAATCAGGTTGGCTCCGCCTGGTTCCGGGCTTCGCTGGATTCGCAGGCGACTTCGGGGCGGCCGTTGATGTTGCATTTCCTGGGAGTCGCCGACAAGGCGACGGTGTATCTGAACGGCATTCTGCTCGGCGTACATAGCGGCGCTAACCAAACCTTCGAGGTAGGCCCGCTGGATGGCGCCTGGGCGACGGCCGGACCTAACATTCTCGCGGTGGCCGTGCAGAATTCCGGCGGCCGGGGCGGTTTGCTCGAACCGGTGCTGCTGGCCTCCGGCGACGACATCCAGGATATCAGCCCGGCGGGCTCGCATTTCGACGACAGCGCCTGGCGCACCGTTCACCTGCCTCACGATTACATCATCGAGGGCACTTTCAACCCCACCGCCGATACGGGGCACGGCTCATTGCCGCTGGAGACGGCGTGGTACCGCAAAACCTTTTATCTCCCGCCTTCCACGCAAGGCCAAAGCGTGTGGCTCGACTTCGACGGGGTCTATCATAACTCGACAGTATGGCTCAACGGCCAGTATCTCGGTTACTGGCACAGCGGCTACGCACCCTTCCGGTACGATGTAAGCCAAATCGCGCTGCCAGGCCAGACCAACACGCTGGCGGTCCACGTGGACCCAAACGGGTTCGAAGGATGGTGGTATGAAGGCGGGGGCATCTACCGGCATGTGTGGCTCACCGTCGCCAATCCGTTGCATATTGCGCCTTGGGGCACGTTCGTCGCCTCCGATGTTCAAGGCCCCGATACCAACGGCAATGCCTCGGCTACTCTCACAATCACTACTACCGTGACCAACGCCGCTGTGGCGGCTCAAAGCTGCCTTCTGATTTCCCAAGTCATCGCGCCGGATGGCACCTCACCTGGCGCCATCACAAATTCAATTTTGGTTCCGGGGGGTACGGCGACCAACGTCGTCCAGCTTCTGCCAGTGCCCAACGCATTGTTGTGGTCCCTGGAAACCCCGCAGCTTTATGTCCTGCACAGCACGGTGCAGGCCGAGGGCCAGACCATAGATAACTACGACACGACCTTTGGAATTCGCTCCCTGCGATATGACATCAATACCGGGTTTTTCCTCAACGGCAAATCCGTCAAGCTGCAGGGCACCTGCAATCACCAGGACTTTGCCGGCGTGGGCATCGGTATGCCGGATAACCTGCTTTATTGGCGCATCAAGAAGCTGAAGGAAATGGGCGCCAACGCCTATCGCTGTTCGCACAACCCGCCCACCGCCGCGCTGCTGGACGCCTGCGACCGCCTCGGCATGGTCGTTATGGACGAAACCCGGCATCTGGGCGACGCAACCGGCCAGAAATCCGATGCTTCGACGCCCTATTCCGATCTGTCGGAACTCAATGCGATGATCCTGCGCGATCGCAACCATCCGAGCATCATTATGTGGTCGATGTGCAACGAAGAGTTCGGCGTCCAAAGCACACAGCATGGCGCCGACCTCTTCTACGCGATGAAAGAGCGGGTGAAGCAATTCGACACGACCCGGCCGATCACCTGCGCGATGAACGGCGGCTGGGGCACCGGCATCAGCCTTGTGGAAGATCTCCAAGGCTGTAACTACAACCCGGGCGGCTACGACGGGTTCCATGTAGCATTTCCTTCACTGCCGATGTTCGGCAGTGAAATTGGTTCCCCCAACGAGGACCGGGGGATTTACGCCAACGATTCCACTGATGGTTACCTCAGTTCGTACACGACCGGAGCAGAAGACGCCTGGGAACCGATCGGCGTGCGGCCGTTCGTAGCCGGAGGGTTTATCTGGACCGGTTTCGATTACAAGGGCGAGCCGTCACCCTACGGCTGGCCGTGCATCAATTCGCACTTTGGAGTTTTGGACATGTGCGGGTTGCCCAAGGACTCCTTTTATTATTACCGCGCCTGGTGGGACAGTTCGCCATCGGTCTACATCTTTCCGCACTGGAACTGGTCCACACCGGGCCAGGTGATTTCAGTCTGGTGTTTTGCCAACACCGACACGGTCGAACTTTTCCTCAATGGAGTGAGCCAGGGCGTGCAGACTGTGCCGGCGTTTGGTCATGTGAGTTGGTCGGTGCCTTATGCTCCGGGGACTTTGTCGGTCAAAGGGTACAACTCTGGTGCCTTAGCCGCTTATTACCAGGTAACCACCACAGGCGCACCTGCTACGATTCGCCTGACCACCGATCGCACCGCCCTGAGCGCCGATGGCGAGGACCTCACGGTTGTCTATGCGTCGGTGCTCGATTCACAAGGGTTCGTGGTGCCGGTAGCCAGCAACCTCGTCACGTTCGCGGCAGCGGGCGCGGCATACGTCGCGGGTGTCGGCAATGGCGACCCCAGCGATCATGAGCCGGACCGAGCGACGCAGCGGCACGCATTCAATGGCTGGTGCATGGCGCTGGTGAGCGCGACGAACTTTTCCGGCCCTATTATGCTGACGGCGAGTTCGCCGGGGTTGACCCCGGCCACATTGACGCTGCAGGCGAACGCTACGAACAGCGCGCCGGCCGCGCCGGTTAACCTGACGGCAACCGCCAGCGATGGGCAGGCCTATCTGCATTGGGACTTCGGCTTTGCAACCACCAGCTATCATATCAAACGCGCAACGGCCAGCGGCGGTCCCTATAGCCTCCTCGCCAACTCCAGCGCAGTGGCCTACACCGATTCCGGATTGACCGACGGCACCACCTATTTCTACGTCGTGTCGGCGCTCAACAATTACGGCGAAAGCGCCGACTCCGCCGAAGTGAGCGTCACGCCCTTGCCCCCGCCACCGCCTACCACCCCGACCGGATTAGTTGCCCAAGCTGATGATGGGCAGGTGCTGTTGAGTTGGAGTGCCAGTTCAGTGGCCGCCAGCTACGATGTTAAGCGCGCGATAGCGCGCGGGGGGCCATATCTGGTTGTGGGCAACCCCACCGCCGCCACCTTTACGGATGCCGGACTTACCAACGGCACGGTATATTATTATGTCGTCTCGGCCGTGAGCGGCACTCAGCAGAGCGTCAATTCGAGCGAAGTCAGTGCCGCGCCCGTCAGCATGAGCTTCCTCGTCGGGACTAGCATGGGCACCCCCGGTTCATATAACAATATAGGGAACATTCGTGAGATGGCGTTGGACGGCAACCTCGCGACCTTTTTCGATGCGCCGACAAACCTTGCCTGGGTCGGTCTGGACCTCGGTCCGACCAATGCCCGCGTGATCAGCAAGCTCCGCTACGCGCCGCGCAGCGGCTTCGCTAATCGCATGATCGGTGGCATATTCCAGGGCGCGAACCTGCCGGACTTCAGCGATGGCATCGCGCTTTATACGGTGACTACCACGCCGCCCGACGGGACCTACACGGTGCAATTCCCTACGAACACGGCGGCGTTCCGGTATCTGCGGTATGTGGCGCCCGCCAACGGCTACGGCAATATCGCCGAATTGGAGTTCTACAGCCTGGGACCACACAACAATCGGCTCTCGGGCACCCTCATCGGCACGAGTGGGTCGTGGAATAACAGCGGCAATACTATCCAAATGGCAATGGACGGGGACATTACTACCTTCTTTGATGGGCCGACGGCTAATGGTGATTGGGTCGGTCTGGACCTGGGCAGTGCCCAACCAGTGACTGCGCTGCGTTTCTTTCCCAGACTGGGTTATGCCTACCGAATGAACGGCGGTGTATTCCAGGCGGCGAACCTTCCTGATTTTAGCGTTGCCGTGAATCTGCTGAGCCTTACCAGCAGCCCGCCCGAAAGCACATTCACCGCACAAGTCCTCACTAATATCGGATCCTTCAGATACTTGCGCTATCTCTCACCGAATGCCAGCTATGGTGATGTTGCCGAGGTGCAATTCTATGGCCCGGCTACCTCATCGCCATTGACGTTCACCCCTTCGGCCCCAACTGGCCTGACCGCTTCGGCGGGCGATGCACAGGTGCAACTCGCCTGGAATGCCAGCTCAGGTGCAACCAACTACAACATCTTCCGTGGCACCAGCAGCGGTGGACCGTACACACTCGTCGGCGCCTGCACCGCGGTCTTGTGTATGGACTCCGGACTGGCGCCCGGCACCTATTACTATGTTGTCTCGGCCATTGGACCAGGCGGCACCAGCCCAAACTCGAACGAGGCCCACGCAACTGTTTCCTGTACGGGTTTGTCCGCGTTTGCTGGGCTGGCGGCCACAGCGGAGCCGGGCCAGGTACACCTGAGTTGGTCACCGATTGCTGACGTTTCACTCTATGAGGTGACGCGGAGCGTCAACCGCACCGGCCCATTCGTTTGGCTGGCCACCGGGCTTCGCACCACGACCTATGACGACGTGACCGCGGCCAGTGGCTCGAATTACTTTTACCAGGTTCTCGCCGAGAACGACTGCGGGTCGCAGACGTACTCGCCGGTCGTCGCGGCGAACACCTTTCCGTCACCTTCGCTGCAATTCCGCTCGCAAGGGACCCAGTTGCTGCTGTCCTGGCCGAGTTGGGCGGGTGCCTTCAGCATTTACCAGGCCCCGAGCCTAACTTCGCCTATCCAATGGGAACCGCTTTCCGTTACTCCCGAAAGCAGCAATGGCATGCTTTATCTTTCACTGCCCTCGACCAACCTCGACCAGCAATTCTTCAGGCTGGCAATTCCGTAAAAGCATCTATGGTGACCGGGAACGTTTTGCGCCAGGCAGTAGCTGGTCAACTTAGCCGGGCGGCGGCCGCCTGGGCAACCACTCTTCTTCTACTCCTTTGCGTTCTGCCGGATCTGGCCGGGGCAATGACCGTAACACTCCAGCCCGGCAACATTTTGGTCATGTCAAACGGCAACATCACACTGCAATACAACCTCAACGCGGGCACCGCCGATTGTTTCTGGCAAAACACTCGCCGGATAACCGCCTTCTACGCCGGCGTTGGCTTGAACAGTGGTTATGTGAAGGGACTGGCCTTCAGCAATCGGACCTACACAGTCACTAGCACCAACGAAGTGGCGGTCTCTTCCGTCGCGGCCGGACTGCCGGACATGGCGCAGCATTTTGTTCTCGACCAGACCGACAGCTTCCTCACGCGCGTGGACATGAGCGGCGCGAGCGTCAGCGCCAATTGGATGGGACCGGTCGTAGTCGATACGACAGGCGGCGTTGACCTCGGTTCCTACACCGATGACCGCGCCTTGTTTGTCCCATTCGACAACGACCATTTCATTCGCTATAACGCGATGCCATTGAACTCGAGCGGCACGAGCTACGAAGTAGGCGCATTCTATGATAACAGCTCCCGCATCGGCCTGGTGGTGGGATCCATCACCCATGACACCTGGAAGAGCGGCGTTTATTGGTCCGGCTCGAATAACAAGCTCGATAAGATGAACGTGTTCGGCGGCGCGGTTTCCCCAAGCGTCACCTGGGATGTCCTGCCCCATGGCTTTGTTTCCGGTTCGGTGGTTGCCTCGCCCACGATGTTCGTCGGGTTCGGCGCTGATTGGCGGCGGACCCTCGAGGCGTTTGCTGATGCCAACGCGCGTTTGACGCCGATGCTCCCCTGGACCAACGGCGTCCCGTTTGGTTGGAATAGCTGGGGTTATTACCAAAGCCACATTAATTATTCCCTGGCCATTGGCGTGTCGGATTCCATTCACACCAACCTGCAGCCGTTCAACTTCAACAACACCGGCATCGTCTATGTCAACCTGGACTCATATTGGGATAATATGACGGACACACAGTTGGCGGCGTTTGCGAGCCATTGCCATGCCAATGGCCAGCGCGCAGGGATTTATTGGTCGCCGTTTGTCTGGTGGGGTTCGTCGGTGAACGCCAGCAATTCCTGGGTCGAAGGCACCGCCAATGCCTTCCACTACAGCGATGTTCTTCTGCGCACACCCAGCGGCAATTACGAGACCAACGACGGCGCGCTGGCGATGGACCCTACCCACCCGGGAACTCAAGAGCGTATCAGCTACTATATCGACCGCTTCCTGAACGCGGGGTTTGATTACATAAAGGTGGATTTCCTTTCGCACGGCGCGTTGGAGGGCGTTCACTACAACTCGGCCGTCACCACCGGCATTCAGGCCTATAACCAGGGCATGCGGTACCTGCTTACCCGGCTGAACGGCCACATGTTTATCAGTGAGTCGATCGCGCCGCTGTTTCCTTATCAATATGCCCATGCACGGCGCATCGCCTGCGACGCGCAGAGCTCGCGGATTTCCGACACCGCCTACACCATGAACTCGATCACATACGGCTGGTGGCTGGGCGGACGACTCTACGCCTACAACGATCCGGATGTGATGGTGTTTGGCAACGGCGCCAGCCTAAGTGAAAACCAGAGCCGTGTGATCTGCGGCGCGATCACCGGATTGTTCCTCGATGGGGACAGCCTCAGCAACTCGGCCAGCATCGGCGCTGCCCAACTTTCGCTCACGAACGCCGCGCTGGACGCCCTGGCCCGTGCCGCGCATTCCTTCTCACCCGTCGAAGGCAATACCGGCGCCAACCCGGCAAACCAATTCGTGTGGCAGGATGGCTCGGGCTGGTATTTGGCGGTTTTCAATTTCAATACCTACCCCACCAATCAAGCGATATCACTGGCGCGTGCCGGGATAACCGGCAATGTCAGTCCGCTGGACCTGTGGAGCGGCGTGGTGCTCCCGCTGACCAATTCGTTTCTGCCGGTTTCGCTCAATGGCGCCCAGGCAAAAATATTCCGCCTGCGAACGCAGCCACGACTGCTGCACTCCCGGTCCGACGGTCAACAATTCATTTTCGATCTGCAGGGCGACCCGGACACGCCTTATGCCATCCAGGAAACCAGCGATTTGGCCGCGTGGAGCACCCTCGGCTTTCTCACCAACGTCACTGGCCTGGCCTCGTTCACCGACGCTGTCCCGGCGGGCGTGGCAGCCCGCGCGTACCGCGCACGACTCGTGCCTTAGCTCGTGTCGATTATTTTAGCGACATGACAAGTGTCGCCGGAGCTTTAAGGTAGCAACCGAGTAACGACCGAACTTGATTCGGACCCTCGGATTGGGGTTGAGTGAACGGGGGCGGCAGAAGGGTTCGCCGCTCCCGTTTTTCCCTTCATTTCTACTGGATTTCGCCCGCCATTGCGCCTAAATAACCCAACCCGTTGTGAGCACGACCGTTTTTGAAAGCAGCGATAGCATCCGCAATGCCCGGCCTTTACGCTATGCGCAGTCGGTCACTTTCGACCAGCCCTTGGAGTTGCAACTGGGTGCCCGCTTGTCTTCCGTCACCGTCGCATATGAAACTTATGGGCGACTGAATCCCGCGCGCGATAACGCGGTGCTGCTGTGCCATGCCATCAGCGGCGATTCGCACGTCGCCAGGCATGATGCACAGGACGACCCCGGTTGGTGGGACCTGGTTGTCGGGCCGGGCAAGGCGGTCGATACCGAGCGTTACTTCGTGATTTGCCCGAACCTGCTGGGCGGCTGCCGTGGCACCACCGGTCCGGGCAGCATCAATCCCATTACCGGCAAACCTTTCGGACGCGATTTCCCGGTCATTACCCTGGCGGACATGGTCGAGGTGCAACAGCGGCTGTTGCAGCATTTAGGCATTGAACAGTTACTGGCGGTAGTGGGCGGCTCATTGGGCGGGCACCAGGCTTTGACCTGGGCCATTCGCTATCCGGGGCGGGCCCGGGGCATCGTGGCGCTGGCGACCTCGCCGCGGCTTACGACCCAGGCACTGGCTTTTGATGTGGTTGGCCGCAACGCGATCCTGCGCGACCCCCATTTCCACGGCGGCCAGTACTACGATAAGCACGAGGGCCCCTCGGTTGGCCTGGCCCTGGCTCGCATGATCGGCCACATCACTTACCTCTCACCCGAGGCGATGCGCGAAAAATTCGAAGCCGACCGTTTGCATCCGCGCGAAGTGGCGACGGAATTCGAAAAGAAATTCTCGGTGGGCTCGTACCTCGGGTACCAGGGCGCGAAATTCGTCGAGCGCTTCGATGCCAACAGCTACGTAACCCTTTCGTTGGCGATGGACTTGTTTGACCTGGGCAGCACGCCGGCCGAATTGGCCGCCACCTTTCGCCCGGCGCGCAGTCGCTGGCTGGTGGTGAGTTTTTCCAGCGATTGGCTTTTCCCACCGGCGCAGTCGCGCGATCTGGTAAATGCGCTCGTCGCCAACAACGCCCCCGTCAGCTATTGCAACGTCCAAAGCGGCGGCGGGCACGATGCCTTCCTGCTGCCTGATGAGTTGGAAGTTTACGGCGGGATGATGCGCGCCTTCTTGGCGAATCTCGGCTCGACCGCACCCGCACCGCCTGAGCTGAAAGATGATGCCCACGGACCGACCAGCATCTTTCAACAGCACCGGCTGGATTACGACCGCATTGCCGAACTGATCGAGCCGGGTGCCAGCGTGCTGGACCTGGGCTGCGGCTCTGGAACGCTTCTGGCACGTTTGAAAGCCGAGGACCACCGCCGCCTGGTCGGCATTGAGCTGGACGAGCGGAAAATCCTTTCCTGTATCGCTCGCGGGCTGGATGTGCTGCAGGCGGATTTAAACCAGGGCCTGGGCGCCTTCGGCACGGACGAATTCGATTGCGTATTGCTGTCGCAAACTTTGCAGACCGTCACCAATGTGGAGCGTTTACTCCGGGACATCCTGCGCATTGGGCTAAAATGCATCGTCAGCATCCCCAACTTCGGTTACCACCGATTACGCCGCATGCTGGCCGAGGAAGGCCGCGCACCCAAGTCTGGCGTCCTGCGCTACGAATGGTACAACACACCGAATATTCGGTTCTTCACCATTGCGGATTTTGAGGATTTCTGCCGCGCAAAGAATATCCAGGTGCACAAACGCATCGCTTTGGACACTGCCGCCGGAATCGAGGTGTTTAATGACCCCAATCTCAACGCCGATCTGGCTATTTTTGTCGTCAGCCGTGGCACGGACCACGGACTGGACCGCGCACCGGAGCGCGGACTTTAATCCGCAGCAACACCCGGACGCCCAAACACGCGGCATATTTCCAGCCACAGCCACCTTAAGTTCGATGATTGGTGCGGACTAGTCCGCGCTCTATTATTCCCAGTGCCCGGGCGTCCAACTCCAGCCGCCGGTCACGCTGTCCCAATGTCCCGGCACCCAGACGGCGCCGGTGCGCGGTGGCGCCTGCCAATATCCAGGCACCCAGACCCACTGGTTGTCATGGTAACCCCAGAAGCCCGGCACCCAAACGTCAGCGGCGCCCGGCGATGGCGGAATCGCCTCCGTCCGCCCGGTTGGTGGCGGGGTTTCGGAGACCACAATTTCACCGGTGGGACGCACAACGACCGCGCGAGTGGGAGTAATACACGCTGTGATCGCCAGGCTAAGCGCCAAAGCTGTTGCCGTTAACACGATTGGTGTCTTCATCATTGTTTGTCCTCTCCTTTGAAAACCTTGTGCCAGGCGCCCTAATGTCTGCCCCTAACCATGCAAATTATCACACCTGATGTGCCTTGTCGAAATGCCGTTGACGCTGCCCCGGTCTTGGCCACAATGAGCGTTTCGGCCTGGCTGGCTTGACTGCCACCCGCTGACAAGCAATTAAACGGAATTTGAGACATGAACCTGGATGCATTGTATTCGGAACTGACGTTAAAAACGAACGGCAAGCTGGCGCTGGTGGTGCTGGATGGCCTCGGCGACATCGCCACGCGGGAACAAGGATATGTCACTCCCCTGGAAGCGGCCCGCACACCCAACCTCGACGCCTTGAGCAAGGACTCCGCCCAGGGGCGGATGCTCCCGGTGGCTCCCGGCATTACCCCCGGGAGCGGCCCGGGCCACCTCGGGTTGTTTGGCTATGATCCCCTCCAATTCCAGGTCGGCCGCGGCGTCATCGAAGCGCTCGGCCTCGGATTGGAGTTGCGGCCGGGCGACGTTGCGGCCCGCGCCAACTTTTGCACTCTCGATGCGGGCGGAGTGGTGACCGACCGGCGCGCCGGCCGGATTGACACCGCGGTTTGCGAGCAACTCTGCGCGTTGCTGGCGCAGAAAGTGAAGAAAGTGGGCGATGCCGAAGTGATCATTAAAGCCGGCAAAGGCCATCGCTTCGTCGTTGTGTTCCGCGGCAGAGGGCTCGAAGGGCCGTTAACGGACGCCGATCCTCACCGGGAAGGCCTGCCGATCCCGGCGGCCAAACCGCTCGAGGCCAAATCGCTGAAAGCCAAGAAAACGGCGAAGCTGGTCGCCGGTTTTTACAAGGCGGCGTTGCCGTTGCTGGCGCAGCAAAAGCCCGCCAATGGATTTCTCATGCGCGGCATCGCGCACCAACCGGAAATTCCTCTCTTTCAGGATCGGTACCTGCTTAGGCCGGGATGCCTCGCGGTCTATCCCATGTACAAGGGCCTGGCACAACTCGTCGGCATGACCAAGCTCGAAGGGCCCCAAAGCATCGCCGAACAATTCGAACGGTACCTGGCCGAATACGACAACTTCGATTTTTTCTTCATCCATTTCAAATACACGGATATGTATGGTGAAGACGGCAACTTTGCTGCGAAACGCAAAGCCATTGAAGAATTCGACGCCGCCTTGCCGCTGTTGCTGAGAAAGAAGCCCGATGTGCTGGCCATTACCGGGGACCACTCGACGCCCTGCGCCTTGAAAGGTCATTCCTGGCACCCACAACCGGTCTTGTTGCACTCAGCCTGTTCCGGCTCCGATAAGCTTGAACGCTTCACCGAGACCGGCGCTAATACCGGCTCGCTGGGATTGTTCGAAGCCAAATACCTGATGCGCTTGATGCAAGCCAATGCGAAGGCGTTTGATAAGTTCGGAGCGTGAACGGCACGGCGGACTGCGCGGCTCATTGATCTTCTTTGAGAGAAGCGACCTTCGCTGCCATAACGCCTTTCGGCTCGACCACCAGCGCCTGGAAATGCCATTCCCCGCGCGCCTCGAGCGTCGCGACGTAATCCTTCGCTGTCCCGACCTTTTCCCCCGACGCATCCAGCAGGTCCAGCTCGAGCCTGACCCCGAATCGTGGCCGGTTGGCGGTGTTGCGAATTGTTCCGACCGCATAGACCAGTGAACTCCCCGGCGCGTGCTGGAGTTTGATCTCCGACGCGCTGAACCCCGCCTGCGCGAGCGGCTCTGCGCTGGCGAGCGGTTCAGTATTCGTGGCCGCGGGAGCCGATGGCACTACCCCTGCCTGCCGCTGCCGGGCCGCCCAACGCTCTACTCGGTGTAAGGCAATCATCGCACCCACCAAACCCAGCACCGCCACCAACACGGCCACGCCCGTCCAGACCAGCGCCCGGCGCGGGACCGACGGCTCCGCCGGTGGCGGCGGCAACATCAGCTCGGTTTGCTGTCCGCAATGTGGACAGTCGGCGGTCAGCCCAATCTGGTCGGCGGGGAACTCAAGGTGCCCGCCACACGACTGGCAGCAGCCCTTGAGGTATTTGGTACTACTCATTTATTGGCATCCAACTTGCAATTTATGCGAAACCGGCGGCCGCCGGCCGGCGTCTCTTATGGTATTATTATTGTTATGAACGGCGACAACAAATTCATGCGGGAACATTCCGCGCGCCTGGAAGACCTGTTCATTACCCGGCGACAATTCCTGCAGCGCGCCGGGATGGGGTTCGGCATGCTCGGGCTGGCGACCTTGCTGGGAGAGCAATTGCTGGGCTCGACCGCGCAGGCCGAAACCATTGCGACGCTGGCGCCGCGCAAACCTCCTTTTCCCGCCAAGGCCAAACACGTCATTCACATTTTTGCCCAGGGCGCGCCCTCCCACGTCGATACCTGGGACCCAAAGCCGGCGCTGGCGCAGTACGACGGCAAAGAGATTCCCGGCATGGATGGTGTCGCGATGGCTTCCCCGTTCAAGTTCAGCAAGCATGGCAACTCCGGCATCGAGGTCAGCGAGGTGTTCCCGAAATTAAGCGAGCTAGTGGATGACCTGGCGGTGGTTCGCTCGATGTACACGGATATCCCCGCGCACGAAGTGGCGACCGTATTCATGAACACCGGCTCGACGCGCCTGGCGCGGCCCAGCCTCGGTTCGTGGGTCCTTTACGGGCTCGGCACGGAAAACCAAAACATGCCCGGCTTCGTTTCGCTGCGCCCGGGCGGCACCCCACCTGGCGGCAGTTCTAATTGGCAGGCCTCATTCTTGCCCGGCATTTACCAGGGGGTGAGCGTCAACACCCGTGTGCCCTCGGTGTACCAACTCATGCAGAATATTCGCAATCAGTACACGTCGCTGCCCGAGCAACGCCGGCAATTGGATTTGGTTTATAAACTCAACGAGCTGCACAGCCAAAACCTGGAAAAAGACGCGCAATTGGAAGCACGGATGCAGGCCTTCGAAATGGCGTTCAAGATGCAGACCGAGGCCACCGACGCGTTTGATTTGAACAAGGAGCCCCAGGCGATGCGCGACCTGTATGGCCGCACTCCGCAAGGCAATCAATTGCTCATCGCGCGACGTTTGATCGAGCGCGGCGTGCGCTTTGTGCAAGTCTGGGCCGGCGGCTGGGACCATCATCAGGACCTGGAGGAGCGGTTGCCTGAGCGCGCCAAGGACATCGACCAACCCCTGGCCGCATTGCTCAATGACCTCAAACAGCGGCAGTTGCTGGACGAGACGCTGGTGATCTGGGGCGGCGAATTCGGACGCAAGCCGGTGCGCGACCGCAATGGCAACGATAATCCCGGGCGCGACCATAACGGCAAGGCGTTTTCGACCGTGCTGGCTGGCGGCGGCGTGCGCGGCGGCATGGTCTATGGCGCTACCGACGAGTTCGGCGCCGCAGCCGTTGAAAACAAGGTGCACGTTCATGACCTGCACGCGACGATCCTGGCGTTGCTTGGGTTCGACCACCGTCAGTTAACGTATCGCTATAACGGCCGCGATTTTCGCCTGACCGATGTTTCGGGCGAAGTGGTCAAACCGGTGATTGCATGAAGCGCGACGCGCGGCGATTTCGCTTTGGGATGGCGCCCGGCGCTCAGCCGGGCCACACGTGCTGCGGGCTGAGGTCTGCACTCCGTAAACCCGGCCTTCGCCCCCCGTTACTTTCTCTCCTGTTTTCAGTCTTGCTGTGCGGGCTGTTCGCCCAGGGCCTCGGGCTTGCCGCCGCCCCAACCGCTGCGCAATTGCAGTTTTTCGAGAATCACGTTCGCCCCATCCTCAGCGAGAATTGTTACAAATGTCACAGCCAACAAGCGGAGAAGATTAAAGCGGGGCTATTGCTGGACACGCGTGAAGGCGTGCTCAAGGGCGGTGACAGCGGGCCGGCGATCGTTCCAGGCGACCCGGAGCATAGCTTGTTAGTGAAAGCGATTCGCTATACGGACCCGGACCTTCAAATGCCCCCCAAAGGCAGGAAGCTGCCGGACACCGTCATTGCCGATTTGGTCGCCTGGGTGCAAATGGGCGCACCGGATCCACGCGCCGGCGGCGCCCCGAAACAGTGGGCGGACAAGGCGCATTGGTGGGCCTGGCAGCCCTTGAAAGAGCCGCCGGTCCCGCAGGTGCAGGACTCGTCCTGGAGCAAAACGCCGGTGGACAATTTCATCCTGGCCAAACTCGACGAGAAAGGCCTGAAGCCGAACCCGCCGGCGGACAAGCGGACGTTGCTCCGCCGTGCCACTTTCGATCTCATCGGCCTCCCGCCAACCGAGCAGGAGATTCAAAATTTTCTCAATGATGATTCACCGGACGCGTTCGCCAAAGTGGTGGACCGGTTGCTGGCGTCCCCGCACTATGGCGAACGCTGGGGCCGGCACTGGCTGGATGTCGCCCGCTACAGCGACACCAAAGGCCAGATCCGCCGGCAGCGGGAGGATCCCAATTACCCATTTGCCTGGACTTATCGCGATTACGTCATCCGCAGCTTTAACGAAGACAAGCCGTTCAACCTTTTCATCATCGAGCAGCTTGCCGCCGATAAACTCCCAGCCACCAGAAACAACCTGACCAATCTTTGCGCGTTAGGCTTTTTGACCGTGGGCGATCGGTTCATGGGGATGCAGAACGACATCATCAATGATCGGATCGATGTCGTGACGAAGGGCTTTCTCGGCCTCACCGTCACCTGCGCGCGCTGTCATGACCATAAGTTCGATCCGATCCCAACCAAAGATTACTATTCGCTGCGCGGCGTGTTCGCCAGTTGCACCGAACCGCCGATTGAACCGGTCATTGTGCGCGACCTCAACGGAACCAACTACGCCGATTATTACAAACAGCGCATGGACCTGGAGCGGGTAAAGGACTCATTCCCGGCGAGGTTGCGCGAACTGCGCCGTGCGCGGGATCGGCAGGGATTGCGCAAAATCCAGCGCGAGATGCGTGAAAACGAGTCCAGCATTGTTCAGTTGGAGCTGACGCATCCGGGTGCGCCGCCGCGGGCAATGGTCCTGGAAGACGTCCGACGGCCGCAGGATTCGCCGGTCTTCATTCGGGGCGATGCCGGCAACAAGGGCCCGCTGGTGGCGAGGCACTTTCTCGAAGTGCTTTCCGGCGCGGCGCGTCCGCCATTTACCAACGGCAGTGGCCGGCTCGACCTGGCCTGGGCCATCGCGAGCAAGAACAACCCCATGACCGCGCGGGTGCTGATCAACCGGCTCTGGTTAAACCATTTCGGCGAGGGGTTCGTGCCCACACCGGATGATTTCGGCACAACTTCCGAGCCGCCGAGTCATCCGGAATTGTTGGACTATTTGGCTTCGCGATTTATGGCCGAGGGGTGGAGTCTCAAAAAGATGCACCGGTTGATCATGCTCTCGAGCGTGTACCAGGAAAGCAGCGCCTATAACGCGCGTTACGCGCAGGTGGACCCTGACAACCGCCTGCTGTGGCGCGCGAACATTCGCCGGCTGGAATTCGAGGCGCTGCGCGATTCGTTGCTGGCGATTGGCGGTGACCTCGACCCGACGATGTACGGGCGCCCGGTGAATATCGAGCAGGAGCCTTACTCGACCCGCCGCACCATTTACGGCCGCGTGGACCGCGCAAACCTGGCCGATGTGCTGATTAATTTTGATTTCGCCAACCCGGACATGCCGAATGGCCGGCGTCATGAAACCACCGTGCCGCAGCAAGCGCTTTTTCTCATGAACAGTCCGCTCGTCATCGAGCAGGCCAAACACCTGGTCGCCCTGCCCGACTTCTCTTCCTGCACCGATGAAACCGCGCGGGTGCAGTTCCTTTACGAACGGATTTATCAGCGTCCGGCGCAGGCGGAAGAAGTGCAACTCGGCCTCGATTTCATCGGCGCGGCCTCCGATCAGGTGTCGTCAATGGGCGCCGAACCTGGGCCTGATTTCCAGCAGGTTTCGACCGAACGTCAGCGCGCGCAGGTCGGTCCGGCCGGCCGTCGGCGCTTTGGCAACCGGCCCGGGATGCGCCGCCGCGAACCGCTCAAGCCGTGGCAGGAGTATGCGCACGCGCTGCTCCAGGCCAACGAAGCTTCGTTCATCAACTAAACCCCGGTCGTCTGCCCGAGCAAATAGCTATGGATTTCCGCAGCGGCGCGGCGCGCATCACGCACCGATTCCAGGATGAGGCTGGGACCCCGGACCATGTCGCCGCCGGCGAATACGCCCGGCCGGCTGGTCATCTGATGCGCGTCCACGGCCAGACCTCCCCATTTGTTGCGGGTTAGACCAGCAAAATCGTCGCTAGCTGGGCAGGGCATAGGTTCGAAGCCAAGGGCCGGGATCACCCAATCGGCTTCGATCTCGAATTCACTCCCACGCACGATTCGGAACGGGCGCTGCTGCCCCGGATCGGCCGGCCCCAACTCGGTCCGGACAAGGCGCAGGCCTCGGACCCGGCCGTCGCTATCGCCCAGCACCGCAACCGGCGTGGCTTGAAAGAAGAATCGCGCTCCCTCTTCGAAAGCACTCTCATAGTGCTGCCGGCCGCACTGCATCTCTTCAGCCCCGCGGCGGTATACCACTTTGGCTTCTGCGGCACCATAACGAATGGCGGCGCGGGCGCAATCGATGGCCGAATCGCCGCCGCCGAGAACGACCACCCGTTTGCCGGATACGTCGATCGGCGACAAGTCCAACGGCACTGGCGTGGTCTTCTGCAGCAAAAACGTCACTGCGGGAATGACACCTTTGAGCTCCGCCCCTGGAACAGTCAGGACTCGAGCTCTACGCCAATCGCAACCCAGAAACACCGCATCGAAATCTTCCGCCAATTGGTTCAAGGTGAGCTTGTCCCCGAACTGGGCTCCGAGTTGGAACTTCACGCCACAACGGCGCAGCACCTCGAGCCGGCGGTGGACGACTGTTTTTTCGAGCCGGAACGCCGGTGTGCCGTTCACCAATAAGCCCCCCGGCACCAACTCCGCATCAAACACCGTGACGGCGAAGCCTTGCCTGGCCAATTGTTCTGCACAGGCCAGACCGCCAGGGCCGGAGCCAACGACGGCGACCTTGCGGCCGTTAGGCGGCGCCGTGGCTGTACTGACTGCGCCATGGGCGAACGCATATTCGACGAGGAACTGTTCCAGCGGTTGAATGGCGACCGAGGACGAGATGCCTTCGAGCACACAGGCGCCCTCGCAGAGATGATCGCTCGGACATAACCGGGCGCAGATTTCCGCCATGTTGGTGGCCGAGCCGAGCAAGGCCGCCGCTTCGAGGAATCGCCCTTCGGCCGTGAGGAGCAACCATTGGGGGATGGGGTTGCACAGCGGGCAGCCGTTGACGCAGCTTGGGTTTGGACACTGAATGCAACGGCTGGCTTGTTCGCGCGCGGTGGCTTCGTCGTACAAGCCGTAGATTTCGAGAAAATCCGCGGCGCGTTCCGGGGCCGAGCGTTTGGGCAGACCGTGTGCGGCCACCTCTCGCCAGGCATACTTGGAGTTTGAGTTGCCGGGTTCACTCATGGCAGGCAGGGGCCCTTGCGGGCAGTATTGAGCCGGCGTTCCTCTCCTATCGGAGACCAGGAATGCCAGTTCGGGTTCATGATTTCGGTTTATTTGGCTCCGACCTCTGAAAGCAATGCTCGTGGAACGTCACGCGCGCCCGACTGCGCAGGCGTTGAATGATGCCCCGGGCCGGCCGGGGGCAGTTCCGCCGTCTGGGGCGCGTTCAGCGGCGTCAGGCCCGCCTGCGCCACCGAGGTCGAGATGGTTTCCAGCACCCGTGCGGGGGCAATCCCCAGCCCGAGAATCCCTCCCATCAACAGCACACAGGCGATGCGCGTCGCCCAATCCAGGCGAACGGGCGGCAGGTCGCCTGGGTCGCGAAACCACGCTTCGCGAACCACCCCGAGATAGTAATACACCGCGATGGCTGTGTTGATGACGGCGAAAATGACGAGCGCGAGGTAACCCTTGTGCAGCGCCGCCGACAGCAACGTCAGCTTGCCCATGAACCCGACAAACGGCGGGATGCCCGCCAGGGCGAACACACCCACGGCCAGGGTCACGGCCAGCAAAGGCGCGCGCCGATGCAACCCGGCCAGTTCTTCGATGCGCACGTTGGTGCCGTCGCGGGAGACCTTCACGATGACGAGGAAACACGCCATCACCATCAGCAGGTAACCCACGATGTAATAGAGCGCGGCCGAATAGCCAAACTCGTCCAGCGCGACCAACCCAAGCAACGCATAACCGGCATGGGCGATGCCGGAGAAGCCCAAGAGGCGTTTGAAATCTTTTTGCATCAGTGCGATGAGATTGCCGTAGAACATTGAACCCGCGGCGAGGATGGCCAACAACAGCGCCAGAGTTTTATTATCGGGCGCCGCCAACGAGACAAAGCGCACCAGCACCGCCACCGCGCCGACTTTGGGCAGAGAGGCCACCAGGCCGGCGGTCTCATTGGCTGCGCCCTGATACACGTCGGGCGTCCAGAAATGGAAGGGGAACACCGCTAGTTTGTAGTACAGCCCGCACAACATCATGGCCAGGCCGACTATGGCGATGGTCGAGTGGCTCAGCGGTTGCAGTCTCAGCATCAACTCGGACAGCGAGGTCGTGCCGGTGAGTCCATAGAGATAGCTCATGCCGAAGAACATGATCCCGTTGGCGGCGACGCCGAACATGACGTACTTGATGGCCGATTCCATCTGGCTGCGCTGCCCGGCGCGTTCGCGGCGCATCGGCACCATCAGGTAGAGCGGGAAAGCGGACACTTCGAGGGCGACGACCAGCGTGATTAAATCCACACTGCTCACCAGCATCATCAGCCCGCTAACGCTGATGGTCAGAAACAGGTAATACTCGGGCTTGATGTCCGCGCGAATATCCGGCAACTCACCACCCAGCAGCAGGACCAGCAGGAAACCGCACGCAAACACCAGCTTCAGCACCTGCGAAAAGAGGTCCACACGATAAGCGCCATCGAAGAGCACCCCCTGCTGGTGCAGGCAGAGTGTCGCGGCTGCGATGGCAAGCACCGACAGACCCACCGCGACCGTTCGCGCCTGGCGCGCTCGGTCCTGTCCCAGAGTGACGAAGAACAGCACCAGGGCGCCGAGGAGCACGATTAGTTCGGGAATGAAGGGTGCCATAAACGGGAAGTTAATGTTGTGCCACATAGGTTCCCGCGTTCACGACTTGCGTTTGTTCAAGTAGATGCTTAACGCTGGCGCTCATCACGTGGGTGAAGGGCGCCGGGTGCAGGCCAATCCAAAACACAAAGAGCAACAGCGGCGCCAGAGTGGCTACCTCGCGAAACCCCAAATCGAGCACCTTCGAGTGGTCGGGATTTTTCGTGCCGCCATAGGCGAACTTCTGAAGCATCCGCAGCATGTAAGCCGCCGCGAGGACCACCCCCGGCACCACAAAAAGCATCATCGTTTTAGAGACCATGAACCCACCGGTCATGACCATGAATTCGCCGATGAAACTGTTGGTGCCGGGAAAAGCCAGGGAGGAGAGAGCGAACACGCCGGCAAACAAGGCCAGGAACGGCATGAACCTGCCCAGACCGGCAGACATAGCCAACTCGCGGCTATGCAACCGCTCATAGATGATGCCGACTACAATGAATAGCGCGCCGGTCGTCACCCCGTGGTTAATCATTACCAGCAGGGCGCCTTCCACCCCAATCTGGTTCAGCGCGAAGATTCCCAACGTGGCAAAGCCCATATGTGCGACGCTGGAATAGGCGACCAACTTCTTGAGGTCGGTTTGTGCGAGCGCCGTCAGGCCGCCGTAAAGAATCGCTACCACCGACAGCATCAGAATGTAGGGCGTAAACAGCCGCGTCGCATCGGGCGCCATCGGCAGGGAAAACCGTAAGAATCCGTAAGTGCCCATCTTCAGCAGGACGCTCGCCAGCAGGACGCTGCCGGCGGTGGGGGCCTCGACATGCGCCGCCGGCAGCCACGTGTGGAATGGGAACATCGGCACCTTGATCGCGAACGAAATGAAGAAGGCCAGAAACAGCCAATACTGAAAGCTCGGGGGGAAGCTGCGCCCCATCATTTCCGGGATGCTGAAGCTGCCGACGCGAAGGTAGAGCGCAATAATGGCCACCAGCAAGAACACCGAGCCGGACATGGTATAAATGAAGAACTTGAGCGCGGCGTAGATTTTGCGTGGCCCGCCCCAAATGCCGATCAGCAGCGCCATCGGAATCAGCATCGCTTCCCAAAAGACGAAGAACAGCACCAGGTCCAGGGCGCAAAACACTCCCACCATCGCGGTCTCCATGATCAGCAGGCAGATCATGAATTCCTTGACTCGCGTCTGGATGTAACGCCACGAAGCCAGCACACACAACGGCATCACTAGCGTCGTCAGCAACACCAGCAGCAGGCTGATGCCGTCGAGTCCCACCGCATAAAAGATTTTCAGGGATGGAATCCAGGGGATGGTTTCTTTGAACTGAAAGGCTGCGGTCGAAGCATCGAAATGCCAATAGAGCGGCAAGGAAAATAGACCCGCCGCCGTAGTGAACAATAAGGTCCACCAGCGCACCCAGTTCTCGTTCCGCAGCACCAGCGCCACGGCGGCGGCCGCCAACGGGGCGAAGATCAGGATGCTCAAAGCAGAGTCGTTGTAATGGGCGAAGTTCATCGTGTTGAATAGATGATGAAGGCAACGATGAGCACAGCCGCCACCGCAAATTCAAACGTGAGGTTCTCCTGCATTTGGCCGCGTTGAGCGAACCGTAACCGCCGGCCGATGCCACGGACGCCGGCGGCCACGCCATCGACAACGCCATCAATTATCTTGTTATCGAAGAGCCCGGCTTCGCGCGCGGTAAACATCAGCGGAACCAACCCGGCCAGGCGGTACAGTTCCCCGACGAAAGCATCCGCCGCCTGAAAGGGTTTTCTGGCCAGCCAGAGGAACGCGCGCCCGCCCATGCGATAGGGCCAATCCAAATCGAGGCTAATCTTTGCTTCCGGCACCAGCTTGTTCAGCAGCAGGAAAAAACCAAGTCCGGTGAACAGCAGGATTTGCAGTGTTTCCGAAACGTGGTAACCGCTATAGACCTGCGGCAGATATCGGAATGCTTCTTCCGGGTATGGCAGCATCCGGTAAAGCCAGGCGGGATGACAACCGATAAAGATGCACAGGAACGCGGTCAGCGCCATCGCGACGTTCATATTGATCGGAGGCTCGGCCGCCCGTTCCCATACTTCCGCGCGCGGCCGGTTCTTCCCGAACCAAATAAAGTACGGCACCTTCAATCCGGTGTGGAGGAATGTGCCGGCGGAAGCCAGCAACAACAGGAACCCGACCCAAAGTTTCTTCTCTTCGAACCCGGCGGAAACGATCATCGATTTGCTGACAAATCCGCTGAACAACGGGAACGCGGAGATGGACAGGCCGCCAATCAAAGTGAACACAAAAGTCCACGGCATTTTCTTCCATAACCCGCCCAACTGGGTGAACTTGCTTTCGCCGGTCATGTGCAGCACCGCGCCACAACCCATGAACAGCAGCCCTTTGTAGAGAATGTGGGCGAAGGCGTGGGCGCAAGCGCCGTTGATGGCCATTTGGGTGCCCAATCCAACACCCGCGACCATGTAGCCCACCTGGCTGATGATGTGGTAGGCCAGCAACCGCCGGCAATCGTTCTCGAGCACGGCATAAACCACTCCGTACAGCGCCATGATCACGCCGAGGTAAATCAGCAGTTGGGTGCCGGCAAATCCGCGGCACAACGCATACACCGCCGTTTTGGTGGTGAACGCGCACATAAAAACCGAGCCGTTGAAGGTCGCCTCGCCATAGGCGTCAGGCAGCCAGGCATGCAGCGGCGGCACGGCGGCGTTGAGGATAAAGCCGGTGAGGATCAAATAGGTCGCCACAGTGGGTTGGTTCACCGCCAGGTTTTTGAATGCGTCATCAAAAGCCCAGCTCCCCGTGGCTTTGCAATGCATGACTATCCCGCCCAGCAGGAAGAGTCCGCCAGACACGTGCACCAGCAAATAGCGGTACCCGGCGCCAAGGGATTCCTTGCGGCGGCGGAACCAAACGAGAAATACCGACGAAAACGCCATCAGTTCCCAAAACAGGAACAGCGTGATGAAATCGCCGGCGTAAATGGCCCCGAGCGAGCCGGCGACGTAAAACCAGGCGGCGATGTGCTCCTGGTCATCCTTCACATGCATCCCATACAGCGTGCCCAGGATGCACATCAGGCTCATGATGTAGCCAAACACCTGGCTGAGCCGGTCCACCCGGCCAAAAACCAGCTCCCAATCGGCAAATTGGACATGGCCGAAGCTGCCGGGTGATAGGCTCACCGTGCGCACGAACACCAGCAACGGCACCAGCAGCAACCAGCCCTTCTTCAAACGCGCCGGCAGCAGCGGCAGCAACAGCGCGCCGGCCATCAAAATCAGTGCAGGATGAATCCAGAACCTATTCATCGTAATAGTCCTCGCGGGTCATGATGCCGGCATGGCCAAAGGCCTTGGACGCCAGCACGATTATGGCGCAAGCCACGAAACCGAACACGGACCAGAACGCCGGCCAATGTTCGAAGCGTGTGTGGGCATGTTCCTTGTTGACCAGCAACGCATCGCCCAGCACCAGCAGCCCCAAAACCACCACGCAACACGCGATCACCGTCTTGAGACGGTTGCGCAAATATTCGATCAGTTTGGCCAGCTTCATGAAACAACGTGCTTCAGCAGATTTAAAAACAATTGCGGATAAAGTCCGATCACGACCGAGATGATGGCGGTAATGCAGAGGGGAATCACCAGCGCCGGATGCGCCTCGCCGTGGCGATCGTGCGCGTCAGCCTCCGATGCTTTCCCGAAAAATCCCTGATATACTACCGGAGCGAAATAGGCCGCGTTGAGCAGCGTACTGACGAGCAGCACGACGATGATGCCAATCGCGTGCGCGTCCATCGCTCCATTGAGCAGGTACCATTTGGTGACAAACCCGGCGACCGGCGGTGCGCCGATCATGCTGAGCGAGGCCAAGGCGAACGCGCCGAACGTGAACGGCATCACCCGGCCCAGGCCCTTCATCTCGGAAATGTTTTTCTTGTGTGTGGCGACGTAAATAGCACCGGCACAGAAGAACAGCGTGATTTTCGAGAACGCATGGTTGGCGATGTGGATGAGGCCGCCTTCGATGCCGGAGTCGGTCAGCAATGCCACGCCCAGGATGATATAGGAGAGCTGGCTGACGGTTGAATAGGCCAGCCGCGCCTTCAAGTTGTCTTTGCTCAACGCGACGATGGAGCCGACCACAATCGTGAACGAGACGAAGTAAGCGGTGGGCAAACCCAGGTTCAGGTCATGCATGAGCCGCGTGCCAAAAACGTAGAGCATGACCCGGACGGTGGAAAACACACCCACCTTCACGACCGCCACTGCGTGGAGCAGGGCGCTGACGGGTGTGGGCGCAACCATCGCGCTGGGCAACCAATTGTGGAATGGCATCACGCCATTCTTCGCGAATCCAAGAATGCAGCAGGCATACAAGGCCGCGACGATTCCGTGGTGGACGCCCGCCGGGATGATCCCGCTGCGGATGTTGTCGGCAAAATCAAGGCTGCCGCTCAGCACATACAACAGCACCATCGCCGGCAAGACCAGCCCCTTGGCGGTCGCCGTCAGATAAATGAGGTACTTGCGCCCGCCCTCATAGCCCTCGTTATCCTGGTGATGGGCGACCAAGGGATAGGTGCAGATGCTGACGATTTCGTAAAAGAGATACAGCGTGAGCAGATTATCGGAAAACGCGCAGCCCATGGCGCCAAACAGCGCCAAAGCGAAGCAGGCGTTGAAGCGCGTTTGGGCATGCTCTTCCAATCCTCGCATGTAGCCGGCGGAGTAGAACACCGTCAGGACCCAAAGGAACGAGGCCGAGAGCGCGAAGACCATCGAGAGCGCATCGGCTCGCAAACTGATGCTCAACCCGGGCAACAGTTGGAACAAAGTAAAATGAAGCTTTTTGCCGGCGAGAATGTCGGGCAGCATTGCAGCGGTGACCACGAACAAGGCGGCGGCGGCCACGAACGAGCAGGTTTCACGCACATTAGGCCGCTTGCCATTGAGCATGACCAACCCGGCGCCGAGCAGCGGCGCCAGGATGGCCAGCAGGAGTCGAGAGTCAGTCAAAGTTTCCATATCTCACCCGTTCAAATCGTTCAACTCCCGAGTTTCGACCGAGCGATAATTGCGATAGACGGCAATGATAATGCTTAGCGCGATCGCGACTTCAGCCGCCGCCAGCCCCATAATGAACAAGACGAAAATCTGTCCCACCGCCCGATCGGGCGCCGTGAACCGATTGAACGCGAGCAGATTCAGCGACGCGGCCGAGAAGATCAGTTCCCCGGAGATCAGCATGCCGATGAGCGTGCGCCGGCGAATCAGGCCATAGACGCCGACCGCCAGCAGCCAGGCGGCCACGATCAGGTAGCACTCCAAACGATTGTACAATGCCGGCGTTGTCATATCAGCACTCCGGGGTCGAACTCGGCCTGCAACTCTCCTGCGCTGAATGCCAGGTCTGCCGCACCGCCGACTTCCAAATCGGTCTGACGCCTGGGAGTAGTGTGCGTGCGTTGACCACAGGCGTCCCGCTTTACGGGTTCCGATGCGGCAGACGTGGCATTCTGCGCGACAAAATGACGGATGAGTTGCAGGACAGTCATGAGTTGCTCCTGCCGGTTTTGGCAATCGCCAGCGCGCCGAGAATGGCGACCAGCAGCGCCAGGGAAATCAATTCGAACGCGAGGCTATAGGTAGTCAGCAGCGAACGCCCAACAGCCGCCAATGTGCCTTCCGGTGCCGCGGGCGTCGGGAACACCCAATTACTGTGCGTGCCGAGCCAGGCAAGTCCGGCGAAGAGGGCTGCCGCGACAAACATCGCCAGGCTGCCCCACCCTAAAGCCGCGCCCCGCGCTTTGCCAGGCTCAGGCTCCTGCGGCTCCGCCAGCATGACGGCGAATACGATCGTCACACACACCGCGCCGACGTAGATCAGGATTTCCATCAAAGCCAGAAATGGGCTGTGCAGGAAGTAATACAGGCCCGCGAGGCCGAACGAGCAGATGGCCAGGCCGCAAACGCTGCGGATCAGGCGGGTGCTCATCACCGCCACTAAAGCGCCAAAGGCCAGCGTCGCCACACACACCACATACACACCGGTCAGAATCAGGTTTGTTGCGGGAAAGGTGTTCATAGGCACCTCCCGGTAGCGCAGGTTTCCAACCTGCTGTGTCGCAGGTTTGCAACCTGCAGCGCGCGCCCACTCGCCAACGCCAATTCAAATCCCAACGGGCGGGAAAATTCGGAGCGTCTGCCGAATGCAATTCGGCGATACAGCAGATTAAAAATCTGTGCTACGGCGCATAAGTTGCGTGCGCGGCGGGCCTGCTTGAACCCCGTAGGGGTGGCCTGTTTATAGACCGCCTGGCACACCCCCCGGTTGTTTTTTTGTTTTTCGGTGGCGCGGAGCTCGATGCTGGAAGCCACCTGTGCCTTGCGTCCGCGCCACCGAAAAACAAAAAAACCAAGGGAAAGGGGTGCGGCCCGTACTATAAACAGGCCACCCCTACGGGGTTTATTAAACAACTGCGCTAAAGCGGTGACATGTTCTGACTTCATTTGGCCTGCCTTTCCAGAGTGGCTGCGGCCCCAGGCGCCGGCTGAGACGCGACCGGCGAAGCCGCAGTAGCCGGAGTGCCCGCCACAACGACGGTGCCCGTAGCGGCCGGCTGCGCGGAAATCGGCTTGTCCTTGCCCGGTTGACTTCCCGCATCGGCGCCTGCTTCAGCTTCGAGCCGCTGGAACAGTTCCATCACAAAGGCTTCTTTGCTGGTGCCGGCGAGGTTGTATTCGCGGGAAAAGCGAATTGCGCCATCGCGGCAAGCCTCGACGCACGAGCCGCACAAGCTGCACTTGGTGAAATCCAGACGATATTGCGTAACAGTCTTGCGTTTGGCGCCTTCGGGTTTAACGCCGTCCACGGTGATGCAATCACTGGGGCATGCTTTTTCGCACAACTTGCAGACAAAACATTTCGCCTTGCCTGTTTCAGGGTCCCGCACCAGTTCGATATGCCCGCGGAAGCGCGCCGGCATTTTCAGCGTTTGGTACGGATACCGCACCGTCACGGTCGGCTTGAAGAACTGGCCGAGGGTGATGCGCAGGCCGATGGCCAGGCTCTTGGCTCCTTGCAACACTTCGATGAGGGCGCCTTTCATAACAGCTTCATCATCGCGCTCGCCAACACCAGCGTGACCAGCGACACCGGGATCAAAAGTTTCCAGGACAAATTCAATAAGCCGTAGAATTGGGTCCGCGGGAAGGTCCAGCGTATCCACACGACGGAAAACACCAGCAGGTACATCTTCAGCAAGAACCACACCACGCTGGACAGCGGGCCAAAGGGGCTCTGCCACCCGCCGAGGAACAGCACCGTGCCCAACGCGCATCCCAGCACGATGTTCGCGTATTCGGCCATAAAGAAAACGCCGAAGCCCATGCTCGAATATTCCGTGAAGGCGCCTGCCACCAGCTCGCTTTCCGCTTCGGCCATGTCGAACGGGGCGCGGTTGGTTTCCGCCAGCATGCAGGTGAAGAAAATCAGGAACGTGACCGGCATCAGCGGGTTGACCCAAACCCGGAACAGGTTCCAATGCCAGAACCCACCGGCTTGCTGCAGAACGATTTCGTTCAGGTTGAGCGTGCCGGTGATCATCACCAGCGTCACCACCACCAGCAGCATGGGGATTTCATAAGCGATGTTCTGCGACACCACTCGCGCCGACGACATAATTGCGTATTTGTTGCGCGAAGCCCACCCGCCCAGCATGATCCCCATCACGTTGAGCGAGCCGAATGCGAAGATCATCAACAGACCCAGGTTGATGTTGCGCGCCGCCAACGTTGGCCCGAACGGAATCACCGCCAGGCTCGCCAGCGCCGGCGACATCATCAATAACGGCGCCACTCGGAACAGCGCCCCATCCACACCGCCCGGCACGAGCAATTGTTTGGACATCAGCTTGGCGGCGTCAGCAATCGGCTGCAGCAAACCGGCCGGGCCAACCTCCGTCGGGCCGGGGCGCCGCTGAAAGCGGCCGGCCCCTTTGCGCTCGACCCAAACCAAGTACGCCGCATTCAGCCCGACGAAGGAGAGCAGGCCCACCAGGAATAGGAGCAAGCGAACAGGCTCGGAGGAGAGGGTGGTCAGCATTGTGGGCCTCCGGCGAACTTGGGCTGATGAAGTGAAGTTACGATGAAGGGACCCCTCACCCCGGTTCTCTCCCCTTCCGAAGGGGAGAGGGAGAATCCCCGCCAGATTGGGACGTAGAGTATTCGACGAACCGGCAGCCAATCCCACGGGCCTCTCAATAACCCGAACATCGACCCTTGAACTACCGAAGCATTTCGTTCGAGGTTGGACGTTGGATGTGGGACGTTGGATGTTCGTCTTTTCATACTCACCGATCGATATCCGGAATAACCAGGTCTAGGCTCCCCATGAGGGCCAGCGCGTCGGGCAACAGCATGCCCGCGCTGGCTTCCTCATACAGGCTCAGGTTCGATAAACACGGCGTGCGCAACTTCACCCGATATGGCATTTCTTTGTTGTCGCTCACCAATCGGACCATAAACCGGCCCCGCGCCGCTTCGACCGCGTAACAGTAATCCCCGGCCGGCAACTTCAGCACGCGCGGCACCTTATCATTGCGCACTGGTCCGTTGGGCAGGCGGTCGAGAGCTTGCTCGATAATCCGCAGGCTTTGGGCCATTTCCTCCATGCGGACGAGATACCGCGCCATGGAATCGCCCGCAGCGAAATGCGGCACATCGAAATCGAACTCGGGGTAAGCGGAGTACGGTTCGAGTCGGCGCACATCGTAGGCCACATCCGAGCCGCGGATGACCGGACCGGTGGCGCCGTATTTGCGGCACAGCTCCGCGCTGAGCGGCCCAATCCCCTCGAGCCGCTTGCGGAAGATGATATTGTCCGTCACCAGGTCTCGATACATTTTCAGCCGTGGCCGCATGTGGCTAATGAACGCGCGGGTGCCCTGCAGAAAATCTTCGTCCACGTCGTTGTACAAACCGCCAATTCGGAAATAGGCGTAAGTGAGGCGTGCGCCGGTGACGCCTTCGAGCAGGTCGAGAATCTTCTCGCGATCATCAAACGCGTACAGCAGCGGCGTGAAACCGCCAAGGTCCAACAGGAATGCCCCCCACCAGACCAGGTGGCTGGAGATGCGGTTGAGTTCGGAAGTGATCACCCGGATGTATTCGGCGCGGGGCGGCACGACGATTTTGGCGGCGCGCTCCACAGCGCCGACGAACGCATGGGAGTAATGCAGCGCCGCCAGGTAATCAATCCGGCTGGTGTTGGGCAGGAACTGCGCGTAGGTGCGGTTCTCACCCATTTTTTCATGCATGCGATGGATGTAGCCGCAGACCGGCTCGGCGCGGACCACATACTCCCCATCCATGGTCATCCTGACGCGCAGCACTCCGTGGGTAGCCGGATGCTGCGGCCCGACGTTCAGCACGAACGTCTCTTGCGGCGGCCGGACCGCCGGCGCGTTGGTAAGAATGACCTCGCTGACGCTCACGCGGTGAAATCCTTCCGCAATGGATGATAAGTGGCGTCCTCGGGCAACAGGAACGGCAGCAGGTTCGGGTGTCCGGCGAAGCGGATGCCGAAGAAATCATGGGTTTCGCGCTCGTGCCAGTTGGCGCCGGGAAAGACGCTCGAGATCGTCGGCACTTGCGGATTCTCCCGCGGCAGGCGGGCGCGCACCACTACCCGCAGAAACCGTTGCGGGTGAAAATAATCATAGACCACTTCCATCTGGGTGGAAGCCAGCCAATCCACGCCGGTGATGGTGTCGAGGGCGAACCCTTCCTTATCGAGGCATTTGGCGGCCTCGACCACATGCTCGGGCATGACCGTCGCATCGAGATGGTACCCTTTGAGCGTGTAATCTACCGCCTGGAAGGGCAGCGGCAAATGCGACAACGGATTAGGCAATGGCGCCGGAAGAGGCGGTGTTGCGACAGAAGCCGGAGCACCACCAGGGGGTTGGGCCGCGGTGGCAGGAGCAGCCGGCGAAGGTGCCGTTGAAACCGGTCTCTCACCGTTGACTTTGTTTTCCAGATTCATACTTCCGAATAGCGATGGTTAATAGTCGGCTTTACTGCGGCTTCACCACCGGCCACCTGCGTTTGCCGGTGAGTTTCTCTTCCAGTTTGAGAATGCCCTCGATGAGAGCCTCAGGCCGCGGCGGGCAGCCGGGAATAAACACATCCACCGGGAACAGTTTGTCCACGCCTTCGACCACCGCGTATTGTCCCGGAAAGACAAACGGACCGCCCGAAATCGCGCAGTTGCCCATCGCAATCACCCACTTCGGCTCGGGCATCTGGTCATAGAGCGTCTTGACCGCGCCGGCCATTTTCTTGTTGATGGTGCCCGCGACGATCATCACATCGGCCTGGCGGGGAGACGGCCGAAATACTTCGGCGCCGAACCGGGCCAGGTCGAACCGGGAAGCACCGGCGGCCATCATCTCGATGGCGCAGCAGGCCAGGCCGAACGTCAGTGGCCACAGCGAGTTAGCCCGACCGAGCGACAGCAGATCGTCCAGCAACGCGAACTTGACGTAAGGCGCGCAGTCCTTCAGGAGTTGCTGATCTTCTTGCGCTTCCATTCGAAAAGTCCCTTTTTCCAGGCGTAAACTATCACCAGTGAGAGGATGCCCACGAAGATGAGCATCTCGACGAAATCGCGGTTCCCGAGCTCTTTGATGCGGTTATAAACTAAGGCGACCGGCACCAGGTACAGCACATCGACGGCGAACGCGACGAACACCAACGCATACAGGTAATAAACCGCGCTGTAACGAATCCAGGCATCACCAATTGGGTCCATGCCGCATTCGATGAATTGCTTGCTTTTGTCGGCGTAATTGCGCGTCCGGCGCGCCTGCAGCAAGTGAACCACCAGGATGGGCCCCAGGGCAAATGCCAGGCCGCCCAGCCCGAACGCCAGGACGTAGATGAGGTCGCCCGTTGACACGTCGTCCATAACGCCTCCACTGTCCCCGAGAAGCCCGGCCGCCAGCCACACATAAGGTGCCATTTGCTTACCGTTTATTGGCTTCGCAAAGACAGTAAATCAGAAGTGATGAATTCGAAGCACGAAAACTAGCGGGTCAAAAAAGAAGAAATTCTTGCGCTGGGACAAAAGCGCCAGAGGGCTGGCGCAGTCCAAAACCTGGCCGTATGAGTGGCGTTCCGGGACTCGCGAAGCGTCTTGGACTGCGGCAGCCCCCTGCCGCTATTGAAGGATGAGACCTGCGAAAGCGCCAGAGGGCTGGCGCAGTCCAAAACCTGGCGGTATGGGTGGCGTGTCAGGACTCGCGAAGCGTCTTGGACTGCGGCAGCCCCCTGCCGCTTTCGCTTCCGCCCGACCTCTCATCGCCCTTTCGGCAGTTTTCCCAGCCTGATCCCCTTTGACAATCTTCCCGCCAGGGACTATCTACAGCGCAGTGTTCTTTGACAGAGATGGCGAGAGTCCATCTCTAACACAGCCGGGCGTCAGGGAACCCCGTGAGAATCGGGGACGGTTGCGCCACTGTAACGGGCTACAAACTCCCACAGCCACTGGTCCTTTTAGCGGGCCGGGAAGGCGGGAGCGAGGTTCCAAGCCCCAAGTCAGGATACCGGTCCGGTTGTGCTCGTCGTGGCCCATGGCAAAACGCCGTGAGTCAACTTCTCCGTCCAAGAGAAGGATGAGGCCAGCCGCCCGCGCCCGTGCGTGGCGGATTCGCTGAGTGTGCCTTCATTCTCCGATTTGCCGGGGGTGAAGGCTTTTTCTTTCCCCCGCGCTGGTCTCTCAATCGCAACCGCCCGGAATTGGCTCCGGGCATGAGAAAGACCAGTATGTTGAAAAACCGTTTGCTTGTTCCGGCCCTCGTGGGGCTCTGTTTGATTCCAACCCTCGTCGCGGCTGCGGCGAGTTTTTCGGAGGACTTTTCCTCTAACCCGCTCCTGCACGGATGGGGGGTGTCCGGGGATACCAACCTGTTTGCGTGGAATCCCATCGGGACAAATCTCCAGGTGACGTGGGATTCCGCTCAAACCAACAGTTACTTCTATCACCCGCTTGGCACGGTGCTGGGCAAAGAGGATGATTTCGCGCTCGAGTTCGAGTTGCGTTTGTCCGACATCAGCACCAACACCGCGACAGGGCCATTTGAAATAGCCATAGGCTTCATCAACTTTGCCGAGGCCACCAGCGCAAACTTCTGGCGCGGCAGCGGAATCGATCCGGCCCACGGCCCCCGCGATTTGGCCGAATTCGATTACTTCCCTGCGGGTTATTACGACGGCTACGGCCCGGTTTACCCGTCGATTTCGCCCACGCTCGTTGACTCGGATAATAACTTTGCCTCAGGCTTCGCCCTGCTCGAACTCACCACCAACGACCTCTTCCACGTCTGGCTGACCTACAGCGCCTCAAACCAAACGCTCCACACCGACATTACTCGCAACGGCGCGCCTTACGGGCCGGTGGACGACGTCACCTTGCCGCCGAGTTTCACCGACATGCGCCTGGATACGGTGGCGGTGTGTAGCTACAGCGCGGTGGGCGATCCGTACGATTCGGTGCTGGCGCACGGCACGGTGGATTACATTGTGGTCACACTGCCGCCGCCGCCCGTTGTTGGCATGACGGGTGGATTCGCCAATGGGGCGTGGCAAGCCCAGTTCACCAGCCGCACCAATTGGGTCTATTCGCTCGAGCGAACCGTCGATTTCCAGAGCTGGACGGCGGTGGCCGGCCCGTTAAACGGGGATGGAACGAACCTGACGCTGGTGGACCCGATGCCGCCCGCAGACCATGCCTTTTACCGGGTTAGGGCGCTGCTTCCATGAACCCTCGAGGCGCAAAGCGAACGGGTGCTGCTGGGTTTACGCTGGTTGAATTGCTGGTGGTGATAGGCATTCTGGTGGTCCTGGCGGCTCTGCTGCTGCCCGCGTTAGGGCGCAGCCGCGCCTCGGCGCAGAGAGTCGAGTGCGCCAGCAATCTGCATCAACTGGGATTGGCGACTCACATGTACTGGGACGATAACGCGAATGCGTGTTTCGCCTGGGAGCTCGGCCCCACCAATGGCGGGCGGCTCTACTGGTTTGGGTGGCTCCAGGACGGAGCAGAAGGACAGCGGCAATATGATCCAACTACCGGAGCGCTTTTTCCTTACCTGCACGGACACACTGTGGGCCTGTGTCCCGCGTTGAATTACGCCCTGGCTCAATTCAAACTAAAAGCTACCGGCGCCGCCTACGGCTACGGCTACAACCGCTTCCTTTCTCCCCCCGATCCGCAGACCCGCGTCAACTTAAGCCGTATTCCCCACCCGGCGGAAATAGCGCTCTTTGCCGATGCTGCGCAAGTGAATGATTTCCAAGCGCCCGCTTCCAGAACTAACCCCATGCTTGAGGAGTGGTACTATGTGGATACGACCTCAAATTATCCGAACGGCCATTTCCGGCATGGGCACCAGGCCAATGTAGAATTCTGTGATGGGCATCTCGGTCGCGCCAGACCGGTTCCCGGTTCGCTTGATGCGCGATTACCGGAGCAATGGGTCGGCCGGCTCGAGCCGGAGATTTTAGTTGTGCCGTAGCGCGAGCGCCAATCGCTCAACGCAGCTTTGGCAGACCCTTATTTCACCGCGTAATAAACCACCGCCGGCGGAAAGTTAACAAAAACGGGCGCGGTGCGCAGCAGCCGGAACTGGGCCTTGATTTTTTTGCGGTCGAGCAGGGAATGCTGGTATTGAATGTACATGCCGCCCTGGGCCAGGGCGCGACGGATATTGCCCAATAGCGCCAGCACCTGTTGGCGAGGCAGATTGCCCAAGGGAATGCCGGAGAGGACGAATCGCGCCTTCTCGCCCTGGCGTGCGAATGAGGCCAGCAGATGCTCAGCCGAGTCGCATACCACTCGCACTCGCTGGCTCAAGCCGGACCTCGCCAGGTTGTACTCGAGGTCACGCGCCAAAACGGGGTTAATCTCGCAGGCCACAATGGGCGCGCGAGGACAACGCGAGGCGAGGCGGCGCGTCAGCACGCCCGTTCCCGGACCCAACTCAACGATAGGTTCGGAGTAATCCTCCGGTATCGGGGCAATCATTTTGTCCACCAGGAAGCGCTGCGAAGGAAGTACAGCCCCTGTCTGGCCCTGATTCAGCAGGCCTGCCAATAAGAACCGCCAATAACTGGCTAGTGTTTTTGACATAAAATTGGTTTAACTTTAGCTGTTCGGTCCATCCGGTGCGCCAGCCAGGCCGGCGCTCCCCGGTTCCCGCCCAGTTCGCGTGGTATTGCTTCTTCGCCGGAGATTAACGCGAACGCGACGGAACGCAATAGGTGTTTTTTACCGATGTCTCGCTTGCTGCTCCCATTTGAAAACCTGCATTGTCATGCGACTGCTCCGGTCCTAACCAATATGAGTTCGGTTCGTGCTCGGTTCACTCGAAAAGTTTCGTCGCGTAATCTTCGCAATATTGCAAGTGACCACGAACCCAGCCGCGCCCGGCCCTGCCCCGCCTCGGGACAGCCATACCTCAAACTTGTTTGGTTTCGGTACAGCCGCGCACGTGCTTGGAGCCACATGATGCAAGAATTCTCAGAACAGATATAAGCATCGCGCGCGCCAGACTCGGTGGCATCAAGACTGCTAAAGGAGTTCATACGCGGTTCGTTGTATGAGAACTGGTAGTGGCCGGCACAGAAAGCAGGGGAATCACACGCGAGGTTTTACCCTTCCTGGAGTAGTGATCTCGATTGCGATCGCGGGCATGATGTTTGCGACCGCAAGTGGGCGTTCGATGTTAATTTCCTCGATTACCAGAAACTGCCGCCAGCCACGCCGCAGGTGCGCAAACTTGTGCGCGGCCAGTGGAGCGTGGTGGCAGCCAACTGAAAGGACCCCCCGATGAATTCGAAACAGGTTCTGCTCGTGACGCAAGACAACAAGCTGGCGATGATTCTATCGGCCAACCTCGCCCCCCAGGGGATGTGCACAGTTGTCGCCGACGACGGGGCGGCCGCCCTCAGCACGGTGCGCTCCGCCCCGCCGGACCTAATCCTGCTCGATAAAGAGTTCCCGCCGCAAGCAGTGGGCTCGGTCGCCTGGGATGCGTTTCTCATCCTGACCTGGCTGCGGCGCATCGAGGAAGCGCGCGATGTTCCGGTGATCCTGCTCAACCAGGACTCTTCGCCTGAACTGCAGGAACGTGCCGCGGCGGGCGGCGTCACCTACGTCTTTCCCGCACCACTCCAGGTTGACCAACTTGTTGCGACCATCACCGAGATGCTCGCCGCCACACCGGTGCCGGCCAGTTAACCATCGCAGAAAACCTTTGCTCCGGCTTTAGCTCTTGGTATGCATGCGGCATGCGAACTCTGTTGCTTGGCATTGATAGCGGCACTCAATCTACCAAGGTCCTGGTCGTCGATGCCAAAGACGGCAAAGTCCTCGCCGCCGCGACCCAGGAATACGAGCTGCTCCCGGACCTGCCGCCCGGCGCCAAAGAACAGCATCCGCATACGTGGAGAGATGCCGCCGCGAGTGGCATCCGACGGGCCTTACGCCAGGCCAGAGCCGTCGCAGCCGAAGTAAAAGCCATTGGCGTCAGCGGCCAGCAGCATGGGTTTGTTCCACTGGATAAATCCGGCGAAGTCATCCGGCCCGCGAAATTGTGGTGCGACACTGCGACCGCAGCCGAATGCGACGAAATAACTGCCAAATTGGGTGGCCCACGCAAAACGATCCGCCTGCTCGGCAATGCGGTGCTGCCCGGCTTTACCGCTTCGAAAATTCTCTGGCTCAAAAAGCATGAGCCAAAGAACTTTCAGCGGTTGGCCACTGTGCTTCTCCCCCACGATTATTTGAATTTCTGGCTTACCGGCCAAAAGACGATGGAATACGGCGACGCGAGCGGCACCGCACTGATGGACGTGCGCAAGCGCAAATGGGCAACCGCGGTGCTGGAGACGATTGATCCCGCTTTAGCCGATAAGTTGCCGCCGCTCCAATCGAGTGAGCAACCCGCCGGGACACTGCAGTCCAGCACCGCCAAACAGCTCGATCTGAATCCCGGCGTGTTGGTCAGCGCCGGCGGGGGCGATAACATGATGGGCGCCATCGGAACCGGTAACACCCGCGCCGGCGTCATTACGGCCAGTTTCGGCACCAGCGGCACTATTTATGCCTGCGCCGAAAAGCCGATCGTCGATCCCGACGGCGAAATCGCCGCCTTCTGCGATTCGACCAACCGCTGGTTGCCGCTGCTTTGCACGATGAACGTCACCGTCGCGACCGAAATGGTGCGCGAGGACTTCGGCTGGTCCTACGAGAAATTCGCGGCCGAAAGCGCCCGGGTCCCAGCGGGTTCGCATGGACTGTTGTTATTGCCGTACTTCGAGGGCGAGCGCACACCCAACGTGCCACAAGGAACCGGCGTGTGGTTCGGAGTCAACCACCGCACATTCGAGGCCGGCCACTTCGCTCGGGCGGCAATGGAGGGCGTCACCCTGGGAATGAATTACGGCTTGCGCCGTTTGGCTGAGCTGGGGGTGAGGCCCAGGCAAATCCGCGCGACGGGTGGCGGGGCCAAGTCCAAAGTGTGGCGCCAGCTCATGGCCGACGTGTTCGAGGCGGAAGTAGTTACTTTAAAGGTCAGCGAAGGAGCCGCATACGGAGCCGCGTTGCAGGCGCTGTGGTGCTGGCGCCGTCAGCAAGGGGATTCGGTCTCCATTAGCGATATTACGGACCAGTTTGTTGAGCTTAACCCGCCCGAGACTGCCGAACCACAACCAGAGAACGTGCCGGTTTACCGTGAGCTACAAGCGCTGCAGGATGAGCTTTCGCTCGCACTGCGCGGCACTTTCGAGCACCACCGCGAGTTTGTTCTGCGCCGGAAATGAATCAGGCTCTAAGGCGCGTGCACTCGGAAGAATACCTGGCTCGCTTGCCCAAGGTGGTTGCTGAAAGAAAATTTTCCGTTTGCATCGCAAGTGCCCGTTGCTACTGCAGCCCAGAGCGGCAGCGGTTGTGCCAGGTTCGTGCCGCTGAGCAGCGTGACCGGGCTGTTGCTGCCGCCATAACTGCCTCGCAACACCAGCGCATTACCCAAGCGCGCGACGGAATCGATCCGCGGCACTGGAAATAGGGGAGTCCCCGCGATCCGGACCACCACAGCGCCATGCGCTGCCACGCTCGCGGTGTACGAATTGGTGTATGGTCCAAGCTCGGCGCGCGCCCAGAGGTCCCGCACCTGGGCCGGCCCAGGCTGAAGCAGCAGGTTGGTCCAACTCACCGAAATATTCGCGATGTTGGTGCCGCGATTGAACAGCGCCACGGCCTTTTGCGTGCCATCATAACCCAGGGGTTTGCACCAGACTTCCAGGTTGCCACCGGCGCCTGGCAAGCTCGAACTGCGCGTGCCTTGAACACCCGCAGCGTCCTGGTTAACGGCAATAAGTTCAGGAGCCGTTACGATACTCTTTATCTCGGGCGTGAGATACCGCACGTCGGTGGCCAGCAGCAACGGCGATGCGATGAGACACCATAAGGCAAAATGGCTCCGATACTCCGTCTCAGCCAAGCGCCCCACGATTCCGATTTGCAGCATGTCGGCATCGTTCCAATGGCCGGGACCGGCCGCCGGTGCGGAGCGATTGTCATCGTCCAGCACGCGCATCATGCTCGACCAGTCCTCGGTGATTTCGTCAAAGGAGGTTCGCCATGAGTTGCCCAGCGCCGGCATCCAGGATTCGTAAGAGGCGCCCGAAAGGCTGAGGACTATCGGGCGGCCGCTGGCGGCGAAAGCCGCTTGCCATTTACCGACTGCCAAAGGTTGTTGGTTGGCGTAATCGATCTTGACGAAATCAACTCCCCAGCCTGCCAACTCCAACGCATCATTGGTTTCGTAGCCCACCGGCGCATACGAGGTGCAATAGCCGCAATTGGTGGCGCACACATACAGGCCCAACTTCAAACCACGCCCGTGCACGTAGGCCACCAGGTTCGGCATGCCGGACGGAAACTTCGCCGGATCGGCCAGCAGGTTTCCCGCGTCATCCCGGCCGGAAAACCAGCAATCGTCCAGGTTCAGGTACTCATAGCCGGCGGCGAGCAGTCCATTGGTCACAAGCGCATCGGCCGTCGCGCGAATCACCGACTCGTCATAATTGCCCAGAAATTCGTACCACGTGTTCCAGCCCATCGGCGGTTGGAGAGCCAGGCCGTTGGTCAACGCGCGGGCTGGCTCTGCCGCCAGGCATCCCGCCAGCACCAAAGCTTCCAGCACCGCAAGCAGGTGGTTTATTTTCGGCACCGCATTGGATTGTGTGTCTGGCCTGGTCAAAAGTCTATTTGTTTGCCCAGGACTTAAACTTCCGACACCCTTTCGCACTGATGGATGCACCCGCCTTTCGCCCGGGCCGCTGGTTCGCGGTGCTCGTTATGAAGTACTTTGAAGGCGGCGGCTTCTGGGACCGCGACGCCGGGATGTACCTGCAAGGTTTTCAGGCGTTGGGAATCGATGCGCGCTTCGTGGCGCTCGGCGAGCCGGCCGTCAGCACCGACCGTCCGCTCATCCTTTGCGCCCAGGCGCAGATGGAGGACGCGCAATGGTGGCGCCAATGGAACCTGGAAGGTGTCGTGCTGTACTCCTGGGCCTTGCCGCGGTTCACGGGCATCATCCGCGCGCTCAACCAGGCCGGGATAAAAGTGGTGCTCCTGCTGGACACCGACGGCGTCATGCTCCCGCAAATCTGGCCGGCACGGTATTTAGAGGTGAAGTACCACTACGCTAAAGCCAGCGGTAAGCTGCTGCCGTGGGCCGACGCGCTGGCCCGAACTTTGTTCGGCAGCTTCACATCCCGCCAGGCGGGCACCGTTGAACATCTGGCCTATGCTTCTAGAATTGCTCTCCCGTCCCCCATCAGTTTACAGCGTTATGCACGATTTCTGTCGGTCCTGGGTCGAGCAGATTTGATCTCGAAACTGGTGATGATTCATCATCCTGTGGTCAATCAAATGCGCTACGCGGCGGGCACGGCCAAGCGCCCAGTGATAATCGCCGTTGGGAATTGGCAACTTCACCTGAAAGGCGCTCCCTTGCTGGTCAGAACATTGGGCGTGGTGCTGGCGCGCGAACCCGCTTACTCGGCACGGCTCATCGGCGCCGGCGCCGATGCGCTGCGGCGGCTCGTTCAGGCCCTGCCGTCGGAGGTCCAAACCAGAATTCAAGTGCTTGGGCCGGTTCCACACCAGCAATTGCCAGCTCATTACCAGGAAAGCCAGATCATCCTCAGCACTTCAACATCCGAAAGCTTCGGGATCGCCTGCGCCGAAGCGCTCTGCTGCGGTTGCTCGGTCGTGGGACTCGCCAAAATCGGGTCGATGATCCACTTTTGCTCCACCTACTCGGGCACGCTGGCGCCCACCCGTTCCGTCGGCAACTATTCAGACGCCGTTCTGGCCGAGATCTCCGCCTGGCGCAACGGCGAGCGCGACCCCGAAAAGATGAGTGCGATTTGGACCCGCAAATGCCACGTCGAGAATGTCGCCCGAGCCGTTGTCAGCCTTTAGTTGTCGCGGCAGGACAAAGCAGCCTGATGGGAGAGGAACAATGTCGTTCAGACCGGGATCAGCAGGCTTGACGCCTGTTTGCACCGGCAGCCATCCTGATAAAGTAATGTATTGGAGTAAATGGTTGGGAATGCCGGATGAATAAGCTGGGTGGCATCGTTCGGCGGCTGAATCAGTCGGCGGTGGTGTGGTCGTGGGCCTTTAACGGCCTGCGTCTGACCTCTGGGATTTTTGTGCTGCCGCTCCTCTTGCGGCAATTGCCGAAATCGGAATTCAGCATGTATTATGTTTTCCTGAGCGTCATCGGCCTGATCCCGATCGTTGATTTTGGATTTTCTTCGGCCGTGGGACGATTCGTCAGCTATGCGATGGCTGGCGCCACCACGCTTCAGGCCCAGGGCTTTGTCCCGTCTGCGGCCGGGACCGCCGGACCGAACCGGCCGTTGCTATGGCGACTGCTGCGCACAACCCGCACGCTTTACCGGCACTTGGCTTTGATTGGTTTGGTGGTGATGGGCGCCTGGGGGACGATCCTGGTCCATTCGAAGGTGGGGGAAACCGCCTCGCCCCAGTTCACCTGGCTGGCTTGGGCCCTGACCCTGGCAGCGGCTACCTTCGACCTCTATTCCACCTGGTGGAACACGTTCCTCCAGTGCATGAATTATGTGCTTCAGAGCACACGCGTGGGTGTGGTTGGTTACGCCATGCGCATTGGGCTCACCTGCCTGCTGCTGGCGCGCGGTTGGGGCCTGATGAGCGTCCCCATCGGCAATTTTGCCGGATGCCTGCTCAATCGGACTTTCTCACGGCTCTATTGTCTTCGCGCCTTAGGCCCAAGGCCTGCGGTGAAGGACGATTTTTCGGAGGGCTCGCTGCTGCATTTGCTGTGGCCCAACAGTTGGCGCGTCGGGCTGCAACTGCTCAGTACGTATCTGCGCACCAACGCGAATACCGCGATCTGTGTCGCCTTCTTTTGGAACGCGACCTCCGAATACGGTCTTTCGGTTCAGGTGATGAATATTGCCCTGGGTATGGCCGCGGTGTGGACCTACGTTAAATGGCCGGCAATTGGTCAACTGCGCTCAAGCCAGAATTTGGCGGGCCTGCGCCAGATGCTTTGGCCGCGGGTCTGGCTGCAAATCTTCTCCTTCCTGATTCTGGCCGCAGGCGCAATCGTGCTGGGACCGCCGTTGCTAAAGTTGCTGGGCACCGACAAGCACATGCTGCCGGGGTGGTGGCTTTTGTGGCTGGCAGTCGGGGCTTTGTTCGACATGACCTTCATTTTCTGGGGCACGTTGCTGTCGTACGAAAACCGGATCCCGACCTTATGGCCAACTGTAGCGACCAATGTGGCCAGCCTCGGGCTGGCCCTCGGCTTAAGCCGTGGCACGCACCTGGGCGTGGCGGCACTGGTGTTGGCGCCGCTGATTTCAGGGCTGGTGTTCAATTCGTGGTACTGGGCTTTGGCCGGCGCGCGCAGCCTCGGCACCACCTGGTTGCGCTTCATGTTCTGGCCCCCGGAAAACGTGTCGCGCCAATTTCATCTGCCGCCCAAACCTGAGTTGCCCAAGATGAAAGCTTTATAGGCATCGTGCTTTCCAACGCGCTGTCTGGGGGTACGCTTGCAGCGCTGACGCGAAACTAATGTGTCCATGGGCGATCCCTAAAAAGCCCAAAACAGGAAGATGGCGGGAGCGGCGGGGCTCGAACCCGTAACCTCTGCCGTGACAGGGCAGCGCTCTAACCAATTGAGCTACGCCCCCGCTAGGGGCAGAAGAACGTATGGAACGGCGCCCGAACCGTCAAGCGGAACCGGGAAAAACCAATAAAAACTCCAAACGTTCGGGCAGCAGACGCCAAGGAGGTGGGGGTGGGGAACCCCGCTGAAGAAACGTACTGCCACCCGAACATGGCCAAACTACACCCCAAGCCGAGTTTGTCAACTGTTATTGGTCACCGTTGGTCACCGTGGTCACTGTTTTGCGGTTTGCCCTCTCGCCCGCGCGGGCCGAGGTTTTCGCAGGTCATAACAAGGGGTTTTCGCTTGGACAGCCCATGGCACGAAAATCCGTCGTATTCCTTGTAGCCACCTTCGCCCCGGTTCGGAGTGCAAGCGCGGCTAAGAGCCCATCGATGAGCCCAGGCTTGCCTCTGCCGAGCCGCCGTGCCTCACCGGCGAGAGCGGCGGCTTTGTCGTAGTCAGCGGAGGCGGAAGGAAACGACGCGATATGAGCGATTCGGTCCGCATAAAACTGCAGCCCACGCTGGCGCAAGCCAGGATCCGGCACAGCGTTGACACCCAACAGATACTCGCCTCGCACCACGTCAGCCGTAGCCACTTCCGTTTGCCCTTCCAGCCAAGGCTTAAAAGCGGCGTTGCCTCGTTCGGCCTCGATGAAAATGTCAGTATCGATGAGCCAGGGCATCGGCCTCCTCCTGTCTGAGCTTCAACAGTTCCTTTTCAGCGGCATCCGCCGCTTCGGGATCTGGGACATGGTTTACAAATAACGCGGCGGCTCGTTTGCCGCTCATGAAATCGCAGTCGGGAACGAGGCGAGCGACGGCCTTGCCATGCTTGACGATTTGAATGCTGTGCCCATGCTGCACTTCGCCGAGAAATTGACTAAACCTTCTGGCAACTAAGGTTGCAGAAGCTTGTTTCATAATATGTAAAATACACATATTCCGGCGGGAGGCAATAAAAAACGCCGAAACAGGGAACGCTTCGACGTTTTTTGAAAAACTGGCGGCAACCTACTCTCGCGGAGCCTATAGAACCACTACCATCGGCAAGACTGTGTTTGACGGCCGTGTTCGGAATGGGAACGGGTCGGACCACAGCTTTATGGCCACCAAAAGACAGAGGACAGAGGTCAGAAATCAGGGATCACCAAGATCGCTGAATGACAACTGGCCAAAATGTTAAAGAACAGGTGCCGGGAACGGCGCGCATTCTCTGAAAATTGCACATAGGAGCAACCAGGATTACAATTCGCGAGTTGAAATCGCTTCCCTTCACCGCGAGCGAACCGAAGTTCGCCACGCGGGAGAAAGAAAAAGCGATCAAGCCGCACGACCGATTAGTATTAGTCCACTCAACGGATTGCTCCGCTTACATGCCTAACCTATCAACCACCTGGTCTGGATGGGGTCTTTAGGGACCTTGCGGTCCGGGAAACAATATCTTGGGAGGAGCTTGGCACTTAGATGCTTTCAGCGCTTATCTCTTCCGCACATGGCTACGCAGCGATGCCCCTGACGGAACAACTGCCACACCAGAAGTGCGTCTAACCCGGTCCTCTCGTACTAAGGTTAGAACCCCTCAAGTTTCCTTCGCCCACAGTGGATAAGGACCGAACTGTCTCACGACGTTCTGAACCCAGCTCGCGTACCGCTTTAACCGGCGAACAGCCGGACCCTTGGGACCTTCTCCAGCCCCAGGATGCGATGAGCCGACATCGAGGTGCCAAACCGGATCGTCGATATGAACTCTTGGATCCGATCAGCCTGTTATCCCTAGCGTACCTTTTGTCCGATGAGCGACGGCAATTCCACATTAAACCGTCGGATCATTTGGGCCTGCTTTCGCACCTGCTCGACTTGTAGGTCTCACAGTTAACCTGGCTTATACCCATACGCTCGACGCATAGTTGCCAACCATGCTGAGCCAAGCTTCGCGCTCCTCCGTTACTCTTTGGGAGGAAACCGCCCCAGTCAAACTGACCCGCAGGCACTGTCCCTCATCTGGATGACAGAATGAGGTTAGAATCCTAATTAGCCAAGAGTGGTGTTTCACATTGCGACTCCATGAGAACCGAAGCTCTCACTTCAAAGTCTCCCACCTACGCTACGCATGATTAATCAGAACACAATACCAGCTTACAGTAAAGGTGCATAGGGTCTTTCCGTCCTACTGCGGGCAGGCGGCATCTTCACCGCCGTTACAGTTTCGCCGAGATCCTCTCCGAGACAGTCGTTCAGTCGTTACACGATTCGTGCAGGTCGGAACTTACCCGACAAGGAATTTCGCTACCTTAGGACCGTTATAGTTACGGCCGACATTCAC
>DASYXT010000067.1:0-111842 GCA_035934555.1 Verrucomicrobiia bacterium | reverse complement strand
ACATTCGCTGTCTCCTGGAGAACCGCCACTTCGGCCTGTTTTGGGAACAATATCGCAAACCCTTGCCAAAAGCCGCCTGAGAATAGCCCTCCCGGTAACTATTTTGTCCTGCACCCTCCACGACATCGAAAGCTCCGAGTTGCTTGCCAACGCTCCCGACCTCAGGGAGTATCGCCGGTCAGGCATTCGTGCTGTCCAGTCCACGCCTCTGGTTTCCCGCACGGGGCGACTGGTCGGCATGGTCTCGACCCACTGGCGCGAGCCCCGCACACCCACCGAGCGCGAACTGCGCCTCATGGACGTGCTTGCACGACTGGCTGCCGATCTCATTGAGCGCAACCAAGGGGAACAAGCGCTGGCCCAGGCAAAAGATCAACTGGCCGACCGCGCCGTCCAACTCGAACAACTCGTGGCCGAGCGCACCTCGAAGCTTCGGGAAACTATTGCGGAGCTGGAGCATTTCTCCTACACGATTACGCATGATATGCGGGCCCCGTTGCGTTCAATGCAAGGCTTTGGAACTTTGCTGCTCAACCAGTCGGCGGCGGAGCTAACGCCCCAGACTGCCGAATACCTGAGGCGGATCACGCACTCCGCAGACCGCATGGATGCGTTGATCCGGGACTCGCTCCAATATGCCAAAGTCGTTCGCGAAAAGATCCCGCTTACGCGCGTCGAAGCTGGCCCTGTGTTTCGCGGCGTGTTAGAATCCTACCCGAACTTGCAAGAACCGCATGTGAAGATCAATCTCGTTGAACCGCTTCCTGCCGTCACAGCCAACGAGGCGGGCCTCGCCCAGTGTTTTTCAAACCTTCTGGCCAACTCGATTAAGTTTATAAAACCCGGCGAAGTTCCTCACGTCCGGATCTGGGCCGAAACGAAAGGCGATTTCGTGCGCTTCTGGTTCGAAGATAACGGCATCGGCATTCCGCCCGAATACCAGGACCGGATATTCGGCATGTTCCAACAGCTCGATAAGAGTTATGAAGGCACCGGCATCGGCCTTGCTCTTGTCCGCAAAACCGCGGAGCGCATGAACGGTAAAGTCGGGGTCGAGTCCGAACCCGGCAAAGGCAGCCGCTTTTGGCTTGAATTCAACAAGGCCCTCGCCGGCTCCTCGGCCCGTCAGTCCACCGACTCGCCGAGACAATAATCCATACGCATGCGCGCACGCACAATCCTTTATGCGGAGGACGAAGAGAACGATATTTTTTTCCTTCAGTATGCCCTGGAGCAGGTCCGCTCGCCGCACGAGCTCAAAGCGGTCCGAGATGGGCAGAAAGCCATCGAATACCTCGCTGGTGAAGGGAACTTTGCCGACCGCAAAAATCACCCCTTCCCTTCGCTTGTTCTATTGGATATCAACATGCCAAAAAAATCGGGGCTTGAAGTGCTCGAATGGATTCGCCGGCAATCCAAATTCAAATCTCTGCCAGTTCTGATGCTGACGTCTTCTGCGCGTCAAGAAGACATGGATCGGGCTCTTAAGCTCGGGGCCGATGACTACCTATCCAAGCCGGGGCATCCAGTGGAACTCGTTCGGTTGGTCCAAACTGTCCAGGATCGCTGGCTATCGCAGCCAACCCTCTTGCCAGGAGATCCGTTGCAAGAATCGGCTTCAGAATAGTGCCCCTTCGGCCAGGTGGACTACGCCCGCCATCAATCCCAAGCCCTCCCACCGCCCTTGGCAGGACATTCGCTCTATTCCACGCCCGTGAGTTCTGCGGCCAAACCGGCCGCTGGCTACCCATCATTCCACTCTTCCATCCTTCCACCATTCCATTTCCGCGTCGCGCCGCTGCGGCTTGCCAAGCTTTCATCGGCTCGCTATTGTGTGCCCATGCTACGAAAGTGCCTGTTGGCAGCCGGGTCCGGCCTGCTGCTTTGTGCCAGTGCCGGATGGGCTGATACGCTCCAGTTGAGAGATAAAGCCGCCATCACCGGCCAGATCCTGGCCGAAAAGCGCGATAGCGTAGCCGTGGATGTTGGCTATACCGTTCTCGTGGTTCCCCGCAGCGATATCCTCAAGATCCAGAAAGGGGACCCGACGACGCCGGCCAAAAGCGCAGGGCGCAGCAAAGGGACAGCGGCACACGAGGCGGTGGTTGAGGCGACATCGCCCGACACGGCGGCTTTTTATTCGGTGGCGGCACATCCACTGCCGGTGCGCAGCGTGCGGGAGCTGGTCAACCAGCTCGGCGAGGCGGTCGTGCAAGTGCGCACACCCAGCGGTCTTGGTTCGGGGTTTATCATCAACCCCGACGGTTTTCTGATGACGAATTTTCATGTGATCGAAGGAGAAACTCAGATTTCCGTCGAGGTCTATCACATGTCCGACGGTCAATTGGAGCGGAAGACGTATAAGGATGTGCGGATCATCGCGATCAATAAATTCGGGGATATGGCGCTGCTGAAGATTGAGGACAAGGGCGCACCGAAGTTTAAATCGGTGGTGCTGGGCAGCTCAGACGCGCTTGGGGTTGGTGAAGGAGTGTTTGCCATCGGCAGCCCATTGGGGCTGGAGCGGACCGTCACCGAAGGCATTCTGAGCACGAAGACGCGGCCGATGGCTGGAGAGTTGTTTCTGCAAACGACCGCGCAGATCAATCCGGGCAACAGCGGGGGGCCGCTGTTCGATTTGCGCGGGCAGGTGGTGGGGATTACGAATATGAAGATCACTTTCGGCGAGGGCCTGGGGTTTGCGATTCCGATCGAGTCGGTAAAATATTTCCTCGAGCACCGAGATGCGTTCGTCTATGCGAACGATAACCCGAGCAACCCGTACCGGTACCTGGACCCGCCGAGCCGGGTTCGCAAAACCGCCGCGGAATGATGGCGCCATTAGATCGGATCTCACCTTTCAAATGAAACTTGCAAGAACTCGACCGCACCGGCCCCTCACCCCTGCCCCTCTGTCGAACGCGTTTTGCCCGGCCGCGAGGTTGTGGACTGCGCCAGCCCTCTGGCGCTTTGGGAAACAGGAGCTTGGGCCGAAAGCGCCAGAGGGCTGGCGCAGTCCAGGACGCTGGCGCGCTGGTGTCACCCAATGCTGCTTGAGGGGAACATCGCGCAAGCTCAATTGGGGGGGTGTGTTCTTCATCGCGGTCGCAGCGTGCGCCTTGGCGATGCCCGCCCGGGGCGTTGTGCCGGCAGCGGAAAAGCTGCTGCCGGACGATACGCTGGTGCTGGTGACTGCGCCGGATTTCAGCAAGCTCAAGCAGGCCTGCCAGCGGCTGCCCCAGGTGCAGTGTTGGCAAGATCCGGCGATGCGCCCGTTCCGTGAAAAATTCATGGACAACTGGCAGACGGAATTCGTGCAACCGCTCGAAAGCGAGCTGGGCCTGAAGTTCAAGAGCTATTTCGATTTGTTGCAAGGGCAAGTGACGTTTGCGGTGACCAAAAACGGGTGGGGGGGCGACCCGGGGCAAGAACCCGGCCTGCTGCTGCTCATCGATACAAAAGACCAAGCCGGGTTGCTGCGGAAAAATCTGGCCGAGTTGCGCAAAAAATGGACCGAAGCAGGCCGGCCACTCCGCACCGAAAAGGTTCGAGATGTGGAGTTCTCGATTTATCCGCTCTCGACCAACGACGTGCCGAAAACGTGGCAGAAATTCTTTCCCAAATCGCCTGAGGTGCAGGAATTAGGAGATGATAAACAAGCGTCCAAGCCGGCGCCCAAAACCGAAGTGGTGGTCGGCCAGGTCGAGTCGCTGCTGATCGTCGGCAATGGGCTATCCGCTGTGGAGAAGGTCGTCGCGCATTTAAATGGGTCGTCATTGCCTGCGCTGGCCGACGTCGATGCCTATCAGGCCAATCAACAGGCGCTGTTCCGCGACGCGCCCTTTTACGCCTGGGTCAATGCCAAGTCCTTAGTCGATTTGCTCCTCAAAGAGGCGGCACAGAAAAAGGACAACCCCGATGCGCCCAACCCATTTGACCTCAAACCGGAAAAGGTGATAGCGGCACTTGGCCTCGGGTCGTTGAAGACCGTCGCGTTGACTCTTCAGGATGCGCCTGAAGGGGAATCGGTGCAGGTGTTTTTCGCCGTCCCGGATAGCACCCGCCAGGGACTATTCAAGATTCTCGCGGGTGAGCCGCAGGAAACGGTGGCACCGGCATTTGTGCCGGCGGATGCCGTTAAATTTCAACGCTGGCGGCTCGATGCGCAGAAAAGCTGGGCGACCGTCCAGACGATGCTCAGTGACATTTCGCCGCAAGCGGTCAGCGCGCTGAATTTCATGCTCGATTCGGCGGATGCGAACGCGAAGGACAAAGACCCCTCCTTTGACATTCGGAAGAATCTGATTGGCAATCTGGGCAATGACATTGTCAGTTACGAAAAGGCTCCGCGGGGTGGCGGCGGGGCCGACGGCAGCGGGCCTGGGCTGTTTTTGCTCGGGTCGCCGAACCCAGAGCAACTGGCCGCGTCCTTGAAGAGCATTCTGGTATTTGTCGAGCAGGCGGGCGCGGCGCCAGCGGAACGCGAGTTTCTGGGACGCAAGATTTACACGGTGCGGATTGGTGGGATGGGCATGCCGATGAGCGGAGGTGCCGGCCCTGTGCCGGCGACGTCGCTCAGTTATGCTGGCAGCGGGCGGTACCTGGCCGTTTCGACTGACGTGGCCCTGCTGGAGGAGTATCTGCGCAGCAGCGAGAACCCGCCCAAGCCGTTGCGGGAGACGCCTGGCCTGGCCGATGCGATGCAGAAGGTCACCGGCCCAGGCACGAGCTTGTTTGGATACGAGAACGATGCCGAGACCACGCGCGTCATGTTCGAGCAACTCCGGAAACAGCCTGCTTCGACCAACACCGGCGGCGCTAATATTTCTGTAAACGTCAGCACCAGCGGTATCGGGTTGACTGGTCCCGCAGCGATTCTCAAGCAATGGGCCGATTTCTCGCTGCTGCCTTCATTTGACGCCGTGGCGAAGTATTTCTACTTCAGCGTTTATGGAGGCAGCGCCACGACGAGCGGGCTGACCCTCAAGATGTTTGATCCGCTGCCGCCGGCGTTGCGCACGAGCGAAGCCCGCCGCTAAATCGAATCGCAGATAGCCCTCGATTCCAAAACCGTTCCGGCGATTGCGCATAGCGGCGGACTTAATTCGCTAAAATCGGGCTCCGCCAGAGACATACGAGCGCTAACCAAGTTACCGGGAGAGCAAAGAGAATGAGCACGTGAAAGGCCATCGCCAAGGCCCTTTCAACCGCGCCTCAGTGGCTAAATCGCAGCTTAATTCGGAAATTCGGCCGGTTTTACCGAGGCATCCGCTTCATCGCCGGTTTAGGCCGCGCGGCCGGGCCCGACCTGATCCGGCCGGTGGCACGGTCTTAGCTAAGCTAGACCGATGCGGCAGGCGCTCAAGAAGCAGCTTATGGATGTGGCCGGCGCGCGCCCGTCAACTGATTCGAGCACGGCGCTTCCGGCGCGCTCGGCGCATGAGGATGTGTTCACGACACCCGCAGCAACGACTCGGCCGGGACGTTTGCAGCGGCGGCCGGATTTTTTCATCATTGGCGCGCCAAAGTCCGGCACGACAGCGATGACGCATTACCTATCGAGCCATCCCGAGATTTTCATGGCGCGCAAAGAGATGCACCTCTTCGGAGCGGACCTGGAGTTCGGCGCGCGGCTTCCCCGGTGCGACCAGGAGACGTACTTAACTGAGTTTGAACAGGCCAATGGTGCACGGAGCGCCGGGGAGGCCTCGGTCTGGTATCTCTACTCGAAGCAAGCGGCTGCTGAGATTAAGGCGTTCAACCCCCAGGCGCGCATTCTGATCATGCTGCGCGAGCCGGCGGAGATGATTTATTCATTGTATTACCAGTTCCTGTTTGATGCAAACGAGCACCTGCCAACGTTCCGCGAGGCGCTAGCCGCCGAGGAGCAACGGCGCGCGGGGCGCGGTGCCCGCAGGACGGCGTACTTCCTCAAAGGTCTGGTCTATCGTGAGACGGCGAGGTATGCCGAGCAGGTGCGCCGGTATTTCGAGTTGTTCGGCCGCGAGCAGGTAAAGGTCATCATCTACGATGATTTCGCCGCCAACCCGGTGTTGGCCTGGCGGGAGACCCTGGAGTTCCTGGGAGTCACGCCGCGCGGTCTGGACCAGCAGTTCAGGATTGTTAATCCTAATAAATATGTTAGAAGCCGTCTGTTGCAACGGGTAATGGCTGATCCATGGCTCCGTTCGAGTTGTGTCGGCATGCGGCCCTGGCTGCCCCGGAAAGTTTTTGGAGCGTTGCGCCGCACCGAAGCGGCCTTATGGCACTGTAATGCCCGGGTAGCCAAACGGCCGCCGCTTGAACCGGATTTGCGGGCGCGGTTGAAAGCCGATTTTGCCTTTGATAATGATCAGCTTGGCCGGCTTTTGGGACGCGACCTGACGCACTGGAGCAAATAAGCGATGGAGGCAAAAACAGCGCTCTCGACCGAGAGCCGTGCTGGCCGGAAGGCCGTCGTTGGGGCTGTACTGGCCGGAGCACTTCTGGCGCTATTATTCCACAAGAGCTTTTTTCCGGGCCAGGTGCTGTTTTCCAATGATGGACCGTTGGGGCGGCTGGTGTCGCAATGTCATCGGCTGCCGGATATTTTCAGCGGCGCCTGGCAGGACCTTAATGTCATGGGTATTCGTGAAGGTGGCGCGTTGCCCAACATCAGCAGCGGCTTGCGGCTGCTGCTCGGGCCAGTCGGATTTTCCAAGTTCTACGCTCCATTGGCTTTGCTGATCCTCGGAGTATCGGCGTGGACATTTTTCCGACGGCTGAAGCTGGCGCCCGCCGCGTGTGTGTTGGGCGGCTTGGTGGCGATGCTCAATTCGAGCTTTTTCTCCGCTGCATGCTGGGGGGTCGCCTCACACCCGTTGACCGCGGCGATGATTTTTCTGGCTTTGGCCGCGCTGGTCGGAACTGCCGGGGCGCGAAGTTGGGTGCAAACGCTGCTGGCAGGGTTCGCGGTGGGGATAGCGGTCAGCGAAGGGGCGGACATTGGAGCGCTGTTCAGTTTGTGCCTTGCGGTTTGGGTTCTGTACCAGCCCTGGGCGGAACAAGGGCTGCGTTTGCGCGGGCTGGGCTTAACCGCTGGCCGGCTGGTTGTCACAGCCTCATTCGCGGGGGTGATTGCGGCTCAGGCAGTGACGGTGCTGGTGAGCACGCAGGTGCAAGGGATCGCCGCCCCGGTGTCGGGGGCGGACGAGCGGAATGCTCGCTGGGATTGGATCACTCAATGGAGCATGCCCAAAACCGAAACCCTCAGCCTGGTCGTGCCCGGCCTGTTCGGCTATCGGATGGATTCCGGTGATGGGGCAAATTATTGGGGCAGGATCGGCCGCGCCCCGGCGATGGCCGATTACTACCGGGAGGGCAAACCTGGGGAACCGCCTGCGGGGTACAAAAGGTATGTCGGGGGCGGATTCTATGCGGGAATCCCGGTGGTGCTGCTTGCACTGTGGGCCGCGGCCCAAGCATGGCGTCGGCGTGATTCGCCTTTCAGTTTGGCCCAATGCCGCTGGATTTGGTTTTGGTCCGCCGGCGGCCTCATTTCGTTGCTGCTGGCCTTTGGCAGGTTTGCTCCCTTTTACCGGCTGCTGTTCAGATTCCCGTTCTTCTCGAGCATGCGGAATCCGGTTAAATTTCTGTATCCGCTGAGTTTCGCTTTGGTGGTTTTATTTGCTTACGGGATAGACGCGCTCGGTCGAGGGTACTTGGTCCGGCCCAAAGGGGAACGTCCCCAAGCCCCGCCGCCCCGCGGCCGGAATCGAGCTACCTCACCGGCACTGGGAGGGCAACTTAGTCGGTTTGATCGGCGCTGGCTTGCTGGCACATTGTTGGTCTGGCTGGCCGCCGGTATCGGGTGGTGGGCTTATGCACAGCAGCAACCGAAATTGGAGCGTTACCTCGAGTATGTGGATTTTCCCGGTGCGATTGCTGAACAAATTTCCGCGTTCAGCGTACAGCAGGTCGGTTGGTTCATGCTGTTCCTGGGATTGACGCTGGCGCTGCTGACGCTGGCCTTCAGAGGGTTCTTTAGCTGCCAGCGGGCCCGATGGGGCATCTGGCTGCTGGGCGTCGTTGTGGTGGCGGATTTAGTGCGAGCCGATCTCCCATGGATTACTTATCAGAATTATGTGAAGGAATACGCCACTAACCCCCTGGTGGACCGGCTCCGTCCGCATTCCTGGCAGCAGCGTGTCACTGTCTTACCGTCATGGTTCGAAGCGTCGTGGTTCAGTGAGGATTTTCGTTTGCCCGAGTCGCTTGGCAAGTTCGAAGGACAGATTCGGCAGTATTACGATATCGAGCTTATCGAGCGGTTGTTTCCTTATTACAATATCCAATCCATCGAGATCGCGCAAATGGCGCGCCAGCCGGAAGACCTGGCGGACTTTGATGCGGCCTTTAGTCCAAAAAGTGCCGCTGAAATGAGCCGGTTGCTGCCACGGCGCTGGGAGCTTACCAATGCCCGCTACGTCATTGGGCTGGCGGCCTTGGAGGGTTTTTTGAATCGCAGAGTGGATCCCGTTCAAAAGCGCTTTCGGGTGGTTGACCGCTTCGATTTTGTCGCCAAGCCCGGGATCAAAGCTCCCAAGCGCCTGGAAGACCTCACCGTCACGCCGAGAGCCGATGGCCGCTTTGCCTTGTATGAATTCACCGGGGCGCTGCCGCGCGCGTCCTTGTACGCCCGCTGGGAACTTGCTGCAACCCAGGCGGCCGCGCTGAAGCAATTGACCGAGCCGACCTTCGCGCCCGAGCAGGATGTCCTGGTGACCAGCCCACCTGGCGGCTTGCTGCCCAGCCCAGGCACAAACCAGCTCTCGCAAGATGTGCACTTCGAAAGTTATGCGCCAAGAGAGGTCGTGCTTCGCACCCGGGCGGAGCAGCCTTCGGTGCTGCTGTTGAATAACCGCTTTGACCCCAACTGGCGGGTCCGTCTCGATGGCCACCCAGCGCAATTGTTGCGCTGCAATTATCTGATGCAGGGTGTTTTTGTTCCCGCAGGCTCCCACATCGTTGAGTTCCGCTTCCGCCCCCCCTTGCTCGCGCTGTATGTCAGCCTGGCTGGTATCGCGGTTGGGCTGGTTTGCGCCTGCGTGCAGGTGGTCAAAACCTCTCGGCCAAGGCAGACTGAGCCGCCGATGCGCAGAACCAACCGGCGCGAAAAGGGGTTGCCGGCTGATCATTGATGGCTCACCGCCCGCGCGCGCGTGTCAAACTCACGGCGACGTATCTCGCCTGCGGGACCGCGAACTTCTTCACCTCGACGAGCACGGATTCGGCTTTGTACCGGGTGAGAATCATATCGGCGATGTTTGCCACGAGTTTCTCGATTAGCTTCCAGCTGCGGTCATCACCGAATTTTAACAGGTCCTCCGCTACGGCCTGGTAGTTGATGGTCTTTTCGATCCGGTCGGTGATGGAAGCTGTGGTGAAATCAAACTTCATATCCACCGTTAAGAGCAAGCGCTGGGGTTTGGCCCGCTCCTCATCGGTAATACCGGTGCAGTAATGCACTTCCAAATCCACAATGGTAATTCGCGACATAGTCTAATGTAATTAAGCCACGGCGGCGACGGCGGTGGCGACGGCCAGCAACAGCGTGCGCGTGGGCTGATTTAAGGGCAGCGCCAGGGCGGCCTGGGTTGTCAGCCACCGGAATTCCCGGGCTTCATCATTCAACCTCACCACCGGGTTGGCTCCGCACCGGCAGGTGTAGTTGAGCAGAACAAAGTGCGCGTCGCGATAAAATTCTTTCGAATGAATGCAATCCTGGACGAGCACGAATTGGACGTCGCGCACCGCCAAGCCGGTTTCCTCCAGAATTTCGCGGTGCAGTGCGTCGGTGGCCGCTTCGCCCCACTTGATTTTGCCGCCGGGAATGCCCCATAAATTGGACCATTTGTGTGTGCGAATCATCAGCACACGGTCGTCCTGATCAAGAATGAGGCCTCCCACCGTCACGATCGGGCGCGGAGATAGCGCGCCTTCCGCAGGCCGGCTGAGATCGAGGTCGGTGCTCTCCAGCACTTCCTTCAGTTCGCCTAGATGTTCGACGATCAGGTCCGGCTCGGCGGCGCGGAGCTGGCTCAGCGTGTTATAGCCTGTCAGCACAGCGCACGAACGCACACCGCCGTGCTTGGCCGTCTCGATGTCATGCTGCATATCGCCGACGAACAGCGTCTCCCCGGGAACGAGGTTATTCTCCTGGAGGATTTCATGAATTTTTTGCCGTTTGTCCCAGACGTTCAGGTAGGGCTTTTCCAGGTACTCAGCAAACCCGGTCGCGCGGGCCTGCACGGCGAAATGCTCGCGATGCACGGTGCTGAGCAGAAAGGTGCGCAGCTTGCGGGCGCGGCAAAATTCCAGGAACTCGCGGGCATGCGGCAACTCGCAAACGGAGCCCTGGACCTGGCGGAAGCGGCTGTGGAACCAGGTTTCGAGTTGGGGCAGCGGCACGTGGGGCACATGCCGATCGTAGAAGAGCGTAAAGGGCAGGCAGAACTCAGCGCGAAACTGCTCGAGCGTCAATTCCGCGCGCTCCGCCTGCGTCAGGACGTAATTAGTCGCCTCCCACACCGCCGGCAAATCATCTACCAGCGTGCCCGACCAATCGAAAATAACGTTCCGAATCACCTTCTGAGTGTACCCTGCCGGGGACCGCGGGCAACCCCGGAGCTGCGGACTTTTAGTCCGCAGCAATGCACAAACATCCAACGGCGCGCCGGCAGCGACGGCACGTTTGAGGATTGCTGCAGACTGAAAGTCCGCGCGCCGTCAAACGGTCATGATTTCTTTTTCCTTGGTCGCGACGTGTTGATCGATCTTGGCGATGTACTCGTCGGTGAGTTTTTGCAGCTCTTTTTCGGTGTGCTTGACATCGTCCTCGGTGACACCGCTATCGTGGGCGTGCTTCTTTAACTGCTCCATGGCATCGCGGCGGACGTGGCGGATAGCGACCCGGCCGTCCTCAGCCATCTTGCGGATGATTTTGACGAATTCCTGCCGCCGTTCCTCGCTGAGCTCGGGGAAAAAGATGCGAATGAGCCGGCCCTGGACCGAGGGGGTCAGCCCGAGGTTGCTTTTCTGGATTGCCTTCTCGATGGGGTGCAGCGAGTTGGCATCCCAAGGCTGAATCGCCAGCGTGCGAGGTTCCGGCGTCGTGATGCCGGCCAATTCACGCACGCGCATTTGCGAGCCATAAACTTCGACCAGGAGATTTTCGACCAAGGCGGGGGAGGCTTTGCCGGTGCGCACGCCGGCAAACTCGCTAATGACGACCTGTTCGGTCTTGCTCATTTTGTCTTCGGCTTCGAGTAAAAAGTCGTCCAGTGTCATAGGGCCGGAAAAGTAACAAAGCCGCCGGGCAATGTCATTCAACAAATTTGGCAGATACAAACGTATTCTTCCCGCTTGTTGGAAGTCGCCCGAGGGAGTATTGTTTTACAATGGCTGATTGTTTTTGGCGAACCAGCGGCAGGTTGTTGGCCCTGTTGCTGCTGGCCGTGTTTTCATGCGCTGGGGCCCTTGGCCAAAGCATCCGGCTTCGCAACGAGGTCATCGATCCGGCTTCCGCTTCACAACGTCAGGCAATGACCGCCCATTTGCAGGCCGCAACTCCGCTCTCTGGCCTCTTTCTGGTTCAGTTGACTACTCCCCCGGATGCGGTGCGGCGGGCCGAACTGCGCGCGGCGGGTGTGGACCTGGTAAAATACGTGCCCGACAATGCGTTTGTTGCGCGGCTTAGCCAGGTCGCGCCAGACACTTTGGCCGGGATGCCCTTTGTGCGATGGTTCGGGCCGTACCAACCCGGCTATAAAATTCACCCGCGCCTGGCTGCGCTGGCCCAGGCCGCGACAAATAATCAGGACCTCGCAGTGAGCATCCTGCTCGCGCCGCGGGCTGCCGCGTCTGACATCCAAGGGGTGCGGTCGCTGCTCAGCGCGGTTCATTCCGAGAGCCACCTGCGGCAAGGGACGATTTTACGCGGGCTTTTGCCGCCGAAACAGCTCGAGGCATTGGCCGCTGCCAGCGCGGTGTTATGGATCGAAAACGCGCCGAAGCGGAGGCTGGTCGATGAAGCGGCTGCAAAGATCGTCGGCGGCGATGACGGCCGGGTTGCCACGCCGACGCTGACGCAGCAAATGGGATTCACGGGCACTAATGTCACTGTTTGCGTCGCCGATACTGGACTGGATTCGGGCAATACCAATACGATGCACCCGGATTTGCGCGGGCGCGTCTCGGGGTTCCAGTATTATGGCGCGTTGACCGACGGCTCCGACGGTTATGGCCATGGCACTCATTGCGCCGGCATCGTCGCCGGCAACGCGGCTACCGGCGAAACCGACACCAACACCGGCGCCTTCTATGGCCTGGGCGTCGCATCGGCCGCGACGCTCTTTATCGAACGTATTTTCGACAGCAATGCCAACGAGGTCAGCCCCTTCCCGAGTGACGAGACGCTCACAACGGACGCTGTTCGTCACGGAGCGAAGGTCGCGTCGAACAGTTGGGGCAGCGATGTGCAGGGCGATTATGATACGGATGCGGCGCAATTCGACGAGTTGGTGCGCGACGCCGACCCCGGCACCCCGGGCGACCAGCCGTACATCCTCGAGTTCTCCGCCGGGAACGCGGGACCGGACTCGCAGACTCTCGACAGCCCGGCAACGGGCAAGAACGTCATCGCGACCGGGGCATCTGAAAACCAGGCGGGCACTCTGGCGATGACTTACGGTCTCTACGCCGATGGCCCGGATACAATGGCCGATTTCTCCAGTCGCGGTCCATGCGCCGACGGCCGAATTAAGCCGGACCTCGTCGCGCCCGGCACCTGGATTGCCTCGGCGGCGTCGGCGGCGGCGCCGAACGAAGCGTCCATCGCATGGTCGCCGATCGATAATTTTTACGTGTACATGGGCGGGACCAGCATGTCGGGGCCGCACGCGGCAGGTGCGGCCGCAGTGTTCGTGCAGTTTTATCAAAATACCCACAACAACGCGACGCCCTCCCCTGCCCTGGTCAAAGCAGCGTTGATCAATTCGGCTGACGAACTGGATGAGGCTAATGGCGGGCCCGGCCCCGTGCCCAATAATGACGAGGGCTGGGGGCGGATCAACCTGACCAATATTGTCGTATCAAATGTCAACACCGCTCCGCGCTTTTACCAATATCTCGACCAGGCCGTGCCGCTAACCAACGGGCAGGTGTACTCGCAGCACGTATTTGTGCAGAGCACGAACGAACCGCTCAAAGTGACGCTAGCCTACACCGACGTGCCGGGGTTTCCCGGTGCGCAGGCCGCGTTGGTCAACGACCTGGACCTGGAAGTCGTCGCTCCCGATGGGACCCTCTATCGCGGCAACCAGTTCGGCGCCGGTGAATCCGTTCCCAATCCGCCGACGCCTGACCGGATTAACAACGTTGAAGGCGTCCTGCTCTCGCAACCCGCGCCGGGTGATTATTTAATCCGGGTGCGCGGCAGCCACATCGTCCAGGACGCGCTGACCAACACGCCGGCAATCGACCAGGATTTCGCGCTAGTTTCTTCAGCCGACCTGATCAGGCCGGGCACCGGCTCTATCCTGCTGGACCGCCCGAGCTACACCGCGCCGAGCACTATCGGCATCGAGGTGTTCGATGCCGCTCGCATTTTGAGCAACAGCCTCAGTGTCGTGGTCAGCAATTTGACTGCGCAGCGATCCGTCAGCGAAGTGTTGCTGGCCGCGGGCGGCTATGGGGCGTTCACCGGCTCGGTCGCCACGGTGACCGGCGCGGCTGGGGCAGGGCAAATTCAAATTGCCAATGGTGACTTGTTGGAGGCTGATTATGTCGATGCGGGCGGAGTCCGGCGCCGGGCCAGCGCGGTGGGTGACCTGGTGCCGCCAACAATCAGCGCTGTCAGCGCGGGTAGCGACGTGGGGGTGCTGACTGTCACCTGGCAAACGACTCAACCTGCCACGTCGATCGTGGTGTATGGCACCAACCGCGCGAATCTGAACCTGGGTGTGACCAACCTGGCGCTGGTGACCAGCCATGAGGTCAAGCTGACTCGTCTCGTGGTCGGCGCGACCTATTATTACGTGATTCTTTCCGCGGATGCGGCGGGGAACGTCGGCAGCAATAACAACGGCGGCGCCGATTTCAGTTTTATTGGCATCGCCACGCCGACGGTGCTGGTGGTCGATGCGTACGATACTGCCGCCGAATCGTCCAACGGTTCGACCGTGATCCCCGACAGCGCCTACACCAACGTGCTGGCGTCGGCCGGGATCAGTTTCGGATTTTGGAAAGTGATCGACCGTGGCTCGCCGCAGTTGGCGGACCTGCAGCCGTTCCCGGTGGTGATTTGGCGCCTCACGGATGATCAGGTGAACTACGGCGTCGATTCTTACGGGCTGCCTGACCCTTCTGCCACGAATAATACGCTGAGCGCCGGCCAGCAGTTTATGATTCAGAGTTACCTGAACGGCGGCGGCTCGTTTTTCATGGCTTCGATGGGTGTGTTGTCGCAATTAGGCGATGTGCCGTTCCGGCGCAATGTGCTGCAGGTGGCCGGTTTCATACAGAATCCCGACCCGCCGGCGCCCTGCTCGGATTGCGATGAGGATTTTGGCGTGCCGTCATTTTTGGGCGCTCCCGCCGCCCTGGCCGACGGCGCCTATGTGACCCTCGACTACAGCAATTATCCCAGTTTCGATTTGGGTCTGGGCGAAGTCTATGGGCCGGATTTTTCCGACACGTTCACTCCGTCAGCGGCTGCGAGAGCAGTGACGTTCGAGTCGGCATCGGGCAAACCCTGCGGCATGTCTTATCCAAACTTCGGCGTGGACAGCCCCGGACGCGTCGTTTTCTTCTCGTTCCCCTTTGACGCGATCCCGACCAACGGCCCCGCTCCCAGCAACGCTTCCAGCCTGATGCAAAACGTTGTTGCGTTCCTGGCCCCGGGCGCAAACGGCAAGGCGGTGGTCCTGCTGGATAACACGGCTTATACGACCAATGATCTGCTCACCGTCGAGTTGGGCGATTCTGCTTTGGCCGGCTCCGGACAGGCGCAAATCAGTTTCAGCGCCAGTTCGCGAACCAATGTCGTCACGGTCACCGTATCCGAAATGACCCACCCCGGTCTGTTCAAGGGCACTCTCAATTTGGTCGCCGGGCCTGCGGGTACGAACCAATTGCAGGTTCAGAATCGCGATACGCTCACTGCCACATATTTCGACGCAGCCGCCGGGCACAATGCTACTGCCACCGCCACCATTGATACCGTCCCGCCGGTCATTTCGCAGGTCGCCGCTGCTTCGGATTATTATGATGCGCGCGTTACGTGGCTCACCTCCAAACCGGCAGATTCTTCCGTGCAATACGGCGAGTCGATGCTGCCAGACCGTTCGGCGTATGTCGCCGCGCTGGTGACGAATCATACCGTTACTGTCAGTGGTTTGTCCGCGAACCGGGTATATTATTACCAGGTCGTCAGCCGCGATCAGGCGGGCAATACCACCATCGATAATAACAACGGCGCGATGTACACCTTCCAGACTCAACGGGCCCCTACCCCGCCCTGGTTCGATAACCTCGAAACCGGCGCGACCGGCTGGTCCGTCGTTCCGGACCCGGTCAACGGGTCCGACCAAAACTGGGCGCTGGGCACGCCCAATAACGGTCTGGTCACCAGCGCCTATTCCGGCAGCAATGCCTGGGGCAGCGACCTTGACGGCAACCAGAATTTCACCCTCGCCAGCAGTTATCTCTATGCGCCTGTGATCGACTTGACCGGCTTTCAATCCGCCACACTGACGTTCTGGGATGTGTATGACTTCAGCCGGGTGGACCCCACCTTCGGCCTGTATTATGAAGACGGCATCATTTACGTCAGCACCAACAGCAGCACGCCGCCAGGCAACCTGCCGATGGTCGAGGATTTTGCCGGCGCGGCCGCGCCCGCCTGGCAACAGGAGATGGTCGATTTAACACCTTTCGTCGGCCAAACTATCCAGGTGGTGTTCTATTACGAAGGCGTGCCGATCGGCGACACGATGTATGGCTGGACGATTGACGACATCCGCATCACGGGCGTGGCCGCCGGCGGCACTATCAATATCCGCAAGAATCTTGGGCAGGGCACGTGGTCGCTTTCCTCGCTGTCGCCCCTGGGTTTGGCGCCGCTGCAATCGGGTATCGCAACCTCAGCCAGCATCAGCAACGCGCCAGGCCAGTACGTGGTGCAGTTTAGCGCGGTGCCGTTTTACATCACCCCTCCGGGGCAGACGAACACGCTGAGCGCGGGCGCAACGCTCAATTTCAACGGCAATTACACGTTCCTTGATGCCAACCACAACGGCATCTCCGACGCGTGGGAACTTTACTATTTCGGCGAGGTCTCGACCAATCGCACCATGACGACGGATACCGATCACAATGGGATGAGCGACTACGCCAAGTTCATCGCCGGCATCAACCCCACCAACCCCGCCGCGGTCTTTGGGTTTACCAGCGAGAAGTCCCTGGGCACGCGGGCGGTGCAATTGCAGTGGCCGGTGGTGGCCGACCGCTTATACCAACTCAGCACGTCGAGCAACCTGGTTTCATGGTCGCCCCTCACCGGCTGGCTCCAGCCAACGAATAGCCAAACTATGACCTACGCGGTGACAAACGCCACGGCGGCGCCTTGGTTTTATCGGCTGCAAGTGCAGCCGTGACAGTGAAGGCAGCCTTCCAAGCCCGCACTGCCGTGTCTGACTATTGATTGCCAGCTCAAAGAGGCTTAACGTCGGCTCATGTCGCCTCCACTTCGTTTGGCACTCGTCTTGTGCTTAGCGCCGGCCGCGCATGTGCCGGTTGCCTGTGCGGCTCCGAGCTTAGCCGTCGGGCCCGCGCCACAGGAGTTTTTGCAGGAAATTGCCCGCGCGTTCACGCAGGCGGATGGCGCGCCCACTGGGCGAGTCCAGTTGATCGAATGCCTCGCGGAGGGGACCTGCCGCGCGTTCGCCGGCGGAGCGTGGTACGAAGTTAGCAACGGAACCTGGCGCGTGAACCATTCGCTCGTTCAGGCGGCTGATGAAAGTTTCGTTTTCCCTGGCAATCAGAATTTGCGCGCCCAGGTGGCTTTGCCCTGGCGTGAGGTTCGCCAGGTAATGCGCCGGGGCGCCACGACCTGGGTCGCCACCGCGCATGCCTGCTTCGAGCTGGCCGGCTCAGGACCGGCTATATCGTTGAATTGGCCGGCGGATTTCGAATTACGACAGCTTGCGCTCTCACCCGCGGGCAAAGTGTACGCGGCGTCCAGCGGCGGCCTGAGGGTGTTCGAGGAAGGCCATTGGGAACGCGTGCCGGTCCTGGACACTGGCGGGCGGGCCTGGGCCGTGGGGGAGGTAACCGCGGCGGGGTTTGATAGCGCGGGGCAATTATGGTTTGGCAGCCGGGCCGGAGTGGGCTGCCAAACCGCCGCCGGTTGGCGCTTCTACGAAGGCAAAGATGGTCTGCCTTGGAACGATTTCACCTCGTTTGCGGCCGGCCCGCGAGGCGAGGTTTGGTTCACGACCCACCTGGGAGTGATCCGGTTCGATGACTCTGGCTGGCACTATCGCCAGGGTCCGGGTTGGCTGCCGGTGGATGATGTGGTGCAAGCGGCTGTGGATGGAGGCGGGACCGCATGGTTCGCAACCGCAAAGGGAATTGGTTGGGTCGAGCGCCGGGCCATGACCCTGGCCGCCAAAGCTGAGTTCTACGAAGAGGAAATCGCACGCTACGTTAAGCGCACCCGGTATGGATTTGTCGCCGAAGCTGCCTTGCGCCGCAGAGCCGATAAGACCAGCGCGGACCCGCAGGACTCAGACAATGATGGCATGTGGACCTCGATGTACGGCGCCGGGGAATGTTTCGCCTTCGCCGCCACGCATGACCCGAAAGCAAAGGCCCGCGCCCGACAGGCCTTCGAGGCGCTGCGCTTCTTGCAAAAAGTGACCCAAGGCTGCTCGAATGCGCCACCCAAAGGGTTTGTCGCCCGCTCCATTCGTCCGGTCGAGTGGCCTGACCCCAACATCGGCCAGCTCGAAAGCGACCGTGAGGAGCACTTGCACGATCCCCTTTGGAAGGTGTACGCGCCGCGCTGGCCTCGCAGCGCCGATGGCAAATGGTTCTGGAAATCAGATACCAGCAGCGATGAACTGGACGGCCACTTTTTCTTTTATCCGCTCTATTTTGATCTGTGCGCCGATACGCCCGCCGAGCAGGAGCGCGTGCGCGAAGTCGTGCGCGACCTCATGGACCACTTGCTCGCGCACGACGATTGCCTGGTGGATCACGACGGGACACCCACCCGCTGGGCCGTATTCGACCCGCAACGGCTCAACTTCGCTCCCCAATGGCAGGTCGAGCGCGGCCTCAACTCGCTGAGTCTGCTGACCTATCTCGCAGCGGCCGCGCACGTCACGGGGGAGGCAAAATATACCGCCGCGGCGCGCCAACTCATCGAGCAGCACGGCTATGGCCAGAACGCCTGCTATCCGAAAGTCGAGGATGGTCCTGGCTCGGGCAACCAGTCGGACGACGAAATGGCTTTCCTGGATTATTACGGGCTGTATCACTGCTCGACCGACGCACAATTGAAGGCCGCACTTCGCCCATCTTTTTACGGCTACTGGGCCAACGAACAGCCAGAGATGTGCCCCTTATTCAATTTCATTTATGCCGCCTGCGTCGTAAGCTCCGCAGGAATTACCAACGAGCCGTCGTTCCCTCCCTGGCCAGGTTGGCTCGATGATTCGCTGGGGACCTTGCGTGGTTTTCCTTTGGACCGGCTCAATTGGGCCTGCCGCAACAGCCATCGCTTGGATGTCGTGCGTCTGCCGAGAAGCCAGGCTATTGATTTAACCGACCCGCGCGGTGAGCCGGCACGCGGCTACGTCACTGGGGGCAAGGTGCTGCCCGTCGAGAACCGGCATTTCAATCATTGGAATACCGATCCCTGGCAACTCGATTACGACGGCAATGGCGAAGAGTTGGCTGCCGGGACGGTTTTCCTGTTGCCCTACTACATGGGGCTTTATCACGGCTTTATTGCAAAGCCTCCTCAGTAACTACACGAATTATGGAGCAAGCCGAGGCTTGCGTGTCGCTTCGGTGCGGCGCGGTGCGCGGCAGACCTCGGGCGGCTTATCCATCCAGAGCCAATACCCGTGGAGTGCATTGCTGATTTCAACAAAGCGCTCGAAATCCACCGGCTTGACCAGGAACGAATTGGCGCCGAGTTGGTACGCCCGGTTCACGTCCCGCATTTCAGTCGAAGAAGTCAGCACCACGACACGCAAACTACGCAGGTTCGGATCCTGCCGAATCCATGTTAAAACGTCAAAACCGTCCATGCCTGGCATCTTGAGATCGAGCAGCACCAGGGATGGCAGCGGGAATTCCACACGGTTCTGGTACCTGCCTGTCCCAGTCAGGTACTCAACTGCCTCCTCGCCGCTTTGGGCGACATGGATAGGATTAAGGACTTTAGCCTGCGAAAACGCCCTGCGCAGCAGCAGAATGTCGTCGGCATTGTCCTCAACGATGAGGATGAGGGCCTGTTCTGGCACACCACAAGATTAATGGGGTAACCGCGCATTTGGTATGGGGTCGATACCCCACTCGGCGCCTGTCCTCGACGTCCTCTCAAGGTTGCAGTTGGAGTCGATTGGTAAGTGTATTCGACTGCGCCATGGTCGCATTGGTGTAGGCGCCAAAATCGATTCGCTTAAGGGCGGCGGCGGCGGCGACCCGAGCGTCCTTGTCCGGCGCTTGGAGCATGGGAATGATTTTGGGAACCGCGGCTTTTGCGAGGCTGCCATAATTGCCTAACGCGGTTGCGGCCTGGTCGTTCAGGTTTTCATCGTCGAGGTACGTAATAAGCAGCGGAATGACGCGGTCCGGCTCGCCATGGATTTGGCCCAAAGCGTCGAGGGCGGCTCCGCGGACCATGGCATCGGTGCCTTTAACCGCCTGGATCAAAGCCGGGATGGCGGCGGTGGCGCCGGGACCCAATTCACCGATCATTTGAGCGGCGTCCATGCGGCGCCCACCCGCATCGATGAAATAGATCTGCACGCCAGGCAGTTGGTTGAGCGCGCCGACCAGCGTAACTCTCAGCCTTGAATCGTTGGTATCATGGAACATCGCATCGATGAGCTGCGGAATAACGCGGCTATTAACGCTCACGAGCGCATTATTGCTCGTGCCGCTATTCTGGCTGTTCAGTTGTGCCTGCCAGGCGCGAATTGATTTCCCCTCATACACGTAGTGGGGCGTGTTGCCCAGCATGAGGGTTAGCAGCCAAACCACACTGCCCAACAGAACAAAACCAATGCAGACACCCAGAGAGATCCGCTTGAGGCTGGCCGTTTTCATCGTCTTGGAGTTCATGCGGCAATCCGACTCGCACTGGGCGAGCGCACGGAATTAGAATCTAAGCTATTTTGCAAGAGAGGTTGCTCCGCGCCAGCGAGGCGCTCCACGCTTTACGCTCCCCGCTCCCCGCCCCCGCCGACGGAAAGCACCTTCTCCACAGCGGCCTGCAGTTCCTTGATCGAGAACGGTTTTCTCAACACAATATCAATATTGGAGACCTGTCCGAGCGCCCCGCCGATTTTCTCTGCATAAGCGGTTACCAGGATGATGCGAGTGGCCGGGGAACGTTCTTTAATGGCACCAGCCAGTTCGAGCCCATCCATTTTGCCCAACTTAAAATCTGTGATCACCAACTCGTATTGGCCGGCTTCGAACAAGGCCAAAGCCGTTTCCCCCCCTTCAGCAAGTTCGACCGTGTGCCCGTCAGCGACCAGCACGGTTCGGATCGACAACGCTGCTACAGGTTCATCCTCCACAACCAGGACCTTGGCCGGTCGCTTTGGTTGGCTCAAGCCGCTCGCTGCCATATCAGATATCCGTTCTGTGCCCGCTTGCTGGCTTCCGTGTACTCCCGTGCCGCGCTGTTGGCAAGCTCTTCGTTGGACGGACCCTCGGACCCGCCCACGAGTGGTAAGGTGGTTCTGGGGTACAAGTTCTGGGAGGGCAGTACCGTAAAACCCCCAACATGCCCCTTTCAGGTCCCCAATTGAGCCTCCGGCGATTTCGAGAGTACTTTGCAGGAAGTGAGGTGATTATGAGCAATCTTCTTGGGATCGGATTGGAACCGAAGGAACTGGACAGCGTGCAGGTTTGTTTGCGAGCGGTGATCGTGTTCTTGGCAACATTGGTGATGGTGCGTGTGGCCAATCGCCGGTTCATGGCCCGGCTGACGCCATTCGACACCGTGCTGGGCTTTATCATGGCCTCGATGCTGGCGAGGGCTATCAACGGTTCGGCGGCGCTATGGTCGACGCTGGCCGGCGGCTTTGTCCTGGTATTGCTTCATGCGCTGTTGTCCCTGCTCTCATTTCATTTCGGCTGGTTCGGCCACCTGGTCAAGGGCGCCCCAGACCTGGTTGTGGAACAGGGTCAGCCCAATCACAAAGCGCTGCGCGCCCACAAAATCTCCGAAGCGGATTTATATGAAGAACTGCGACTGCAGGGCAACATCGGGTCGCTGGACCAGGTGAAACGCGCCACCATGGAGCGCAATGGAAAGATCAGCGTCGTGCCTAAGTGAAGTGAAACGTGGAGTGCGCCGCTTCCTGGCGCCGCAGCGTCCCACTGCCAAGGTGCGCAGGAACCTGTCCCGTACCTGCTTGTTCTGAACGGCAGCAGGTTCTTTTGGTTGAGTTATCGATGATGGCAGCCCACGCTGTGATTCATACTCAATGAATCATGGGAAACTGGTGCGGCCGCTGTTGAATTGGTTCGCGCACAATGCGCGGGATTTACCGTGGCGCCGCGGGCGGGACCCTTACGCCATCTGGGTTTCTGAAGTCATGCTTCAGCAGACCCAGGTCAAAACCGTGATTCCCTATTGGGAGCGCTGGATGCGAGCGTTGCCGAGTATCGCCGCACTGGCGCAAGCCGATTCGGCTCAACTCCATAAATTATGGGAGGGACTGGGCTATTACAGCCGCGTCCGCAACATGCACACGGCGGCGCAGGTAATCATGCAGGAGCATGCCGGCAGGTTTCCGAGGGAATATGCTGCGGTACTGAACTTACCTGGCATCGGCCCATACACCGCCGGCGCCATCTGCAGCATTGCCTTCAACCAGCCTCGCCCGGTTCTCGACGGCAATGTTATTCGAGTCTTAACGCGCGTCTTCGGGATCGGCGCGCCCACGCGCAAGCAAGCCACTCAAAAAAAGCTCTGGGCTCTTTCGGACCAACTTGTCCATCAGGCGGCAGAGTTGGAAGCTTCGGGCCAGAACGCCTGCTCGCGACTCAATCAATCGCTCATGGAACTGGGCGCGCTCACCTGCACGCCGGGTCAACCAGGATGCGAGAGGTGTCCGCTGACTGCGTGCTGTGTGGCTTGGAAACAAAACCGCACCATGCAACTGCCCAACCTGGGGGAGCGTCCCGCGGCGACGTCGCGCCGATTTGTGGCAGTGGTCGTCGAATGCCAAGGGCGGTTTTTGGTCCGCCAACGGCCTGCCAGAGTGGTGAATGCCCACCTGTGGGAATTCCCGAACATCGAGATTGAACCTGGCCGTGACCAACTGGGTGCGGTTCAATTGCAATCGGCGGCACATCAGGCTCTGGGGTTCGCACCCGCGCGCCTGGAACCGCTTTGCTCGTTCAAGCATGCCATCACCCGTTACCGCATCACCCTGGAGGTGTTTCGGGCAAAGTTGGACGGTGCGCGTGAGCCGGGACGCTGCAGGGGTCAATGGCTCGGCCTTGTCGAGTTGGACAAGCTGGCCTTCGCCAGCGCGCATAGAAAGGTGTTGGAGCTTTTCAGAGATGCGGTGCAGCCCTTGACGCGCCGTTAAGGAGACGATAAGCTTACTCTATGAAGACGCTTTCTCCGACTCAAGCTCGGGCCAACATGACGCGCTGGCTGGACGAGGCCATCGCCGGCCAGTCCATCGGCATCACTCATAAAGGCCGGATTGTTAAATTGCAACCTGTCGAGGTAACGGAAGATTGGGCGTCCCAGGAATATGGGTTGAGCAGCCAGGAACTGGACCAGGCCGCTAAAGCGCTGGTCGAAACGGGCGAAGAACTGCTCAAATCCGGCAAGACCATTTCCTGGACTGAATTCAAGCGGCGACGCCGCAGCTCATGAATTTGGAACTGGCGCCGCGATTCATCGATGAATATCGCCGCTTGTCCACTGACGACCAAGCTCTCTGTGACGAGGCCATCCAAGATTTGCCAGCGGCTTTCGGCTATCCCCACCAACACGCCGGGATCGGCGTGCGTGCGTTGCGGCGCGGTGTGTACGAGTGCCGCGCAGGCCTGCACATAAGGATTGGCTTTACCAGGCACAGCGGCACCCTGTTGCTTCAAACTGTCGGAGATCACCAGACGATAAAGCGCTGGCTCCGCCGTGCGGCGCGCGGACTTTAGTCCGCAGCAACGCCCAAACACTCGGGCGCGATAAAAACATTCTCCAAACGACTTTCCGCTCGGATGTTGCTGCGGACTAAAGTCCGCGCGCCGGGCCTCACAATTGACTTTCCATTGATTTCAGACGATTGGAAATGAGAGGAGCGGCGTGGCAACGACTTCGTCAGCGCAGCGCTCAAGCTCATGGAGGTTCCCGAACAGAATCGGGAACGGTGAGCAAACCGGGAGAGGATTATGCGATTGAAAGACAAAGTGGCTTTAGTGACGGGTGCGGCCAGCGGCATCGGGCAGGCCATTGCCGAACGGTTCGCGGCGGAGGGGGCCCACGTCGTCATCAACTATCATCCGGGCGGCAAACACAACGGCGCCGACGTGCAAGCCGCTATCGTCAAGCGTGGCCAAAGCGCTATCGCCATCGCCGCCAACGTGGACCAGCGCAAAGAGGTTGAGGCGATGGTTCAGCAGGCCGTCGCCAGATTTGGCCGGCTGGATATCACGATTAACAACGCCGGCATCGAGATTAAGAAACCATTCATCGAGGTGAGCGACGAGGAATGGAACCGCGTGCTCAATGTGAATTTGTACGGCGCGTTCCTGGTGACCCAAGCCGCCGCGCGCCAAATGGTGAGACAAGGACCCGGCGGCAAGCTGATCTTTGTCTCGTCGGTGCATGAAGACATCCCTTTTCCGGGCTACACCTCGTACTGTGCGTCCAAAGGCGCCATCCGGATGATGATGCGCAACCTGGCAATGGAACTGGCGCCCTACAAAATCAACGTGAACAACATTGCCCCCGGCGCGATCGCCACCCCCATCAATCAGAAGGTGCTGGACGACCCCACCGCAAGCAAAGCCGCGCTCGAGGAAATTCCCTGGGGCCGCTTCGGCCAACCGGAAGAAGTAGCCTCGGTGGCGGTGTTCCTGGCCAGCAACGAAGCCGATTACGTCACCGGCAGCACGTACTACATCGACGGCGGCCTCACGCAACAGGTCACCAAGTACTGAGCTACGTATTGCTTCAAACTGTTGGAGACCACCAGAGTATAAAGCGCTGGTCCACTGCGCGGAGCGCGGACTTTAGTCCGCAGCAACGTCCAAACACTCGGACGCGATAAAACATTCTCCAAGCGACTTTCCGTTCGGATGTTGCTGCGGACTAAAAGTCCGCGCTCCGGCGGAAGCTGACGAATTAAGGACTTCAGGCTGAGCCTGCCCCTCGCGCTGGAACGCCGGAATCTTATGTACTGTTCTTTGGCGTTCATGAGTGCTTAACTCGCCGGGATGCCTGTTCAGAACCGCATCATCAAAGTCCAAAAACGCAACCGGGCGCTGGTCAACTTCGATCCCGACCGCATCCAGCGCGCGTTGTTGCGGGCGGCCGAGTCCATTGGTGGTTTTGGGCAGGATTACCTGCCGGAAATCAACGAGCGGATCTTCGCCGCCTGGAACAGTGACGACAAGATTGCGGAGTTCCTGGCCGAAACAGTGGTCGTGTGTCTCAACGCCAATCCGCACCATCTGATTGCCAATTTCCCCCCCACTATCGAGACCATCCAGGACGAAGTGCTGCACGCCTTGCGCAGCTATGGGTTTCAGAATACGGCCGATGCCTACGCCTGTTACCGCTGGGGACGGCACTGGCTGCGCGAGAACGCCATCACGGCGGCCCAATTTGTCGGCAATGGCTTCCCCCGCGCTTCGATGGAGCGCACGCTGGCGTGGAACCGCGCGCACGCCTGCGGCACCGTTGCTGGACTCAATGAACTGGTACGCCTGGGCAAGCTCAAGCCGCTGGTGGAGGAATCGCTGGCCCGGTACGAGGCGTCGCTCGACGAGGCCGCCGGCAAGATGATCCACCGCCTCAACACCGGCGATAATTTGCGGATGATGTGGATCAGCGGGCCGAGCTCCTCCGGCAAAACGACCACTACCGTAAAGCTCACGCAGCGGCTGGAGCAACAGGGATTGCGCTTTCTCATGCTCAACCTTGACGATTACTTCTGGGCGCTGGTCGAGCATCCAACCGATTGGCTCAACGACCGCAACTACGAGACGCCTGAGGCGATGGACATCCAACTGCTCAACCGGCATCTGCGGCAGTTGCTGGCCGGCGAGACCATCGACAAACCCGTTTACAGTTTTAAGGAAGGCCGGCGCCTGGCTTCGCGTAAAGTACGCCTGGAAAAAGACCAGGTGTTGCTGCTGGACTGCCTGCACGGTTTGTATCCGCCCATCACCGAAGGCATCGACGCGTCGGCCCAGTTCAAAGTTTACATTGAAACCCAAAACGTGCTGCTCGAAGGCGATGGCACAAACAAGCGCCGCACTCATTTCACCGATGTGCGCCTGTTGCGGCGCATGTTGCGCGATGCCCGTCATCGCAACCACAGCCCGCTGCTGACGGTACTGCACTGGCACTACGTGCGAGCCGGCGAACTCTTCAGCATTATTCCTTTGAACGGCGTTGCCGACCATGTCATCGACGGGGGTTTCGCCTTCGATCTGCCGATTCTCAAAGCCTTCTTTTCCGAGCCGGAGAGCCTCCTGCCCAAACCTGAGGAACTGCAACCCTATCGCGGTTTCCTCGATGCGCGCATCCGCTACGACCGCGTGCGGCGCCTGCTGGACCAAATCGAGGGCGTGAGCCGCGCGGAACTCATGCACTACGACTTGCTCCCCGCCGACGCCCTCGTGCGTGAGTTCATTGGCGGCAGCACGATTCGTATTCCGCACAACGAATAGCTCGCACGCTCCCCGCTCCCCGCTCAACGCTCCGAGATGGCCGACCGCCAGGTCTTTGAATTCAAAGTTGGATGTTGGATATTCCCTTTTTTGTGATCTTTGTGCTCTCTGTGGTTAAATTTCCCCCTTCTCCGTTCCCTCCCGTTCACCCGCTCCACGCTCTACGACTCCCCATCCGGCAACTTCAGCGCTCGGTCGAACGACTCAGGCGTGACGCGCCAAGTGCCCCAAAACGGGTTATCGAGATCCGCGACCAGGAAGAGCATAAAAGCAATCGAGAGGGCCAATGCCACCGTCATCAGCGCGTGCGCCGAAAAGGATTCCAGCCCGAAAATCCACATCGAGCCCACCACCAGGAAGCCGTTGGTCAGCAGCAGTCCCCATAAACTCGGCGGCAAGCGCAGCAGACTGCAATGGAGCCGACGGCTCCGGGCATCGCTGAAATCGTTGAATCGAGCGAGGGCTTCGCCGTAGAGGGCGTCCTGGCGCGCACCAGCGGGCTGCACAATTTGCAACGCCGCCCAGATATCTTCCACGGCCCGGTCGGCCTTCGCGCTGCATCCGCCCTGGGCCATCGCAGCCCATTCCTCGTTGATGACGGTTGCTGCGTAAACCCGGATGCGGTCCAAAGCCAGTTGAGCTGCAGGCAACGCGCCGAGGGTGCGATATAGATCCGACAGTTCGTTGGCTTCGTTTTCTACCGCGCTGCGGGTTTCGTTATGTTGCTGCCAAACTACAAACACCACAAATGCCAGCAGCACGGCATAAATCGTTCCCAGCGTTTGGAGATAATTACCAGCGACCTCATTGTTGGCACGCAACCAGGAAGCAGACGCGACCGTCCGGACTAACCACAGGCCAATGAGGGCGAACACGATACTGGCGCCCAGACTCAGGCTTAGTCGGAGTGCGGAACTGGCACACTTGCCATTTTTATCCGTGATTGCCATGGCGCCAAAGCAGCAGCTTGGTGGGGCCATTGAGCCAGACGCAAGCCGATGTGGCAAGCCCGTCTGCGGCGCCAGGCTGCGACTGAGCCCCCATCCCCTCCTAATCTTAATCTTAATCTTAATCTTAATCCTCCTCCATCATCCGCCTCAAAGCCGTCTGAACCTTCCACAACCTCACCACCCGCCTGTGCGCTGGCGCGGGTCACACTTCTAACGTCCTAATCCGCCCGGGAATTAGTGTAGTGTTGAGATCGGCGCATTGGCGGAGCAGGACGTTGGGAGGACGGTGGGATGACGGTGGGATGACGTCGGGATGACGTCGGGATGACGTTGGGATGACGTTGGGATGACGTCGGGAAGAGGGCGGCGTGGCGGGGATGGGCACTCCTGGCTAAGCTGGTAAGCATCGCCGCCCAGGTGGACGCCCGCGCTCAAAAAGCAGCGAGGGGTACCGTTGCTATTAAGTGCAGGTCACTGGCGCAACCGGAAGAATTCCTGCGAATTGGTCATGCCCACGGACCACGGGCTAGCCGCACCGGACACGTCAATGTACGGACCTATCACGTTGGTGGCGGATTGAAGGACCCAACCGGCAGGCCAGGTCACAGTCAATGTCCCACCGTTACGTGAGAACTGGACGGGTTGGGCGGCCGGGACCACTTCGCCGGTGGCGAGGATCGCCGCCGGAGAAAGGTTCCCAGAGATGTTGAAACGGATTTGCGCCACTTGTTGCGCGGTGAGACCGTTGGAATCGGAGCCAAAATATAGCTGCGTGGCGCCGCCGCCGTAGGCCGAGCCGTGCCAGTTGGTGATGTAAAGCATGGCGCTGGAAACCCAGGGCTGCGCGCTGCTGTTGGCCAGGCGCAAGATCGATGAGCCGGCGGGGAACGTAATCGCCGAGTTGTTGTTTGGCCCGGCCAATTGGAGCGGGCCGAGGGCTTGGTTATTAGTCGCCGCGCGCCACTCGCCCTGGTCCAAAGTCAGCACGCCCGTTTGAATGATGTTTCCGCTGGTATGCTGGAAAGCGGCGCCGCCGGCGACGGCGATGTCCCGAACGGCCAGCGTGCCGCCCTCCAACGTGTAGTAGTACGCCTCAGGAGCGAAACCCTGCACCGTCAGTTGCTGTGTGATTTGGTTGTAACCGCCACTCTGGCGAAACCCACCCAAAACGGCGGCGTTCACGACTTCGTTCCCGGCGGAAAGCGAGCCGCCCGCCAGGTCGTACAAGTCCGTTTGCAGATAGCCGTTTTGCGGGGGTGGCGCTGCCACTGTGACAAGATCCCCGGCGACAGTATTGGTGCCGCCGTTTTGGTGAAAGAGTGCATTCAATTCCGTCGTCAGCCCACCCACCGACAGCGTTCCACCGTTGAGATAATAGTCTGCGGTAGCGGGCCCGGCCTCAGTCGCTGTGCCGGACAGGACGAGATTGGACACAACGGAGAGCTGCCCGTCATATTGCGAAAAGTTGCCGCCGCCGAACGTGAGGGTTGTATCGACCTGCATGACTCCGTTCGAAAGCGTGTACCAGGCTCCGCCGCCAAACTCATTGGCCTGCCCCAGGTCCATCGAAACGGCTGAATTGGTTCCCCCGGTTTGCGTTACAAAAGCATCCGATCTCTGGTTCAAGGCCATCGTAAATTGGCTGCCCCTGAGCATGCCGCCATAGAGCAAATAATTGCCACCAACGCTCATATCGGCACTCACGGTGCCGCCGTATTGGTAAAAGTAGGCGCTGTCGGCGTAATCACCGGAACCGACCACAATGCCATTGGTAGCAGTAAGCTGCCCGTCATAGATATCGAATTCGCCGCTCGAATCGAATTCGATGCTGCCTCCTCCGTATACGCTACTGTGACCGCCAACATTGTGGTTGCCGCCGTACTGGACGAATTGGCCAGGTCCTCGCATGCCGCCGATGCCTTCGCCATTGTTCACGGTCAAGGTCCCGTTTGTGAGATAATAAGCCGCGGGAGGCACGACGTCGCTGGCGTAACGTATGGGGTAGTAGATCTGGAGCGAGCCCTGCAGTGTCACCTGTGAGAAATCGCCCTGGTTGAAATTGCCGGCGAGGAGGCCAATGCCGCCGCCATTGCCGTTTGTGCCGGCGTTGACTTCCAGCATCGACGAGAGTGCCACGACCGAACCATTCGTTGTGACATTGAGCGAGGTCGTTTGCAGGGGCACCTCGAAGCCGGAATAATTCAGCAACAGCACATTGAAGGAGTCGGTCGGGGCGGCGATTTGCAGGCTCTGGACCTGCATGGACTGCGGAAAGTTCTGGGCGGTATTGGGGCCGATGGCCAGCGCCTTCCAACCCGCATTGGTAAACACGACCGCCTGCGTCGCGTCCGGCAACACCCCCAGCGACCAACTCGTCTGCTCTTCCCAATAGCCGCTGGTGGGTTTAATCCAGGCATTGACCGGCGTATCGGCCCATAGGGAAATTGGAGTACAGACAAACAGAAACAGACCCAGCCTGCGAAGTGATTTCATAAATGTCCTTGTCGTCCTTCTGCGAGCGGACAATACCATCTAGCGGAGCAAAATAAATGAGTGGAATACCTACTATTAATGGGAGTGGTCAAAGCATGTAACGCCCTGGGCGCGCCTTCCGCCGGCTCAAGCGGCTAATCCGCCGCGCAGACTGAGTCTTTTTCGAGGCGCCTTTATGCTGCCGGCCCGATCATGCCGCAGTCGAGTCGTTCCATCATTCCATCCCGGCCCCGTTCGCTGTGTGGCTTGGCGCTGTAGCCCGCCGTCCGCTGAGGCAGGACTCCGGCCGGCTGCCGTGCCTTGACTTCTTCTGAAAACCGGTTCAGAGTCAGGTCCATTGAAGCCCGTTGATAAAGCCACGCGGCACATGCATGTGGCTGCGAAAACCGGAATCGCTCGAGTAGTGTGGCTTTCGGTGCTTTTTATCTGGTGGGGTTACCTGGTGCCGGCCCCGGCGCAAACTTACTATTTCACCACGATCGCGGGTCAGGCTGGCGTGCCGGGGTACGCCGACGGCACCAATAACCAGGCCCAGTTCAACCGCCCTTCCGAGGTGACCCTGGATGCCGCGGGCGCACTCTACGTCGCCGATACGCTCAACAACACCATTCGCAAGCTCACACCGGTTGGACACGATTGGGTCGTCAGCACCGTCGCAGGGCTGCCCGGAGTCATCGGCTCACAGGATGGCGCCACCAACCAGGCGGAATTCTACCGACCAAACGGCATCGCCCAGGACGCCGCCGGAAACCTCTTCATAGCCGATCACAATAACGACACGCTCCGCAAACTCGCCCCGACCGGCGCGACCTGGATTGTCAGCACGATTGCCGGGCTTGCCGGAACCTCCGGCACCAACGACGGATTCAACACCAACGCCCTGTTCCGCATTCCCACGGGAATCACAGTCGATACCAATGGGAACATTTTTGTGGCGGACACCGCCAATCAAAGCATCCGTAAGGCCGCCGCTGTTGGGACAGATTGGTCCGTGACGACCATCGCGGGCGCGCCGATGGACTACGGCTTCCAGGACGGATTGAACGATGCGGCGCTCTTTGATTACCCCTACGGCATCGCCTCGGGACCGGATGACGCGCTCTATGTCACTGATGCGGGCAATAACGCGTTGCGGCGAATCGCGCCGGTAACCGGTGGTTGGAGGACCACGACCATTGCCAACAGCAGCGGCAATATCGGCCACAGTGATGGCGCGGCCTTGCAGGCAACCTTCAACACTCCCAACGGGCTTATCCTCGACAGCGCGACCAATATTTTCGTCACCGACCAGTCCAACGACACGATTCGCAAACTCACCTACAATGGACGGGGTTGGGACGTATCGACGATTGGCGGGGTGGCAGGAGTGCGCGGCGCTCGTGATGGCGCGGGCACCAATGCGCTGTTTTATTTGCCGTGGGGGATCGCGGTGGACCGCGCCGGAGCGCTGTACATCGCCGACGCCTACAATCATACCATTCGTCGAGGGGTGCCGCTGATCACGCTCCAAGTCGCGGTTTCGGCAAGTCAGTTGACCGTCACCTGGCCTGCGAGCCCCGCCGGGTTCACCCTGGAAAGTTCCCCGAGCTTATCCGCAGGGGCAACCTGGATTGCGATTACCGACGGCATCGTTCTCGTCGGCAATCAGTATCAATTCACCGCGCCCGCTTCCGGTTGGGCAATGTATTATCGCTTGAAGCGCTAACCCGAGCACGAGCTACAGAAATCTGAAAAGCCTTTCTCTGTGGCTAAGGTGCTGTATCAAAACCGGCGCGGCCCCAGAGTGAGGCAGCGCCGGCTGTCGTTTTCGCTATGACCACCGCTGAGTGTCTCCCCACAACACCAATCAGCTCAGCGGCGAAAGAGACTCTTCCGCGGCTTAGCGTTTGCGGAAGTTGCGTTTCGCGGCTTTTGGCGCAGCGGCCTGGGCCGGAACGCTGGGTGTTTGCGGCTTGGGCTGGGCGCCAGGAGCCGCGGCCGTCTGAGGCGCCGGGGTCGTGGCACAGGCACAGGCCGCAGCCGTGGTAGTGGTGTTCGGAGTCACAGGATTAATTGATTCGTTCATAGCAATTTGGTTTCAGTTTTCGTTTGCGAGCGGTGTTTGAGTAGAACCACCCGCACGATTTAGGCAATGGCATAGGCTGTGCCAGGGCCCTTGCAAAATCTCCTAACTATTTGTGAGCGCCGGCACTTGCATTGAGAAAAGGCGAAATCCTGCTGGCAGGCCCATAGGAGGTTTTGAGCAATTCCTGCACAAATGGCCGGCGGGTCGTGCAAGCAGCCAAACCAGCCTTGGCAAGGCGGCAGCGCCAAGCGCACTTTGCGGCCTCACTATCATTTGCCACGTTAATCCAATCGGGTGTACCTCACCACGTTTTCTTCAGCGGTTCGGAATGGAATAGAAAAATGAGTTGCCAAGATTGACAACCTTGTAAACATAGGGCATTTTCTGTTCTGCGATGGTAAGGACACTTGAGAAGGGCAGAAAGAGAAGACTAACCTCGAAGGAGCGAGCGGTGCTGCACGAGTTTACTGAAGTCATCCGCAGACACCGGGATCAGGTTCCTGGCGCGCTGGCACGGCTGGCCGGGCTGGCATTCGAGCACTCTCTCGCCGGCGGCCAACCCCACGAGAACGGGCTGGCGCGGGCTCGGGCTCGCGGATTCGAAGCGCGGCAACAATTGGCACAAGCCGAAGGGGGCAGCTTGTCTTCAGACGAGGTGGCACGGCTTCTGGAGATATCGAAAACCGCCGCTCTCAAACGGCACGCGGCTGGCCGATTGCTGGCGTGGCGGGAGGAACGGCTCCGCGCCGCGCGGTTTCCGCGGTGGCAGTTCAATGTGCACGGCCAGGTCCTGGCGGGCTTCGAGCAGATCCTCGGGGTACTCAACCAGGACCCGCGGCTGGACGCCTGGGGAAAGATCCTCTTTTTCCTGCAGGAGAGAGCTGGCCTTGGAAATCGCCGACCCCTGGACTTGCTGCGGGAGGGCAAGGTAAAAGAGGTTCACCTGGCCGCCCAGGCCTATGCCGAGTAGCCCAACCCCGGCTCGGGTTCCACTAAAGCCCGGGCCGGACTTTAATCAGCAGACCATCCCGGTCACCCTCCAGCCTCGACGCGCCTGGTTCAGGATTCACCGTGCCGGAGCGCCGGCCGCGTTTTTTTGCTGCCTGCCTCACCATCGCTTTTCCCATGGCAAATGCCCGTTCGAGCTGCTCTATCTGGGTGGCAGCGTCCAAACTTGCCTGTGGGAATACTTTGGCGAGGACGTTTTTCAAGGCCGGCGGGTGATTTCAGCCGCAAAATGGACCGGCTCGTCTCTCAGCCGGGTTGTCGTCCCCGAGTTGCAGGTGTGCGCGGTGACGCTCGAACGCACGCGCGAAGCCATGATAGTGGATAAAGCGAGCCTGATGGCGGCGGACCTGAGCATTCCACAGGCGTGGGGCTGGGCTGTACAAGAACATCCGGCCGGTTTCCAGGGAATCAAGTACTCGAGCCGGTTTCTCGACCAGCCCTGCCTGGCTCTGTTTGCCCGCGAAGGACTGCCAGCCAAACTGCACGTGCATGCGCTCGGGAGTTTAACCAGCCTCGATATAGCGATGGAGTGGCTCGATCAACGAAAGGCGGCCCTCGTCTAACGGGTTGGATGACTAAGAGCAGTGGATTGATAGGCCATCATCGGTCAGAGTGTTCGCATCATCGGGTCCAATATCCATCATCTCCAATTCTTCACAGCCCGATCGGATGCCATGCCGTCTTGAACTCGACCGTATCCAGAATCCAGTAGGGATCCTCAGCCTTCGACGCGAACCAGTCTTTTGCGGCCAGCGCATGGCCGGCATAGCGTTTCAGATTTATCGCGGGCCCGCCCTGCAACAATGCTTTGAGCTCATGGTCCCCTACCCCGTCCACGACCGCATTAATGTCCATATGGCTGGCGAAATGCGGCGCCAATTCACTGCGCTGGCCGGTGAGCACATTGACCACGCCGCCGGGGATGTCGCTCGTCGCAAGGATTTCAGAAAAAGTAACCGCCGGCAGCGGGTACTTCTCCGAGGCGAGCAACACGGCGGTGTTGCCACTAAGAATCACCGCTGCCAGCAGCGTCACCAGGGCCAGCAAAGGCGGTTCATCCGGAGCGAGCACGGCCACAACGCCCGTAGGCTCAGGGGTGGTGAAATTGAAATGCGAACTGGCGACCGGATTGACGCAGCCGAAAACCTGTGGGTATTTATCGGTCCACCCGGCGAAATGCACGAGCCGGTCCACCGTGGCCTGGACTTCGCGCCGCGCCTGCCCGGGGGTGGCGCCCGTGGAGCGCACCAGCTCGACTTGCAATTCTGGCGCGCGGTGTTCGAGCAGTTCGGCTGCGCGGTAGAGAATCTGCCCACGCAAGTAGGCGGTCTTCTTGTTCCACCCGCTCCAGGCATTGCGGGCGGCGCTGACCGCATCGCGCAAATCTTTCCGCGACGCCTGGCAGACGTTATCGAGCAGCGCGCGAGCAGGCGAACGCACGGGCAAGCATCGACCGCTCTCGCTGCGGACGAAATTGCCGCCGATATACAGTTTGTAGGTTTTGCGAACTTCCAGGCGCGAGCTCATCGGCGTCAGATCTTGGCTTCCTCGCGCTCGGCGGCGCGTTCGTCGATGACCAGCACGCCGCGCGGTTGCAGATCGTAATTGCCGGATATGGTGCTATCGGTGAGGAACTCGTGCATCGGCTTGTAGAATTGAATGCGCAGCGGCGAGGGCTGGTGATTGAGCAGGAAGAACACGCGCGAGCCGTCGCGCTGGCGCATGCTCACCTCGACGTTCTCGGGCACTTTCAGCAAGGGAACCAGGCCGCACATCTGGCGCAACCACACAACCAGGTCGCTGTAAAAATGCTGGTGGCTCTGCGTGCCGATATAAATGGCCTTGCCCAGGCCGTAGCTGTGCATCGTCATGGCGGGGCGTCCGCCGTAAAAGTCTTTCGCGTAAGTGGCCAATACCTGGCAATCGCGCGGCTCGATAATGTCACACCACAACCGCGCCGGGTGCAAGTGGCTGGTCGGAAATGTTCCTTTGAACGTGAGATGATTCTCTTCGCCGGCGGGAAGTTGATCGAATTCGAGCACTTCGAGCCCGAACAAATCCGTCAGGTCATGAGGATAACCGGTGTCGGGCGCCATGTTGTGTTCATCGACCAGGCCGGTGTTGAACGTGGCCACCAGCGTGCCGCCATTCTGCACATACAACTTCAGGCGATCCGCTTCACCCCCGGACAACAGGTGCAGCGATGGCGCAATCACCAGCTTGTAGTGCGACAGGTCCTCAGCCGGCCGCGCGAAATCCACCGCGACGTTTCGGTCGTGCAGCGCGGTATAAAAGAGCTGGATGTGATCGCGCAGGCTGAAGAATTTGTTCGGCTGGTTGGGCTGCTGCAGGGCCCATTCGTTGTCGTGGCTGTACAGGATGCAGGTTTCGGCGCGGATATTGGTCCCTTGGAGTGAAGGCGACAGCAGCTTGAGCTCCTCGCCCAACTGCGCGACTTCCTTGAACACGCGTCCGTCTTTGCTGCCGTTATGCGTCAGCACCGCGCCGTGAAATTTCTCCGTCCCAAATCGCGGCTGGCGCCAGCGGAAGAAGACAATCGCGGTGGCGCCGCGCGAGATGAGCTGATAGGTGAACATGCGCAAAACCCCGGGCCGCACCAGGGAATTGACCTCCTGCCAGGTAACGTTGCCCGCCTTCTGTTCCATCACCCAGAAACCGCAGTCGCCGTCCGGGCTGCGGATGCCGGTTTTTTTCAAGGAGCGGAGCATGTCGATTTCGCAAGCCAGCTCGGCCGACTTGGGGCGCAGGGCGGCGGTGCTCTCAATGGAGACGAAATCAATTACCTCGGCGAGGTCGAAATGATCGAAGCGGTGCAGCAGCGGGCGCAGGTTGGTCGTGACGGGGCATTGTGGGGTCAGTTCGTGCAACAGGTCGGCCTGCATGCGGACGAATTGGACGATGGTGTCACTGCAGAACCGGCACCAGTCCAGCACCAGCGCCGGGTTATGGTGGGTCGGCGCGGCCATCGGCATGGGCACCTGGTTCCAGCTCGTCACCACCTGTCCCCAATGGCGCAAGCCCATCAACTCGTTCAATTTATCAATGGTCTCGTACTTGGCTTCGAGCCAGCCATGCCAATCACGGCGCGTGTCGGCGTTGAAAGACGCCTCCGTGAAGTTGCCACCGAGGCCGTTGTCGATCTGCCAGGCCAGCAGTTGTGGATGTTTGCCCAACGCCTTGGCCAGTTGCTCGACGATCCGCTTGGAATGGGTCCAAAAGACATCGCTGTTGAGGCACACCGCTCGGCGTGTGCCTTCATGTTTAATCAGCCCGCGCTCATCTACCGGGAGGATTTCAGGATGTTTTTGAGCAAGCCACACCGGCGGGGCGGCCGTCGGGGTCGCCAGCACCACTTTGATGCCCGCTTTACCCAGCAGGTCCATGACCCGCTTCAGCCAGCCGAAATCGCACTTGCCGTCCTCCTGCTCGCACAAGCCCCAGATGAACTCGCCGATGCGTACGACGTTAATCCCGGCGGATTGCATTAATTCGATGTCGCGTTGCCAAGCGCCTTCGGGGTTCTCGGGCGTGCCTCCATGGGGGTAAACCCACTGTTCGGGGTGATAATCAACGCCGAAATACATAACGTTGTCCTTTCGCGTGCTGCCTACTGTTGAATTTACCGGCCTTGCCAAGGACAAGCAACGAAAAAGAAGGGGAAAAGGTAGAGGGGCGGCCAGGTTTCCCCGGCCGCCCCGAATTCTACGCAACGAACAGAAAGGCAAACTAACGACATGAGCACTGTGCCCGAAGCTGAGCGCGAACGCAATCCGGTGAACCGCCGGAAAAAAGCCAGGGGCCTCCCCGGGCAGCCACCAGACTTGCGTTGCGCCCAGAGCCTCAGGCATAACTCTGTTCATGAGCGATTCCTCAATCCCCCGTCGTGAGTTCTTGCGGATATCTGCCGTTAGCCTGGGCGGCGTCGGCGGTTTGAGTGCGGTATCGGGAGCCGAGCCGCAGGCGGCGCCGCAGCGGCGGGCACGGCGCACGCGAGTGCCGGCCCGCCACCCAGCCCGAGTCTTCAACGGCGAGTACGCAGGCGAATGCCTCAACCAGGTGGCCTTCCCCATGGGCGGAATCGGGGCCGGCATGTTGTGCCTCGAAGGCAGTGGAGCTCTGTCCCATGTCTCGCTGCGGAACCATCCCGAGGTGTACAACGAGCCGTGCGTATTCGCCGCCATCAGCATCCTGGGCGAGCAGCCGGCCGCCCGCGTGCTGGAAGGACCCTTGCCCGCGCGCAAGATTTTTGGACCACCCGGCACGGGCAACGGCGGTGCCGGCACTACCTACGGCCTGCCCCGATTCGCCCAGGCCACCTTCCTTGCCCGATTCCCTTTCGGACATGTCACGCTGACCGATCCACGCCTGCCGCTGTCCGCTGAGATCACCGGCTGGAGCCCGTTTGAACCCGGCGACCCCGATAATTCGAGTCTGCCGGTCGCCGCCCTCGAGTACCGGGTGGTTAATCGGAGCCGGCGACCTGTCGCGGCCGTGTTTTCATTCAATGCCAAAAACTTCATGGCAGTGGACGGCGACCCACAGGCCGTGCGCCCCATTGCGGGCGGGTTCATCCTATGGAGTGGCGGGCCCAAAGAGCGTCCCTGGGACGAAGGGGCGTTTGCAGTTACAGCGTCGGAACCGGAACAGAAAGTAAATCACGCCTGGTTTCGCGGCGGATGGTGGGACCCGCTGACGATGGCATGGAAAGATGTTGAGGCCGGCCGATGCTTGGACCGTCCGCCGTTGACCGATGGCGGCGCCAGTCCCGGCGCGACCTTGTTTGTCCCCGTCCAGCTTGCGCCGGGCGGTTCCAAAACCATTGTCCTGCGCCTGGCGTGGTTTGTGGGCAAAACAAACCTGCGCATTGGGCGCGACCTGGCCGGCGCTCAGCCCGGGCCAGACCCGGATTATCGTCCGTGGTATGCCACACGGTTTACCGACATCAACAGCGTCAGCTTTTACTGGCGCGACCGTTACGCCGAGCTGCGCGACAAAACGCGCCGGTTCAGCGAATGCTTTTATGATTCAACGCTGCCGCCGGAAGTGGTCGAAGCCGTTGCGGCCAACCTGAGCATCCTCAAATCGCCGACTGTCCTGCGCCAATCGGACGGCAAACTCTGGGCCTGGGAAGGCTGCGGCGACGATTCCGGCTGTTGCCACGGCACCTGCACGCATGTGTGGAATTACGCGCAAGCCATTCCGCATTTGTTCCCGAGCCTTGAACGGACCCTGCGCGAGACGGAGTTTGGGCCTTCCCAGAACGCCGCCGGGCACCAACAATTCCGCAGCGCCCTGCCCATCCGGCCGCTCGAACACGACTTCTATGCCGCGGCAGACGGCCAGCTTGGCGGCATCATGAAGGTCTATCGTGAATGGCGGATCAGCGGCGACACCGAATGGCTGCGGCGTCTCTGGCCCAAAGTGAAACAGAGCCTGGACTATGGCATTGAAACGTGGGACCCCAGTCACAAAGGGTGGGTGGAGGAACCGCACCATAACACTTACGACATCGAGTTCTGGGGGCCGGAGGGCATGTGCACCAGTTTCTACCTGGGCGCGCTCCAGGCCGCAGTGCTGATGGGCAAGGCGCTGACCGACGAGGTTCCGTTGTACGCAGAGCTGCTGGCCAAAGGTGTGCCGCAGGCGGAGACGGAGCTATTCAACGGCGAGTACTTTTACCAGCGGACCGAATGGAAGCATTTGCGCGCGCACAATCCGCTGGAAAACAAAAGCATGGTCGGCAACTACTCGCCGGAAGCGGTAGCCATTTTCGAAAAGGAAGGGCCCAAGTATCAATATGGCAACGGTTGCCTGGCTGATGGCGTGCTGGGCTCGTGGCTGGCGCTGGTCTGCGGCGTCGGCCAGGTGCTCGCCCCGGCCAAAGTCGCCAGCCACTTGCACTCGGTGCATCGTTATAATCTGAAGCAAGACCTGTCGGAATTCGCCAATCCCCAACGCCCCACCTACGCCTGCGGTGCTGAAGGCGGATTGATATTATGCACTTGGCCAAAAGGCGGCGAACCGTCCTTGCCCTTTGTCTATTCCAACGAAGTCTGGACGGGGATCGAATACCAGGTCGCCTCGCATCTCATGCGCATGGGAATGGTCAACGAAGGCCTCGAGATCGTCCGCACTGCCCGCGCCCGCTACGATGGCCGGGTCCGCAATCCGTTCAATGAGTTCGAATGCGGCCATTGGTACGCGCGCGCGATGTCGTCGTATGCGCTGTTGTTCGGCCTGAGCGGCGCGCGTTACGATGCTGTCGATAAGGTCCTTTACCTCGACCCCCGAGTTACTGGCGATTTCCGCTGTTTTCTTTCCACCGCGACAGGCTACGGCACTGTTGGAGTAAAGGGCGGCAAGCCCTTTTATGAACCCAGGAACGGGACGCTCGACATTCGTGAAATCAAGCTGGCCGCCCGCGCGTGAACAGATGTGGCTGCGGCCTTTCAGGGCTGCCAGTGGCGCGGCAGCTTGCCGCGTATTCCATCAAACCGGCGCGCCCGCGGAGCGCGGACTTTAGTCAGACTTTAGCTTTAGTCCGCAGCAACTCCCGAACAGAGCCGGAGCGCGGACATTCCTGTCCGCAGCACCGTACCCCTTTGAAATCGGCAACAAATCCAAGCCGCGCTGGTGTTCGAAAGTTGCTGCGGACAGGAATGTCCGCGCTCCGCCACCCGCTTCAGATCCGCTTGTCTTTCCCTGGCGCGACAGTAGGTTCGGCCCTGTGAACTCAACCACTCGCGTTCCATTTATTTTGGCCACAGCACTTCTTGCCGCCCCCTGCTTTTCGCCCGGCGCAGGTGTGCTAGAGGACCTCGCCAAGACGCAACAGGGCCGTTCCATGCGCGCCACCTCGACCATGCGCGTCGGCGAGGTCAGGCGTGGTCCCAACCAGGTCCTTAACCCCAACGGCGAGCCCCGCGGCGATCTCGACGAAGCCAGCAATTGGGACAATTTTCGCGTTGAACCCGGTCACACACACGTGCTGCTGGACGCTCGTGGACCAGGCATTATCACTCATATTTGGCTGACCTTTCTAAGTCCCGAGCCGCAGGATTGGGCCAAGCAAGGCTCCGCCAATCACCAGGAAATGTTGCTGCGTATTTACTGGGACGGGGCGCCTCGGCCCGCGGTCGAGGCGCCCGTAGGCGACTTCTTTGCGAACTGTTTTGGCGAGCGCCGCGAGGTAGTCAGCCTGCCGGTGATCGTCGCCAATGGCGAGGCCTACAATTGTTTCTGGCAAATGCCGTTTCGGAAATCGGCCCGTATCGAGATTGTGAACCAGAGCCAGAAACCGATCAGCCTGCTCTATTACAACATCGACTGGCTCAAGAAAAAGCATCTACCCAAAAGCACGCCTTACTTTTACGCGCAGTACCGCCAGGAATACCCGGCCCAACACGGCAAGGATTACCTGGTGCTGGAAACCAAGGGCAAAGGTCATTATGTCGGCACCGTGCTGGCAGTGCGCACGCGCAGCCCGGCCTGGTTTGGTGAGGGCGATGAAAAGATCTACCTCGATGGCGAGGCTAAAGCTTCGGTCTGGGGCACAGGCACAGAGGATTACTTTCTATGCGCGTGGGGATTGAAACCGTGCAACATGCCGTACTTCGGAGTGCCTTACTTTGATCAATGGGGGATTGTGGGCGGGCACGTCAGCGCTTACCGCTGGCACCTTAACGACCCAATCGTTTTCAATACCGGGATTAAAGTCACTTTCGAGCACTTCGGTTGGGTCTCGCCGGACGAAAACCCGCAATACAAGAGCACCAGTTGGAATGAGCGGGAGGATGACTACTCCAGCGTCGCGTTCTGGTACCAAACCGGCACGCCTACTTTTACGGCGCGCGCGCCAGACGCTCGGGAACGGGCGTTGCCCAGCCTGGACCCGGTGATCGTGTACGCCCGCGACTTCACTGGCCCGCAGTGCCACGGCATCGGCCCGGCCGGAGAACAGCAACTCTCGTTTTACCCGGGGCCTCAACTGCTTTATCGCCCCGCGACCAACCAGGACGCCTGGCTGCAGTTCACAGTCACAGTCACCAACCAACAACCTTATCGGCTGCTGCTTAACGCCACCAAGTCTTACGATTTCGGACGGTACCAGGCCTATCTGGATGGGGTGAAGTTGCGCGAGCCTTTCGATCTCTATAGTGCCAACACAAGCACGGAGGAGATTCATTTGCTTGATTTCTGGCCGGCGGTTGGCGCGCATACCCTGCGGCTGGAATGTGTCGGCAAGAACCCGCTGTCCGGTGGGTATTATTGTGGGCTGGAATCTGTGCGCCTGCGCGAGCGCCGCCCACGGGTCGCCGCTTATGGGCATGACAAGAACAAGGACTGGCGCAGCCAACCGATGCTGTATCAGTAATCAGAATTGAGGCGACTTTTCCGCACGGCTGGTGTAGGATTCAACTGTTCAAAAGCAGCGAGTGGCGGTTCAGCCGGAATAGCGGGCCTGGGCAGGCCTGCGGCCGAGTCGCCACGCGCCGGGCGTGACGGGCCAACGGCGCGTGTACCCAAACCCGCGAACAAATTACTATGAAATCTCAGTTCACATGGATGGCTTCGCTGGCAGCGTTGGCTGCCACAACGACACTACTGGTGGGCGCAGAAGCGACACTTAAAGTTGGCGACCCGGCACCCAAACTTCAAGTCGGCAAATGGGTTCAGGGCGACCCGGTCACAGGGTTCGATAAGGACCATGCGTATATTGTCGAGTTCTGGGCAACATGGTGCGGGCCGTGCCGCGCCTCGATCCCCCACCTGAACGAAACTTACAAGCGGTTCAAAGATAAAGGCCTGATCGTGATCGGGCAGAACTGCTGGGAACAGGACGAGAGCAAGGTCGCGCCGTTCGTTAAGGACATGGGCGAGAAGATGACCTACCGCGTTGCGCTGGACGATAAATCCGATAGCAAGACCGGACAGATGGCCGAGACCTGGATGAAGGCTGCCGGGCGGAACGGCATTCCCAGCGCGTTCCTGATCAACAAGCTGGGCCAGATTGCCTGGATCGGCCATCCCATGGCGTTGCAAGACAAAGTCATCGAAGCTGTTTTGGCCGGCACTTATGATCTGAAGCAAGCGGCCGCCGAGGCGGAAAAGGAAAATCAATCCCAAGCTCAACTGAACGATATTGGCCAGGCGCTCAACCGTGCCATGCAGGCTAAGGACTGGGATGCGGCCTCGGCACAAGTGGACCGAGCGGCCAAGCTATTGCCCGCGGAGCAGCAAGACAACCTGGATATGGTTCGCATGGCCATCCTGTTCGGCAAAGAGGATTATTCTGCCGCGTACAAACTCGTCAGCAAGATCAGCGACGCCCACACCGACAGCGCGGGGTTGCAAAATCAGTTAGCCTGGCAAATCCTTACCGACAAATCGATCAAGCAACGCGACCTGGACCTCGCTCAGAAGTTGGCCCAGCGCGCCAACGACGCTTCCGGAGGCAAGGACCCGCAGATTCTGGATACGCTGGCCCGAGCCAGTTTCATGAAGGGCAACAAGGAGGCGGCCATAACGATCCAGGAAAAGGCGGTCAACCTGGCGGAGGGCGACGTCAAAACCGAGTTGCAGAAGAATCTCGATAGCTATCGCAAAGGCGAGCTCTCCAAAGCCGATTAGTGCTCGCCTACGAAGAAGCCCTCGAGCGCATCCTGGCGGCGCTGCCGCCGCCAAAGCCCGAGCGCATTGCCCTGGGGCATGCGCTGGCGCGCGTCCTGGCGGAGCGTGTTGACGCGCCGCTGGACCTGCCGCCATTTGATAACTCCGCCATGGACGGCTACGCCGTGCGCGCGGCGGACCTGACGGCAGCGGGCCCGGGCAAGCCCGTGCGGCTGCCATTGGCCGGCCGGATTGCAGCGGGGGGCACGTTTCAGGGCGAACTCTCTCCCGGAACAGCGGTTCGGGTTTTTACCGGCTCGCCGGTGCCGCTTGGCGCCGATGCGGTGGTCATGCAGGAGCAAACCCGCGCACTGCCTTCCGGCGAGGTGGAAATTGCCGAGCCAATTGAGTCGGGCGAAAACCTGCGGCGGCGGGGCGAGGACATTCAGCAGGGCGCGGTGCTGCTCGAGGCGGGCGACGTACTGACGCCGGGGAAGCTAAGCCTTCTGGCGGCGAGTGGCGTTGCTGAACTGGTCGCAGGCGGACAACCGATAGTGGGCATCCTGGCGACCGGCTCCGAGCTGAAGGAACCGGGCGAGGTGTTGCGGCCCGGCCAGATTTATGAATCCAACCGGTTTGGCTTGGCGGCAATGACCCACCGCATTGGCGTCGCTCCCATGGTATCCCCACTGGTCCGCGATGATTTGGAAGCCACTCGCCAGGCGCTGACACAAGCGCTCGACCGTTGCGATGTGCTGGTCACCTCGGGCGGCGTTTCGGTCGGAGAAATGGACTTTGTGCGCGAGGCGTTCACCGCGCTGGGCGGCGAGCTTCAGTATTGGAAGGTGGCGATCAAACCGGGCCGGCCATTCGTATTCGGCCAACGGCGGGGCAAGTTCCTGTTCGGCTTGCCGGGCAATCCGGTTTCGGCGCTGGTGACCTTTCAGTTGCTGGTGCGGCCGGCTTTGTTGCGCTGGCAAGGCGCGACGAACGTTTCCTTGCCTGAGTACCACGGCGTTCTGGGCGAAGCGCTAAGCAATCCGGACAAACGCCGGCATTTTATGCGCGTGAAAGTAGATGCCGAGGGCAACGTGCGTTCAGCCGGGCTGCAGGCTTCGCATGCGTTGCGGTCGCTCGCGGCGGCCAACGGCCTGCTCGACCTGGCTCCCGGCGAGACTCTCGCCGCGGGAGCGAAAGTACGAGTATTGCGCTGGGACTAACCGCGTGTTTGAGGGTGGTCAGGCTACCTGACGCACCATGTCTTCGGTGCCGAAAGGATTCGGTACGCGCAGGGTGCATTCGGGGTCATCGCGCCACTCCCCATCCACAAGGAAGCGATAAGTATGTTTGCCCGGCTGCAATTCCAGCGTGGTGGTCCAAAAACCATTCTTCCCTCGCTGCATCGGGATTGCGTTTTGTTGCCAATGCGTGAAGTCGCCTACCAGCAACACGCTGGTCGCACTGGGGCCTGAAAAACGGAAGGTCTGTTTCCGCGTATTCTCCACTATCCTTGCCATAGCCTGCGGTCCTTTCCTGGGACCCGACGGCTTTATCGCTCAGCGCATCCTGCCATGGAGCGCGCCGGGGCTTCGGGCCCGGGTCCGCACGACCGCGAAGCCAACTGATTCTCTCACTAACCATGAACAGTTTAGCTTGGAATTGCAGCGCGGTCAATTAACAAAGAGCGTTTCGAGCGTTTCGGCGTTTGGGTAATCGGTCAGAAGCTGTGAAAATCTTCACAGCTTCTCAGTGACTGCGGGCGGAGCGCGGTCAATACTGTCCGCAGCAACTTTAGAACACCAGCGCGGCTTGGATTTGTTGCCGATTTCAAAGGGGTACGGTGCTGCGGACAGGAATGTCCGCGCTCCGGCGATTCCGCCGTCATCCATCAGGGAACTGGCAGGTGGGCGCTGCTGGAGCGGCGGGTGGCCCAGGCGAGCAGTCCCAGCAGGACGAGTGTCGCGGCGAGAACAAATCCCCGCAGGAGCAGCGAGGTGCTGCTGGGCGCGGTGGTTTGCAAATGAAGCGCCAACTCGGCCCAGGGGTCAACCAGAACCGAGCGCTTGAAAGTGAGGAGGCGGCCCTGGTCGGGGATGCTGGCCCGGAGTGCCGCGGGAGCGGCGACGGCGGCGTCCTGTTGCTGAATGAGGCGTTCGGCCAGGCGCATGAACGCGGCGTTGTCGTCGGCGCTGTTGCGGTCGAGGATGTCCTTGGCGTCCTGTTGAGTGTAGTTGAGCTCCTTGCGATTGCGCAAGTCCCGGAGCTTGCCGGTGAGAGCGCCTTCGGGAGTTGTGGCGGCCTGGCGCACGTTCAGGCCAATGAGCGCCTGCTGCAATTTGATATTATGGAGTTGAACGCGCGCATCTTCGTTGAAGGCCGCATCATGGGCGGAGAGGCCATAGGCGGCGTGAAACGCGCGGCGGGCCTGGAACGAGTCGCCCTGTTCGAGGGCCGAGTTGCCGGCAGCGAGGAAGTCTTCAGCCTGTTTGGTGCGCTCGCGCTGCTGCGCTACCTCGCTCTGGAGATACGTTTGCAGGTCGGCCTGTCCCGCATACGGGATGTCTCGTCGCTCCTCGAGTTGGAGCGAGCCGGACCAATGGGCGACGTGCCAGCGGGAGTCGAGCGATACGCGCCAGGTAATGTTTTCAAGCGGCAGATCGAACTTGGGCGCGTTGAGACTCAGATCCAGAGCGCGGCCGGTCGCCGTGCCCGCTTTACACGTATAGAACAGCTCAACGGGGACGATTTGGTCGCGACGGGATTGTTGTTCGAGTGGGATGAGAATGCGGTCCTGCTCACGCCAGGGCCAGACGCCGTTGTCGTTAACGAATGCAAACCAGAAGTGCGCGTTGGGCGGCAGAATGAGGCTGAGCAAGCGCTTGTCACCCGGCAACAGGCGGAGGGTGACCTGGGTCAACATCGAGCCATCATCGCAAATGACGGAGTGGAAGGTAATGTCGTTAACGCGCGCAGCGAGGAGTTTGGCAGCCTCGTGGCGTTGCAGTTTGAGCGGCAGCGCAAAGCCGGGCTCAACGAGGCGAAAGGTAAAGTCAGCCGCAGTAGCGGACAGCCCTTGCTGTAAAATGCGAGGGATACTTTGCCACTCGGCGGGTTGCAGGGCGGTCGGAGTGGAATCGGCGCTGAGTTGAAGGCGGGCACCGGATTGGATGGTGACAAAGCCGCGTTGGAGATTTATATCGGCAGCCTGAACACCACGCAGCAGGAGTTGGTCGTTGGTTTGGGCCATGGGAACCTGGTAAGTAGCCTGGAGCAGGTACGAGCCGAGCGCGCGGCGGTTTAATCGAATCTCCCATTCCTGCAAGCCATTGGTGCGCACGTCGGGAATAACAAGAAAATCGGTCACCTGGTCGCCTTCAAACCTGACGCTCTCGGCGTTGGTGGGCAGGAATACGCGCAGGGTCTTCACGCCGGCATTTTCAATTTGATACTGCAGGTTGGCAGAGACGTTGAGTTGAGCTTCGGTGACGGTCGCATGCTGCAGGCTGGTGACCTGAATCCAAGGGTCCACCCGTTCGAGATTGAGGACGAGGTTTCCAGGGGCCTGAAGCACCCGAAACGCCAGCACGCCCTTTTGTTTGATCCCGGATTTCTCGGGGTCCAACTGGGTGAATCCGTCAGCGGTGAGAACCTGCAGGCGAAGGCCTTGCTCGGGGACGAGCAGGAGTGTGCCGCGCTGTTTGCCGGCTTCGCGGACGACGAGTTGGGGGGCGGCCCAACTGTTGGTGGCGCGAACGCCGGGACCGGCCAGGCTGAGGCTGAACTGCTGCCGTCCTTCGGTCTTGCCGAGCAGGTGCAAGGTGATGACGCGCTCGCCGTTTGAGGGGGCCTCGGTCCAATGGCTGAGCGCCGCCCCGCTGAGCGACTCGACGTCAAATCCATGTGGCATCAGAAAGCTGAGGCGGAAAATGCCGGCGCGGGTAATGTCGGCTGTGATTTCGGAGGCCAGCACGGTGCGGTCTTCGCCCAGCGACAGAGTGTTTTGGGCTTCAACGCGGATATCGGGTTCGACGGCCGAGGCTTTGATGGTGAAGAGAAGCGGGGCGGGTGTGGTGGCGGCAGACCCGTCCGCTGCGGTAGTGGTCCCAGCGGCGCCGCTGAAAGCGCGACGCAGAGTCAGGCCGGGGATTTGGGCCTGAAGCGGCGCCAGCAGGCTGGCAGGGAAATCTTCAAGGTTGATCGGCGAAAAATTTTCGGCGGAGACGTTATCCAACTGGACTTCGTTACCGGTCGCCAGGCCGAGCAGCCCGATTTGGCCGGCAGCGTTTTCAATGGTCAACAGGCCCAGGCCTTGCTGAAAGGGAAGCGGCCCGGTGGGGAACTGGGATCGGACCAACAGAACGAATGGGCGCGCCTGGGGTGGATTGAGGGTGACTCGCAGTTTGCGCGTGTCTGGGTCGAACCGCCACACTGAGATGATGGAACCTGTGGTGGCCTTCTGAAGGTCTTTGCCGAGGTCGAGCACATCGGTAATGGTTGACCCGCGCGGCACGTCAAGAATTAGTTCCGTCAGAGCGCCCTGTGCCGGGCGGATCGAGACGGAATGGAGCGCCTCGATGACGCCGGCTGCCGGAACATACAATTGCGACAGCTCGGCAAAGAACACCGCCTTTTCGTGCTCCGGATCGCGCGTCCGCGGTTTCCAACCGAGCCAGGCGCCCGCGGCCGGCGCGAGATTCAAATGGGCGACGGTATTGCTCGAGATAAGGTCGCGCTGGATGGAAACGGCTTGCGGTGATAGCACGTCCACGTCGAGGTTTTCCAGCGTGAGCTCGACCTGGTTGATGAGCCCGAAGGGGCTCGGCAACGAAAAGCCCGTTTCGTCGGCGCGGTTGGTGAGTTGCAATTCATAGCGCAGTTCGAGGTCAAAAGTCCCGTTGCGCAACGCGACTAATTGCTGGGTGGAAGGCTCGTCGGCAGTCGCGGTGAGTTGCAGCACATTGCTCGGATAGGTTAAGCCGGTGAGCACCGCCGGATCTCCCAAGAGCGGCAGGACCTGGCCTTTTTCAGCGCACCAATGAATTCTGGCCGTGGCGATCGCATAGCGGTCCTCGATGCGGATCTGTTGCAGAACGGAGTCGGGGTTTGCGATCGGCATTCTCGGCGGCATCTGCTGAGCGCGCGAGACCACGATGGAGGAGGCGCCCGTTGCCGGCTCCGCAGCATCGGCATGGCGAGTAAGACCGGCGAGTGCCGCGGCTACGAAAAGCGCGGTGGCGGCGGAAGCTGCGCCGGGTGTTGGTCCGGGTGCATGGGCAGTGGGCCGGCTGGGCACGTGCCACAGTTGAACCAGAGCGGGCAGAAGAACGCGCAGCACGACAAACGCGCCAATAATGCAAACGAAAACGATCGCGCCATTGGGACAGCGCAACGCCGCCCAGGCCAGAACATTCCACCCACAAATGCGGCACACCGATTTGGCGGCGCTAAATTGTGAACGCCAGGCGAAAATCCACAAGCCGACGGCCAAAAGCGCTGGCCAGCCATACACAAACCAGCCGAGAGCGGCAATCCGATTGGGCAAATTAGATACTTCCACACTCAGGCCAGTGCCCGCTTGTTGCACGGGCGCGACGAAGGCAAGGTTGGTCGCGGCAACCGTGCGGTGCTCATTAAGGACTTGGGCCAGGTTGCTGAAGGCCAGACCGGCCGCGATCAGGCAGAGCACGCCAAGCAGAAGGCCGACCGAATGGCGTGGGCCGAAACGGTAGCTGCCAGGTTGCATGGCCCAGCGCCAGACGAGCAATGTCGTGCCCAGCAACAGCAGCCCAAGCAATAGTGAGCCCCACGCAGCGGAGGAACTGTCGCCCGAAAAGCTGCGGGCGAATTGTGCAAACCCCGAGATATCGGCGAGCCCGCCGGACGGCGTAAGCGAACCCCTGCGATAAACAAGGCGTTGACCGGTGTCAGGCTCGATTTTCCATTCAGCCAAGAGGACGGGTGCGCCGATGATCGGCGTAGCGATGTGTAGCCGGCCGGGCTGGTTGGCGCGCGACGCCAGCTTCAGGTCGAGCGTCAGCACGGCATTGGGATCGCCGCCCCCCGGCAAAGGAATGAGGTCTGAGTTGGCGTCAAGGACTGGAACAACCGCGGCGCCGTTGATGCTGGCGGACCACAATTGCACACCGGGCGGCAGCGTCAACCGCAGGTTGGCGTTGCCGCGGTTTTTGACGAAGTAGCGCGCGTCGGTGAGCACTTGTCCCTCTTTGGATACATGCGTAGTGAGTGAAGCGCGATCGACGACCTGGCTGAGGGAGTCGCCCTGGGCGAGCGGGCTGAGCGCAAGTTTCAGATCAAAGGGCCGGGCCGCATAGCGATAGGCGGCGAGGATCGGCGCGTCGAAAAAGAGACGGTACTCGGGCGGCACTTCGCCGGTTTCCAGCGGCAGCAGCCCGGCCGAGACCTGCACCGGCTTAACATCAAACTGGTAAGAGCTGATGATGATGGTGTGGCCTTGCTCCGATTGCGCCTGCAGCGGGCGGGCGCCAGTGAACGTGAGGGTTTCGCCCTGCGCTTTGAAGGGCCGTTCGTAAGTTGCAAGCAGAGTATAGGTGCCGGAAACCGGCGTGTGCAACTGCACGAGATAGCCCTTGTCAGTCTTCTGCCAATTGCGCAAGTCCTTGCCGGTAAACTCAACATTGAAATATTCGTCGGATAACTGGACCTGCAAAGTCGAGAGCGGCGCCCCGGAGATGGTGTAGTTGATGATGCTGCTGCCGTAGGCAATCCCCTCGCCGATGGAGAAGAGGTGCAGCACATCGGCCTGAACGGTCTGAGGCAATCGCTCGACCCTCATGCTCGCTTGCCACTGCGGCTCGCTAATCCGGTAGGCGTTTTGGATACCGGGCACTTTCCGCGGGAAAAAGGCGGTGGCGATTTCCGTCAGGCCCTGCGTGCGTTCGGGTGTGAGGCGGAAGCCGGCGTCAGCGGCGACGGCTATATGGCCGCGGGTGGATTTGGCAGTGACAACTTCAATGGCTGGCAAGGCCCAAGTGCTTTCGAGCAGGGGCTTGTTGCGTTCCAGGCGGAACTGGAGCAACTGGCGGCCCGAGATCGGCTGACCGAAAAGCACGCGTAGTTCGGTCGCGGTGTCGGTGTCATGGACGAAGTAATCGCTCATGCCCGCAGCGGTCAACCGGGCGAGGGAATAACCTTTAGGCAGGCGCAGCAGCAGTTCGCGTAAGGGCGCTTCGCGGATATCGAGTTCCAGTTCGCCCTCGATGGCTAGTTCGTTCTCGCCCAGGTTGTAGGCGAGCACTTCGGACACGCCGACTTCCGGCAGAATTTGGTCGGCCTGGATGCGGAGGGCAAAATCCGCGCTGGAGAAGCGGTAGGCGAAGCGCTGGGCGCCGGTTGGTTTTAGCAGCGCACGGGTGAGGTCAGTTTCGGGGAATTGGTCGGGAGAAATTTGCGACAGACCGGTAGCGCAAGCGACTTCAAGGCGCACGGCACCCTCATTAACCACGCGCAAGTAGCCCGCGAACCGCGTGGCGCCTTCCGGGCGGAGTTGCGGAGCATCAGCGGCTTGAGGAAACGCGCCGAGGGGAGTTTGCATTTGGATTTGTAGTGCGAAATGATCCCTTTGGGGCTGATTGAATTGGACAACCAGTCGCCGGTCGGTCGAACCGGTGATTGGTTCGAGATTCCAGGCCAGCAGCGAGTCGCCTTGCACGCGCGTCACTTCTCCGGCGCCGTGCACCCGCAAAGCGAGCTGTTTCATCTCGCCTTGCATCACTTTGAAATCGAGCAAAGCGACCTGGCGAAGCAGGCCCGGACTGAGGCTGAGTTGCTCGAGCATTTCGCTCGAGAAAAACAGTTTGCCTTCCGTCTCGGGCGCAGACTTTTTCCAAGCGAGATCCACCTCGCCGTCGGTAGGCAGGACAGTGGAGAAATCGGCGCCAACACGTTCCGGGCGGGCAGCGCCGGGGAAACTGAATTGGGTATCGGCAGGGAGATCGCGTAAAGCCAGCCGATGCAAAGCACCCGGAGCGATGTGGAAATCCAGGGATTGCCAGCCGTTGGTCTGGCGCACTGCCGCAGCGAACTTGAGCTGGATAGGGAACTTGCCGGCGCGCTCGAACTGGAGCACGAACCGGTTCTCGTCGGCGCGCAAGGACCACTTGCGATGAGGGCCGAGGTCGGTCAAGGCGACCGGGCCGGAGAGCAATTCGAGCGAGCCGCCGTGGCGTTCGGTAACAATCGCCGTGGCGGTGAGGGCGAACTCGGCGTGGTTATCGGTGAGCGTGGCGACGAGATGGAAGTTCTCCAGGGCGACTGGTGCGGAAGCGGGGCTGGAGGCGTGGGCGGTTTGGAGGAGCAAGACAAGCACGCAGGGAATGAGCGTTTTCATAATGAGAGGGCATAGGCTAAATTGATGGACCGCTTTCGACGAACCAGCTCCGGAAGGCCGTGAGGTTTTGGACTGCGCCAGCCCTCTGGCGCTTTGGGCCGCAGCTCCCGTTGAGAAAGCGCCAGAGGGCTGGCGCAGTCCAAGACGCTGGCGCGCCGTTACAGCCCAGGGCGGTTCAGGATGGCAAGTGCGGATTGGAATGATGGAGGGCATGCCACAGACTGTTTGTAAGTTCGCTTGCGCTATTTGCCGCTCAGGCTTTTGGCCTGGCGGAGCATCCATTCGAGATTCTTAGGACGCATGTCGGCGCCATAGACCTCGGGCACGCCGGCGAGGTAAGGCAGCAATACATCCGGGCTGAGCTCGGCGGCATAGGGGCTGCCGGCCAGCCACTCGGCAAACCCGGCGGCGCAGGCCGCCAGGCGCAGCGCCGGACTGGCTTGCACCAGGGGCACCGCGTTGCCAGTGTACGGAACGGCCCATTCGTATTCGTGAAACTCCGCCGTGCCCGGGACCTTGTAGCGAATCCGGACCTTCGCCAGCGGCCCATCCCCACCTCCATTGACCTCGACTACATAAAGAGCGGTGCCGGATTCCGCCGCGCCGAGCTCAGCCGCATCGACCGTATTGTCGCGGAACTGTTCCTTGGTGAGCTGGTGGCGGGCGTAGCCGAGCTGGCGATACGCAGTGACGCGCTGGGGATTGAACTCGACTTGCACCTTAACGTCGGCCGCGGCGATTTTGAGCGCGCCGGCGAGCTGATTGGCAAAGCCGGTCGCGGCTTCTTCGGGTGTGTTGAGAAATCCGTAACGGCCGTCGCCGTGCCGGGTGAGTACTTCGAGCAAATCATCATTATAATCTTCCCAGCCAATGCCGAAGCAATCCAGGGCAATGCCTTGTTTGCGGTTGGTTTCGACGGTTTGTTGGAGCGCGCTCGGATCCACGTCGCCGAGGTTAGCGGCACCGTCGGTGAGCAACACGACGCGGTTCATGCCGGTGGCGAGGTAATGGCGCAGCGCGGTCTGGTAGGCGAGCCTGAGTGCCTCGCCAAGGTTGGTGCCGCCCTGAGGCGTAAGGCTGGAGACCTGCTCGACGATTGCGCCGGCCTGGTTGCCGGGGACGCCGTCCACCCAGAGGTGCGCGGTGCGGGCGAAGGTGACCACGCTGAAGGTGTCCTGAGGCTGAAGCTGAGCAGCGAGCACGCGAAGCGCCTCGTGGATGATGCGGACACGGTCGGCGCGTTCCATCGACCCGGAATTGTCCAGGAGCAACACGACGTTGAGCGGGCGTCCGGCTTCGCGACCTTGAGCGGCAGTCTTGAGCGAAAAGCGGAGCAGGTCGCGATTTTGCGCGAAGGGATATTGGGCGCGTTCCCAGGTAAAGCCGACCGGCACGCCTGCGGGGGGAACGGGGTCGCGATAATCGAACGCGTTGATGAACTCCTCGCTGCGAATCGAGGCGGGGTCCGGGAGAACGCCCTTTTGGAGACTGGCGGCGGCGAGTTTGAAGGAGACATCGCTGACGTTGAGGGAGAACGTGGAGAAAGGGTTGTCGCTGGTTTGGATTTCGGGCTGGGGTTGGGGTGGGGGAATTTTCGATTTGGTCCCGGTGTCGGGCTCGCCATTGGCGGGCGTACTGGCCGGTGCAATCCGATTCAGCTCTTGACCCAGATTCGTAACTGACTGCTCAAGGGAGGCGATCTTAAACTCCAGTGCTCCACGGTTTATTCCCGCCACTCGCTCATTGATTTGTTTTTTCAGATCATTTGCCTGAGCAAAAGTCTTGGCGAATTGAGAAGCATCAGGATTGGCCTGCTGCTTCAGGGTTGCTAGATTCTGCTCTGCCACCATCTCTTTCTCAACTAGGCCCTGCAAAGCTGCGTCCTTTATCCCCAATTGAGGGAGAGTCTTGGCCAAGTCAGTCGAGTCGGTCTTGCGTGCCCGGTCCAATAAAGCCTTCTGGCGATTCAACTCGATCTGGGACTCATCGCGTAGCGTGGCGAGGCGCTGGGCGGTTTCAGCAGACAAGATCATGGCTGGGCTGTCCGGTGTCGCCTGTGGCTGCGTGTAGAAGTTTGTGCTCACCCGTACACCCTCTTTGTCCCCAGAGGGCTGGGTGTCGAGTGTTAGCTGGTCCCGCAGCTTTTGATCTGATGTGACCTGGGCTTCCCTGAACAATCCGCCGACGACCGGCGCAGCGCCCAGAACCGGAGCCTGTTGAGGCGCCTGTGCCCCAACCGGTGCATTGCGGTCTTTGGCGACCTTGGCCGCCTCGAAGTAGGAGGCGCCCGCGTCGGGGAGTGGGGCCGCGCTTGCCAGGGGTAGCCTTGTGGTGGGATCCACTGGTGTGACGGTCATTGGCAGTCCAGCAGTGGGCTCAGTCGGTGCAATGGCGCCAGCGACGATTGGCAAACCAGTGACGGGGTTGACTGCAGATGAACCTGGGGCTGCGGCTGCCAGGGATGATTCGGCGGGTAGGCTTGGGACCGCGAGGTCACCCGCTTGGGTGTTACCCGACGGTGGTGCTGTCAGGCGATAGAAAGAGCGCCTGGCGAACGCGGCCTCAGCTTCGGGCGCCAGCTGCGGACCAGAATTCGCAGGCACAGATGATAAAGATGCTGGAGGGGTAGTCTGGGGGCTGCCCCCAATGCCACCGCCGCCTCCCCCACCCAGACCCGAGAGACTGGCGATCGGCTTGCCGGCCAAATCACCTTCGGGAGCCACGGGTTGCGCAGCTTGTCCGTTGAGCGAAGGCAGGACGATGATGGTCTGGGGCGGCGCTGCTGCGACGGGAGCCGGAGCTGCCGGAAGCGTGAGCTGGCGCAGCCGTACTCCTGCTATGGGTTCCTCCTTGGTTTCCGGCAAGGTTTCGACACCGTGGCGTCCCAATGACCAAGTGCCGGCATTTTGCGGTTGCTTAGCCGGCGCGTGCATGGAGAGGTTCATTGCCATACTCCGGGACTTCGCCTTCGAGAGCGCGGGCAAAAGCGCCGCGCCAAGGATCACCATCAGGACAGCGGCGACGGCCACGGGCACAAGCCATGAAAACTCGCGACGGGCGGGTTGCGGCAGCGGGACGGTCTTAAACCGTTGGAGGAGTTGCTCTCGGCGTTGCTCGCTGAGCTTGAGCGGCGCCCGGTGCGGTGTCGTTGCCGGGACGGGCTCGACTTCGGTTTCACGCACTAGGTTGATGGTTCGTTCGAGGCGCGCGTAGGTCCGCGCCAAATCGGGATCACGCGCGATGGTCTGACGAAGGAAGGCTGCCTGATCGGACGGCAACTCCCCTAAAAGCAGCGCCGTGAGGCTGGCTTCGAGGGCCTGGCGAGGGTCGATGGGTGAATCGGGTGTCATTGAAAGGAGATGGATTGGCCGCAGAGAGGCCGATAAAACGCAGAAGGCCCTGGCGTAGAGCGCGTTCTTGAAGAAAACCCCGTTAGGGGTGACCTGTTGATAGTAACGGCGGCATTTCTCTCTCCTTTGTTTTTTTGTTTTTCGGCGGCGCACCGATAGGTTCCAAGTTGCCGTACGGGCGAGTGCGCGCCGCCGAAAAACAAAAAAACAAGAATGGAGAGTAGTGCGGCCCGTGCTATCAACAGGTCACCCCTACGGGGTTTTTGAGACCGCGCGGCCTCAGTTGCCGAAGCAGTTTCACTTAGGCACTCCTGTAGCAGATGTCGGCAACAAGGATTAAAAAAATGGTTTGCAATCTGTGCGGGTTCGGGAGCCCTGCAGGTTGAAAACCTGCGATACGGCAGGTTGAAAACCTGCGCTACGTCGTCGGCGGCGAATTGAAAATTGAAAATTGAAAATTGAAAATTTGGTAAAGGTCTCATTGGATAACTCCGTTTTTTGCCAACTCCACGGCGATGGCTTTGATGGCATGGTGGAGGAGGTATCCGACATTGCCGGTGGTCAAGCCGGTGCGCGCGCTGATCTCTTTATAGGAGAGGTTTTCGTGGAACTTGAGCCGAACGACCTCGCGGCTGCGGGGTTCGAGATTCTCGAGGCAAAGGCGGACGAGGCCGATACCTTCCCAACGCGCGATTTGCTCATCGGGCAGCGGCAAGGTGTCCTGCGCTTCAGCCGCATGCGGCGCCTGGTCCTCGAGCGGCACATCCAGGGAGACGGTTTTGGCAGCCTGGCGCCGCTGGTTCAGCGCCAGGTTGTGCACCGTGCGGTAGAGCCACCGGCGCGGCTCGCGCACTTCGGCAAACTGCGCATGAAGTCTCATGAAAGCTTCCTGGACGACGTCTTCGCCGAGCGCCAGTGTGCCGGCCAGCCGCAGGGCGTAATTCAACAGGGGCGATTCCAGAGCGGCGAACAGCTCTTCAATCGTTTCCCCGGCCCGGGGTTCGGTGCTGGCAGGGTCTGGTGGCATGAGGGCCATGCGCGGCAATCTCATCAGCGCCTGCTCAAACCCGCGGCTCCGGCACATTGGTCACGTCGGAACATCGTCGTATTAATGAGACACGGGAGTCGAAAATATCTTAGAAGTTTTATGGCGATATGTTAGCAGAAGCGTCTGAACAAAACTCCATGAAAAAAAATGGCTAATCCCTGATCGGCGCCCTGCTGCCGCTATTGCCTCGCCTTTTTGCGGCTTGAAAAAAGGTGCGGATTAAAAAAACCTTAAAAGATGAGGGATTCGGACATGAGCGTTGTCTCATTTGCCGAACTTCAGTTCGGCGTGGAGCAAGTTCCCGCGACGTACAGGGCAAGCCTGGCAGCCTGGTCCGTGCCGGGAGGCCCTGCGCCCCAGTCACCGTGAGAACTGGAGGAAGAGCCTACTCGCGCGCCCAGTTATCCACTGGTATGATGGTCCATGGACAGTGTACAAGCCAAACCACATTTCAGCATCCCCTCGCTCATCGCCATTGGCTGCGCCGTAGGCAGCTTTTTTGTGTCTGCGCTCTCTGGATTCATCCTCGCCCTTGTTGCCATCGCCTTGGGGCTGATCGGGTTATTGCTGGCGCTATCACCGAGCATTCGGGGCGGGCTGACGAGCATGGCCGCCCTGGGCCTGGCAGTCATCGGCATCGTTGTAGCGATTGCCCGCGCCGTCATGTGGGCCCTTTAGCTCAGGTCAAGCCTAGCGGTCTGGTGTCTTGGGGACGATATCGGTCTGCAGCCGCGGGTCGGCAGCGCGCACTTCGGTCTCCGGCAGGCCCAGTTCGCGCCGGACGATATTTGTGCCCTGAGCGATGGCCGCGGTCTTGAAAAACGCGATGTCCCGATTGCAGCCCTGCCTGCCAAATCCGCAATCGCTCGAGACAATCAACTGCTCGGGGGCGATATGCTTTAGCGCCGTGCGAATGCTGCCGGCGACGTCTTCAGGCCGTTCGACCTGCAGCGTGCGATGGCTGACGACGCCGACGCAGATTTTTTTCTTGAGCTTGCCGCGGAACGGCGCGAACAGGTCCACCTCGCGCATGTGGCGGTCCTTGGTCTCGATGGTCCAGACATCGCCGCGGCAAGCATCCAGGTAAAGCTCGAAGCATTCACGGTAGCTGTCGTTCTCGATCACCCGCTGCATATTGGGGTTGCCCCAGCAGGTATGAATCCACAACTCGACGTCTTCCAGCCCCTGGACCTCGCGGTTGTATGCTTCGACCATGAATTTCACTTCCTCATGGGCGCGGCCGTAAGTATTGGCCCAGAAATGCAGGGTGGGCTCCTCGATCTGGATGCAGCGGCAACCGGCTTGGCGTAACGCCAGTAACTCTTTATTCATCGCGACCGCCATATCCCAAATCACTTCGCGATGATCTTTGTACTTCGAGGTGTGCAGGTCCAGGAACAGGCCCATGACTTGCGAACAACAGGTGCCGAACTTTATGGGTTTGGTGGTCTTGCTCTGGGCCAGGCGCCACAACTTGGGATAATCGAGTGGCCGGTGCTCGATCTTATCCACTACCCGCGGCCAGCGCCAACCGGTGTAAATCTCATTCAGCAACGTGCCGGGCGGATAGCGCAGCCACGGTGAGCGGGTCTCCTCGGATTGCAGGTAATCGCCCGAAAAGCCGGCCCAGCGCTGGAGTGGATAGTGGTGCCAGGAACGGCCCGCCAGGTCATCGTCGCAATGCAGATCGCCGTGGGTCAGGATGTCGATGCCGGCGCGGTCCTGGTCGCCGAGCACCACGGCCAGCGCGTCCTGAAATTTTTCGCGAAACCGCACGTCGAGCAAGCAGGTGTCCAAAGGCCGGCCCCACATGCTGGTATCGAACCAACGTGGCCGCGGCCAGGAACCAGTGATGGTGCAGGGCAAAACCTTGTCGGCGGTGACGGTGAACATGGAGCAAGTAAAGCAGAGGCCCGCATGGGTTGCAAGTTGAAGGGAAGCGGTGGATTTTCGATTGCGCCAAAGCGGAGCCGAGTCAGGATGTCCCTTTCCTCAATCAACTCGAGGCAACTCCACCCAGAAGCGACTTCCTTGCCCAGGTTGTGATTCCACCCCGACAAGCCCGCCCATGCGCTGCGCCGCCTTTCGCACGATCGCCAGCCCGATGCCCGTCCCTTCATAGTCCTTGGCCCGCTGGTTGCGGCCAAACAACTCGAACACCCTTTCCAGTGCATGCCTCTCGATTCCGATTCCGTTATCTTCCACCCACAGCCGAACCCTGTCGGCATCCATTTCGCTGCGGACCCGCACCTTGGGCTTCACCCCCGGGGTTACGAATTTTACCGCGTTGCTCAGGAGGTTGCTCACGATCTGAGTCAGCAATGCTTCGTGTCCGCGCACAGGAGACAGCGGACCCTCTATCCGCACTTCTGCTGCCGGCTCCTGCCATTGCGGCCGCTCTTGGATAATGCTCTCGACCAGCCTCTCCAAATCGACTGCTCCCATTTGCACCTGCTCACGTCGCACTCGGCTCAAGGACAACACATCCTGAATGAGCCGGTCCAACCGCCGCGCCGCCTGCGACACCTTTTCCAGGTAATCCTTGCCCGTCCTGCTCAGTTCCGCCCCGCAGTCTTGGATCACAAACTCGGTGAAACTCAGGATCGCCCGCAGCGGCCCTCGCATATCGTGGGAGAGGCTGTAGGAAAACGCCTCCAGTTCCGCATTGCTCTCCCGCAGTTGGGCGGTTTGCTCCTGCACCATCTCCTCCAGATGCTCCTGCAGCCTTTTGCGCTCGGTAATGTCGGTATTAGACTCCAAAAGCTCAATTACCTTGCCCTGCTCATCGAGTTCAGCCAGCCAGTGACTTTCCACCGTCACCGTGTGCCCGTCCTTGGTTCGGTGCCGTAACTCTCCCGACCATTTCCTTCCCAGGTTCAACTGCGCCACGATAACCTCCAAGGGCTCAGGAAATTCAGTGTGCAGCAGATCGTGAGTCCGGTGACCCAAGGCCTCCTCTTGGGTCCAACCGTAAAGGGATTCCGCGCCCCGGCTCCAAAAGATGATGGTCCCGTCCAACTCCCGCACGATGGTGGCCGAGGGCGACAGGTCAATCAGCCGGGCCTGCTTCTGCAACGTCTGCTCAATCATCTTCTCTGGGCTTTTCTTGTGCTGGTGAGAGGTTCTATCGTGGTCTGCGCTGGAATTGGCCATACAATCCTCACTCGATAACATCGGCTTGTACAGCATTTGGGAAATTTCCTTTCACCCGGCACCAAGCCGATGATAAGAACTTTGCATTGACCCGTGGTAGCGTCAACCTGTTGAAACCCGGAACCAAAGGACCAGTGGCGTCCCCATCACCCGTCAAATCCCAACGGTTAAGTCAAACATTGCGCCGAATAGCCTTTAACCTCGGGGCGCGCTTTGCCTCTTTCAGGGCGAACCTAATGATGGCCCTCGATGATTCAAGACTCGCATAAATGTGGATTTCGCATTTACAACATTAACCTCCTTATGCAGCCGCGAGCATGGGGTGTTACACAGGCCGGCACCCGAGCTCAAGACGGTTTCTCTACAGCGACGGCGCGGATGAACCTGGGCGCGCTTGACGGCTCTTCGGGCGACGGCCGCACCATTAACAACAACGGGCAGGTCGCAGGCAGAGCTGGACCAGCGGCGACGCCGAATACCATGCCTCCGTCCCGAGCCCGTGAATTAATGTATTCTTCCTGCGGTGGTAATGGGCCAATAGCGGTATTCGAACTTGCCGTATATCCCGGTTATCGGAACAGGGCCGACGTACCGGCTGTCGCGGGCTGCGTTCCGGTTATCTCCCATCACGAAACATTGGTTCTTAGGCACGGTGATTTCAGGAAAATCGGGCGCGGGATGGGCTTGAGAGATAAAGATGCGATATACGCTCACCATTTCCATAAGGGTTATACCAGCAGGGAATGAAAAAGTTCCATTTACCTTTCGCTATTGACGTAAAATGCGAGCCGCGTTGGGGGTTCGGAGGTTGCTGCGGACAGGAATGTCCGCGCTCCGGCTGAGGTATCGGCTGAATTGCCTTGTTGCATTTGGCGGCGTAGTTCAATTTGAGCGCATGATGCCGAGCTGTGCTGGAGCGCTCTCGACCACCACCGCGCCTACGCAGGTGTTTCGGGTTCGTGGGCTGACGAAAGTGTACGGCACGGGGCCGGCCGAGGTGCGCGCGTTGGCGGGCGTGGACCTGGACCTTTTCTCGGGCGAGTTGGTGGTGTTGCTGGGGCCTTCGGGAAGCGGCAAAACGACGCTGCTGAATAACCTGGGCGGTTTGGATGTGCCCACCACCGGCGAGCTTTCCTACCGCGGTTTGGACCTGACCGCGGCCGATGAAGACGAATTGACCACCTTCCGCCGCAACACAGTCGGGTTCGTGTTCCAGTTTTACAACCTGATCCCCAGCCTCACTGCGCGAGAAAATGTTGCGCTGATCACGGAAATCGCCACCGACCCGCTGTCGCCCGAAGCTGCGTTGGAGATGGTGAATCTAGGCGCGCGGCTGGATCATTTCCCGGCGCAACTTTCCGGAGGCGAGCAACAGCGGGTGGCGATTGCGCGGGCGATTGCCAAACGGCCGGAAGTGCTGCTGTGCGACGAGCCCACCGGTGCGCTCGATGTGCGTACTGGGATCGTTGTGCTGGAGGCGATCCAGCGGGCGAATCGCGAGTTGGGCACTCTCACCGTCGTCATCACCCATAATGCCGTGATGGCGGAGATGGCCGATCGTGTCATCCATCTCTCCGATGGCCGCGTGCAGCACCTGCACGCCAACGCCAACCCCAAGCCGGCCAGCAGCCTCAACTGGTGATGCTCTCGCAACTGGACCGCAAGCTGTGGCGCGACCTGCGCCGGATGAAAGGACAGGTGCTGGCCGTCGCCATGGTGATGGCTTGCGGCCTGGCGATGATGATCATGACCCGCAGCCTGATCTTCTCGCTCGAATCGACGCGCCGCGAGTATTACGAAGCGAATCGGTTTGCGGAAGTTTTTGCGCAACTGAAGCGCGCGCCCAACTGGCTGGCCGGGGAGGTAGCGGCCCTGCCGGGCGTCGCTGCGGTCCAGCCTTCGATTTCAGTGCAAGTCACCCTCGACCTGCCGCAGTTGGACGAACCGGCCAGCGGCAATGTGCGATCCCTGCCGGACTTTGCCGCGCCGGAGCTGAATCGCTTGTTTTTGCGGGCGGGACGTTGGTTGCGTCCGGGCAGCCGGCGCGAGGTATTGGTCGGCGAGGCCTTTGCCGAGGCTAACCATTTGCGGCCTGGTGATAGCGTCGAGTTGCTGCTGAACGGCAAGCGCCAGCGGGTAAGCATCGCCGGAATTGTTCTTTCGCCGGAGTTCATCTTCGAGTCGCGGCCGGGCGCCGCGCTGCCCGACAATCGCACCTACGGCATTTTTTGGATGCCTTACAAGGAACTGGCGTCGGCATTCGATCTGGATGGCGCGTTCAATTATCTGTCGTTAACGCTCGCTCCCGGCGCCTCCGAGCGGGCTGTCATTGCCGAACTGGACCGGCTCTTGACCCCTTACGGCGGGCGTGGCGCATTTGGTCGTGCGGACCACCCGTCTCATATCCGAGTGTCGGATGAGATTCGGGTGCTGCACTTGCTTTCGATTGGCTTTCCCCTTGTGTTCCTGCTCGTGGCGGCCTTTATGACCAATGCGGTGCTGTCACGGCTGCTGGTACTCCAGCGGGAACAGATTGCCATTCTGAAAGCGTTCGGCTTCACCAATCGGCAGATTGTGGTTCATTACCTCGAGTTCGCCTTGGTGATGGTCGCCGCGGGAACCGTTCTGGGAACCGTCGCTGGTATCCTGCTGGGACATCGCTTGGTATTGATGTACCACCGGTTCTTCCGGTTTCCTGATTTGTCGTTCCGCCTGGACCAGTCGGCGCTGCCTTTGGCGCTATTGGTGAGCGCCGCGGCGGCCACGCTGGGCGTGCTCAGCTCCGTGCGCCGCGCCGCGCGCCTGCCCCCGGCTGAAGCGATGCGGCCCGAGCCTCCGGCGAATTATCGGCCGGCCCTGATAGAGCGCAGTGGCATTGGGCGCCTGCTTTCGCACACCTTCAGAATCGCCGTGCGCAACATCGAACGCAAACCGATGCAGGCGCTGTTCACCGTCGCCGGGCTCGCGTTGGCCACCGGCATCCTCATCGTGCCTAATTGCATTCGCGACGGTGTGACCGAAGTGATGGATTTTCAGTGGGACGTTCTCCAACGCTCGGACCTGAGTTTGGGGTTGGTCGAGCCTGGCAGCGTCGAAATCCTGCACCTGTTCGACCATTTACCCGGTGTCACCACTGTGGAACCGGTGCGGCAGGCGTTCGTTCGCATCAGCTTTGGCCCGCGCCGGCGGCAATTAGCCATTCTGGGCCTGCCCGCCTGGGCGCTGCACAATCGCGTGCTGGACGCGACGCAGCACCAGGTGGTCCTCCCGCCCGACGGCCTGGTTATTTCCGGCAAACTGGCCCAGGTTTTGGGCGCGCACGTGGGAGACCAATTGTTGGTGGAAGCCCTGGAAGGAAAGCGGACCACTGCAACAGTCGCGCTGGTGGGATTAGCCGAAGACTTCGCGGGCGTCGCCGCTTACATGAACGTGCGCGCGGTGAACCGGTTATTGGACGAAGGTGACGTTATCACAGGGGCGAGCTTCACAGTGGACCCGGCGCGCCGGAGTGATTTCCTGCGGGCCTTGAAGGATATTCCGCGAGTGACCTGGGTGGCGATCAAGAATTCATTGCGCGAGAATTTCCGACAGACCACCGCCGCCAACATTGGCTTGCTTCAAAGCATTTACCTGGCCTTTGCCGTGGTCGTAGCGTTTGGCGTCGTATATAATAATGCCCGCATCTCGCTGGCCGAGCGGGCAAGGGAGCTGGCGACCTTGCGGGTGATCGGTTTTTCGCGGCGGGAAGTCGGGGCCGTGTTGGTGACGGAGCTGGTGCTGCTGTCGCTCCTGGCGGTGCCACTGGGGTTGTTATTGGGAACAGGCTTCTCCACCGCGATTATCAGGGCGATCAATACTGAGACGATCCGCCTGCCGCTGGTCTTAACGCACGGCAATTATGCTTTTGCCGTGCTGGTGGTTGTGCTGGCTTCCGCCTTCTCCGCCCTGCTCGTGCTGCGGAAGCTGAACCAACTTAATTTGGCCGGCGCGCTGAAAGCGCCGGAATAATTTATTTTATGGGCCGTTCCAATCATCGCGCCCGGCGCTGGGTTCCCTACCTGGCCGGGTTGCTGCTCCTGGCCGCCATCGTCGCCGGCCTGTGGCCTCAGCCTGTCCTCATCGAGGTCGCAACCGTGTCTGTTGGCCCCTTGCGCGCGACCGTCAATGAGGAGGGCAAGACCCGCATCAAACAGCGCTTCACCGTCTCCGCCCCAGTCACCGGCGAGCTTGAGCGCATCCCCTTCAAAGCCGGCGCGCCGGTTGTGGCCGGGCAAACCGTCGTCGCAGTAATGGAACCGCTGGCGCCAAATCTTTTGGACGCTCGCGCCCGTTCGAGCGCCGAGGCCCGACGCGACACCGCCGCCGCCAATCTGGAGAAGGCCCGCGCGGCTGATACGTTTGCGGCCAGCGAACTGGCCCGCTTCAAAAAGCTGTACAACGACAGTACCATCTCGATCGAGGAGTTTGAGAACGCTGAGATGCGCGCGTCCTCTTCGGCCAAAGAGCTTGCGGCCGCTCAAAGCGCCCTGCGTCAGTCTCAGGCCGAGTTGGCTGAGTTCAACCCCGGCGTTGCTGATCCGCCATCTACAGAGATTGAGGTAAAGGCACCGGTGACTGGCCGGATACTGAAAGTATTTGAGGAAAACGCGCGGGTGGTGACAGCCGGCACACCGCTGGTTGAGGTTGGAGACCCAAGCGACCTGGAGGTGGTGGTTGAGGTGTTGTCGCGCGATGGGGCCGTCATTCCCCCGGGCGCCAAGGTGGAATTTGACGATTGGGGCGGGCCGATGCCCTTGGAAGGCCGCGTGCGGCTGGTGGAGCCGGCAGCGTTCACCAAAGTCTCCGCGCTGGGCGTCGAGGAGCAGCGGGTGAATGTCATTGCCGATTTCGTTACGCCGCCCGAGCAAAGAGCTACTGTGGGCGATAATTTCCGAGTCGAAGCGCGTATCATCACCTGGGAGGACAGCCAGGCGCTGCAAGTACCGGCCGGAGCGCTGTTCCGTCAGGGAGAGCAATGGGCAACCTTTGTGGTCGTTGATGGCCGGGCCGAATTGCGGCGCGTCACGGCGGGCCACTCCAGCGGCACCCAAACCCAGGTGCTCGAAGGGCTCAAACCGGGCGAACAGGTCATTCTGTATCCCGGCAGCCGCGTCCAGCCCGGCCAACGCGTCCGTGCTATAAAAATCTAACCCAGGCTCCGAGCAGCGAACTGCACAAAATCCCCGATTCTCTCCAAAATCCGATCCGGCGCGGGATACCTCTTCTCGATGCCCGGTTCCAAAGCATAATGGCCTTGTCGCACGAAGACGGTCGTCACTTGGGTTCGCCAGCGTTTCTTCACCGCGCTAAGGATGCGCAGCTTGTCATCGATTAGCACATAATGGCGAGCGGGAAATCGCGCCGCAACGTCGGCTAATTGCTCCTCTTTATGTACGTAAATCAGCACTCGGCCCCGCACCGCTTCCCCCAGGCCGGACCGCAGCACCTTCCGGGGCTGAAACACGACGTCGCCGTCAGATAAAATGGCCACGCGCCCGAGGTGGTTGGCATGTTCCAACGCATCGAGCGAGCCCGGGAACAACCGGTTGGCAAAAGGGTAATCAATCATGAATTGTGACAGCACCAGCACGTTGGGCTCGCGCGGGCGCTCTTGCCGGTACCTTTGCAACGCCCCCAGATAGTCCGCATAGCCCAACTCGCTGCGCAATTGCTCGAAAATCGACCAATACTTCAGCTCCTGCTTGCGCCCGAGCTCCCGTCGGACGAACGTCCGCAAATCTGCAATTACCCGGTCGTTGTCCAGCAGCGTGTTGTCCACATCAAACAGAAACACCATGCCCGCCGGCTGCGAATGTTTGGCCATGGCTGCTACGCTACTCAAAAAGTACTGGGACAGAACAGCGGGAAAGGGGGCTCCTTTGCGGGTTTTTTGCGGTCGATTTTTGGTATTGCATTTGCTGCGCTAACAATTATTCTATCCCGCTCGACTGGTTACCTGGGAACTACACTATAAACGCATTGAACGCTGAACTTGCAAGAAAAGCACTGGAGAAAGTTGGCAATCCCAACGTTCTGGTCAATCTCATATCGCGGCGCGTGCGCCAACTCAACGCCGGGGCGGGGGCGATGAGCCATCCCCTGGTGCTGGAAGTCGGCAATCAGGGCGCCGCCGACATTGCGTTGCGGGAGATCATCGAGGAAAAGATCGGGTTTGAAATGCCTGAGATCACCGAACTGACTCGCCCGAGCAACAAGAAGCGCAAGAAGCACTAGCGCCCGAGGGCGAACGCGGGTTTCGCCATGGCGGCTTTTTCCATCATTCATCGGGGCAAACTCGCGGCGCCTGGGCCTGGCATTATTCCTGCGGCTGCCTAGGCATCTCGTTGTGGCGCGCGGCATCTACCATGCCTGACATTCTCACCAACCCGAAAGCCCGCCGCGACTATCACATCCTGGATACGTTCGAGGCCGGGATTGTGCTCCACGGCACCGAAGTCAAGGCGCTCCGCGCCGGCCGCGGCCAAATCAGCGATGCGTTCGCGCGCGTGGAGAATTCTCAAGTCTATCTCTACAACGCTCAAATCGACGAGTATTCATTCGGCAACCGCCAGAACCATCAGCCCAAAGCCGTCCGCAAACTCCTGCTGCACAAATCTGAAATTCGGAAATTATTTGGGTTAGTGGCGGTCAAAGGCAACGCGCTGGTGCCTTTGTCCTTTTACTGGAAGAATGGGAAGGTGAAAGTGGCGCTCGCCGTCGGCAAGGGCAAAGCCCAATACGATAAACGGCAGGACCTCAAGGAGCGTGAACTCGACCGCGAGCTCAAACGCGCCCAGATGAAGAGAGATCGTTGAGCGGGGAGCGGCGAGCGCGCGTTTCACGATTTTTCCTTTGCATTTGGCAGCGAACCTGAATTTAATATGGCAGTTCGTCGTCAATAATTTTCCGCATGTTTTCGAGAACCGAGCTGACCACCACGGCGAAACCAAATGCGGCGGCTTTGCTGTTGCTGCTGTTGGTTTTTGCCGGGTGCCAAACACCGGCGCCGCCGCCGCCGCCGCCGGCCACTTATAGCGACACCCACGATCGCGAGATCAAGGAAATCCTCGCGCTGGCCAACCAGAACCATTGGGAAGAGGCGGAGGCCAGAGCCGCCGCGCTCTACGCGCAAGACCCCAAGAACCCCATCGTGGACCGCATCCATAACTGGGTTGAACAGCAAGGCCAGCAGGTCCGCGCGCAAGCCCTCGAGGACAAAATCCGCAGCATCGACGCCAAGAATTCGTCTTTTAACCCGACCGTCCCCAGCCTGCTGATGGAACAAAAAGACCGCGGCCTGCCTCCCCGCAAGGATGTGCGCGACGCCGTTGATCGCATCGAGCATACCCCTTATGTGCCCGACACCTACGGCAAGACCGTCCATGAGGAGGGGCCGTTGTTCGATTTCGAAAGTGCCAAGGGTCGGATGGCCAAAGTCCTGGAGAAGGAAGTCACGATTCACCTCGACAACGTGCCCCTGGAGACCATGTTGGTGAACCTAAGCCAGAGCGCCGGGGTTAACATCATCGCTGACAAGTCACTCCCGGCCCTCAAGCAAGCCCTCTCTGTCAACCTGGACAAAGTGCCGCTCGGCGAACTGCTGCGGTATATTGGGCGGAATTACGAGCTGCAGTTCCAAGTGGGTGACGATTTGGTCTGGGTGGTCGATGCCAAAGACCCGAAGAAATTGATGGAGGAAACCCGGTTTTATCGCCTCCGCAAAGGCTTTGTTTTGCCCGCGCAATTTGGCGCCGACGAACTCAACCGCCAAACCGTCACTGCCAATAACGTCAGCACCGTCACCGAATCGCAGAAGCTGCACTATTTCGTCAACGATCTCACTCCGCCTATGCCTTCCCTGGAAGAGGCCATCAAGAGCCTGTTCAGCGGTTCGAAGTACTTGATTGATTACGAGCGCAACCTGGTGGTCGCCCGCGGCACGCCCGAGCAACTCGACGTGATGGAGCGACTCATTCGTGAGTTCGATCAACCGGTGCAGCAGGTGCTCATAGAGGCCCGGTTCGTCACAATTTCCAAGCCGGCCTTCATGCAGCTTGGCGTGCTGTGGGAATCTGACCGCCAAGGCACAAGCCCAACCACCCAGGGCGTGACCGTCCCGCAGGATTTTACCGGGATTGTGAACGGTCAGAATTTTCCCAGCGTCATTAGCGGTTCGTCCGCATTAACCGGCGTCAACCCCGCTGTCGGCATCGGCGTGCAAAATGTTTTTACCAAGGTCTTTGGCGCGCAAAACCTTAGTGCCACCCTCAGCGCTCTGGAACAATCCGGGGAGAGCCAGACCCTCAGTGCCCCGCGGCTGACGGTGCTCAACAACCGCCCGGCCACCATTAGCGACGGCCTGGTTCAATACTATTACGAGGAATATACGGTGGCCTCGACGGTCCAGCAGTACTATCAATCGCAAAGCTGGGTCCCCAGCGGCAAACCTACGAAGATTACCGCCGGAGCAATCCTGAACGTGCTGGCCAGCATCAGCGGCGACGGCAAAAGCATTCTGCTCGCGCTCAACCCGATCGTGAACACGGATGTGCAACTCGTTAAGTACGCCACTCTCAGCCAGTACGGCGTCGGCACCAATGTCCAAAGCACCTTCGATATTAAACTGCCCCAATACCGCACCGAAGAGATTTCAACGCGGGTTGCGGTGAAGTCGGGCGAAACGGTCGTGATGGGCGGCGTGCTGGAGCGCGAACGCTCCACCTACGTCGAGTCGGTGCCTGTCCTAGGCAATCTGCCCATTATTGGCCCTCTATTCCGGCGCCGGACCGAAGTAGATACCCCGCGGTACCTGCTGATTTTTGTCACTGCCAGCATCGTCAAAGACACTGGCGAGTTTCTGGTTCTTGACGACAAAGGCCCTGCCAGCGCGCCGGTCACCAACTCCGTTCCGCGAGTCAAATGAGCGGGTTCAAGCTCAAGGCCCTGCGACCGGCCGTGCGGCGGGTGCTGGCGCTGGACGCGGGCAGTCGCCGGGTAAAACTGTTGCTCGCCGAAAGCGACTTCGGCCGGTTGCGCATCCTGAAGGAAGAACTGCTCGACCTTCAGGCCGAAGGCCTGGTCTCCGCCGATGAAGTCCGCTCGCACTTGCGGTTTTCCCTCGAGCGCCTTGATAACCCACCAGTCGCCCTGGCCCTGCCGCAGCACCTGTCGATTTCCCAGGTCATTGAGCTGCCGCTGGCACCGGAGAGCGAAGTGGACAAGCTCATCGCTGATGAAACCGTCAAGCTCAGCGGCGTCAGCGAGAGCCGCATCGTTTATGATTTTGTCCGCACCGAAACCGCGGCGCGGAATCGGCAGCAGTTTTGGGTCACGCTCTGCCAGGAGGGCGACATCCGCGAGCGCATCCTCCGGCTGGGGATCGAGCAGGACGAGCTCTGTGACATCACCACGGTAGCCAACGCGCTCATCGCCGCCTTCCGGGCCACTTCTCCGCTTTCCTCCCGCGCCATTCTCGTCCACCTCGGCGCCCAAACCACCGTCGTGGTGATTCTTCTGGCCGGCCAGGGCGCGTTTGCCTCGAGCTTCCAGATGGGCGGCGATTTCTTCACCCGTGCGCTGGCGCGGCAACTCGATTCCGCCGATGAAACCGCCGAGCAACTCAAGCAGCAGAAAAACCTGTTGCGCGGGCCGGACGCATCGTCCGAATTTGCGGCGATCGTGGACGGCTGGGTCGCGGAGTTAAAACGCCAACTCAGCGAGTGGTTTCAACAGAATCCCGCCGTTTCCCCCGATACACCGGCCTTCGAATTGATCGCCAGCGGCGGCGGCTTCGACCAGCCCGGCTTGCTCGAATATCTCCAGGGGAAAGCCGAATTGCCCTTCCAGCCCTGGCCCAGGCCCAGTCAGCCCGAGAGCGTTGCACCGGCAAAAGGTTACGAAATCGCTTTCGGTGCGGCCCTGCAGGCCCTCGGCTACAGCGCCCAACCGGTATCGCTGCTCCCGGAAGACTATCGCCTGGCCTGGCGCAAACGGCTCGGGCGCCAGCGCCTGGAATTCGCCAGCGCCATCCTCGTGCTGGTCTGTGCCGTGGCACTGGCTTTTGGCACCTGGCATAAACTGGGCCTGATTCGCGCCAAGGAAAGCCTCGCAAAAAAGATCGCCGCCGCGCAGGACAACGTGCAGGCCAGCGACTCCCTCACCAGCGACCTGCAGGCCGAATACGAAAGCCTGCGTCCTCTCTTCGCGGCGCAGCAGAACACGGCCGATACACTCCGCGCCCTCGGGCTGCTGCAGCAGTCCCGCGGCAAGCGCGATCTATGGTTCGTTCTGGTCGCCGATCAACAGAGCTATTTTACCGCGCCTCCGGCGCTGCTGTTCACCAACCGCGTCCCGCGCACAAACGTCCTCGGGCCGTCGCTGGATTTAGCCTCGCTCACGCCGGGCCTGCGCCCCTTGCCGCCGCTGGCCACCAACTCCCCGCCCGTTCATGCGGGGCTCATTGCCGAACTCTGTGTGCCTGGTGAACCCGAAACTTCGCGCCAGACCCTCAGCCAGCTTGTCAACAGCCTCCAACGCGAGACCATGTTCGCCAAAGTCGATCAATTGTCCGACGACCTCCGGCGCACCGTCGCCGACCCCAAAGTCGTTCTCTCCGACCGCGATTTCGTCCTCGCGATGGACTTCGCCCAGACCGATTTCCTGCAGCCGATGCATCCGCTGCGCAAGACGGGGGCCGAGCGCGCACCGTCGCGGCGGACGGGCCGCTCCAATCAAACACCCGAAATGATGCCCCCCATGACCCCCTGAGCTGCTTGTCCATGGTCTCCTTCCGTGAATACCGACGCCGCGCCTGGCTCCCCTTGAGCCTCTCGGTGCTCACGCTGTATTATTTCCTGGTACTGCTGCCGATTGACCGTCGTTGCGCCCGCCTCGATAAACCGCTTCAAAACGCCTGGCGGGCATTAGTCGGCCCGACCAATTCCGCGACGGTCGATTTTCGCCAGATCACCAACCAGCTCGCCGATACGCGCCAGGCCGTGGCCAGTCTGGAAACGGCCAAAAGCAAGGTGACCGCCCACCTCGAGCTGCCTGATGCCCTGCGCAACCGTCTGGCCGCGCCTTTCCAGCTTGTCGATTATCAAAACGAACGCAGCCAGCAAATCGATCAGCTCGACGCGCTGGCCAAGCAGCAAAAGATCACCGTTGACCCCGCGGTGTTCACCAGTTTTCCCGAACACACCGCCGACATCGAAGACCCCTCGCTGCTGTGGGCCTCCTTGGCCTTCACCGACAACCTGCTGGACCTGGCGGTCCGCTGCAAAGTCGAAGCCATCCACTCCCTCGACGCTCCGGTGGTGCTCACCAATTCCACCAGCTCAGACGCATTCCCCCGCTGGACGGCGCTGCCCATTCAGGTGGAGTTTACCGCCTCGGCGACCAATGCGTTGCGTCTGCTCCAGGCTTTGCCCTTGAGCGCCGACGAACTCCGCGCCACCGGCCTCGCCGACCCCGTGCCGGGCAAAGTGCCTTTGTTCATCGACCGGCTGATCATCCGGAAAGAATCCGCCGACAAGCTTGATTACGTCCGCGTGTGGGTGCGGGCGTTAGGCTTCGTTTCGCGCGACAGCTAAGCTATGGACACTTACCTGATGCAAACACTGCGCAGCCGCTGGTTCGTCACCTGTGTGCATGTCGCGCTCTGGCTGGTGCTGTACCTGGCAGTGGTTCACGCTGACGGCCATGCGCCCCACTTCGGCGAAGCCCCCGCCGGCACTGTTTCAACTGTTAACGCGATTCCAGTGGCAAAACTCGATGCGTTGCTTAGCCCGACTCAGTGGACCAGCCTCAGTGACCAAAACACCCCGAATCCCTTTTTCACACGCCATTTCGTCCCGCCGCCCTCCCCTGCCCCGCCCCCACCGGCCACCACCCGCAAAATCGAAGTCACCTACGAAGGTTATTTTCAGACCGAGGATGGCCCTAAACGCGCGCTGGTAAAACTCGGCGACGAGTTCGTCAGCGCGAAGGTGGGTGGGCTGCTAACGACTGACTTGTTCATCGCCGAGGCCACCATGCAGACGCTGACCTTGACCAACCATGCGGCGCGGACCAATCTGCTGCTGTTGAATACGACCAACCAGTTGGAAGTGCCGCTCAAATGAACCCGGCGGCGAGCTTGAACGGCAAAGAGCCCGGCGAGCTGTTGTTGGCGCAAGGCAAAATCACCGAGCAACAACTCCAGCAGGTCCGCCGCCGCCAACAGCGCCTGAACCTACCCCAGCACCGCGCTTTGGTGGACCTTAATTTCGCGTCCGAAGAGGACACCTGGCGGGCGCTGGCCGAGGCGCATAACTTCGAATTCGTCGATCCGTTGGCCCTGGAGCTCACACGCGAGACGCTCGAACTGGTGCCCATCAAGCTCATCTTCCACTATCACCTGCTGCCGCTGGGCCTGGAGGACGATTGCCTGCTGCTGGCCTTCAGCGAGCCGCCCCGCCAAATGGAGCAAGGCAACCTGCGGCTGCTGCTGAGCAAACGCTTCAAAATCCTGCTCGCCACACCCAGTTCGATCCACGCCGTCATCAAAAAGCATTTCGGGCTCGGCGCCGAGACCATCCAAAAACTCCGCGAAGAGCGCGGCGGCGCCGAGATCAACCAGGAAATCGTCTTCGATGTTCAAGGCAAGGAAACCGATTCCGCCCTCGAAGCAACCGTCTCCGCGTTCGTCGATCAAATCCTCCAGGAAGCCCTGCGCCTGCGCGCCACCGACGTCCACCTCGAACCCTACGCCAATTCCATCCGCCTCCGCTACCGTGTTGATGGCTTGCTCGAATCGGTGCCGGTCCCGGCCGACATGCGCCATCTGCATTCAGCGGTGATCTCGCGCCTCAAGATCATGGCCGGGTTGAATATCGCCGAAAAGCGGCTGCCGCATGACGGACGGATCGCGATGAAAACCGGCGATGACGAATACGACTTGCGGGTGTCAATTGTCCCGACCAAATACGGTGAGGCCGCTTCGCTGCGCATTCTGGGTCGGCAAAGCCTCTTCCTGGACCTGAGCCAACTCGGCATGGAGCCTAACCAGGAAGCCGTCTTCGGCCAGCTCACCCAACTGCCCCAGGGCCTGGTGCTGCTCACCGGCCCCACCGGCAGCGGCAAGACCACCACCCTTTATACCGCGCTGGCCCAGGCCAATGCCGACGAACGCAAAATTATTACTTTCGAGGACCCGGTCGAGTACCAGCTCGAAGGCACCGTTCAGATTCAAGTGCGCGAACAGATTGGCCTGACGTTCGCCGCCGGCTTGCGCTCAGTCCTGCGCCACGACCCCGATGTCGTGCTCGTCGGTGAAATCCGCGATTTCGAGACCGCCGAAATCGCCGTCCGCGCCGCGCAGACCGGCCATTTGGTGCTCTCGACGCTGCACACCAACGACAGCATCAGCGCAGTGACCCGCCTGCTGGAAATGCATATCGAGCCCTATCTCATCGCCTCCTCACTCGTTTGCAGCATTTCCCAGCGCCTCGCCCGCCGTATCTGCCGGCATTGCGCCGTCCCCGACCAGGAGATCGCCGCCGCCGCCCGCGAAGAGATGGCCGCTGCCCTCGGCCTGCCGCCAGAAGACATCCGGGCCTGGAAAGGTCTGGGCTGTGTCGAGTGCAATCAGAAGGGGCACCGCGGCCGCGTCGCCATTTACGAATTCTTTATCGTCAATGAGACCATTGCCGACCTCATTCAGCCCGGGCTCAAAACCGGCGAGCTGCGCGCTGCTGCGCGCCAGTTGGGCTGGCGTTCGCTGCGCGAAATGGCCTGGCTGAAGGTCCAACGCGGCCTCATCCCGATCGCCGAACAGGAACGTTGGACACGTCTGCTCGACCCCGCCGCGCTCATGAAGACGGGAACGGTCGAATGATGGAATAGTGGAATGGGTTGCACGTAAGCGTCATCAAAGATCAGCGCACAGCTTATAAGCGGGAAGGGATTCTGTGCCGTCAAACTCGTAACCGAAACGCTCGATATCGACCCGGAATTTTTCCGCGATCCGGGCTCGGGTGTCAGGACTGTAATATTCGGTGTAGTGGCGGGTTCGTCTCGGGTTGCGGTTTTTATGAGGCAGTTGCTCCTGGATCCCCAAGATCCGCGCGATCCTGGCCCAATCTTCCTCGAGCGTCTCGAAGCGGCCGATAAAGTCCGCCAGCACCGTCCCGTGCGGATCCACAAACCAATCGACTTGGTAGCGATGGGGCACCGGATGGATGCAAGTGCTGCTGCTGAATTGGATCCAATCTACAAACTGTTCGAAGCTCATTTGTTTGCTGAGTTGGAGCCCTTCCCGCCGTTCGTACAAGGAGACCACCCGGTCCCAGGGGTTGCGGACGAAACCAAATTTGAAGTAGGAGGCGAACTGGCGCGCCCCACGGCGCTGGCGCACGCCGCGCGGGACCATTAGGTACGCAGCGGACAACACCCGGTCGAGTGGCCCCGCGTAGCGAGTCCAATGATTTTCCAGCTCGTATTTTGTCTGCCAAATATTCAGGTGGGGCCGCTTCGGCATGCCCAACAACCACCGGATGCTGCTGGACCCGGTCTTAGGCACTTCGACAAAGATACATCTATATTTGTGAGAGATCACTTGCCCGCCGCAGGTCGCTTTTCTGTAGTGAGTGGGGCTTTGTGCAGCACCCGCTCAGGGCACAGAGCGGGATCCATGCCAGCCGCCCGGCAGCCAATTCTAGGCGCAAATGAAGCTGGCAACGAGCCCTTCAATGCGACGAGTGGAACAAAATATTCCAGCCCTGGTTCCAGCTTGTATCACCTGCCAGGCGCACGGCATTTCAACCGTCGCTTCGGGACGGAATTGTCTGGCAGGGGCGCTTGACCCCACACTGAAGTTGTTGGGCTTATTGTCAGGTAGCCCTTCGTGATAAGGAGACGGCTCAACAAAGCAACATGGATCATTGGACAAGCGATCACAGAATTACAGAGGAGACCGCGGGATACAGGACACGAAGGGACCCCTCACCCCGGCCCTCTCCCCTTCCGAAGGGGAGAGGGAGAACCATCGCGGCTTTGAGGATGTAGGGCATGTTAAGAACTCCTCAGTAACCGTTGGTGGACAACGGGCTGGGATAGGGTATGTTCCTCACTCAAAGACAGGCCCGATGAGCAAAGCAAGACGAGTTCAACTTAGCGCCAGCGTGGTGGTTTCTTTGTTCTTTGCGGTTCCCGGTTTGGTTTGCCTGGCGGGCCAGCGCGGCGTGCCGGCACAGAACGGCATCGGGAATTTCGGCCAGGTGAGCGAGCACGTTTATCGCGGCGCGCAGCCGGCACCCGCCACGCTCACCAACCTGTCACGGTTGGGGGTCAGGTTGATTATCGACCTGCGCGAGCCGGACAAGATGTCAGCGGAAGGTGTGGCGGCGCGCGCGGCTGGGCTCACCTACACCAACATACCCCTCCGCGGCCTTGGGCGGCCCACCGACCACCAGGTCAAAGACATCCTGGCGCTGATTGATTCCTCACCCGGCCCGGTTTTCATTCATTGCAAACACGGTTGCGACCGCACCGGGACCATAGTCGCTTGCTACCGCATCCAGCACGACGGCTGGACCAGTGGCGAGGCGCTCAAGGAAGCCGTCCATTACGGGATGTCCCGATTGGAACGGGGGATGAAAGCCTACGTGGTGGATTTCGGCAGGACCTCGACGCCGGCAATCAACGCGGCAAAAGTTGCCGAGCGCACAGTGGAGAAGACGGCCCAAAACGGGCAGTGATCCGCGGGAGCGTAGGAGTCTGGAGCGGGCCATCCACCATTCATCATTCCATTTTGCCTGAACCCGCTTGACATCGCTTCACTTGCCGGTTGAGATAGCCTCGTTACTCGGGCAGGCATGAAGACTGGACAAGCGCACACGATATGAGAGCCCTCGCCGCGCGATGGCTGGCCCGGACTTTTATCGGACTTTTCGTCCTGGCAGGTATCCCCTCCCCCGCCGCGCCGGCCGGCGACGCCGGCACCGGCCTGGCCGCTCGTGAAACGCAGGAATGCACACGGAACCTGAAACAAATCTACGCTGCCATCCAGGCTTACCAGGCCAAATACCACGACCTCCCCAATTGGCTGTCCGACCTCGTGCCGGAATTCCTGCCCGACGCCAATGTGCTGGTTTGCCCCGTTTGCCGCCGCACCGGCCAGACCGAAGCACCGCCGCTCGCCGACCCCAAACTGCCCTGCTCGTACCTGTTCGAATTTTGCCCGGTGTCGCTCGGCGGCGATCTGTCGCACCATACGCGTCGTGAATGGAAGCGCCGGCAAATGGGCCTCCTCGGTTCAGTGGTGCCGCTGGTGCGTTGCCGCCACCATAACGCCGCGCTTAATCTTGCCTTCGACGGCACGGTGTTTGAAAGCCCGGCGTTCTGGGAATTGGCTTTTACCAACCGCGTCAGCGCAACGGAATTAACCGCCGCGCGCCTCTTTGCCGACAAGCGAGGAGCCGTGACAGAGGCGGCCCCAGCGCTGCATTTCGCCCCGCGCGACTCCGCCATTCCCCAGGTCGCGCTGGACCTCACTTCGTTTTACAACGCGATGCTCACCCAGACCTGGCATGGGCATGGCCCCGATATTGGCAATAACCTCGCCGAGCTGCCAACCGGCCTGCAAACGTTTGGCGGCACAAAGTTCGATGTGCGAGGAATCGTTCAACTCCGCAGCAAATCCCCCTCGAGCGCGGAATTTCCGCCCGAGATTAAAGGCATCCAAGTTCATCAAAAATGCCTGCGCCTTCATTTCCTTCATGCCGCTGCGTTCGGCAAGGTCCCCGACGAAGGCGAGCAGCTCGGCGCGTTTGTCATTCACTTTGCGACCAACCAGATGCGGCTGGAAATCCCCATTGTTTACGGCCAGGACGTCCGCGACTGGCACACGATGGCCGACGAACCCGCTCCCGGCGAACGTCTGCATGTCGCCTGGACCGGTCAGAATGCGGTCAGCCAAAAAGCCGGCGAACATATCCGCCTTTTCCTCACAACCTGGACGAATCCCGTCCCGGCGTTCGAAATCGACAGCATTGACTACGTTTCAAGCATGGCGAATCCGGCGCCATTCCTTATCGCCATCACGGCGGACCCGCCATGAGTTTGAGGACGATACAAACCATTTCACCAGGGATTGAAGGAGGTCCCTCTTTCCATAAACCAGCCCCGCGAGGCCGCGAGGTTTTGGACTGCGCCAGCCCTCTGGCGCTTTCGGCCGCAGCTAGTGTTTCGAAAGCGCCAGAGGGCTGGCGCAGTCCAAAACGCTGGCGCGCTGACACACGCCGGTTCGGGGCAATCTCACCACGGACTATTCTTGCGCGGGTGTTGGTGGGCCTCTTGCTCGCGTTGTCCTCACTTTGCGCCCGCGCCGAAACCGTTCGCCTTTGCACCTGGGATTTGGAATCCGTCGATTCCGTCAGCAACACTTTGAGCCAGGCGGCTGCAACTCTCAGCACGCTGCACCCGGACGTCATCCTGCTGCAAGGCGTGCGTGACTGGCAGGAATGCGCCGAGCTGGTTCAAGCCCTAAAACCCTCGCCATTCAATATCGCCCTCTGCTCGGCCTTCCCGGCTGGAACCCCCTCGCGCCAGGTTGCCATTCTGTCGCGGTTTAAAGCCTATTTCTCCTGGTCCCAACCGTGGCTAACTCCAGCCCCTTCAGCCGGCGGTTTTGGCTTTGTCGCACTGGAAATTGCCACTCACCGGGTTGGCTTCCTTACCGCCGAATGTGGCACGCACGCCGAAGCTGAGAGGGCGCCGCGGCAACTCCTGGAACAGGTGGATGCAGTCAGGAACTGGCAAGCCAACCAGGTGGCAACGTTCGTACTGGCCGGCGCGTGGAACACTCCCGACCCGGAGCCGTTCGAAAAGGCCGGCTTCCTGAACGCGCAGCAACTCCTCGATTTTATTCCGGCCACCATTACCCCCAGTGCCCGCGCCGAGGCGAGTTTGCTCCTGCAACCAAGCACATTTCCTTTCGCGCTGGAAATGCGCGCTGTGGCTGGATGCAAAAACCCGCTGCTGGTATGCGACCTGGAGCTCGACCCCACGCGCGCAGGCGCCGCATGGAAGACGTGGGCCGACCAACAGCAGACGCGAACCTTGGCCAGCCTGGCACGCCAACGTGACTCACAAACAACCTCCGGCGGCCCCGCCCAACTGCACGCCGGCGCGGTTGCGCAGTCCAATTTCCCCTTCGCGTTCTCTTCGTGGCTGGCCGCAACCATCGGCGGCGCATTGACTCTGCTCCCGTTCACCTGGTTCCTGGCCCGGCGCAAATCCCACCCGCCTGCCGGTTCTCCCGCTTTGTTGACCGATCGTGCCGACACCACCCGTTCCCTCGCCGCTTCCTATACGCTCGTAGTTGGTCCCGCGCCGCCCGCCGTTGCGCCGCCGCCTCCCGATGCCGCAACACAACCTCCGCCGGCCCTTCAGCTCGATCCTCCGGGCGCAACTCAAACTCAATCCGGCTGGCAGCAGCGCGCGCTCGATGCCGAAGCGCGTGCCGACAAGGCTCAAACCGTTCTCCGCCGCGAACTGTTGCCGAGCTTTAGACAATGGTTGAGGGAGAAATTCGTGCGCAAGCTCGCTTCCGATCGCGCGAAACTCCTCGACGCGCAACAGGCCGCCACGCACAAGGCCACCCTGGCCGACCAACGCCTCGCGCGCATCGAATCCCAAATCCGCCAGCAAAACCGCGCCTACGAGCAGCGCATCGCTGATCTCACCTGCGAACTGCTTTCCGCCAAGGACGAGAATCGCGAACTGATCCGCGCGCGCATCGCCCAGGTCAAAGCCGAGATGGCCGAGGCTCAGACCCGTCTTCGCAACCAGGCGGTCCAGTAATGTCGCATGGCTTCGGCTCATCATAATTTCGAGTACGACCTTGCCGTCATCGGCGGCGGCAGCGGCGGCTATGCCTGCGCCCGAACCGCCGCCGGCGAAGGACTTAAGACGGTTGTTATTGAGGGGGGCAAAGACGTCGGCGGCCTTTGCATCCTGCGCGGCTGCATGCCTACCAAAGCCTTGCTCTATGCGGCCGAGGTCATGCACCTGGCCAGCCACACCCAGCCGTGGGGCATCCGAACCGAGGAAGTGACTTTCAATTTCGCCCACGTCATGGCGCGCAAGAACGCCTTGATAAAAGAGTTCGCCGACTTCCGCCAACAGCAGCTCGAAACCGGCAAGTTCAAGTTCCTCCGCGCCATGGCCCGTTTCATTGACCCGCATACCCTCGAGCTTAGCACCGGTGAGCGGCTCAGCGCGCGGCATTTTCTCATCGCAACCGGCTCGGTGATTGCTCCTTCGCCGCTCCCGCAACTCAACGACCTGGATTGCCTTAACAGTGACACCGCGCTCGAATTGCAGCGTTTGCCTAAGTCGCTGATTGTGCTGGGTGGCGGAGCCGTTGCGATGGAATTTGCGCAGTTCTTTGCCCGGTTCGGTGTACGCGTCACCCTCGTCCAACGTAGCCCCCACGTGCTGCACGAATTTGACGGCGATGCTGCCGCCGAGCTCGAAAAAGTTTTCGTTCGGGAGGGCATGACAGTCTATACCGGGACCAAACTGTTCGAGGCGCGGCGCGGCGGCGGCCGCAAAGAAGTCGTGTTCGAACACCAGGGCAAAACCGTGCGGGTCCAGGCCGAAGAAGTTTTTTACGCGCTGGGCCGCATGCCCAATGTCGCAGCGTTGGCTTTGGATAAAGCCGGCGTCGCACTCGAATATGGGCGCATCACGACCAACCCAACGATGCAGACCACGGTGCCGCACATCTACGCGGCGGGCGATTGCACCGGCTTGCATGAGATCGTTCACATCGCAATCCAACAGGGTGAAGTTGCCGCTCACAACATCGCGCATCCGGCCCAGCCGAAATCGATGGATTACCGCCTGCTCGCCGAGGTCATCTTCACCGAACCTCAGGTCGGCGTCGTCGGCCTCAATGAAAAAAAGGCCCACGTCAAAAACATCCCCTACGAGGTGGCGAAATACCCGTTCAACGATCATGGCAAATCGCTGATCATGGAAGCCCGGGACGGTTTTGTGAAGCTGCTCGCCGACCCGATGACCGGGGAGATCCTGGGTGGTTGTTGCGTCGGGCCGATGGGGGGGGAACTGTTGCACGAGATCATCGCCGCCATGGCCAAGCGCATGACCGTTCACGAGCTCGCCGCCATGCCGCATTATCATCCCACGCTGGCGGAAATCTGGACCTATCCCGCCGAAGAACTCGCCTCGCTCATCCCAAGACGTTAAACTCACGAAGGTTCGATGGACGTTCTGTGTCTTTGGCAGTTGCGCAGCCGGCCCGCTCCGGTCGTGCTGTTGCTGCTCGCCCTCGCTTGGCCGCTGCGCTCGCGCGCGCAGGCCCCCGATGTGCCGATCTACCGTCAGGGCCGCCATGAAAACCGCCTCGACGATGCGCTCCAGGAGGAAGCTAAGCAGCTCTTCGCCGGAACCAATGCCATTAAGCTCGAGACCGTGCGCGAGCAACTCAAACGTTCTGAATGCCGACTGCTGCTGCCCACGCCGAGGCTTGCGCCACTGCAAACGCCTGAGATTTACCGCCTGGCCCGCCGCAGCCACTTGCGCGTCGGTTGGTCGTACATTTGTGATAAATGCGACCAGTGGCAGGTAAATCTTGCGGGCGGTTACGTGCTCGCCGGCAATGGCGCCGTCGCGACCTGCTATCATGTGGCCAGACCACCGCCGGACATTAAAGCCGGCTGCCTGGTCGCCGCCGACGAACAAGGGCGGGTCTGGCCAGTCACCGCGATTCTGGCGGCCAATCGCTACAGCGATGTTTGTATCCTGCAGGTTCAGGCCGACGGCCTGGTGCCGCTGCCGTTGAATACGAACGTCTCCCCCGGGGATGCCGCTTATTGCTATAGCGATCCCCTTGACCACCGTGGCTATTTCAGCGCCGGAATTGTCAATCGCTTCTATCGCTTTCCCGGGCGGCGCCCATTCGGCGCGCCGGAATCTGCCGCCTATGCTCCGACCCGCCTCAACGTTAGCACCGATTGGGCGCCCGGTTCGAGCGGGTCGGCTGTGCTCGATTCCTGCGGTAACATCATAGGCCATGTTTCCACCATCACCAGTTACCTGGACGAGGAAGAAGCCGATCCCGAAGCGTCGCGTCCGGTGGGGCCGACGATGATCGTTTTCCATGAAGCCGTCGCCGCGGCCGATGTGCTGCGGCTGGTTCATTCCCAGGAACCCTGAACATGCTTGAGACCACGCTCACCCGCCTCAGAGGCATTGTCGGGCGCCCAGACCTCCTCTCGGTGCCGGAAGACCTCATCCCGTATTCTTTCGACGGCACCGCGGCTTTGCGCCAAATGCCCGGCGCGGTCGTGTTCGCCACTTGCACCGAGCAAGTCTCCGCGATCCTCCAACTCGCCAACGAAACAAAGACGCCCATCGTGACGCGCGGTTCCGGAACCGGGCTGAGCGGCGGCAGCCTGCCCGTGCCGGATTGCGTCGTGTTGTGCCTCGCCAAGATGACACGCATCCTTGAATTGGACTCTGCGAATCTGACATTGCTGGTCGAAGCCGGCGCGACGACGCAAGCCGTGTCCGACGCCGCGGCAGGCGCAGGTTTGTTTTATCCGCCCGACCCCGGGTCGATGAAGATCTCGACCATCGGTGGCAACGTCGCTGAGAATTCCGGTGGCTTGCGCGGGTTGAAATACGGCATCACCAGAAACTACGTGATGGGTCTGGAAGTGGTGTTGCCGAATGGCGAAGTGCTTTGGATGGGCAACAAATGCGTGAAGGACGTTGCCGGCTACTCCCTCAAAGACCTGTTCATCGGCTCCGAAGGCACGCTCGGCGTCATCACCAAGGTCCTGCTCAAGCTCATCCCGGCGCCCGCCGCCAAGAAGAGCTTGCTCGCCACTTTCGCGCGCATGGACGAGGCCGCGCAGGCTGTATCGGCTATTATCGCGGCCCGGATCATACCTTGCACACTCGAATTCCTCGATCGCACCACCATCCGCTGCGTCGAGGAGTTCGCCAAAGTCGGTTTACCGCTCGATTGCGAGGCGTTGTTACTGATGGAAACCGACGGACATCCCGCGGCTGTGGCCGAAGAAGCCGCGCGCATGGGTGAAATTGCGCGGCAACACGGCGCGCGCGAGGTGCGTGTCGCCCGCGACGACGCCGAAGCCGCCAAGCTCGCCATGGCGCGGCGCAGCGCCTTCTCTGCCCTGGCGCGTGTTGCGCCGACCACCATCCTGGAGGACGCCACCGTTCCGCGCAGTGAATTGGCCAACATAATTCGGTTCATCGCTGCCATCGCCGAAAAGTACAACCTGCGCATCGGCACCTTCGGCCATATGGGGGACGGAAATCTGCACCCAACCGTTTTGACCGATGAACGAAACCAAGAGGAAATGCACCGCGTCGAGCAGGCGTTCCGCGAGATTTTCGAAGAAACCATCCGGCTGGGCGGCACCATCACCGGCGAGCACGGCGTCGGGGTGGCCAAAAAATCCTTCCTGCCCAAGTTCGCCGGTGACGCGCAGATGCGCATCCTGCGCGAGTTTCGCCGAACGGTCGATGCCAATGGGATTTTGAATCCAGGAAAGATGTTCGATTGATGAGCGGCGCCGGACCGATGCACCTCAAGTCCATGGATTACTCGGTCGTGCAGCAATGCATGCACTGCGGTCTTTGCCTGCCCACCTGTCCGACCTACGACGCCACCAAGGTCGAGCGGCACAGTCCGCGCGGTCGCATCGCGCTGATGCGCGCCATTGCCGATGACCGCCTGCCGGTCACGCGCACCTTTGCCGAGGAAATGTACTATTGTCTAGGCTGCCTGGCTTGTGTGACGGCATGTCCGGCGGGGGTCAATTATGCCGATTTGTTCGAGCATGCCCGCGCGGAAGCCGAAGCCAGCCACGTGCTGGACTCACCCAAGCGCCGGTTGATCCGCGCCTTTGCTCTCCGCTGGCTATTCATGGACCTGCACCGGCTCGACTGGGTGGGCCGTATCCTGCGCCTGTACCAGGAACTCGGCGTGCAATCGTTTGTCCGCCGCAGCGGCGTTCTGAAACTTCTCCCGGCCAGAGTGCGGGAACTGGAAGCTATGACGCCGAGAATCCAAACCCGCTTTTCGGCGGACCTCATTCCACCCTTGCTTCCCGCTTCGGGTCAGCGCCGGTTCCGCGTCGCCCTGCTGACCGGTTGTGCCCAGGACCTGCTCTTCAGCGACATCAACCTCGATACTGCCGAAGTGCTCGCTCGCAACGGCTGTGAGGTGATCACACCCCCGGAGCAACAATGCTGCGGCTCGCTTCACGCGCACAACGGCGAGTGGGAACTGGCGCAACAGCTCGCGCGCGAACAAATCGACCAGTTCCCGCCCGAGCAGTTCGATGCGATCATCACCAATGCCGGCGGCTGCGGCTCGCACTTGAAACATTATCGCAAGCTGCTGGCCGACGACCCTCGCTATCGCGACCGCGCGGCGCTCTGGGACGCGCGGGTCAAAGATGTCCACGAATGGCTAATCGAAATTGGACTTCAGCCGCCCTCTTCTCACGGCCCGCAGCAATTTGTCACTTACCACGAATCCTGCCATTTGGCGCATGGCCAGAAAATCACCGCGCAACCCCGCGAACTGCTGCGGGCGATACCAAACCTGACGCTGATCGAGCTGCCGGAAAGCTCGTGGTGCTGTGGCAGCGCCGGCATTTACAACCTCGTCCAGCCCGAAATGGCCGGGCAATTGCTCGACCGCAAAATCAACCACATCCGCTCGACCGGCGCCCGGATCGTCGCCACGGCCAATCCCGGGTGCCTGCTGCAGCTCGTCAACGGCGCGCGCCAACAAGGCCTCGACTTGCGCGTCGTGCATCCCATTACCTTGCTCGCCGAGGCTTACCGGGGCGCGCGATGCGCGCAGGAACAATTCGATTGAGATCGCCCCTTGGCATTGACTTTGGCACAGAAACTGATATCCAAGACTTGATTATCTTATAGCCATGTTGTGTTGCCGTAACCCCCGCCCGGGCGCCCCGCGCTCCCCCAAAACACATTACTGCGGACAGGAATGTCCGGCGCTCCCCTGAAACCCATGAATGGAACTGCTTTGAACCTGCGGCTTGGCACTTTTTTGGTCATTTTTGGCGTATGCTACAGCGGCCTGGGCCCGATGGCGCAGGCGGCCACCAGCATGACGCCGATATCGGTCACCGGATTTAATCGCGATCTGGTGGTTGAAAACACCGCCTCCGGGCCGCCGTACGGCAGCTACGCGCTGGAGTTCAATCCGAACGAGGGGACGGCGTTTTATCAAAGTGGTTTGCCGGGCACCAGCTACGGGCTGCCGACGGCAGGGTCGTTCACCAGCGCGCTCGGCGATGGCACGGTGTTTCAATTTCAGCCTTATACGGCGAGCAACGCGCTGGTGTTAAGCAGCGAAACCAGTCTGACCAGCGGAACGCTGACACTGGTAACGCCAACGACCTACAGCCGGATCGCTATCCTTGCCAATTCGGCCAACGCCTCTTCGACCAGCATCGGCACACTCACAGTGCATTTCAACGATGGCACAACCCTGGTGACGAACTACAATGCCCAGGATTGGTTCTTCAACCCTGGGTTCGCCTTGCAAGGAGTGGACCGCATTAACCTCAACTCGGGCGGGACGCAGGGTGGGCCGAGCAACCCGCGGTTTTACCAGACCACCGTGGACTTGTGGGCGGCGCTCGGGACGATGAACAAGCCAGTCACCAGCCTCACCTTCGGCAAAGCCTCCGCAGCAAACTCAACTGCTATTTACGCAGTTAGCGGGCTGCCTTCCTCCTCGATTACCGCGCCGTCGGTGACCACCAGCGCCGCGACGAACATTCAAGCCCGTGGGGCAACCGTCGGCGGCCAAGTGAGCGGCACTGGCGGGGAATCCCCGCTCGTAACGGTTTTTTACGGAGCTACTGACGGTGGCACCACGCCGGGCAATTGGGCCCATAACGTCGCCCTGGGCCTTCAGGCGGGGACATTCTCGGCCAACCTCACCAACCTGACGCCAAACGCGCCGTACTACTTCACCGCGCGCGCGGTGAACAGCGCGGCCACAGCCTGGGCCACGCCCTCCAAGACGTTCAGCACGCCACAGCTTACCCTGCCCGTCATGACCAACGAGCCTGCGTCCGACGTGCAAGGGACCTTTGCCACACTTAACGGAGCGGTTCTGGCGACGGGCGGCGAGACACCCTCCGTGACGGTTTATTACGGAACCAGCGATGGCGGGAGTAACCCGGCCAACTGGGCTCATAGCGTGGTGCTGGGCGGCGAGAACGCGAGCTTCGCCCAAACCGTTAACGGCCTGTCGCCGACCACGAGTTATTTCTTCACCGTGAGCGGGGTGAATTCCGCCGGAACCGCCTGGGCGATGCCTTCGCAGTCTTTTACCACGCAAGCCACCAACAGTCCTTCCTCGGGCACTGCGGTTCTGACGCATCATAACGATAATGGCCGGACCGGGATGAACCTTGGCGAAACGATCCTGAACGTCGGCAACGTCAATTCCAATCAGTTCGGGTTGGTGGCGACTCGCCCGGTGGATGACCAGATTTACGCCCAACCGCTGGTGATGACCAATGTAAACCTCCGCGGCCAGGGCACGCACAACATCGTCGTGGTCTGCACCGTTAATGACTCGGTCTATGCTTTTGATGCCGATAACCCCCTCGTGACCAATGCATATTGGACCGTAAGTTTCGTCAATCCACCCAACATCGTCCCGCCGTCGAATGCCGATATGAGCGCGATTGGGGCCTGTGGCGGTGGCTACCAGGATTTCAGCGGCAATATCGGCATAGTCGGCACGCCGGTAATCGATCCCGCCACCGGCACACTTTACGTCGTCGCGCGCACTAAAGAATATGGCACCAATTTCGTGCAGCGGTTGCATGCGCTGGACCTCACTACCGGGGCTGAGCGACCCAACAGCCCGGTCATCATCAGCGCCACCTACGCCGGCACAGGCGATGGCAGCTCCGGGGGTATCATTCGTTTCGACACGCAACGGGAGAATCAACGTCCTGCGCTGGCACTGGCCAATGGTGTGGTGTACATCAGTTGGTCCTCGCACTGCGACAACGGCCCGTACCATGGCTGGGTTATTGGCTACGACGAGACCACGTTGCTGCAAGTAACGGTTTATAATGATACGCCAAACGGGTCGGATGGCGGGATTTGGATGAGCGGTCAGGGACCGGCCGTGGATGCCGCGGGCAACTTGTATCTCTCGGTCGGCAATGGCACCGTTGATACTAGCGGCACCGTCAATCGCGGGGAGAGTTTTCTTAAACTGACACGGAGCGGCACCAATTTGACGGTTGCCAGTTGGTTCACGCCTTATGATTGGCAAACGCTGGAGTCGGGCGACCTCGATTTGGGCTCCGGCGGGCTGCTGCTGCTGCCCGGCACCAATCTGGTTTTCTCCGGTGGCAAAGAGGGCGTGGCGTACCTGGTGAACCGGGACAACATGGGCGGCCTGACCGCTTCGACGAGCACCAACGACAACATTCTCCAATACTTCAGCGTTACTTCCGACGAAGTTCATGGCGGCGCCGTCTGGTGGGATGGTCCAACCAACTCCTACTGTTATCTTTGGCCGTCGTCGGTTTACTTGCAGCAGTACATATTCAACCGCGGCACGGGTCGGTTTGTGTTGCCGCCGTTTGCCCAAAGCCCGACAGCGGCTCCGGGGGGCCAACCCGGCGGCATCCTGGCTCTCTCGGCCAACGGCACCAACGCGGCAACCGCGATCATCTGGGCCGCCCACCAACTCAACGGCGATGCCAACCAGCAGGTGCTCCCCGGCATCCTCCATGCCTACAGCGCACAGAACGTCTCGAACGAACTTTGGAATTCCAGCCAGAACAGCGCGCGCGACAGCGTCGGCAACTTCGCCAAATTTGTGCCGCCAACGGTCGCCAACGGCAAAGTGTACCTGGCGACATTTTCCAATCAATTGAACGTGTATGGACTGCTGCCGACCGCGCAACTGGGAGTGTCGCCTGCCGGACTGAGTTTCGGGCCGGTGGCGGTCGGCTCGCACGCGGAGTTGAGCCTGGTGTTGACGAATCTGGGAGGCGCACCACTCACCAACGGCATGGCCACGGTCAGTGGGCCCTTCAGCATTGTCTCCGGGACTCCGTTTAGCCTCGCGCCGTTTGGCGCGACGAATCTGGTTGTGCGCTTCAGTCCCGCCATCGCCGGCAACTTCACCAATAATCTCGCAATCACCACGGGTAATGGCGGCAACAGCACCAACGTGGTAAGTGGCACCGGCGCGGCGGTTCCGGTCGCGAACTTCAGCGCCAGTCCCACGCGCGGCACCTGGCCATTGTTGGTTTCGTTCACCGACAATTCCAGCGGAACGATCACCAATGACTTGTGGAACTTCGGTGATGGCACTATCACCAGCACTGTGCCAGGGAACATCACTCATCTTTATCAGGCGGCAGGCACGGACACAGTCGTCTTGACCGTCAGCGGCCCAGTGGGCACGAACACTCTGACCCGCATCGGCTACATCATTGTTACCAACCCGCCGCCGGTCACGGTCACCCTGCAACGGTCAGGGAACCAATGGCAACTAAGCTGGCCATCGGGTACGCTTCAGAGCTCTGTCAACGTCGCCGGTCCCTATACAAATCTGACCAGTGCGGTTTCGCCGTATCCGATTAGCCCGACCGAGGCGACGCGGTTCTTCCGAGTCAAAGTGCGGTGAGCGGCGCGGGCGCGATGGGCGCGTGATGGGGTGCGGCTAGGCCGTTTTTGCCCACGCGCGCAGGATTTCAGCGACGCTCCAGGCCTGGGCGATGCAACCGCGGGGCGTGTAAGGCGGTTCGGCATCGAAGATTTCGTTGATCGAGCCCACGCACCCGTCGTCCAGGTGCATGGTGAATCCTTCGAGGAACTTTCGTCCCCCGGCGCGATCGGTGGGGTGGACTTTTAAATAAGCATCCACGAATGGTCCCAATAACCAGGCCCAAACGGTGCCCTGGTGGTACGCGGCGTCCCGGGCGCGCAGATCGCCAAAGTACTTTGCCTTGTAATCCGGACTGCCGGGGCTTAAGGTCCGCAACCCAACCGGCGTAACGAGGCGTTGCTGGACGACCTCGAGCACCGGCGCCCAACGCTTCGGGTCCAGCACCGGATGTGGCAATGAGAATGCCAGCAACTGGTTCGGCCGACACGAAGCGTCGTCCCCATGCTCACCATCGACCAGGTCATAGAGGTGACCGCCATCCGCGTACCAGAACCGCCGGTTGAAGGATTCACGCGCCCGCTCGGCGTGTGCGCCGTAAGGTTTTGCCGCCGCATCGCCGCGCTCCTGGCGGAGCCAGCTCTCGAGCAGGCGCAGCGCATTGTACCACAGGCCATTGATCTCAACGGCCTTGCCGCGGCGCGGCGTCACGACCCAATCGCCCACCTTGGCATCCATCCAGGTCAGGGCATAACCGGGTGCGCCCTGGCGCAACAAGCCGTCGTTGGGATCGACGCCGATGCCAAAGCGCGTGCCGCGCAGATGGTGTTCGACGACGTCGAGCAGGCGTGGCAACAACAGCCGCAGCGTAGCCAAATCCCGAGTCACTTCAACGTACCGGTGCAGCGCGTGGAAGAACCAAAGTGTCGCGTCGGCGGTGTGATAAAGCCCTTCGTTTTTGCCTTCGGGGAAGAGATTTGGAATCAAGCCGTCGCGAATGTAATAAGCGAAGGTGCGCAGAATCCAGGCGGCTTCGGTGTGGCGTTGAGTGGTGAGCGTGAGACCTTCGAGGCTGATCATGGTGTCGCGGCCCCAATCGGTGAACCAATGATAACCGGCGATGACGGTGCGGATTTCGTCGCCGGCGGCGTGGGCGCGGGCGGCGTCCTGGAGGCGCCCTGCGGGAGTGATGATGAACTGGTCGCTCGCCAGCACCAGGTCGCCGGCAGGGGAGCTTTGCGCTGTGGGCTCGGCGCAGCTCACCAGGCGCCGATGACGCGTGTGATAAAAGCCCAGCGCTTCCTGAGGCGTCAGCGCCAGCATGTTGTGCCACCACTCGGTCGAGGCGATCAGGGTCGCATCTTCCTTCGTGCGCAGGTGCACGTTGAAGTAACCGGGACTCCACAAGGCGCCGCGCGAGGGATACCCGCGTTCGGCTTCCTTGGCGTAGTAAATTTCCCGGCGTGAACCGCCGTCGTAAGTGAAAGTCGAGCTGTCCCCGCGCAGGACCATGCGGAGCCGCGGGGGCCAGTCCGGCAAGGTGACTTCGAAGCGTTCGCCGGTCATGATCAACTGATAGCCCTCCAACGTTCCTTCGTTAACGTCCTGCTCGTGGCGGCGGAAGTGCAACGAGGGTCGTAAGCGCAATTCCACCCCTTCCGGCGCCGAGACCACATGGTAATGGATATGCACCGTGTTCTGGCCGTAAAGGAACAACAAGTGCTTTTCCAAGACAATTCCTTCGAGTTCATAGCGCCAGATGGGCAGGCCGTTCTCGAGCCGGAATTCGGTGATGAAGTTGCGGCCCTGGACCGCTTCTCCCGGCTGGCTCGGCTCTTCGCCCCCGATCTGAACCCAGCGGCCATCCGCTAATCGGAGCTGCTCCGCCAAATGGTTGAGCATGACCGTGCGCCCGAAAGGCGCCGGCAACGCTGCGATGAACAAACCGTGATAACGCCAGGTGACGCTGCCCGCGATTGTGCCGGAGGCGTAGCCGCCCAGGCCGTTGGTGGCGAGCCATTCCTGCCGTAATAGGTGGCGGGTTTCATCACCCCCGGCGCGGGTGAGCTCAATACGGCGAATGATGTTGTCCATAAGCCAGCGGCACTGGGCGGATCAGTGAGTGGTGGTTCTGCCACTGCCTGCGCTGGGCGCCTCACGAGCCTCAGCCGCCAATACCAGAGCCGTATGGCCCGGCAATTGCCAAACGGATTCATCGTCGAGCTTGCCGACCTCGCAACCTCCATAACACACCGATTCGCTCGACCATCGCACCGTCCAGGCCTTGCCTTCCTGGGGCGCCAGCAAAGGTTCGGCCATCGACCGCACCCGATAATCGGTCCCGAGGTTTACCACCACCAATCGGTCGTCAGTTGGGCTGAAGAAGCGGAGAACGAAGACCTGCGGCCCAAGGACGGCGCCATCGAGGCGCGTTTGACCGGGCTGCGAAAAGACGGCGTCCTCACGCCGGAGCCGCAACAGGTCCTTATGCAAACGGTAAATGGGAGCGTGGCGTTTACGCTCGGTGAAATCGATTTTGCAAGCCTCAAAAGTCCCGCGCGCATGTGGCGGCGCTAAATCATCGGCGCTTGCCCTCACACTGGGGAACTGGCACAGAAACTTTCTCCGGCCCTGAGCTACTAATTGCGCTAACTCAGGGTTATGGTCGGCAAAGTAGAGGAACGGCGCAGAGGCGGCGAACTCTTGTCCCTGGAAAAGCATGGGCGTGCCCGGGGCCAGGAGCACAAGGGCGGTCAGCGCCCGCAAGGTGCCCGGATGACTGAGTTGGTGCAGCCGCAGCCCGAGCAGCGAATTGGCAATCTGGTCGTGGTTCTGCAGGCAATTGACGAATTGCTCGGGCGCCAGGTCGAGGGCGGGTGTGCCGCGGCGTTGCTTCTGCCAGGAGTACCATTGCCCTTGGTACAAATAGCCGTGTTTGAGGGCGGAGATAAACTCCTGCGGTGCGCCGCAGTAATCGCTGAAATAGGCCTCATTGTGGCCCGAAAGGGCGACCCGCGCGACATGATGAAAGTCATCGTTCCAAACCGCATCGACGCCATAGCCTCCGGCCGATACCGGACGCGCGACAAGGCCGTGTTGTTTTTCATTTTCCGCCACCAGGTATATAGAGCGGTTTGGCGCGGCCTCGCGCGCTTTGCGGGCAAGGAGATTTAAGATATGTTCGGGTGAGGCATCGAAGATCTGGTGAACGGCGTCGAGGCGCAACCCATCCAGATGGAATTCGTCGATCCAATAGGCGGCATTGGAACTAAAGAATTCGCGGACCGGCCGGCTGTTCGGGCCGTCGAAATTGAGCGCCTCACCCCATTCGTTGCCGTAACGCGTGGTGAAATAATCCTCCGAGAATTGCTTCAGATAATTTCCATCCGGGCCGACGTGGTTATAGACGACATCAAGGAGCACGCCCAAACCCAGTTGGTGCGCACGGTCCACAAAGGCGCGAAAGTCATCGGGAGTGCCATATAGCCGGGTCGGAGCGAATATGTCCACCCCATCATAACCCCAGCCGAACTCACCCGGGAACTCGGCCACCGGCATAACTTCGAGGACCGTCACACCCAAGTCAGCCAATTCGGGCAATTGCTCTTGAGCGGCGCGCCAGGTGCCTTCGCGGGTGAAAGTGCCGATGTGCATTTCGTAAATCACCTGACCGTGGCGAGACACGCCTCTCCAATGCGGATCGCTCCAACGGAATGCGCCGGGGTCCACGATTTGGGAGGGGCCGTGCGGGCCAGCCGGTTGGAAACGGGACGCCGGATCGGGAAAGGCGCCTGAACCAAGTTTGAACTTATAAAACATGCCCGGCCGTGCCTGCGACACCAGCGCGCTGAAGTAACCGGATTCTTCGGGTTCGAGGCTCAATTCTGCGAGACCTGTGGCGTTGAAGTCTTCGCGCGAACTCAGTTGCACTGAGACGGTGCGAGACTTAGGCGCCCAGACCCGAAATGCGACACCCTGGCCCGGGAGCCATTCGGCCCCAAAGGGCAGCCGCCGCGGCGCGGCGTCACTCGGCTTGGGCTCGCGTGAGGGACGGTCACCCTGCGGGGTGCGGCGCGTCGATAAAATTTGCCCTTTCATAGCTTGAAAATCCGAAAGGAAGTTCTGTGAAATCCGGCTCGGCGCAAGTGGGCAGAACCCGCTACGCGCACAAGATGTCCTGAACTTCACTTACTCGCGGCAGTTTCGTGGACTGTGAAAGCGCCAGAGGGCTGGCGCAGTCCATGACGCTGCGCGATTAATCGGCCCGGCTGGCCAGGCTTCCCGATCAATACACTACGGCGCGCAGTTTCGTGGACTGCGAAAGCCCTCTGGCGCTCGGGATGGATCGCCGCCTGCGAAAGCGCCAGAGGGCTGGCGCAGTCCATGACGCTGCGCGATCAATCGGCCCGGCTGGCTGGCCAGGCTTGCCGGTCAATAGACAACGGCGCGATAATAGATGGCTGTGATACTGGGCAGGAACCGCGTGTCTGTAATCGTGATGTCCTGATTCACACCCGGGATGAGGTCCTGGACGGTTTGCCAGTTGACCAAATCGGTTGAGGCCTCGAGTTGATAAAGGCGGTCAGTTGAGGTGCTGAAGGTCACATCAAAGCGGCCATCGGTTCGGCGAATCACCGAGCGCATGACGAACCTGGATAAAGCATCGCGCGGGTTAGTGTTCGCGCGATACTCCTGCCAGTTGGGCATGCCGTCCTGGTCGGGGTCGGCCAGTTCAGCCTGGGCCCAGGCGTTGCTGGTGGCCGGGGTGGCGTAGCCATTCGCGATCAGCCATGGCACGGGGGTGCCGTGCGGCAGCACCGGGAAATTCGTGAAGACCGTATTGGTTTCGAACACGAAACTCTGCATGCCGGTATTGGTATAAAGCGTGTTGTCCGGGGTAAAAAAGCTAAACGCGTTGGTGGGATTGATGACATCGTTGAAGTTGAACGTCACCAGCTTCCCGAAGGCCGTGAACGGAATGCTGACGGTTGGATCGGCGCTGGACAGCGTCAACCAAAACCCTCCCGCGCCATCGTTGGTTTGGCTCAGGCTCCAGCCTTCGAGCATCTCGCCGGCGTTGGTCGATTGCAACACCGGGACACATGGCCAATTGGGCCGGTAATGAAACCGCATCTCGTGGATGTACCGGGGCGTGTAGGTCGCCCGCAGGTCCATCGCCATCGTTTGCACCGTTTCCTCAGGCACAATGCGCAGAGAACCAACCGTGACGGGCCCGGCATTGGAACTGGGCGTGTAATAGCCGATAATGAAATTGGTGATCAAATTGTAGTTAGTGGTGGGCGGAACAGCGTTGGTATCGATGATAGGGTTGTTGGTATCCTGAAAAACCGGGTTGGTAGGGGAATAGGCGGTGAGGCCCTGATAATTGATCGCAAAGGACGGCATGAAGGGGACCGAGTTGCGTTTGAGTGTGGCCCAGCGCAGGATGTACTGGCCCTTGGTGGTCTTGCTAACCTTGCTGAAACTTGTGGCCAGGTCGCTCGGGTTTTGGGCGGTAACGTAGCTGCCCTGGGTTTGCGCCGCGAGGGTCTGCAGCGTGTTGGTGTCGAGGTCGTCGCCAAAGCCCACGGGGTAAATGACGATCGCTTTGTTGGTCGCCATGGTGATCACGTCGTCCAGCGTCGCGACGCTCGATTCATCACGACCGTCCGAAATGAAAACGACATAGTGTTCTTCGTCGCGGTTGGAAGCGCCCAGGTCGGTCATCGCCGAGATCAAGGCATCCCAGCAGCGTGAACCCGAGCTGAAGCCGTGGACATAATTCGTCGGGATCCCGGCGATGGAATTGTCCAGCAGCACCTTGTCGGTGGTCAGCGCGACTACATTGGATGGAGACTGGTCATCGCGATGGAATTCATAGACCCCTATCTGCGTATCAGCGGCCTGCTGGTTCACAAAGTCCTGCGCACCGGAGATCATGAAATCGACGGCATTGGACGACGAGGCGATGCTCTCCGTGAAGTCCAATACCAGGAATACCTTGAGCACTTTTGAACTACCTTGGACCAAATAGCTGCTCGATTCCGACGGGTTGACACCGTCCTCAAAATAGCTGGCCGAGAGCAACCGCGGGTCCACGACGATGCCGACGCCGCTATTCGGATCGTTGGTGTCGGTCAGGGTGTACAGCGAAAACTGGAAATCGAGCAGATACGGAGCGGAATAAGTGTAGGTCACGTTGCCGATGTTGAGATTGTCATAGGTCGCGTTGGCGATGGCCAGTTGGAGAACGGCGCTACCGACGCCCCAGGTGTTGCTGGCCCAAATGGTGGTGTTGTAGCTCCCGGCAAAATAGGGTGCCCCAGAGATAATGCCGGTTCCCGGGTCAACCGACAGGCCGGGCGGCAGGTCTTGAGCGCCAAACGCTATTGGCGCACCGCCGCTCGCAGTGATTTGGTAATTGAATGGAGCGCTCTCGGTAGCGGTGGCGGTCAAGGGGCTGGTAATCACCGGCACACCTGAGTTGATGGTCAGCGCGAGCAGCTCGGTATCGTTGGTGCAGGCATTGGCGGCCGTGAGGACAACAGGAAACACGCCACTTTCCTGCGGAACACCGGTGATCAGGCCGTTGGTAAGATCGAGCGTCAACCCGTACGGCAGAAACAGCGCGTTATAGGTTTCCGGCGTGTGCAAGCCGGTAATCTGGTAAGTGAATGGCGTGCCCTGGGTGCCCGTGACTTTCAGCGGGCTGGTAATGCTGGGAGGAGCGACAGTAACTGTCAGCACTGCGCCAGTGGTTACGAGGCCAAACGCATTGGTGATCGTGACCGAGTACAGCCCCGCGCCTGATAAGTCCACATTCGTCAGGGTCAAAGCAGTATTGGTGGCACCGTCGATGGCGGTGCCGGCAAACTCCCACTGGTAGCTGAACGGGGCCGAGCCATCCACCCGCACTTGAAACATCGCGCCGTCGCCACAAATGGTGTTGGTATCTTGAGGCGGCACGGTCACATAGGGCGGGACACCGACGACGGTCAGCAGGGCGGGAGCACTGGTGACCGCGCCGAACCCATTTGTAACGACCACGGTGTAAGGGCCGGCATCAGTTAACTGAAGATTGCGTCGAGTGAGTGTGCTGCGGGTCGCGCCGGCCAGGTTCGTGCCGGAGAACTGCCATTGGTAGCGGAGCGGTTGGGCGCCCAAAGCGCCGACCTGAAAGCTGACATTCTTGCTGACGATGCCGGTTGCATTCGCCGGTTGGAGGAAAATGGATGGCGCGCCAGTTCCTTTCAATGCGAGGTTGTGGTATCCGCCAGCGACAATCGCAATAAAATTGGTGTCTGCGGGAGCGGTCGAGACCTGGCCGTAAGAGTCATTGCCCCAAACCAAAACAGTGCCGTCGGGCTTGAGGGCGACGCTGTGCAACGCGCCGGCGCTAATAGCCAAAGCGCTGGTCAAAGACGGCGGAACGGTCGCCTGTCCGAAATCGTTGCGCCCCCAGGCGATGACGGTGCCCGAGCGTTGCAAGGCCAGGCAATGCCCTGCGCCGGCAGAAATCGCGGTGATGTTGGTGAGGTTCGGCGGCAGCTCCAACTGTCCGTAAGAATCGTCTCCCCAGGCGACGACCGTGCCATCGGCCTTCAGGGCGAGGCTATACTCGCTGCCAGCCGATATGGAAACGACATTGGTAAGGTCGGCGGGTACATTTGTTAAACTGCCCCACGACACGACGGTGCCCTCGGCTTGCAGCGCGAGCAGATGCGACCAGCCTCCTGCAATCGCGACCGCATTGGTTAAATCCGCCGGAGCCGGCGGCTGACCGCCCCAAACTACTACGGTCCCGTTGGTCTGCAGGGCCATGCTGTAGGAACTGCCCGCGGCCAGCGCGACGACGCCGGTGAGGTTGGTCGGCACTGTGGTCTGGCCGTATAGATTGAATCCCCAGGCCCTGACGGTGCCGTTTGCCTCGAGGGCGAGGCTGTGCGATTCGCCTGCCGCCAACGCGACGACATTGCTCAAGTCGCCCGGCACGACGCTCTGCAAGGAATCATTGGCGCCCCACGCGACAACCGCGCTGGTTCCATGGCAGAGGTGTCCAAAGGCCAGAAGCGTTACCGAAACGAGCAGCCGCGCTGGCGCGGCCGTCCATGCGCCGTGAATGCGAAGCGACCAGTCCTTGTTGAGAAGAGGAGATGTTTCCATATTACGTGCCTATCCGATTAGCTGGCCACCGCTGCACTACCAACGCGGCGGAACGGCACCGCGCGCACCGCCGCCGGCAATGAGCACGACTCCGACCGTCGGCGATTCTGCACGGTCAACTAAGATCGTGCAAGCTCTTTTTCCTTGCCGGTTTTGGTCAGGTGCTCATTCCCAGTGTTGCTGTGCGGGTGGTGGCTGAACCCCATTTAAGGGTGAGCCGACGACAACCCTTGTAGCGCATCAATGGGTGGCTTGGGAACTGTGCGTTCCGATGCACAGGCAACGAGCGATAAAAAACAATCTGAGCGAGAGAATCTCGCGGGGCACTTCGCTTCGGGTGCTTAAGGTAGCGCATCACTCGAAGGCCGATTAGCACTCCCCATGCCATGCCAATCAGCGTGCCTCCTTCGAGGGGCGCGCCGATTTTGATCCCATGAGCATGCGTGAGTTTCACGCGAAATGCGTGAAAATGAGACCACCGAACGGATTTCGTGGGATGACCACGGACCCATTAGCGTTTCATTAGCGCCTATTAGCGTTTAATTGATCTTCTGCATTGTGGACTAGAAACTGGAACGCTAATCTCCGCTAATAAAACTGCTCATCTTATGAAATCGGAAGTCTATAAGCAGGAGGGATATGCTTTTATGGCTGCCGCTTTCGAGGTGTACAACGATCGCGGTTATGGAATGGCGGAAGAACATGCGCTTGTATCGCCAGCTTAAATCTGGGAGGTTGCGCCAGGCCGAAACGTCAAGCGCCACAAATTGCTGAGCGAACACAAAATAAGCTGTTCTGACCCCAACGCTGTGGCATTCGCCGCATGGCTGCTGACCTGCGCCGCACTGCTGTCTCCTGTCCACGACTGCCAGGGGCAACGCCCGGCTCAAAATCCCATGTCCCCAACACACTACACTCCCGCCGACCTGGGGTATGAACTGGTGTGGGAGGATGACTTCAATGGGACCGCGCTCGATACCAACAAGTGGGAGGTCCGGGGAGTCGGTCCGAGGGCCCTGGGGTTTGTCTCACCCGAAGCGGTTAAAGTCGAGAACGGCTATTTGAAGCTAAGCGCGTTCAAGAAGGACGGCCGAATTCTCATCGGAGCAGTGGGCACACAACACCACTTCATGACCCGCTACGGTTTTTTCGAATGCCGGGCGCAACTGCAGAAGTCGCCGGGCATCTGGGGGGCATTCTGGATTCAATCTCCCGACATCGCCAAAGGCGAAGACCCCGCGAAGTTCGGAGCGGAGATCGATATCATGGAGTTTTTCAAAAAGCTTGGACCCGACATCGTATCGCACAATGTGCATTGGGCGTACGGTCCACACCAACAGAGCACTCACGGCTTCCAAAGTTACCGCAAGGGCGTGAGCGAGGGTTTTCACACATTTGCCGTGGAATGGACACCGGAAAGATACGTGTTCTTCGTTGACGGCTACAAATACTACGAAGTGACCGTTGGCATATCCCATATTGAAGAGTATCTGATCCTCAGCATGGAGATTCCGTCGGACCGGAAAGATCTGAAAGCCACCGTGTTCCCCGATGTTTTCACCGTTGATTATGTGAAGGTTTATAAGAGAAAAAGTGGCCTGTAAAAGGGAAAGCGTCGGTCCCGCAAAGAGTTCGGCGTTCGCCCCCGCGATTTATCCTCCGACGTCCGGTTTGAGCCAGGGCGTTAAGCTCCAATACCACATCGACGGTTTCAGTCCCACGATATGGCCATCCATGAATAGCACGGCACTTCGTCCGTCATGCCGCGGCATCGGGCCGCCCCAGTTCGGGTCGGAGCCGGTCACCCCGCCGGCGTTAGGCGCATCATTGCCCGGATCGTGGATAATCCAACAACCGGGCTTTTCCGGCGTGGATGGGGTCACGCACTGGAGCGGATCGGTGCTATTGATGGGCCGGCTGCCGCTATCGGTGATGTAAGCCACAGTGGAAGGTTTGCGCGCCCCTCGCACCCCGGGCCACTGCGAGTAAGGCCACGGCGCAAAATCGCACCCCCCAATGCGAAAGTTCATGCCGTAATTGGATACCCCTATGTCATCCGGACCCGTCGGATACTCCTGGATGAACTCGTTGAACTTCTTTGTGCGGACCGGACAAAGGAGGAGATTCGTGGTCTTTTGATAAGGCAGCAGGAAATCGAACCAGGCCCTTCGGCCTCCCGCCAGTGTCGAGGAATTATCGCCGGTCACCTGGAAAGTCAGGCAATAGCGCCCGGCGAAATCATCCGCATACATCTGACAGGCAATCCCCATCTGCCGTTGGTTGTTTAGGCAGGCCGTGGCCTGGCCTTTCTTTTTAGCCCGGGTGAGCGTCGGCAACAACATCGCCGCCAGGATGGCGATGATCGCGATCACAACCAGCAATTCGATCAGCGTGAAGGCAACGTAAGACCGCTTCCTGCTCGCCGGCTCCGGCAGGTCGTAGCACTTGAGCGCGTTCATGCTGTCTTCGTCAGAACAGTGTGCGACTCGCTAAGTAACGATCGATTCTCATAGCGCCGGCAAAGGGTGAACTCAGTTGCAAGTCTAAGCCCAAAGGTGGTTCCTGCCAACACCTTAAATTCAGGCACTCAGGCCACCTTTCTTTCCTCAGAAGCATTGCGCACCGTGCATTAGAACTGGAACGCCAATCTGCTCCAATACAACGCTAAGCTCTGAAAGCCTTTGGAAGCGTTTGGGGACGCTGGCCATCTATGCTTTAGGGCGAACTGAGCCGATAGAACTGCTGAGAATTGCTGCTGGTTTGGTCGTCGCGGAATTGGAATTGGGTTGGGCCGATGGGCGTCGCCTGGCCGAGAACGGTCCAGGCACTGATTGGGAGCGAGATGTTTGTGGTGCTGAGAATCGAGAAAGTGGCGCCCGCGGTACCACTTGTGAACGCAAAACCAAACTGACCTGCCGGGGTCGCCGAGACATCAAATAACGTGGGTGCCTGGGCGCCGAATTGGAACTCGAATGCGCCGATATCGATGTGGCGTCCGGAGAGTCGCGGGAAACCGCGTTCATCATTGGTGAGGTTAAAGGGGGGACCGAGCAAGCGATCATCGCCAGAGTCGATAGCCGGGCTGCCGTGGAGCAAGGCCATAGTGGGAAGAGGGCCGCCGTTGTCCAGCAAGGGACCGAGCACCGGGTCAATGGGCATGTCGATCGAGCCGACCAGGTCGCCATTAACGCCGTTGGTGAAGCCGGTGGCGCTATCGGCGCGGCCCAGGAGGTTGTGTCCGAGGGAAAAGAACGCGCCCAGAGCGTCCGGGCCGGAGTTGCTGGTGGTATTGGCCGCCACGAGGCTGTTGAGCACTTGCACGGATGGCTGGGGGCAGGTGGGGCACGAAACGGCGTTGCAGATGCCCCCGGCGCTGCCGTTGGTGCCGTTTGGGGCGGAGGGCGGACCGTAAAAAGGCGGGGCATTCGAGCCGCCGATGCCGCCGGCGCCAGCCCAGTTCTGGCTGATGGTACAAGCGACGAGCGTGCCGGTCCCGGCGGGGGGTTGGCCCCCGTAGTACCGGGGCTCTCCGGTGCCGTTATAGACTGCCCCGCCCGCGCCGCCATTGCCGCCCGGCGCACCGTCGTAGCCAATAGACGCCCCGGATGCGCCGTTGCCGCCGGCGCCGCTGTTGTTAGCCGCGAAGGTGCAGTTGGTGAGGAAGAGCTCACCCGAATTGGCGACTGCGCCGCCGGAACCGCCGTTTCCACCCGGCCCCACCATGAGCTGGCCACAATCGTTTCGCGAGACAATGCCGTCGCTGCCGCGGCCCGCAGAGTTGGAATCGAAGGTGCACGCAAAAGCGGAAAGCGTGGACGTGTTGCAGATCGCGCCCCCTGAGCCGCCGGAGTCAGTCGCGTCCAAAGGCCGGGAAATACCCTCGGCAGCGGCATTGAGGTGGAAGGTGCAAAAATTAAGGCTCGCCGAGCCGAGGTTGCACAGCCCACCGCCGCCACCTGCAGGCGACAACCCTCCAAACAAGAACAATTGTCCTCCGCCGCCGTTGGTCCCGGCACGGTTGGCGATCAGGGCGCTAGAGACGAGCGACAGGGCACCGAAATTCGCGATTGCCCCACCAGCACCACCACGACCGCTGGATGCGGCACAATCGCAACCCACGCAACCTACGATAGTACCGTAGCCGCCATTACCGCCGGAGTTTCTGACAAACGTGCAGTTGGTCAGCACCACCACCCCCCAATTGCAGATGGCGCCCCCGGACCCAGCGTCTGCGCCAGGGTTAGGTCCCTCAATACCGTCATTCGAAACGGCCAAACCGCCGTCAGCTCCCGAGCCGGAAAAGTTAGAAACCAGCAAGCAGTCAATCGCGGTCAGGCTTCCCGCGTTATAAACGGCGCCGCCGGCGCCTCCCGGACCGGCGCGAGTTTCGTCGTATCCCACTGCGTGATAATAGGCCTGGCCCCCATTGCCAGCGCTGTTCTTGAGGAGCGTGCAGTGGCTGAGGGTCAGGTGACCTGAATTATAGATTGCGCCGCCGTCTGCTCCGGGTGGCGGAGGGGGATACTGACCCAACGGGTAACTGATGAATCCACCGTCCGGGGCATGCCCTTGAGCCAGAGTTAAACCCGAGATACACACGTTAGCGTTCGAGCCGATCTCGAAGATGCGACTATTGGTATTGCCGCTGATGGTGAGATTGGTGGCGCCTGGGCCGACGAGCGTCAGGTCGTTGGTGATGAGCAATTCCCCACTGGTTAGTGTGATGTTGCCACCGGCAGGGAGATTGATGATGGACGAATCGGGTGCATTCGCGATGGCCTGACGCAGGGAGCCAGGGCCGCTGTCTTCGCGGTTTGTCACGGTGATCGTGGGCGGCTGTCTGAGCCGGAAGAAGCGCTGGGGATCAGAGAACCGGTTCGTGTAAGGCGACGTGGCGCCTCTCAGGTCAGTATATGGCCCGGCCACATTGGTTGCGGTTTGCAAGATGCCGCCAAGTTCCCATTGGAGGACCATCTCCCCGCCCAAACGACGCGGCTCAAGGACCTGTGCCGGCACCACTTCGCCATCAGGTAGTTGCCTGGGTGGCCGAAACTCGCAGGTAAAACAATCGGGTCGGATAAAATGAATGCCCAGGAGCTGCTGGCTGGTTAACCTGCCCGGGCCGAAGCGGATTTGGTGCTGGCCGCCCCCGCCCGGCGAGCCGTTCCAACCATAAATTGTCAGTCCATCCGGGGCCGCAGTGCTGTTGGAGAAACTCAGGATGCACTGGCCGGTAGGAAAATAGATGCTGCCGCTACCCTGGATCGGACCGAACTGGGTGAATCCGGGGGCCGCCTGCCAGTAGCCATTCGACAATGTGAGCATGGGAGAGTTCAGGAGCGCGCCGGCCTGATGTATGAACCAACCCTCATTGTCCACGCGGATCTCCCGCGCGCTAAGCTGCCCGCCGGTCAATATGTAGTAGTTGGTTCCGTAGCCGGGCTCTAGCCAACCAGTGATGTGCAGCACCTCCCGGACCACGTGAGTGCCGCCTTGATTGGCAAAATAACTCCAGCCCCACCCATGAATCGTCACGTTTGAGCAAACCAATGTGCCGCCCACAAGAGCGTAGGCATCGGTATCGGCCTGGTCGTTGCCAATAGTGAGACCGCCGGCCACGTAGTTACTTCCCCCCGTCTGGCATACGTAAGCGATTCCCGAGAGGTCGAGCGCGTCCTCGAAGGCTGAACCACCTTCCAGCCAATGCGAACCGTACAGCCTTTCAGAGTAACCAGGCCTTGAGAACCATCCTCCCGAGAGTCTCAAGGGACCGTTGACCGTGAGCGTCCCTCCGTATTGAGCCAACGTGCTGGATGCCATCCCGGCGGCTGAAGCGACGACAGCGCCGTTGGAGAGGGTGTACGCCCCGCCAATAGCACCGTCCACACCAACTGACAAGGCGCCCACCTGATTGGTGCCGCCGGTCTGGAGCACCGAGCCATAATCATCCATATGATCGGGCATCACCATTGAGGCGTTCGTGTAAAGGCCGCCTTCGAGAACGTAAAACCCATCGAATTCAATGTCGCCGTTGAAGCAGCCGCCCGTTTGGAGCAGGACGCCACCCTGATAGAGCTGGACCGTGCCTCCAAGAGAGCCGTCGTGGAGCTCGTATCGGCCTCCCTCCTGATACCACCAAGGTGCCTGTATGCGTAACAATCCTGCCCAGTTTGACCCGCCGAACTGCTCGACCAGCCCGGGGAAGCTTCCTCCGATGTACTCGATACCACCCGTGAGCGTCCCGTTGGTCATATTGTAAACTCCGGGGCCGATATTCCCCAGGCTCAGGAAGCCAGTCGCCACGGAGGCGTTGGCGCCCTGATTGACCGTCCCGCCGACCTCGATACGAAAGTCGGAATTGCCGGTGTTGGTCACCAGGAGCATTGAATCAAGCACGGTGAGCGCGGCATTGGTTTGAACGGCCACCGTGTAAGCCCGCACGGGCGTGGAGCCGGCGTAATTGAGCAGCAGCACATTGAACGAATCGGGCGGGGCGGAGAGGGTGACGGTTTGAACGCTCAGGCTTTCCGGGTAATTATTAGCGGCATTCGGCCCGATGGCCACGGCTTTCCAGCCGGCATTGGTAATGAGCACGGATTGCCCGGGGCCCGGGCGCAGGCCCAAAGACCAATTGCTCGCGACTTCCCATTGACCGCTGTAAGGGTTTTGCCAGCCATTGACCTGGCCTGCGGCTTCCTCGCAGGATGCGACGCCAATAAAGGCGACGGAGATTAAGGTTTTCACCGAAGCGAAATTCCAGTGCATAGGCCATGCCCGCCGCTGATTCTGTGTCGCGCAAGGTGGAGCGACTCTCAATTTTGGCAAGGTGGGTTTGTGCCCCAAAAACAAGAGGTAACCGCCTCCAGGAGGACGAATCCACGGGGTCGTATCTAGCGTTCGATTGCGGGTGGGAGGGCTTAAGCAATCCGGCGGAAATCACCAAGGGGCTGGGAATGGACGAGAAGGCGGTGGCGCGGGCACGAAAGAGGCTAGATCGGAGATGGGCGAAGCCGAGAGGGAAGGCGCGCAGTGTGACAGTGTAAAGCTTGGATTGCGCGCTCCAGGCTCCCCTGCTCCGTCCCAAGGCGCGCTGCGAGTTGCCCGATTGGGCGGGGGCTATGCGCAGCCATTCAAAACCAATGGTCCGAACGACGAAACATGCCCCCGTGGTTCTTTGGTTGCCCGGACCTGCCGGATTCACGGACTGCCCATAACCGATGTAACACTAGTCCACCGTTTGTCCCTAATAAATATGCGTGCTTTCCTCAGCGCTAATGGGCGAGACCAGCACATCCGAGGTTAACAGGAATTTGGTATGCGCGTCGCCCGGCTTGACACCTTTGGCCACGATCTTATAGGTCACGGCGTCTTTCGGAGCTAAGGTCCCGACAATCGGAAACGTGACCACCTGGGCATTGATCGATTCACATCCAGCAGCGCTGACCGGCGCAATCTCTTCCGGCAAGGTTACCACAATTCGGATATTGCTGTCCGGAGCCGTTCCTTGGTTGGTTACTTTCACTGTATAGGTCGTGGTGTCGCCTACTTGAACCGGGTCTGGGTCATCTGCTTTCTCCAGCAGGATGGCTGCCAGCCCCGTTAGGCGGATGGTATCCATAGCGATTGCCTCCTTCGCGCACGTGCCCCGCGCTTTGCCGTTAAACTCGAAATTGCCGGGTGCGGCCCCCACGAACGTGGCTGTGGCGGTTTGTTGCGCAGTGGCCTCAAGCGTGCCCAGGTCCCATACAACCTTGTTATCACTGATATGGCCATTGCCGCTGGCCGACTTGAAGGTTAGGCCTTCCGGCACCGGGGCCTCGAGCACTACCGCACCTGCTGCCCCATCGCCTTGGTTGGTCACGATGCATTTTACGTCAAAACTTCGCCCGAGGTACTGCCGCTCCGGAGCCTCGCATGTAACTTTTAGCCGCGGTTCACGCACGGTCGTGCTGGTCGAAGCCTCCGCATGGACCCCTTGTGCCGCTGTAGCTTTGGCAGACGTCGCAAAAGTCCCAGGACTCGAAGCAATCGCCTTGAAATCGAAATCTCGGCTTTCTCCAGGAGCCAGCGTACCGGCGTCGAAACTTACATTATTTTGCCCGTCACTTAGCATGCCCTCAGGCAACGCACCGGCTATTTTTACGTCGCTCAAGGCGCTGCTGCCGGAATTCTTCACGACCAGCTTCACCGGCACCGGGTCGCACACTAGAATCTCGGCGGGCGCGGTGGCTGACAGCTGCAGGTCGGGTCGAACCACCCGGATATCCTCACATATCAGCGGGCTATACGATGCCCACCCGCAGGTGTTCAGGGCGCCCTCGTCCTTACCGGCGCCTTTTACCTTGATCACTGTTGTCTCCTTCGCTCCGAGGGTGCCAAGCTGCCAAACGGCTACCCCCTCGTGCGTTTCAGCAGGTTTGGGGTCCGCATCTGCTGGGACGAAGCTGCCTGTCATCTTGTCGGTCACCATTACCATGTGGACCGGGTGGTCGGTCACATTGCTCACTTTGTAGCGGTACTCGAAGGACTGACCCACCAGCACCTCGACCGGGACCAGCTTTTCCACGAGCAGCCCACTGCTGGCGGGCTGGCCCGTAGGGAAAGCCATTATGCTTTTGAAGTACTTGATGCCATTTTCCTCAACCATCACGTGCGTCGGACCAAACCCCTCCGCCGCCGGCACAGGCGCGGGTTGAGCCGCTACGGTTGTAGGTGGTTGGGTTGCTGCGTGTTTCTGTTCCCACGCGCATCCTGCCAAGAATAACAGGACCAGGGTGCAGCCAGGGATGTGCCGTAGTTGATTGATGTTCGTTTTCATAGTTTTCCCGATTTGACTCCGTATCGAATTGAACAGGCGGGAATGTCGCTATTTGCAACACTAAACTACCTCAGGCACTCTCGCAGTGTACATTATGCAGAAAGGTAGCCGGCATGCAAGCTTTTTCTGGATTTCTGACGCGACTTCGCGACTTAGCCGGAACGATGCAGTTGAAGCTGGGGAGCGCGCCCGCCCGGGGCGGGCGCGCTCCCAAAGCAACAGCGTCGTTCCGTATAGGGTTAATCATTTCATTAGGCACTATGTGAACAGCACATCGGACGGCTGGTAGGGTCGGGCTGTCGCCGCCCAGGCGGGATCCGAACCGGACCCGGAGGTTCAGGATTACAATTCAGATCAGGATTATGGTTGAGCAGGAACAAACCCTGGAAATTTCACACGGCCGGCGCCATAGTGTGCGAGCGATGTCGCCGTCATTTTGCTATTTGGATAACAACGCCACGACGCGGGTGGCGCCGGAAGTGCTCGAGGCGCTGCTGCCGTATTTGCGCGAGCATTGGGGCAATCCTTCGAGCGCCTACCGGTTCGGGCATCAATTGGCCGGCGCGCTGGATGAGGCACGGAGCCGCGTGGCCGCGCTGCTGAATGGCGAGCCGCGCGAGATCGTTTTTACCGCGTGCGGGACGGAGAGCATCAACGCTGCGCTAAACAGCGCGTTGTTTGTGCAACCGGACAAACGGCACGTGGTCACCACGGCGGTCGAGCACTCCGCGACGCTCAAGTTCCTTGCGGCGCGAAAGAAACGAGGCCTGGAGGTATCGCTGGTGCCGGTTTCGCCGCGGGGCGAGCTGGATTTGGAGCAATTGGAGCGCGCGATTCGACCGGAAACGGCGCTGGTCTCGGTGATGGCAGCCAATAACGAAACAGGGCTCTTGTTCCCAGTCGCGCAGGTGGCCGAGCTATGCCGGCGCAAAGGCGTGCCCTGCCATACGGACGCCGTACAAATGGCGGGTAAACTGCCGTTGGATGTCAAAGCGCTCGGCGTGGATTTCCTTTCACTATCAGGGCACAAGTTTAATGCGCCGAAAGGCATCGGCGCGCTGTACATCCGGCGGCAAACGCGGTTCGAGCCTTTCCTGGTGGGCGGCGGCCAGGAGCGCGGACGGCGCGGGGGGACGGAGAATGTTGCGGGGTGCGTCGCGCTCGGGCGCGCGGCGGAACTGGCGCGGCAACGGCTCGAAAGCTACGACTCGCACGTGCGGGCGTTGCGAGATCGGCTGGAGAACGGGATTTTGGAAACCATCACCCGAGCAGCGCGCAATGGGGCAGCCGAACCGCGGTTGCCGAACACAGCCAATATTGCATTTGAAGGAGTGGAGGCGGAGGGAATCCTGTTGCTGCTGGACCAGGCGGGAGTCTGCGCTTCGAGTGGTTCGGCCTGCACGACGGGGTCGCTGGAGCCGTCGCATGTGCTATTGGCGATGGGTTGCGGTGCGGCGCGGGCGCGGGGCAGCGTGCGGTTCAGCCTGGGCTATTACAACACCGCGGCGGAAGTGGATCATGTGCTGAAGGAGCTTCCGGGGATTATCGAGAAACTACGGGCTAATGCACCGTTGCAGATGGCGGGGGCGGGGTGACGGGCAGCGGAGCGCGGACTTTTAGTCAGACCTTTACTCCGCAGCAACGATAGGATTGGAGATGGCCTGGATAATGCAGCTGGGCGAGTGAGGGGTCGGGCATTGCTGCGGACTAAAGCTAAAGTCCGCGCTCCGCCTCACATTGACGCGGCACGCAAGTTGGTGCAGGTTAGTGGCTTCGTGCATCCGATTGCCTTCCAATTTGGCCGGCTCACTATCACTTCGTACGGTGTGATGGTGGCATTAGGCTTTGTGGCGGGATTATGGACCGCCAGCCGGCGCTCGTTCCGGGCCGGCATTCCCGCGGAGAAAATTCTCGATCTTGGGCCCTGGATCATCGTGGGCAGCTTGCTGGGCGCCCGCATCCTGTTCGTCACTTCGTACTGGGACGAAAACTTTGCGGGCAAACCGCTGGTGGAGATATTCAAAATCTGGCGAGGCGGGCTGGTGTTCTACGGTGGGTTCATCGGAGCGTGTTTGGCGACGATTCTCTATTGCTGGTTCAAGAGTGTGGCCTTATGGAAATTGGCCGATGTGATGGCGCCGAGCGTCGCGTTAGGCAGCGCTTTTGGCCGCATCGGCTGTTTCCTGAACGGCTGTTGTTATGGCCGGGAATGCCATTTGCCCTGGGCGGTGGTATTTCCTCCAGAGGCGCATGGCGCGCCACCCGGGGTCCCGCTGCATCCCACCGAGATTTATGATTCGTTACTGAACCTGGCCTTGTATGGGTTCCTGGCGTGGCTGTTTCGGCGGCGGAAGTTCGACGGTCAGGTATTTGCCATGTTCCTGATCGGGTATGCGATTTTCCGCTCGTTCGTGGAAATGTTCCGGGGCGACTATCCGCAGTATTATTTAGGGGGGATAGTGACGCCGGCGCAACTGGTCAGCGCGGGTGTGGTGGTGGCGGGCGTGGCACTGTTGGCCATTTTACCAAGGTTATCAATTCAAAAAGCCTGATTCACTGGTTTTCGCACCAAGTGCCCTCAACCACTATTGATCCATCAGCCGAGACCTTACCGTGAAGCAGCTCTGTCAAACCGCCAGGTTTTGGACTGCGCCAGCCCTCTGGCGCTTTTCAAAGGAGGCTCCTGTTTCGAAAGCGCCAGAGGGCTGGCGCAGTCCAAGACGCTGGCGCGCCAATACAACAACCCAATTCCACTTCATCCCCATTTGCCAGGTTGGCTCAGGCAACCCTCGCTCGACCCTGTCATGACGCCGACCCTTTCTCCGCCGCTGCTTGGTCTGTGCGGCCCGACGGCGGGCGGCAAAACGGAGGTAGCGCTGCTGCTCGCCGAACGTCTCGGAGGCGAGGTTATTTCCGTCGATTCGATGCAGGTCTATCGAGGGATGGACATCGGCACGGCGAAAGTGTCAGTTGTGGAGCGCAGCCGGATTCCCCATCACCTCATTGATATTCGTGACATATCGGAGCCGTTTAGCGTAGCGGACTTCGTGCGACTTGCGGGCGCGGCGGCAGGCGAAATTCAAGCGCGTGGCCGGCTGCCGATTCTGTGCGGCGGGACCGGTTTATATTTCAAGGCGCTGCTGGAAGGGCTTGGGGCGGCGCCAGCCGGGAATCCGGATTTGCGCCGGGAATTAGAATTGCTGGGCATGGCGCAGCTATTAAAGGAACTGGCGGCGCGGGATCCGGACACGTACGAGCGCATCGACCGGCAGAACCCGCGTCGGGTGATTCGAGCGGTCGAGGTGCTGCGCCTGACCGGCAAACCGCTGTCGGATCAAAAGGCACGGTGGAGCAACTCCAATCCGGCGGGCATGCCGTTGTTTGGGCTGGCGCCGGCGGCGGGTGAATTGCGCCAGCGGATCGAGCGCCGGGTTGAGCGGATGTTCCGCGCCGGCCTGGTCAGCGAAACCGAGGAATTGCTCAAACGCGGGTTGGCGCAAAACCCGGTCGCGCTGCAAGCCTTGGGATACCGGCAGGTGAGTGAGTTTTTGCAAGGCGCCAGGTCTTTACCCGAAACGATTGAGCTGGTGAAAATTCGCACGCGTCAATTTGCCAAACGCCAGTTGACGTGGTTCCGGCGCCAGCTTGCCGTGAGTTGGCTGGTGCCCGACCCGAGCATGACATCCGCAGTGCTAGCGGAACAGGTCGCCGGACGGTACACGGCGGCCACCCCTGGCGCCGGTTCCCTGCCGCATTAGAGGATTTTGCTGCCCACAAAAATCGCAATGAGCAACAAAATCACGAACACGGCAATGAAAACGAAGAACAGGAACCTGGCAATTGCCGCCGCGGCACCGGCAATTCCGGCGAAGCCAAACACAGCGGCGATAATCGCGATGAACAAAAAGATAAAAGCCCACCTTAGCATATGAATTCTCTCATCGGTTCAGACGTATCCACAACATCCTCGCGGATTCCCAGGAAAACGTACTTGAGGCGTCGTCAATCAGCCTTGGGGTTTAACCCGCCGCGGTGGGGTCGATAAGAGAGCAAGGGCGGGGATTATTAAGGATATTGGCAAAGGCTAACCTTTTCTTGTCATTGGACGAACAATCACTTGCGTTCCTGAGCCAGGAACCGTAAAAAATTAGCGTGAATTCTTTTTTCCTGAAGCAGCATTTGCCCGTCTCGTGCGTGTTGCTGACCCTGGTGCTCGGGTTGACGGGCTGCGGGCGCAACGACATCAAGGTGTATCGGGTGGCCAAAGAGCAGCCCGCGACGGAATCGATGGACCAGGGCAACGGCGCGATGCCCCCGGGGCATCCCGATATCGGCGGAGCGGCAGCGCGGCCTGGGTTGAAGTACGCGGTGCCCTCCGGCTGGGAAGAAACGGCGCCCGGCGAGATGCGAGTCGCGTCGTTCCATGTGAACGGAGACGGTGGCAAGCAGGCGGATGTGGGCGTATTCCCGTTTCCGGGGATGGCTGGAGGCGATTTGCAGAATGTGAACCGGTGGCGCGGGCAGGTTGGTTTGGCGCCGATAACTGAAGAGGAGATGACCAAAGCGGCGGAGCCCGTGCAAGTCGCCGGTCAAAAAGCGGAGCTATTCGATCTGGGTGGCCAGAACGCGGCGTCCGGGGATAAAACTCGCATTCTTGGGGCAATACTGCGGCAGGGTGATGTTTCGTGGTTTTTTAAGATGAACGGCGATGACGCGCTGGTTGCTCAACAGAAGCCAGCTTTTGTGCAGTTCCTGAACTCGATCAGTTTCACAGCAGGTTCCGACGCGCAGATGCCCGCAGGTCACCCCCCGGCAGACGCGCCGATGTTTGCGGGGCCGGCCGCGGCGGCGGGCAGTTCAGACCAGCCAAAGCCGACGTGGCAGGTCCCGGCCGGCTGGCAGGAAACGGCTGCCGGTCCGTTCCTGGTGGCCAAATATACGATTGCGGGCCAGGGCGGCAGCCAGGCGGCGGTGAATGTGAGTTTGGGCGGTGGCGGTGTGGCGATGAACGTCAACCGCTGGCGTGGGCAGTTGGGCTTGAGCCAACTGGGCGACGCTGACCTGGACAAGGCGCTCACGCCGGTTGACACGGCGGGGGGTAAAGCGATGTTTGTGGATATGACCGGCACCGACCCGCGGACAGGTCAGCAGGCGCGCCTGGTAGGAGCGATTGTGCCGCAAGGCGCGCAGACCTGGTTCTACAAACTGATGGGCGGCGAGCAGGTCGTGTCGCAGCAGAAAGACAGCTTCATGAAATTCGTGCAAAACGTCCAATACCCTAAATGAATTCGCGCACGCAAACCGCCGACGCGCTGGCGTCCGGTAAATTGAAGCTGTCCATCACGCCGGCTGGCGGGGCCGATGGCGGCACCAAACGCAATCAAGGCCAAAAGCGAGCCCAGACTGTGCCGAGCGAGCCGGCCAGTCCGAACGTGATTGACTGGTTGGATCGAGTCGTAAAGGTCTTCACGTCGCTGCGGCTAACGGTAGTTTGTCTGACGCTGGGCATGGTGCTGGTGTTCGCGGGAACGATCGCGCAAGTGGAGATTGGCTTGTTCAAAGCGCAGAACGAATTCTTCCGCAGCTTTTTGATTTATTGGGGGCCGAAAGGGGCGAGTTGGAAGCTGCCGGTTTTCCCGGGGGGATACCTGGTCGGGGGCGTGCTGCTGATCAACCTGGTCGCATCGCACATCAAGCGCTTCAAATTCACTCGAGCCAAAGCGGGCATCTGGTTGATTCACTTCGGCATTATCTTGCTGCTGCTCGGGCAACTCGGGACCGATATGCTCTCGCGGGAAAGCATGTTGCACCTGCGCGAAGGCCAGGGCAAAAACTATTCGGAATCCGACCGCCAGTTTGAACTGGCGGTGATCGACACGACCAGCCCCGACCTGGACACCGTTGTCGCCATTCCGCAAGCGGTGCTCGCGCGGCAAAAGGAGATTCAGTCGCCGCAGCTCCCTTTCACAATCAACGTGAAACGGTTTTATCCCAATTCGCTGGTGCAGAAAATCGACCCAAGTAATTCCGCAACGCCCGCGGCTTCGCAGGATATTGGGTCGGTAGCGAGCGTGCGCGAGCTGCCACGGGTCACCCAGACTGATTTTCGCGACCGGCCCAGCGCAGTGGTTGAGGTAATGACGCCCCAGGGGTCAAAAGGGACCTGGCTGGTGTCGGACTTCTTAACTGGACCGCAGAGCTTCACTTACGACAACCATACGTACCAGCTCTCGATGCGGCTTCGCCGCTATTACGAGCCGTTTACCTTGCAACTTCAGAAATTCAATCACGACACTTACGCCGGAACGGATATTCCGAAGAACTTTTCGAGCCGCGTTGTGCTGGGTAATCCGCAGACCGGCGAGAACCGCCAGGTGACGATCAAGATGAACACACCGCTGCGGTATATGGGTGAGACATTTTACCAGGCGAGCTTTGATCCCGACGATCATGGGACCGTGCTGCAGGTGGTGCACAACCCAAGTTGGCTGACGCCGTATTTGGCATGCATCATCGTCGCGGCGGGCCTAGTGCTGCAGTTTGCGACGCACCTCCTGGGCTTCACTTTCAAAAGGAAGACGGCATGAACTTGAGCGCATTCAAACGGCTTTTACTGAAGATTCTCCCCTGGTGTTTCCTCGCGCTTTTCGGGTGCGAGATCGTGGTGGTGATGTTGCCCAGGAAAGACGGCGTGTACCATGTGCGCGAGTTCGGGCGCCTACCGGTGCTGCTGGGCGGGCGCATCCAGCCGTTTGATTCGGTCGCGCGGAATTCTTTGCTCGAGATTCGCAGCACCGGCGATGTGCCGCTGGAAGAGGTGCCATCGTGGGAATTCTGGCATCATCCAAAGAAGCTCAAATCGACGGAGTGGCTGCTGGAAGTGATGTGCCGGCCGGAAGTGGCCGATACTCGCCCGATTTTTCTGATCCATTATGCAGACCTGCTGAGCGAGCTGAAGCTGCAAGACAAGGGCGTCGCAAAATCCGGCCTGCGCTACTACACGTTTGACCAACTGCGGCCGGTGGTGCAGGAGATTGGCGCGCAGGGCGATCGCATCCTCAAACGCGAGGACGCGAAAACCTCGACTCCGGAAGAGCGCACGACCTACGAAAAGCAGGTCATGAAGCTTTATAACGCCGTGATGCTTTATCAACGGCTCAAGACCACGCTTCAGCCCGAGGGCGCCGACAACTTCGCTCAGGAAGTCGCCGATTTCGGCAAAGAGCTGGGCCCGGCGCGGGCGGCGGTGCGAGCCAGCGCCGACAGCAAGAACCTCGACCCGGACGTAATCCAGCGCCTGGCCCAACCGGTGCAGGATTTCCAGATGATGGCGACGTTTGGATATCCGCTGATTGTTCCGCCGCAGAGCGCGGCCGAGCGCAAAGACCATTGGCTGAACGGCGGCAACGCGCTGCTGGGCTCGATCACCAATAACGGCGTGCCCGTCGCCACGACCGATTACGCCGAGATGGCTACCGCTTACCGCCAGGGGAAACCGGCAGAATTCAATGCGGCCGTGGCGGCTTATCGCAATTGGCTTGAGCCACGCTTTCCGCATGAAGTCACCAAAGGCCGCGCGGAATTCTATTACAACGACGTCAAAGCGTTCCTGCATGCGACGATCATCTACATCTGCGCGTTGCTGTTGGCCTGCGCGGCCATTCTCTCGTTTACAGTGACGCCGCAATTATCGGAATCGCTGCGCCGCTCGGCGTTTTACCTGGTGCTGCTGGCCGGTGTGGTGCACACATTCGGGCTGGTGTTCCGGATGGCGTTGGAAGGACGCCCGCCAGTGACGAACCTATACTCTTCGGCGATCTTCATTGGTTGGGGCACCATGGTGCTCGGGGTAGTCATCGAGCGGATTTACCGGGTGGGCATCGGCAGCCTGGTGGCGTCGCTCGCCGGATTTGTGACGTTGCTGATCGCCTACAATCTCGCCCTCGGTGGGGATACGATGGAGATGTTGCGAGCGGTGCTGGATACGAATTACTGGCTGGCGACGCATGTGGTGGTGGTGACGCTGGGGTACGCCGCGACGTTCTTTGCAGGGTTGTTGGCCATCCTCTACATCCTCATGGGAGTGTTCACGCGCTTGCTGCCGGAGAAACTCGGCGCTCGCGCCCAGGCCGGCGGAACGACGGGCGCCGTGGCTAAACGGCCCGAGGACGTGAACCTGGGCAAAGCCCTCGGCAAAATGGTGTATGGCGTGGTGTGTTTCGCGACTTTGTTTAGCTTTGTTGGGACCGTCCTGGGCGGCATTTGGGCCGACCAATCCTGGGGCCGGTTTTGGGGCTGGGACCCGAAGGAAAACGGCGCGTTGCTGATCGTGCTGTGGAACGCGGTGATTCTACACGCGCGCTGGGGCGGACTGGTGCGCGAGCGCGGCATCATGAACATGGCAGTCTTCGGCAACATCGTCACCAGCTTCTCGTGGTTTGGCGTCAACATGCTCGGCGTCGGCTTGCACTCCTACGGTTTCATGGATGCTGCATTCCAATGGCTGATGGTGTTCATTGGCTCACAGGTGGCGATAATCGGCCTTGGTCTGCTGCCGTTTCGATATTGGCGCAGCTTCCGTGATCAAGCACCGAAGCCCTCAGCAGCAATGCCCGGAAGGCCGGCGGCGGCGGTGTCCTAGAGCGCAGGAGCGCGGGCGTGGGAGCGGTGGAGTGGCTTACGGGTGCAGGACAAAATAGTTATTCCCCCTAAGTTTCGGTTGTTTTTTTGCTTGAAGATGTCTAGTCACTAGACAATATTTAGCAGCGTGAGCAAATTCATCGAGCAGCGCCAAGTCATCTTCCAAAAAATGGCCGAGATCG
>DASYXT010000007.1:0-6529 GCA_035934555.1 Verrucomicrobiia bacterium | reverse complement strand
TCTGCCCTTGTTCTTTGGACTGGTTTTCGCCTCGGGCATCGCGATGTATATCTCAATACGCCGCAGGCAGATGAAGTTTCTCCTGGCCCTGTTGGTATTGTCCGCCATAACGTGGATCGCCTGCGGGGGCGGAGGATCGGGCCCACTTCCGATTTTGAAGGGAACCCCAGGGGGAACTTACACGCTCAATGTCACGGCAAATTCCGGCGGACTGAACCATAATCTTAATCTGGGACTAAACGTGAATTGACTGTGGGCAAAAATGCCGGCATAAGGATTGGGGAAAAAGTTCTTTTGAATTCGCCGCCGGACGCGCTGATGTCGCGCCGGCCTTCCACAAGAGTGGCCCTCATTGGGGGGCGATAGTCTTTTCCAGGGGTAAAGGAGTTCATCCAAGTGTTGCAACGGATTCAGCGGATTTCCACGGTCATCATGTTCCTATCGGCAGGGCTGTTGGTGGCCGCGTTTCTTTTCAATGTGTACTTCAACCGCCTTGCGGTGGCGAATTTTTTTGGCTTGTTCCAGCTTCATAGGCTACCAGGGTCGCTCGGATAAAAAAAGATGATAAACGTTAAGCGGAGGCAGTTGGGTGTATACTCAATGCACCCGGGTAAACCGAAATCCTGGTTAAAACGGCCAGAGAAAAAAGCCAGACACCGAGAATGGATACGGGAACCTTCAACGATCGAACTCCCCCTCCGAAGTCATTATCGCCACCACTTCATGCCTTGATGCGTGGGGGCATTTGTCTCTTCGCGTTGGTTCTTTCCATTTCAGTTGTCCACGCCCAAAACGCCATCCAGATTGAGAACACCAAACAGGGTGATGCCAGTTGGCAAGCCACCAACCTGGCTGATGCTCAGCCGCCGAATTATACTGACCAGATCGAGGGCTACGCGTCCTTCACTAGCGTCAACCGAGGCGGGCAGATCACTTTTTATGTAAATGTCAGCACCCCGGGCGACAGTTTCACGATGAACATATATCGGATGGGCTGGTACGGGGGGTTGGGCGCGCGCAAGGTCCTCTCCGTAGGCCCGCTACCGGGTGTGCAACAACCGACGTGCCCGACCGATGCCACCACCGGGTTGATCGAATGCAATTGGGCGGCTAGCTATACCTTGCCTCTCAACAGCAGCACTGACCCCGTCAGTGACTGGGTCAGTGGCGTCTATATCGCGTTACTCACCGACATCTCCAGTGGCCCTACCAACGGCCTGCAGCGCTACATCGTCTTCGTGGTGCGCGACGATGCGAGCACTTCCAAGTATTTTTTCCAATGCGCCGTGGACACCTATCAGGCTTACAACAATTGGGGCGGTAAATCTCTCTACGCCTTCGATAGTGCCAACAACAGCCCGGCCACCAAGGTTTCCTTCAACCGTCCCTATAAGAAATCCTATGGGTACGACGGCTCGGGCGACTTCCTCACAGGTTGGGAATACGACACGGTGCGGTTTCTCGAGCGCGAGGGATACGACGTTACTTATGGCACGGATCTTGACGCCCACGAAAATCCCAACCTGCTCTTGTCTCACCAAGCCATTCTCATTGTCGGGCACAGCGAATACTGGTCGTCGGCGATGCGCACTAATATCATCGCCGCCCGCGATAATAAGGTGAGTCTGGGAATTTTCGCCGCCGACGTTTGTTACTGGCAAGTTCGTTTCGAGCCGAGCGTGGTCAACCCAAGTGCGGCGGACCGCACCATGGTCGGCTACAAAGACTTCGCGACGAGCTTCACCGCCCCGGGCCCGGACCCTTACTACGCTGCCTGCACGGGTACGGGCGTACCCCTGGACACTACCAAGTGTCCCCTGGTAACGGTTCAATGGCGCCAGCCTCCGGTTAACATGCCGGAAAACGCGTTCGTAGGAGTTATGTTTCAGGACAGTCCGGTGGATGGAGATATCGTCGTCCCTGACGTTTCCAATTGGGTTTTCAACACGACGGGTTTGCAGAACAACGGTACCTTGCCGGGGTTGCTCGGATACGAAGTCGATAGCCTCTTTAACAATGGCCTAACCCCTGCGGGAACCGTGACGCTTGGCGCGTCACCGTACACCACAACGGGAACCCCGCCAGCCAGCGGCGCGTCCAACATGACTGTGTACACGGCGGCAAGCGGCGCCACCGTGTTTGCGGCCGGATCGATTCAATTTGGCTGGGGGCTGGACGACTATAGCCGCATGCTCTGTTGCCAGAGCAGCCGAGTGAGCTTTGCCGCCCAGCAGATGACCCGCAACCTCCTGGCTAACTTCATTGGAGATCAGCCACCCGTGGCCAATCCCGGAGGTCCGTACACGGGGACAGCTCTCCAGTCAATCCAATTCAGCGGAACCGGCTCTTCCGACCCGGACGGCACCATTGCCACCTATCAATGGGATTTTGGAGATGGCACGACCGGGACAGGCTCGAATCCGACCCACACCTACGCTGTCGCCGGAACATACACCGTCACGCTGATCGTGACCGATAGCCAGGGCTCCAGGAACGCCGCTACCACGACGGCCGCCATAAGCGGACAGCCCGTGGCAGCCCTTTCTTCTCTCACCCTGAGCTTTGGCAATCAACTGGTGGGGACCACCAGCGCGGCAAAAGGGGTGAGGCTCAGCAACACAGGTACGGCGCCGCTCACCATCGCCAGCATGGTGGCCACGGGGGATTTTGCTCAGACGAATAACTGTGCGGGTTCGGTGGCGGCGGGAGCGAGTTGCACCATCACGGTCACTTTCACGCCCACAGCCACGGGGTCGCGGAGCGGCGCGATCACCATCACCGACAACAACAACGGTGTGAACGGCAGCACGCAGACCGTGACTCTATCGGGCACTGGTACGGCTCCGGTGGCCGGGGTGCTGCCAGCCAGTCTTGGTTTCGGCAACCAATTGCTGGGCACCCCCAGCGCGTCGATGACCACAACGCTCAGCAACACAGGTACGGCAGCGCTCACCATCGCCAGCATGGTGGCCACGGGGGATTTTGCTCAGACGAATAACTGTGCGGGTTCGGTGGCGGCGGGAGCGAGTTGCACCATCACGGTCGCTTTCACGCCCACAGCCACGGGGTCGCGGAGCGGCGCGATCACCATCACCGACAACAACAACGGTGTGAACGGCAGCACGCAGACCGTCACCTTGAGCGGTATGGGCACCGCTCCGGTAGCGGGCGTCTTGCCGGCCAGTCTTGGTTTCGGCAACCAATTGCTGGGCACCACCAGCGCCGCGCAGACAGTGACGCTCACCAACTCCGGCACCGCCACGCTAACCATCACGAGCATCGCGGCAAGCGGTGATTTCTCGCAGACCAACAATTGCGGTACTTCTGTTGCAACCAGCGCCAATTGCACGATCTCCCTGACCTTTACACCGACCCTGACAGACGCCAGGAATGGCACGCTGACGATCACGGACAACGCCTCCGGCAGCCCTCAAATGATCACGCTCTCGGGGATGGGCGTGGCGTTCGGCGCAGGCGTCTCCGTGAGCAGTCTTACGTTCGGCAGCCAGGTGGTCGGGATGCCAAGCGCGGCGCAGACTGTGACCGTGACGAACACCGGGACGGCGCTGCTCAACTTTTCCAGCATTGCGGCGAGCGGAGATTTCTCCGTGGCCACGAGCGGCACGACATGCTCCTCTACTACTCCCCTGGCAGTGGGTGCCAGTTGCGTGATTGCCGTGACCTTTACCCCTACGGCGATCGGAACGCGGACTGGGAGTCTCACTCTGACCGACGATGCTGTCACGCAGGCGGTGGCGCTGAGCGGAACGGGGACAACGCCGGGCGCCAGCCTGAGTCCTTCGAGTCTCACTTTTGGCAGTCAAGTGATGGGCGCGATTGGCTCCGCGCAAACCGCGACACTGACGAATACAGGGACCAGCGGCCTGGATGTGACCGGAATTTCCAGCAGCGGCGACTTTGCGCAAGCCAACACTTGCGGAACGCTACCGGCCGTGCTCGCTCCGAGCGCGAGCTGCGCAATCAGCGTCACCTTTACGCCGACAGCCACGGGAGCGCGGACCGGCTCACTCACCGTAACCGACGATGCCAGCGGCGGCTCGCAGTCGGTGGCGCTGAGCGGAACAGGCACGACACCCGGAGTGACCTTGACGCCTTCCACCCTGACCTTCTCAACCCAACCTGTGGGATCGGCAGGCGCTTCGCAAAACGTGGTGCTGGCGAACTCAGGGACGAGCAATCTCAATGTGACGGCGATATCAATCAGCGGTGATTTTTCACAGGCGAATTCCTGTGGCACGCTGCCGGCGGTCGTCGCTCCCCGAGGCACTTGTACCTTCAGTGTGCAATTCACGCCGACCGCCGTGGGCGCCAGAACCGGGACCATCACCATCACGGATGACGCGGGCAGCAGTCCGCAAACGGTCTCGCTCAACGGAATCGGCGCGGTTCCGCGTCCTGCCATCGCTCCCGCCAGCCTGACCTTTGCGGCCCAAGCCATTGGCGCGGCAAGTCCACCTCAGCCCGTAACTCTAACCAATTCGAGCAGCGTTTCGCTCGCCGTCATTTCTACGTCGATTACAGGAGCCAACGCCGTGGATTTTGCCACAAGCGCTGACACTTGTTCTGGGACCACCGTGGCGCCGGGCGGCAATTGCTCGGTGAGTGTCGCCTTCACGCCTTCGGCAATTGGCGCACGAAGCGCCACGCTCTCTTTTGCGGACAATGCCCCCGGCAGCCCGCAGATCGTGCCGCTGAGCGGGACAGGGACCGACCCAATCCTCAGCCTGTCGCCAACAACGATTTTGACATTCAGCAGCCAGTTGATGGGCACCAGCAGCGCGGCGCAGACCGTGACCTTAACCAACTCGGGCAACGCCACGTTGTACATTACGAGTATTTCTGTCTCCGGGGATTTTGCCGAGGCGAACACGTGCGGCGCTTCCGTGACTGCAGGAGCAAGTTGCGCTATCAACGTCACCTTTACTCCAACTGCCATCGGCTCGCGCGCCGGGACGCTCACTATTAACGACAACGCCTCGGGCAGTCCCCAAGCCGTGGCGCTGGCAGGAAGTGGAACCGGGCCGGTGGTGGGCCTGTCGCCATCCAGCCTCAGCTTCTCCTCCGCTCAAGTGGTCGGAATCACGAGCGCAGCGCAGACGGTGACGCTCTCCAACACGGGGAATGCATTGCTTTCGATTACCAGCGTTGCGACGAGCGGCGATTTTGCCGAGACGAATACATGCGCCAGTTCGGTAGTGGCGGGCGCCAATTGCACGATCAGTGTGACCTTTATGCCGATGGCAGCGGGCAGTCGCACGGGCACGCTGACTATCACGGATAACGCCTCGAACAGCCCGCAGACCGTAGCACTCTCCGGCACAGGGGAGGACTTTGGCGTGGCGGTGACTTCCGGGACATCCGCAACGGCCACGGTGACGGCGGGGGCTTCCACGACCTACACGATAGCAGCCTCGCCGCTGGGAGGATTTAATCAGGCGATCACGATGAGTTGCACGGGGGCGCCATCGCTGGCCGCGTGTTCGGTTTCACCGGCCTCGGTGACGCTCGATGGAACGAATTCGGCCACGGTCATGGTGAACGTGACGACGACGGCGCCGACGCTGGCGCCGCCTGCGTCGAACCAACGTCCACTCCCGCCCCGCGCCTGGCCCTTGGGAGGATGGCTGGCGTTGCTCGGCTTGTTGCTGGCGACCGTAACAGCGGTCGGAGCTTGCCCTGACGCAAGAAGGGGCTGCCGATTCGTAGCTCAGGCAAGCAGTGCTTGTCGCCGAGCGACGCTACAGTCGACGATGAGGCATCGCGGCTACAGCACGGCCTGGCGGCTCGCGCTGCTGGCGAGCTTGCTGACGTTGCTCGGATCGTGGGCATCGTGCGGTGGTGGCGGCGGTGGTGTCATCCACGCGCCCGGCACGCCCGCCGGAACCTACACGCTGACCGTCACTGCAACTTCCGGGAGCCTGACCCACAACATTCACCTGAGCTTGAACGTAAATTAGTAAAGCGCGGGAGGGCTGCTGGTGACAGGAAGGGGGAAAAGTTTTTAGCGAAATGGTCTCCGATCGTGCCATAATGGACTGGTATCACTCGAACAAGGTGCTCTCTCTCGATCTGAGCAGTGGAATAATCTCTTGCCTGAGAAAGCGGAAACCTCGGAGCGATAAGCTTGCGACGGAAAGCGAAGTGCAAAAGGTGGGTTTGGCGGGCCGGGGCTGTGGTGATGTTGTCGGAAGTTTAAGCTCCGCGCCGAGAACATATTGCCTACAGATTATGAAGTTATAAGTAATAGAATAATGTAAAATCTGCGAAACGAACCCGTTATCTTCATTAAAATAAGGGATAACTTCGGGACGAGGAGATAATCAGCGTGTTACAACGCTTTCAGAGGATTTCCACGGTCATCATGTTCCTATCGGCAGGGCTGTTGGTGGCCGCGTTTCTTTTCAATGTGTACTTCAATCGCCTTGCGGTGGCGAATTTTTTTGTGAATTTTTCCAGCTTCATCCTTCTCATTTTTCTGGGCATCGTAACCGTACGATACGGGGTCCTG
>DASYXT010000140.1:0-11481 GCA_035934555.1 Verrucomicrobiia bacterium | reverse complement strand
AGCCGTCCAGAAAACCGCCACCCGAAGAAAAACATCCTGGGCTCCGGCGCAAAGAGGGGGCGACTGATAGCCAACCGCCTGCAGCCAGCGCACAGTCACAACTCGGACGAACCCGAAGAATCCCTAATTCGGAACCGCCGTATTTTAGGCAGCATTGCAGGAAAGTCCGGCCGAGGCGCCTCGCGGGGAAGAAATTCAAGAACCCGGGGCCGTGCGGGGCTTGCCCTTTAGTGTTTCTTGAAATAGAGAATTAGCAGGAGAAACAGCACCAATTGCAGTACCACGAATCCTATGATCAGCGGTACCATCCGGAACCGGGAACGCCAGATTTGCGGCGCCTGCAAACGGCTGAACCGGTCGGTCAGTTGCACTTTTTCGTAATCATCCAATTCGGATTTCATTTCGGCGGCCGATTGGAAGCGGCGCTTAGGATCGCGTTCCATCGCGTGGAGGATGATTTCTTCCAGAACTGGGGTGAGCTTGGGATTAAGCTTCCGAGGCGCTTGCGGGTCGCCTGTGACGCGAGCATTCATGATCACATAGGCGCTGTCACCGCCGAAGGGCGGTTCGCCGGTGACCATTTCATAGAGGATTGCGCCGAGACTGTAGATATCCGTGCGGGCATCGCCTCGGCTGCCGCGGACCTGCTCGGGAGCCATGTAATCCGGTGTGCCCATGGCCGGCGTAAACCCGACGAAGGTGAGTCGGCGCGATTCCTGCGATCGAGCAATGCCAAAATCCATGATGCGAATGGAGCCATCATTGCAGAGCATGATGTTTTGCGGCTTGAGGTCGCGGTGCACGACACCCTTTTTGTGCATAAAGTCGAGGGCCTCGCAAACCCGGCTGGCAATCTTCACCGCATCGGGCTCGGGCAACGGGTGGACACTTTTCAGTAACTCCCCCAGGGTCTGTCCCGAGAGATACTCCATCGCGATGTAAGGCCGGCTTTTGTTCTCGACCGGGATGATTTTGAGAATGTTGGGATGGTCGAGCTGGAGCCCGATTTCCTCCTCGCGCCGGAATCGGTCAAAGCCGGCGGGGTCGCTCTCGATCTGAAGGTAAGGCACCTTGAGAGCAACTTCGCCGCCCGTTTTGCGGTCAATCGCCTTGAACAAAGACGCCATGCCGCTCTTGGCGATCACATCAGTAATCTCGAACCGCTCATCCAGCACGCTGCCAACCCCCAGCTCACGCCCGCCGCTCCCCGGTGCGCCACGGCTGGCGGCTTTGGGCGCGGCGGGTTGGTCCACATCCCAGACCTGAACGATTTGGACGGAGACATTGTCGCTGACCTGTCGTTTCTCGGCCAGGCCGATCAGGCGCTTGCAGGCTTCGCCAGGGTGATACTTGACTACCGCGTCAAGAATCTCTTCATCCAGCAGATAACCGTAAAGGCCGTCAGAACAATGCAGGATAATATCGGATTTTTGCACCGGCAGGCTGGTAATATCGTAATGGCAGATTGGCTCGTAGCCGATGCTGCGGGTGAGAGTTGAGCGGTGGGGGCTGGTCATAGCCTTGCGCTCCAGCAGCAAGCCGAGTTTGACCTGCAGGGCGGTGTAGGAGTGGTCGGTGGTTAGCCGCTTGATCTTGCCGGCGCGGATCAGATAAGCACGGGAATCGCCGACATGAGCCAAGGTGACCTGGTCGCGGCTGAAAATGGAGGCCAGCAGAGTGGTGGCCATGCGCCCGTTGCTTTGGGATGCCTGGAAGACGCGGATGGCGGCCGCATCAAACATGCCGCGGGCCAGGTCATTGGGCGGCGTGTCGAGGGCAGCTTCCTGGAACTTGGCCAGGGCCGTTTCGACCGCCAGGCGACTGGCGACATCACCATTGCCTTCGCCGCCAACCCCGTCCGCCAGCAATGCCAGGCTGCCTTTGGCTTGGAGCTGAGAAAAATCCTCTGGTTGCCAGAACTGTAGAAAATCCTCGTTGTGCTCGCGAACGCTGCCGGCGCTGGAGAGTTGATGGCACTTAACTTTCATGGTTCTCGATTAAGCGTAACCTCGAGCCGCCGGGAAGGAAATCTTTCACTTAACGCCATTAACGCCGTTGGGAGATGAACAGAAAGTGACGCCCAGGTGCTCAAGCGTGAGATGGCAGGGCGGATTCTTCCAACCCGCCGTTGACAGCAGGCTTAACTCTGCAGGTTCGGCGGCTGAGGACACGCCACCCAGCAATTGTCAGCGGTCATGAGACCTAAAAGCCCGGCCGGGTCTCAATCCGGCCGGGCCCCTGCTTGGGCAGGTTTCCTCAGGACAACACCGGTCTCTCAGTCAGCAAAATCGATTTGTTAGTCTCGACGCTGCGCTTTTTGAAGTAGTAGAAACCGTAGCCACCCCACAACGCGGCTACCAGTAAGGCGATATATGGTTCATGCCAACTCATGCCGTTGACACCGCCCAGCCACGGAATCGGCCCGATCAGGTAGAACAACATGCAACCCAGATTGGCCAGCAGACCGAACCAGGGGATCAGGACGTGCTTGATACCATTGAATGAATGGTGTTCCTTGAACGCAACCATCGCGATCCAGCAAGTTAACATGTAAAGCATGAACGTGCCAAAATTGCTGATCAGGGTGATCAACAGGAAGGTGTTCGGCAACCAGGTGTAGGCATGCGGTGAGAAAATCCCGAAGCTGTACCAGACGTTGTGCTTGTCCAATGGGGCCAGATCGCTGCTTTGGGCACCGAGGTAGACCGAGCAGGTGATAATGCCTACGATAATCGACAAAATCGCCAGGGTCCAGATGGCACGGTGAGGCGAAAGGTGCTTACCGTGCAACAGACCGAAGTGGGACGGAACTTCATCGTCCCGGCCCATCGCATAGGTCACCCGGGCCCCGGTATTGAGGCAGGACAAGGTGGTGCCAATCAACGCCAGGAATACGGTGCTAGCCTGAACAATCATAAAGGCCTTCCCGGCGGAGACGCTCCCAAAGAGCCACGTCCCAGTCAGCAGCATTAAGTCGCCAATCGGCGCGCCGGAGGCACCGGCATTTGAGATGGTATAGCCGTTGTGCAGCAGGTAGTTGGCAGCAAAGTATTCGAACAGATAGCAGAGGGCGCCTTGAATAACCAGCGACAGCAGCACGGCACGAGGAATGTCTCGTTTGGGATTTCTGGCCTCTTCGCCCAGCGCAGTGCAGGATTCAAAGCCGACCAGGATTAGAATCGCAATACAGGCCTGGATAAAGACCAGCCCAATCCCATGCGGCGCGATGACCGAACCGGAGGTGGAATGATAGTTAAACGTCAGCGGGTCCTTGGGGTCACCGGCCTTGCCCGTGAAAGCGTCCTTGTAGCTGACCGTGAATGGATCGGCAATCGCGTGCCCGTCTTTATCAAGCTTAACCTTGCCGGCATCATCTTTCTGCCAGACCGGGTAGGGATCGCCCTCACCCAGGCCCAGCGCGGTCAGCGCACCCAAAACAGCCGCGTCAGTGTTCTTGGTCTTATCGAGGTCATCTTTGGTGACTGTGCGATCTTGCTGTTTATAGACCGGTTGTCCTTTATCGTCCGTCCTGGGTGAGCCGTCGGCGAAGGTGTCCTGAACCGGCTTGCCTTTATCATCGGTGGCATTGACGGAATCGACATTGTAGGTGACGGGATTGCCGCCCGACAAATGGAAACCCGGTGAACCCTCGGGATGGTGCACGCGATAGGCAATGGCAATGACTGCGAAGACGAGCAACGCGGTGATCTGAATGATGTTGATCGCCATATTCACAGCAGTGGTGCCATTGACTCCTCGGAAAGCGATGTAACCAACCCCCAGGCCAAATATGATGCAGAACAGGAACATCTCCAGCGGGCTATTATAGACCCCACTGAACGTATTTGGCCAGAAGATGCTGGACAGATAGCCTACTAGAATGGCCGTCACCCCCACCATGCACCCCGGATAGACCCAGTAGTACAGGTGACTGGCCCAGCCAGTGAAGAACTTCGCCAGGCGCGCAAATCTTTTGTGGGTCGAACGTGAGAGAAAGGCCTGCTCGGCGTAAAGGTAGGACGAGCCGGCGCCCGGAAAGAGCTTTGAGAGTTCGGCATAGCTGATGGCCGTGGCGAAACAAAGCAGCAGCGCCGCCAGGATCCCAAACCACATCGCGCACCCGGCCAAGGGAGCGCCATAGAGCGACTGTTCCTGGAACGTCAGCCACAAAAAGGCGCCCGGCGCAATCAAGGCCATGGCGTTGATGGTCAGGCCGGTCAGGCCGAGGGTGGGTTTGGTGGTTGTGGATTTACTGCTACTACTGGTGCTTGTTTGTTCTGGCTGTGCCATATGTTCGTTGTGGCCCCTGCGGGAGGCCGGTTTGGTTTTCAGAACGCCGGAACCGCCCGTCGTTCTGAGCCTCACATTTTCTGCAACACACCGCGGGATAGACGTGGTGTTCTACCGCTCTGTGTGCGCCTACGAGGCTCTCGAAGGGGACCCCAAGCACGAGCAATGCCACGGCTGCGCAAGAAGGAGGAAGTGCTTGAAAACCAACGGCGTTTCGCGGACGGAGGCTGCGGCCGCTCGATAGAAAAGCGCACGATCCTCTGGCTCGAATTGGCCAGACCGGCTACTTCAAACCATTAGCGCACGCCACACATTTTGGTTCGAAGCGAGCCATTTAATCCTGAATCGCGAGCCGGTAGCCGATTCCAGGCTCGGTGATTAGCAGTCTGGGTTCAGCGGGGGTCGGTTCGAGCTTTTCGCGCAAATAGGCCAGGTAAACCCGGAGCGACCGTGTTTTGTCCGGGTCTTCGGTTCCCCAAATCTCGCGCAAGATTTGGCGGTGTGTGAGGACCTTGCCTGCGTGCTTCACGAATAAGTGCAATAAGGCGTATTCCGTCACCGAGAGATGGACCAGGCGCCCTTTGACCTTCACGGCGCGATTGGTCAAATCGACGCGGAGCGGTCCGGAAAGGAACACCTCGTTCGTCGAGGGAGGCTGAGCGGAGCGCTGCGCGGCGCGGAGGCGCGCGAGCAGTTCGCCGGTGCTGAAAGGTTTCGTGACATAATCATTAGCCCCATTGTCCAGAGCGGCGATCTTGTCCTCCTCTCCCCCGCGCACCGAGACGACCAGAACCGGCACCTGGCTCCATTCACGCAAGCGCAGCAGGACGGTTTGACCGTCCATATCCGGCAGGCCTAAATCCAGCAGCACTGCATCCGGGCGCCAGCGGACGGCCTCGTGAAGGCCTTCGTCGCCGGTCGCTGCCTCGCGAACAATGTAATCGCTTCGTTCCAGGCACATTCGCAGCAAGCGGCGCATCTGAACTTCGTCGTCGATGACCAACACGGTGCTTTTCTCGACCGGCTCGCTCATATCTCAGCGCAGTATCAGGAAGGGCCAACGGCGGCAATGCCTGTGTTGCCCCCCGCAATCAGTGCGCCTGAAGCAGTTTGGCCCAAAGGCAGACGGATTGTAAAGAGAGCTCCGCCGCCAAACCGGTTTTCGGCTTTCACTTCGCCGCCGTGCGCCTCCATGAATCCTTTGACTACAGACAAACCCAAGCCGGTGCCGCCGGTTGGCGCCCCCGGGGCGCGATAAAACTTGTTGAAAATGTGTGACAGGGATTCGGCAGCAATCCCGGGTCCGCGGTCGGCGACAGCCAACAGCAGCGTACCTTTGCAAGCGCGCGCGCTGATTTGCACAGCGGTCCCGGGCGGCGTGTGAAACGCCGCATTGGATAATAGATTTTTGAGGGCCTGCTGTGCCAGGACAAAATCCAGAACAACCAGCGGGAGGTTTGGCGCCAGATCCACTTCCAGCTTGTGCCGGCTGAGTTCATTGCGGGTTTCGCGAACAGCGACCTGGACGAGGTCACGGACATCGCACCAGGAAAGTTTGGGCTGGAGGGTACCCGATTCAACGCGAGTGATATCCAACACTTGTCCGACCAACCGATTCAACCGGTGCGCGGCTTGCTGGACCTCGGCAACCATGGCCTGTTGCTCGGCCGACAGCTTTGGTCCGTCAAGCTCGATGAGGTTTTCGAGTCCGCCGCTGATGGCCGCCAGCGGTGTGCGGATTTCGTGTGACATCGAGTTCAGTAGCGCCTTGCTCAGGCGTTCCGATTCCGCCAGCAGCTTGCTTTTTTCAGCCTCTTCCCGCAGCCTTTGGCGATCCAACGCCAGGGCAATTTGTTGGGAAAATGCCTGTAGCAAACGGCGTTGCCGCAAAGTGAGGTCGCGGACGGATGGGTCGAAGCTCACACCCAGCACACCCAGACAGGCTTCGCCCGTTGATAACGGGAGGAATAATGTCTCGATGAGCGGGAAATGCTTGGTAAACTTACCGGCAGGCTGACCTTGCTCGAGCACCCAAGTCGCCGCTGGTTGCTCGGGGCCGGCAGGGTCATAGGTGCTTGCGGGGTGCGACTGAGGGTGGTTTCGCCCGGAGCCGTCCGGCAGCAGAAAGGCCAACCGCGCCTGGAACAGGCGCTCGAACTGGCACGCCGTCTTGTCCAGAAGTTCATTAAGGCCTTGTGCCCCGGCCAATTCCCGCGTGAGGGAATAAAGTGAAGTGGCGCGCTCCTCTCGCTCGCGCTCGATTTGTTCCTTAATACGAATATGGGATGTAAGCTGACCCAGAACGAGCGCGACAACCAAATAGACACCGAACATCATCGCATCCTCGGGGTTACGAATGCGCAACTGGGTAAGTGGATCGACGAGAAAGAAATCCCAGCATATGGCGCTCAGCAAAGCGGCCAGCAGAATGGGGCCGCGGCCAACAACCAAACCCAAAAGCACTACACCAAGTAGAAATACCAGGGCAACGACTCGAGGCCCAAGCACCGGCCGAAACAGCATCGCCGACAAGGTGATCCCGACCACCACGGCCACCACGGTGAAGTACTGCGGCCAGGACGAATTCTCCGGTTTGCAACACCACGCGCGCGCTTCACCGTGCCCGTGTTCAGTCGCAGCAATCACTTCAGACACGCACTTACCCTGTCTTCCTGTTGGTCAGTTTCATGGCCTTTTGGCGCGGCCAAACAGCCGGCGTGGACCCATTCGAGTCCACGCCGTTGCCCCGCAGGTTGGGCACGCCGTTTTCGCGGCAAAACCGTTCAGGTGCCGGCTCGGGTTCGGACCACTGGCACACGGGTTTGCTTCACAGCAATCCTTGCGCGCGGCGGAGGCGAAATTGGCGAAACAGCATCGCGCCGTAGCCGGCCAGCAGCCCTCCCGAGACCCACCATTGCACGCCGTCGCTGAACAACAGCGGACAGAAGAGCTGCACCAGCAGCAGCGTGACCATTAATCCCGCCACGCGCCGCATCGAGCCGGGCATCACCGCCCAGCCACTGTTCAACGTGCCGGCTTGCTGCCGTTGTTGGTTGCGCCGGTACGCATAATCCTGAACGATTCCGAATCCGACGCCAATAACGCCACCGGCCAGAAGCGCGGCCAGCGAGCGGAACAGTTCAATTATTCCAGAGTGCATAAGCAAATTCGCAGAGTGATTTGGTTCAGTTGGCATGGGTGGTTGCGCGCAAGGATTGGACTGGAGCGCAACGCACCGCGCAAGGTTCAGGCACGTAGCGGTGCGGACGACTGCGTTTTCGGCACATAAGCCTCGCCCCGGGGCATCGGTGTTTCTGCTTGTTTATCCATAACGAAACCGGAGTAGCCAGGCACACCCATCTCGGGCAGGTCCAAGCCCTCGATTTCCACTTCCCGATCCACGCGATTGCCGACCAAAGCTTCGGTGAGCTTATAGACGACGAGGGAGATCAGCGCAAGGGTCACGAAGCAAACCGTCACCCCGATCAGCTCGGCCCAGAACTGGCCCATGCCGCCGCCGTAGAACAGGCCGACGACGTTTCCTGGCACACCATTCCAACCACCATTGGCGGAACCATAGGTGCCATCGGCAAACAATCCCAAGGAGAGGCAGCCCCAGGCACCATTGACGCCGTGAACAGAGATGGCGCCCACGCAATCATCAATCCCGATCTTATCAAAGAAGAACACGGATTCGACCACAAGAATCCCGGCGACCAAGCCGAGGATGGAGGCGCCGCCAGCGCTGACGAACGCGCATGGGCACGTAATGGCCACCAGACCCGCGAGCATGCCGTTGCACATCATCGAGGGGTCCGGCTTCTTGGTGCGCACCCACCACATCCACAGCGTTGCCCCCAGCGCGCCGGTCGCTGAGGCCAACATGGTGTTGACGGCCACCACGGCGATGCGCAAGTCGGTGCCCGCCAGGCTCGAGCCAGGGTTAAACCCAAACCAGCCGAACGCCAGAATAAACGTGCCTAACATCACAAAAGGAAGGTTGTGCGGGATGATCGGATGCACCAGCTTGCCGTTGGCGTCGTATTTGCCGTAACGCGGGCCAATCAGCCAGGCGAAAATTAACGCAATCACGCCGCCTTGCATGTGCACCACCGAGGAGCCGGCGAAATCGACGTGGCCATGCCCGAGTCCGAAATTGGTTCCCAATTGCGAGAGCCAGCCGCCGCCCCACACCCAATTGCCGAAGATCGGATACATGAACGTGCCGATGCAGCAGCCGTAAATCATGAATGCGGAGAATTTCCAGCGTTCGGCCGCGGCGCCGGTAGGGATCGTCGCGGTGGTGTCCATAAAGACCATCTGGAACAGGAACAGCGCGAAGGCAGCCGTATCGTATCCAACACCCTGAAGCAAAAAGCCCTTGTGCCCCAGCAAGCCAAAAGGTTTGCCGAACAGGTTGACTGTCCATTCGCCATTCAATCCGCCATAGCCGCCCATTGTGCCAATCGGGCCCAAACCGCCGAACATGAACGCGAAGCCGCAGAGGTAGAAACCTAACATGCCCATCGGGTAAATCATGAAGTTCATGGCCATGGTGTGCCCGGCATTCTTGGCCCGGCACAAGCCCGTTTCGACCAGCGCAAAACCGGCTTGCATGAACATCACCAGGAACCCGGTGATGAGCGTCCACATAAAGTTAATCGCTACGCGATTGTGGCCGACCGGATCGGCCATTTTCACGGCCAACGGCTCAACCTTAACCTGGGCCAGGTAATCGTCATAGGCCTTCTTGGCCTCGGCGTAACTTTTCACCTTGGCCGGGTCTTTCTTGTCATCGTCGCTCAAGGCGGTCGGCGCCGAGACGACGAAAGTATTCCCGGCCGCGTCCTGGACATCCGACGCAGCGCCGGTAGCAGTGCCGGCGGGGTCGGGTTTCGGCGCGGTATCGGCCGGCGCCGCAGCCGCGGGGGCGTTGGTGGTCGCTGCCGCCGCATCCTGGGCGCGGCTGGTAAACGAGGCCGCCGCGCTCAGCAGCGTAACGATTAGTAAAACTCTCTTAATCATAATCTGTGTCAATCTGTTTGGTTGTTGGTGTTTGAGTGGACGAAGTGCCTAAACGGCTTTGGCTCCTTTCTCTTCAGTGCGGATGCGGATGGCATCATCAACGGTCGTGATGAATACTTTGCCGTCCCCAATCTTGCCGGTCTTGGCGGTCTTTACAATCGCCTCGATGGCGGAATCGGCCTGCTCCTCGGATACGACCAGCTCGATTTTAATTTTCGGCAAGAAATCGACGCTGTACTCGCTGCCGCGGTAGGTCTCGGTGTGGCCTTTTTGCCGGCCGAAACCCTTGGCCTCGATCACGGTCATTCCCATTACGCCAACCTCGCCAAGCGCATCTTTGACTTCCTCCAATTTGAACGGTTTAATTATGGCTTCTATTTTTTTCATCAGGTCCTCGATGGTTTTACGGTCATCCCATGGCCCTGTGCATAAGCGGTGCCAAGCGGCGAACGCATTCTAATCTTTCTTTAATACGTTGGTTTCTGCGGGATTCGCATCGGAACACCTCTTCACGAGCCCGATGCTGGGGACCAAACGGTGTCGCAAGTTGTCCACACAGATTAATCTTCGCCACGCCAACCGAGTGAAAAACTCCGCGCTGCCGGCCGACTCCATGCGTGAAATGCGCCCGTTTTACCGACCATTCTCCCGCTCATGTGCCTTAAAAGGAGCGAATCGAGACCCATAGTGCTCCGTCCAAATTTCTCCAGCAGTTCAGCCGGGAGATCCTGTGACTTGGCCTGGTGAGAGGAGGTTTGAATTGGGTCGAAATGGGGGTTAACAGAACATTAAAAATAGGCTGAAAACCAGGGTGCGATTGAATGATGTGGGGCTTAAGAGGAAAAAGCGGCAGAGGGCTGCCGCAGTCCAAAACCTCGCGGAACGACAGGCGCGCGAAGGCTCGCGGCAGCGTCGTGGACTGCGGCAGCCCTCTGCCGCTTTTTTTCGGGCGCGCTTTTGCGTCGGGCCAAAGAATCCTGCCGGGAGAAACAACCCACTCCTGCTGGCCTAAGAACTGCATACCAGAACTGGTTTAACGGTGCCGCGCTTTCGCTCGGCGGGCAAGGCCGCACCGGTGAGCACGTTAAATTCGAGAACCCGTATGGTCGCTGCAATCCAGCCTAACCCCTGCATGATCGCGCCGTTTGTGGCATTGCTAACCGCAATTGCTCTGGCACCCTTGTACTTTGCCGAATGGTGGGGCCGCCACCTTTTGAAGGTGATTGCGGGCTTAATGGCCCTGACGATTGGGTATTACCTGCTGGGCTTGCGCGCACCCGAGCGCGTGCTGTACACCGCGCAAGAATATTTCAGCTTCATCTGCCTGATCGGCTCGTTGTTCGTGATTTCCGGCGGCATTCATATTCGCGTCCGCGGTGAGGCGCTGCCGTCTGTTAACGTGCTGTACCTGTTTCTTGGGGCGGTGGCGGCTAATGTCCTCGGCACCACCGGCGCCTCAATGCTGCTCATCCGGCCGTGGTTGCGCATGAACAAATACCGCCTGACCGCGCATCACGTTGTGTTCTTCATCTTCATCGTTTCGAACGTTGGCGGCAGCCTCACGCCCGTCGGCGATCCGCCCCTCTTTCTGGGCTACCTCAAGGGCGTGCCCTTTTGGTGGATGGCGACGGAGTGCTGGGAGATTTGGGTCACCGGGGTTGGACTGTTGCTCGTGGCCTTTTACCTGGTGGACTCCTGGAACTTCCGGCGCGCGCCTGAGGCGGTCCGGGTCCGCGAAACCAGCCACGAAGAATGGCGGTTCGAGGGTTTGGGTAATCTCGGTTTTCTCGCGGTAGTGCTGGGAGCGGTGCTGGTAAACCATCCCCCGTTCTTGCGCGAGGCGCTTATGCTGGGGGCGGCGGTGGGTTCCTACTTAACCACCCGTAAGGAAGTGCATGAGGCCAACGACTTCAACTTCGCGCCTATTAAGGAAGTGGCCATACTGTTTGCGGGTATTTTCGCCACGATGATGCCGGCACTGGACTGGCTCCAAGCCAATGCCGCCCAGATGGGGGACCCAGGCCCCACTGCCGTTGAATTAAGGTCATGGTCCGCCTCAGAACACCAATTTTTTGACCCGCCGCTGAAAATGATAGGAACGATGAAACGACTGTTTGCGCCGGCGTTCCACCTTTCTGTGCGGGCGCGTCGCCACTGGGCTGCCCT
>DASYXT010000134.1:0-28382 GCA_035934555.1 Verrucomicrobiia bacterium | reverse complement strand
AGCACAGGATCACGGAGAGATTAGGATTGGGATTAGGATTGAGGTTAGATTGCCAGGTGCGCCGGGTGCCGCGCGTCGATTACCCCTGAACGTGCTATTACCAAGGACTAAGCGCGGCACGAGAGGCGCACATGCTAACTTTCCCCCCGCGCCACACTGCGGAGGGCAGAGGGCAGAGGGCCAGAGGTCAACAATTCCGTGGTGAGGTTCCCGCCCCCAGCCTTCATGAATTGGCACTATCGAATAGCGCCTCGGCATGTTTGCGAGCAGCGGCCGTTTGTCCGCCGAGCATGCGTGTCAATTCAGTGATCCGGCCGCTCTTGTTCAGCCGCGTGATCGTGGAAATACTGCGGCCAGCTTCGACCTGTTTGGTCGCCACGAAATGAACGTCGGCAGGAGCGGCGACCTGGGGCAGATGCGTCACGCACAGGACTTGCCGGGCGCGGGCGAGCTGCTGCATCTTCTCGGCCACGACGCGCCCGGTTTCGCCACCGACGTTGGCATCCACCTCATCGAACACCAGCACCGGGACCTGGTCTGCCGTCGCCAACACCGTTTTCAGCGCCAACATCACGCGCGCCAGCTCGCCGGAAGATGCGATGGCGCGCAACGGCCGGGGCGGTTCGCCGGGGTTGGGCGCGAACAGGAACTCGACCGTGTCCAGCCCTAGAGATGTCATGCGAAGTCCGGCATCGTCACCGGCTTCGGGTTCGGCACTCGTTAAGCGGACATCGAACTGGCTTTGCTGGAAGCCCAGCGCCGATAGCTGCTCGCGAACAGACCTGGCTAATGGCGGGATAAGCTTGCGGCGATGCTCGGTGAGGGCATGGCCGGCGCGCCAGAGCTCGGTCTCAAGGGTGCGTGCGGCGCCATCGAGCCGGGCGATTTGGATCTGCCGCTGTTCGAGGCTTTCCAATTTTTGCGCCGCCTCCACGCCAAAGGCCATGACTTTTTCGAGGGTCGCGCCGTACTTGCGCTTCAAGCCCTGGAGCAGGTTCAACCGCTCCTCCAGTTCGAGCAGCCGTGCGGGGTCCAACTCGACACGTTCGGCGTAGCGGACGACGGCATCGTGCAACTCTCGGAGGCTCGCGAGGCCCTGGGCGTGCAATTCGAGCAGCGCGGCAGCGCCGGAATCCACGCGCTGCAACTCCTGCAGCGTGCGCCCGAGCAGGCCGGCCTGCGTTAGCAAGGAGGTGTCCTGCTCGGAAAGCAAGTCCAGCGCGCTGTGGCTGAGCTGGAGCAGTTTGGCGGCATTGCCGGCGCGGCGGTACTCCGGTTCGAGCTGTTCGTCGGCGGGTAACTGGATCGCCGCAGCGGTAATCTCTTTGACTTGGAACCGTACCAGGTCCAACTGCTGTTGATAGGTCTGGGGGTCGAGCGCCAAACCGGCCAATTCAGCCAAAAGCTCGGCTCGGCGCCGCACCAATGCCGCGAACCCATCGCGTTCGGTTTCGAGCTTGCCGAAGGCATCCAGGATGGCCAGTTGCCGGGCCGGGTGCAGCAACGATTGGTGTTCGTGTGGGCCGTGAATATCGACCAGCCACTCACCCAATTCAGCTAAAACCGCGAGCGTGGTCGGCGAGCCGTTGATGAACTGACGGTTGGCGCCCGAACTGGAGAAGGAGCGCTTGAGGACCAATTGCCGGCCTTCGCACGGCTCCAGCCCGTTGGTTTCCAGCAGAGCGGAGATTCGCGTTTTGAGGCGGCCGACGTCGAAAACGGCTTCGACCGAACACGTTTCGGCGCCGCTGCGCAGCAGCGCGCGCTCGGCCCGCTCGCCCAACACCAGGCCCAACCCGCCAATCAGGATTGATTTGCCGGCGCCGGTCTCGCCGGTGATTACATTGAACCCGGGTTCCAGTTCCAGGGTCAGGTCATTCACCAACGCCAGGTTTTTTATCCGCAAAAGGCTCAGCATGTGACATCGCTCGAACAGTTGGATTGTGCCAAGTCGGGCGAAGCAGGCGAGGCGAAATGTTCAAAACCCCGTAAGGGTGACCTGTTTGCAGACCGTTTGCCACATCCACCGATTGTTTTTTTGTTCTTCGGTGGCGCGGACGCAAGGCACAGGTGGACTCAGGAGCCAGGTCCGTGCCACCGAAAAACAAAAAACAAGAATGGCGAGGAGGCGGCCCGTACTATAAACAGGGCACCCCTACGGGGTTTCACCAGACTGACGGCCTGTACAAAAAAAACCCGGCCCTTGCGGGCCGGGTTGAATTTGAGACGTTCTACCAACAGCGGATTCTGCCCGAGGGGCAGCCTACGGCAACATGACGATCTTGTAGAACCGCATGGGCCCGGAGAACGTGTCACTGAAGCTCAACGAGGTGCCTCCGGCAGTGATGGGGCCGCCCAGGTTGTTCCAGGTGATAGGCAGATTCAGGCTGGTTGTGTACTCCACCTGGTAAACGCCGCCTGGACAAGTGCTCCAACTGAGCGATATGCCGCCGGGAATGCGCGTCACCGGGCCCAGTGTCGGTGGATCAAAGTCCACATGGAAGGGATTGCTGACGCCGGCTGCGCCGGAGAAACCGTCATTGGCGAAGAGGACCATTTCGGCTTCCGGTTGGAGAACGGTAACGTTTCCTGACCAGGTGCCGCCGCTGAACGAAGCGAGGTTGGGCGTCATGAACACCGGCGTAAGCGGGCCGCCGCGGATCGTATCAAGCGAAAAGCCGGCGAACGAGCGCATCGCCACGCCCCCCGGCAGACCCGTTACTCCGTTCAAGGTCAGTTTGTTCAGGACCGTCTCGCCATCGGAATCGAACAGAACGGCAGTAACAACTGTGGGCGAATCGAAGTACACCGCGACCTTGTACCATTTGCCGGCCACATAGGCCTGCGGCGCCGATACCATGTCCTGGTAGCTGTAACCCGCATTCTGCTGAATGATAAAGCTGTTTGCGTTAGCGGCGACCACGGCCGACCACGCGCCAGCAGCGGTAGCTCCAAAGCCAAGGTAGGCGCGACCGCCCCCGGCGCCGGTGTTGCTGGGGCGCACCCACCAGGACAGCACGTCCCCACCGTTGCCGATGGACACGTCAGTTCGGTAATCCCACTCCGGGTCTTGCAGGCCGTAAGTGCCGTCGTGGGCGAAGGCGGTACCGATGGCTCCCGGCGTGCCTGGAACCGTGATGACCCAGGGCGCGGCAGGCCACGTGCCGGATTCAAAACCTTCGACCAGACTGCCGGTGCCGGCATAACCGCTCAGAGTGACCGGGCTGCCGAAGGCGGCCACGGCAGCGCCCGAGGGATCGAGCGCGGTTACAGTGACCGGGAATGCAGCATTAAGGCATTGCGCCGCCGGCACTGCACTGAAGTCGAAGTGATCAACCCCGGCAGCCGGTGAGGCGGCCGCGGTCGTCAGCACCAGGTCATCAATGGCGAACTGGGTCCCGCTGCCGACATAGCCGCCCCCATGCGGTGTGCCCCCGCTGGAGATCAAATCGACTTCCGTCACATTAAGTAGGTTGAAAGTGAGCAGCGCCGGGGTGGTCGCGCTGAGCGTATAACTCTGATCATAGACCAGAACGCCGTTGCGCAGGCCTTTGACCTCGAGAGCCAAGTTGTCGTTCCACGCCGCGGTGACCCACGCGGAGATGAAGTTGAAGGGTGAACCGCTGGTGATGCTGGCCGGGTTGCCGAAGTTATTGTACCCGCAATTGTTGGGCGATACGGCTCCAGGCGCATACCCGCTGGCGCCTAAGGATGTGGAATCCACATAATAGAAATTGTTCCAGTTCACTCCGAGGTACCCATTGGGCACCGGTAATCCACTACTACCTGGTTCAGGAAGGTCCTCGAAGGTGCCCTGCGGCGTGGTGTTGCCGTAAGCCAGAATATTGGCCAGCAAATTGACCCCCTGCGGCTCCGGCAAATGAAAGGTTGGAATGGTCAGTCCGCCGAATAAGGCATGACCTCTGCCAATGTTCATTTCCGCCAGTACCGAGCCGTTGGTGCCATCCAACACGCTGGTGAACCCGCTGCCGGTAAGAAACGCGTGCGCGAAGGCATTGCCGGACCACGACGTGCCCACCGGCAGGAACGGACCGTTCACTACCGGATGCTCAGGATTGTGCGCCGAGGCGACCCGATTGAGCGATGTGCCCCCATTATAGTTGAGAGTCACGCCAAAACCGAAATTGATGTTGCCGCCCTGGTTCGGCGCGGCGTTGAGGAACAGACTGCCGCCGTTGCTGACCCAACTTTGTATCAGGGCACGGTTGGCAGTAAGAAAGGTATTGAGCGCGTTGGCGCCGGAGTCACTGCCGTCCATAAAAACAAAATGGACAGCGGGACTGAACAGCACCGAAGGGTCCACCGTCTCGAAGCGCGTATCGTTCCAGTTGCCTGAGCCGAACACTGTATCGAGAGCGGTGCGATTGTCGTTAGCGCCCCACGGCTCGCCGACGGCTGACCGCACGTAGGCGACCTGGCCCAGTAACGCATTAGCCAGCGGTGTCAGGGTAATATCGTCCAGGAACAAAAAATCCGGGTCGTTGCGCGCGGCAAATTGTAGTGTGCTGACGGCGCCCGTCGCGGTGACGTTATAAATCCAGGACTCATAGTTGAACTGGGAGAGGTTAGTGAGATCCGCGAGCGAGGTGCCGTTCCAAATCACGTGGAAATCATTGGAGGGTGTGGCGGAGTACGGATGTGCCAGCCAGAAGTGGAGTTGGTAATTCTGCCCGGGCACGGTCGGCACCACTTGGGTCAGCGTGCCGTCGGCCCCGACAGTTCCCATGCCAAGCGAGTTGTTGCCCGAGTGTACCTGGAAGGGGGGGATGTTACCGAACACGGAAATGAAAGACCCACTCACTCCCCAATTGGCCGTGTTGCCTGTCTCAAACCCGCCGTTGACCGGTAAGCCCGGGGTTAGATTAACCGCGCCTGGCAACGGCGTGAAATTTACGTCATCCAGGTAATAGTAGCCCGGGTCATTGCGGAACCCGAACTGCAAGTAAGTGACAAAATAATTTGCCGGAACCACATACTGGTAAAGCGTCCAGCCGAACGAGGACGCATTGACCAAATCCAGCAAAGTGCCATTGCAATACACGCTGAATTCGTTGGCGGGAGTCGTTCCGGCAGTGTTGTAGAGCCAGAAGGAGAGCAAATAGACCTGCCCAGGGACCGTCGGGAGTTCCTGGTCAATATAACCCAGTGAGCCGATTGGCCCGAGCGCGGCGCTGTAGTTGCCGGAGTGCGGAAGGCCGGTAGAAGCAAACGTGTCAGCCATATTGCCGGCTGTCTGCCATTGGGAGAAGTCGCCGGTTTCAAACCCGCCGTTGGGCACCCCGGGAGGCGTTCCCGCCAGGTAGTCAATCAAGGCTTGGCCGGCGGGCGTGCCCCACCCTGTGCACAGATCATAACCCACTTGGGCCGAGTACAACGCGCCGCTGCCTGATTTTTGATTATTTCCGGTCGTGATGTCGTGAAAATTGACCGTGTAAGTAGGGCTTTTAGCCACAGCGTAAAGTGCCGGGTTTAAGAAGCCCTGGCCGGCCCGAAAACTCTGCGCCGCCTGTTCATTGACCAGCGCCATAAACCCTGCCCACAAAGGCGCGGCACAGCTTGTCCCGCCAAACACACCCGCGGCCCCGTTGTTGTACCGGACATAACAGTTATCGCCCGTCAATGCGACGTCCGGCACGTTGCGGTAGGTCGTTGACCCGAGATTCAGCGTCATGTCGATGCCCTGTTGCCACCAGGGGATGCCGTAGCTGTTGGTCCACCCGCCGCTGCTGCCTGTCCCATTGTTCCAATTCCAAACAGTCTCTGAGACGTAGCTGCCGCAAGGCCCGCTGGTGGTCAGGGTCGTGCCACCGCACTCGGTTATGTTGGGGCTCATGGAAGGGAAGGAGATCGAGCCGAGGAACGCGTCCTGGTCGCCGGTGGCATTGAAAAATGACATGCCCTGCCCGGCCATCAGCAAGAAGACATTTTCGCCGGAGGCGTTGACACCCCCGCCGCTCCAGGAACAACTGACCTGCTGGCACAGATTATCAGTCTGGATCCTGCTCAACAAGGGCACCCAGTTAGCGGTGACGTTCGGCGCCTCATACACATAAATATTTGCTACCGACGGCGCCATCGAAAGCACCATCTCAATGTCCAGCGAGACCTCGCCATCGCCTGAACCCGGGGCGGGCATTGGCCCATTGACCACGACCCGAATGGGTGACAGAGATTGCAACGAGAATTGGGTCTCGTAGTTGGCGATGTCCACGTTGTAAAAATCGTCGTACTGCAGCAGGCCGACGTTCTGGCCGTAGCCTCGCAAGGTTGTGCCGGGCACATAAGCAGAGCGGAAATCGCAGGTCGCATAGGCGCCGCCGGGGGCCGAGCCGGTGCCGCTGGGAGTGCTCCCGCCGTCCTGCGGCGTGTTCCCGCCTGCCTGTGGACCGCCGCTGGTCGGTGCGGCATACTTCAGACGCGAATTGGGTTTCACCTGATAGTAGTTGTCCAAGCCGTCAATCGTCAGAATCGGGACCGGCGAATCCACCGTGGGGGCGGTGTTCGGCGCGAAAAAGGTGCGGGCTTCGGTGGGGTGGTTGTAAACCTGCAGCGTGATATTGAAGGCCTTGTCGATATCCGCCACCGAGCCTTCCACCTCGACGCAAATGCGGTTGGGATGCGTCGCCGTCACGGTCAGGTTTTTGGACTTCGCCCAATCCAAAACCGCCTGATAATCCTGCGGGGTTGCGCAATACTTGGCCGCCAATTCCTCGGGCTTAAACCAGTGATGATACTGCGGACTGCTGGGGTCGTATAGACTCTGCAACGTCTGCTTCAGGCCCGCTTCGTCCCGTAGCGGAATGCCGATGGCCAGGTTCAGCCGCGCTGTCGCGGCCATGGCCTGCACTGGCGCCAGACGCTCCGTAACGGCCAACACCGGCGTGGAAACCGTTTGCCGTGAAACCGCCGATGCCCGCCAGGGTGCTGCCAGCACTATTCCCGCCAGCATCCATGCGCTCACGCCGGCAAACCCAAGGCGACCCGTATTCTTGCGTGGTTGATCTTTCACGATTGCTGTCCTTTCATTAGTGGTTGTGGTTGTTTCCGCACAGGAAAGCCAAGGTGTCAGACGGGGCGCGCCCGCTCCGCCTATCGCCAACAGAAACTTCTTCAATGTCGTCATATGCAATACTAATGCTCATAGCACAAAGCCCGGCATGGTTGCCGAACAATCGAACATCTGGGTCAATGCGACTACCTTTAGCACACGAAAGATCAAATTCAAGTTTTAACGTGTGACGAAGATGAAAAAAAGGGCGTGGCTCATGCCACGCCCGTTGGCGGAATTAAGGGATGGTTAAACGGTCAGTACCGGTAATGTTCCGGCTTGTAAGGCCCTTCGACCGGCACGCCGATATAATCGGCTTGTTTCTTAGTCAATTTGGTCAGCTTTACGCCGATTTTCTCCAGGTGAAGGCGGGCAACCTCTTCATCGAGTTTCTTGGGCAACCGGTACACCGCGGGTTGATACTGCCTTCGGTGCGACCACAAATCGAGCTGAGCCAGGACCTGGTTGGTGAAGGAATTGGACATGACGAAGCTGGGGTGTCCCTCGGCGCAACCCAGGTTGACCAGCCGGCCCTCGGCCAGCAAATACAGACTCTTATCGCCCGGCAGATCGAACCGGTCCACTTGCGGCTTGATGTTGACGCGTGAAACACCCGGCGCCCGATACAGGCGCTCGACCTGAATCTCGTTATCGAAATGCCCAATATTGCAGACAATGGCCTGGTCTTTCATCTTCAACATGTGGTCGAGGGTGATGACGTCGCAGTTGCCGGTGCAGGTGACGTAAATGTCGGCCTCGCCCAGCGTTTCGTCGATGGTGGTCACCTCAAAGCCTTCCATGGCCGCCTGGAGCGCGTTAATGGGATCGACTTCCGTCACGATTACTCGCGCGCCGAACCCGCGCAGGCTGTGCGCGCTGCCTTTGCCCACATCACCATACCCGCAAACGACGGCGGTCTTGCCGGCGATCATGACCCCCAGGGCGCGTTTTAAGCCATCAGCGAGCGATTCACGGCAGCCGTAGAGATTGTCGAACTTGGATTTAGTGACCGAATCATTGACGTTGATGGCCGGGACCAGCAGCTTGCCGGCTTCGAGCATCTGGTAGAGCCGGTGGACACCCGTGGTGGTCTCTTCGCTGACGCCTTTCCACTCTTTGGCAACCCGGCCGAACCAGCCGGGCCGTTCTTTGGCGCAGCGTTTCAGCAGCTTCTTAATGACCTCTTCCTCATGACTGCCGCTGGGCGTATTGACCCAATCGCTGCCCTGTTCCATTTCGTAGCCTTTGTGCAGTAACAGCGTTGCATCCCCGCCGTCGTCCACGATCAGCTCCGGTCCCTTGCCCCCGGGATGCGTCAACGCGGCCAGCGTAAAATCCCAGTACTGTTCAAGGGTTTCGCCCTTGAACGCGAACACGGGAATCCCTGCTTTGGCGATCGCCGCCGCCGCCTGGTCCTGCGTGCTGAAGATGTTGCAACTGGCCCAGCGGACCGACGCGCCGAGCTCGGCCAGCGTCTCAATCAACACGGCCGTCTCAATCGTCATGTGGAGCGACCCCGACAGGCGCACGCCCGCCAACGGCTTTTGCGCGCCATACTTCTCACGCACCGCCATCAACCCCGGCATTTCCTGTTCCGCCACGGAGATTTCCTTGCGGCCCCATTCGGCGAGGCTGAGGTCTTTTACGTTATAGTCTTGCGCCGCACGGTTCTTGCCGTTGGACGGCGCCGATTTTTTTCCATTTACTTTGGTCAAAGTAGGCATAAGAGAGGTGATATCAGGGTTGATAAAGGTTCAAGCGCTGAGCTGCGGACGGGTGGCCGGACGTGATGCCCGGCCGTTGATGAGTGATGCGGCTTTCTTGAGCGTCGCGGCTGTGGCAGCCGCTGGTCGCGCCACCGCCCGGCGCAACTCTTCCATTTTATCAGTTCGTTCCCAAGTGATCTCGGGTTCGGTTTTCCCGAAATGCCCGTAATTGGTCGTCTTGGAATAAATCGGATGCAGCAGGTCCAGTTGCTTGATGATAGAGGCCGGTTTGAAGCTGAAAACCTCGCAGACCGCGCGCTCGATATCCTCGTCACTGACGACGCCGGTGCCGAACGTGTTGACGCACACCGAAACCGGGTCGGGATAGCCAATGGCGTAGGCGAACTGGATTTCGGCGCTCGAGGCCAGGCCCGACGCGACGATGTTTTTCGCAACATACCGGCCCATATAGGCCGCGCTGCGATCAACTTTCGAAGGGTCTTTGCCGCTGAAAGCTCCGCCGCCATGCCGGCCCATGCCGCCATACGTATCCACGATGATCTTGCGCCCGGTCAGGCCTGTATCCCCTTGCGGGCCGCCCACGACGAATCGTCCGGTCGGGTTAATCAGATGCTTTGTGTTCTTGGTCAGCAGATGCTTCGGGATGGTTTTTTTGATGACCTCGTCGATGCAGAAATCCTTGATGGTTTGATGCTCGACATCCGGGCTGTGTTGGGTCGAGATGACGACATTGGTGATCTCCACCGGCTGATCATTCACGTAGCGCACCGACACCTGGCTCTTGGCATCAGGCCGCAGCCATTTGACCTTGCCGTTCTTCCGGATGCGGGTCAGCGCGCGGCCCAGTTGGTGCGCATACATGATGGGCGCCGGCATCAACTCCGGCGTTTCATTAGTCGCGTAGCCGAACATCAAGCCCTGATCGCCCGCGCCTTGCTCGGCAGTCTCTTTGCCCTTGGCTTTGCGGGCGTCCACGCCCTGGGCGATATCGGGACTTTGCGAGGTGATCGCGTTCATGATTAGCACTTTGTCCGCGTGAAACACGTCGTCCTCGTGCGTGTAGCCAATTCCACGGATGGCCTCCCGCGCGATCCGGCTAAAGTCCAGTTGCGCCGTCGTGGTAATTTCGCCCCCTACCACCACCAGGTTGCATTTGGCATAGGTCTCGCAAGCCACACGGCTGTGGGGGTCCTGCGCCAGGCAGGCGTCCAGCACCGCATCGGAAATCGTGTCGCACACTTTGTCGGGGTGGCCCTCGCCAACCGACTCGGAAGAAAAGATGTAATTTTTGCTCATGGCATTTAGAATAAAGGACGTGCTACATAACGTATTGACGTATCAAGATAAGATGATATATGGTTTTGCCGTGCCGTCAATAGGGAAATCGCAGATTGAACAACGCGCGCAGCCATCAGACGGGCGCCACCAGCCCACCGCCGATTCCAGCCGCCAGGCACCACATCGATGGGAAGCTCAGGACCCCAGTCACACGGGAAACCATTAAAATGGTTTTGAAGGCCGCACTGTCGCTCTACACCCCCATAAATGGGGGTGTTAATGAGAGTTTCTGTACATCGGCTGAGTTGCAACAGGACGTTATTTTCTCAGCCGCATCTCGCCGTGCTGCTCAAAATCCACGGTGCAGCCCTTAATACATTTGCCCGATGTCCTCGACACTTAAATCTCTGCGCGCGCTTTCCGATCCGACCCGGCTACGGATTGTGGCCCTATTGGAGAAAGACGAGCTATCGGTCAATGAGCTGCAGGAAATCACCCGGATGGGGCAATCCCGCATCTCAACGCATTTAGGGTTATTGCAGGACGCCGGCCTGGTCCAGTCGCGTCGGGAAGGCAAACGGACCTTTTACCGGCTCAACACGCCGGCGAATGGAGCTGTCGCGGAGTTCATCCAATTGGCTGGGCGAGGCGCGCGGGAGTTGCCCGAGCAGAGCGGCGACCAAATCAATCTGAAGCGCATTCTGGCCCGGCGGCGGGAACAGGAGCAGGTTTTTTTTAACCAGGTCGCGGGCCGGTTTGACCGGGTGTATGGGCCAGGCCGTTCGTGGCAAGCCTTTGGCCATCTGCTGTTGCGCATGCTGCCGCCGCTGGTCGTCGCCGACCTCGGCGCCGGGGAGGGACTGCTGAGCGAATTGCTGGCGCGCCGGTGCAAGAAAGTCATCGCGGTGGATAACTCGGAGAAGATCGTCGCGTTTGGCGCGGCCAAGGCGAAGAAGAACAACCTGAAGAATCTCGAGTTTCGTCTGGGTGATTTGCAAGCGCCGCCGATTGAACCCTCGAGCGTGGACTTGGTAATCCTTAGCCAGGCGCTCCACCATGCGGAGGACCCGGCCAAAGCAGTCGCCAGCGCTTATCGGATTTTGAAGAGCGGCGGCCAACTCGTCATTATGGATTTGGCGCGGCACCAGTTTGAGCAAGCCCATACGTTGTACGGCGACCGCTGGCTTGGATTTCCTGAAAGCGACCTGCATGGCTGGCTGGAGGCCGCCGGCTTCAAACGTATCGAGGTCAGCATCGTCGCGCGTGAGGAGCAACCGCCGCATTTCGAAACCGTTCTCGCCGCGGGCCTCAAGTAGCCGCTTGCTGCTGCTTTTTGCTCGCTGGAAACTGCCCACGAAATACTGAATACTGAATACCGAACACTGAACACTGATTACTGGATCAGGTAAGATATGGAACCGAAACCGGCCACCGGCCGATACCTCGCGCTGCTGACGCTTGGCGCGCTAGGCGTCGTATATGGTGACATTGGCACTAGCCCGCTTTACGCGCTGCGCGAGTGTTTTGTGCCGGCCCACCATATGACGCCCAGCCCCGAGCACGTGCTGGGCGTATTGTCTCTGATCCTGTGGGCGCTGGTTCTGATTGTTTCGATTAAGTATCTGGGAATTATCCTGCGGGCGACCAACAAGGGGGAGGGCGGGATTCTAGCGCTGATGGCGTTGGCGTTTCCACGGCATGAGGCGGGCGCCGGGCATCGTCGCGCCCTGCTGGTGGGGTTGGGCGTTTTCGGCGCCGCGCTGCTGTACGGTGACGGTATGATTACGCCTGCGATCTCCGTGTTAAGCGCGATGGAGGGCCTGGATGTCGCCACACCGGCCCTGAAGGATTTCGTCATTCCACTAACCATTGTGACGCTGATTGGGTTATTCGCCGCCCAGCGCCGCGGGACCGGCCGTGTCGGGACGCTTTTCGGTCCGGTAATGGTGGTATGGTTTGTCTCGATTGGGTTATTGGGAATTGCGGGTATTTTGAAAGCCCCCGGGGTGCTTTACTCGCTGAACCCGGTGTTGGGCTTGAAATTTCTCGCCGACAGCGGATGGCGCGGGTTCGTGATTCTCGGCGCCGTCTTTCTGGCGGTCACGGGAGCCGAAGCGCTCTATGCCGACGTAGGCCATTTCGGCGCCCGGCCGATTCGGATTGCCTGGTTCTCGATCGTGCTGCCCGGCTTGTTCCTCAATTATTTGGGCCAGGGTGCGTTGGTGCTGCGCAATCCGGCGACTATTGCGAATCCATTTTATTTATTGGCTCCGTCCTGGGCGCTGTACCCGTTAGTAGTGCTGGCGACCGCGGCGACCGTCATCGCATCGCAAGCGCTGATTTCGGGCGCCTTTTCTTTGACCATTCAAGCCATCCAACTCGGATATCTGCCGCGCATGGCGGTTAAGCACACCTCTTCGCTCGAGCGTGGCCAGATTTACATGCCGCACATTAATTGGGCGCTGATGGTCGCCTGCATCGGCCTGGTGCTTGGATTCCGGTCCTCCAGCGCGATGGGAGCGGCCTATGGCATCGCGGTGACCCTCACCATGCTCTCGACCACCGTCCTGTTCTATTTTGCCGCGCGGCGTGTGTGGGAATGGAGCGTGGTCAAAGCCGCGCTGGCGTGCAGCATTTTCTTTGTCGTGGAGAGCGCGTTTTTTGCGGCGAATCTGACGAAGGTCGTCGCCGGCGGCTGGTTCCCGCTGGTGATGGGGCTGTTGATTTTCGTGGCGATGGCCACCTGGAAACGCGGCCGCCAGCTCGTTTGGAACAAGCTTCGGCCCGCGTCCATGCCGCTCGAACTGTTTCTCCACGAAGTCGAGCATATTCACGATTTCAGCCGCGTACCGGGGACGGCGCTGTTCATGACGGCCAATCCCGAGGGCACACCGCTTGCCTTGCTGCACAATCTCAAACACAACAAGGTGCTCCACGAACGCAACCTCATCCTAACGATTATGACCGAGGAGGTGCCCCAGGTGAACCCGGACAAACGGCTGCAGATCGAAAAACTTGCCCCAGGCTTCTTTCGCATTCTCGCCCATTATGGTTTCATGGAAGAACCTAACGTTCCCGAGCTTCTGGCTGGCGCCGCTTGCGACGCCCAGGCGCTGGATCTCAACAAAATCTCTTTCTTCCTCAGCCGCGAAACCATCGTGCCCACCCGGTCCCGCGACATGGCGCGCTGGCGGCAGTGGCTCTTCGCTTTGATGGGCCGCAATGCACAGTCGGCGAGCTCCTTTTACCGGATTCCTGCCAACCGCGTGGTCGAGTTGGGCATGCAAGTGGAGATTTGAGCTCCAGGGTCAGCATGGGACCACGCTCCACTACCGGGCAACTCAATCAAGTCTTTCGCCTGCGCGATGGGCGCCAGCTTGGTTTCGCCGAATATGGCGATCTTGCCGGGGCGCCTTTCATGTACTGCCACGGTTGGCCCAGTTCACGGCTGGAACCGCAGGCGGTCGCCGAAGTGATTCGCGCTTCCGGCTTGCGCCTCGTTGCCGCCGACCGCCCGGGCTATGGGCTTTCAGACGCGTGTCCCGGACGCCGCATTGCGGATTGGGTCGAGGATGTGACGCAATTAGCCGAGCACCTGGGCTGGAGCCGGTTCGGCGTGCTGGGAGTTTCGGGCGGTGGTCCCTATACGGCGGCTTGCGCGGTCCGCATTCCGGACCGGCTCACAGCCGTGGTCATGATTTGCGCCTTGGGACCCGTGGATGACCCTGCGGCCACCGAAGGCATGGTAGGGTTGAACCGGCGGCTGCTGGCTTTTGCGCGGAATGCGCCCTGGCTGGCGCAAGTGCTGGCGACAAGCTGTATGCGTTTGTTTTGGGGTCATGGGGAGCAAGTTATTCCCGAAGAAATCGAAGCCCGGCTGCCCCCGGCAGACCAGCAGGTGCTGGCACGGCGCGAAGTGCGCGAGGCGCTGATCGCCAGCTCGCGCGAGGCCTTGCGCCCGGGACCGCACGGCGCCGCTTCCGACGGCCTGCTCTATGCCCGGCCTTGGGGATTCCGACTCGAAGAAGTCCGGGTGCCTGTCCGATTGTGGCACGGCGAACAGGATGTGGTAGTTCCGCCGGCGATGGGCCGGTACATCGCCCGCAAACTGCCTAACTGCCAGGCGACCTTCACAGCCGAGGACGGCCACTTCTCGCTTCCCTTCGGCCGGCTTGGAGAAATCCTCCGCCCGGTGTAGAGTGTGGGCTTTGATATGCGCTTGATTGGGCACCTGACGGTCGAATCCGCGGCTCGCACGTTTAGTGACTACCTTTTCGTCCAGGGCATGGACAACAAGTTGGAGTTCCAGCCCGAGCAAGGCTGGGGCATTTGGGTTAACGACGAAGACAAGCTCCAATCGGCCACCCGCCTGCTCGAGAAATTTCAGGCCAACCCCGCCGCGCCCGAATACCAGGTCCAGGCGCAGGAAGCCGTGCGGCTGCGGCAGGAACGGGAGCAGCGCGAGGAAGCCTGGCGCAAGCGCCTGTACGACCGCCGGCACCTGTTCAAACCGCTGCGCGGGTATGGCATTGGAACACTGACTCTGGTGCTCATCATTATCAGCGTCGTCGTTTTTTTCCTGTCCGATTTCGGCAACTGGGCGCGGGTCAGTTTTCTGGCCTTTAACAATTTTTGGGCCGAGGGCGACACCTATTATTGGCAGCGGGGCCTGGCCAGTATTCGACACGGACAAGTTTGGCGGCTGATTACGCCGATTTTTCTGCATGCCAATTTCCTCCACATTTTTTTCAATATGTGGTGGTTGAAAGATTTGGGGAGCATGATTGAAGCGCGGCAAACCTGGGTGCATCTGCTTGCGCTGGTATTGGTGGTAGGGGCCGGGTCCAACCTGGCGCAGTATTTTGTGACCCACTCACCCATTTTTGGCGGGATGTCCGGAGTCGTTTATGGGCTCCTGGGCTATATCTGGTTGCGGGGCAAATTTGATCCGGCCTCGGGCTTGTTCGTCCATCCCTCGACCGTAACACTGATGCTGGTTTGGCTGGTGCTGTGTTTTACCGGTTGGCTCGGGCCCATTGCCAATTACGCGCACCTGGCGGGCCTTGCGTTGGGCGGGGGTTGGGGATATCTATCGAGCCTGCGCTATCGATAGTGGCTGCCTTAGCCGACGTGCCCGAACACCAGCTTGGTCATCTCAAACATGCTCACGCGGTCTTTGCCGTCGAACACCTCTCTGAGTTTGTCATCGGCTTTGATGAACGTTTTGTTTGAGGGGTCCTGAAGGTTGTGGCTGCGGATATAGTCCCAGAGTTTGCGGGTGATTTCGGTGCGCGAAATCGGTTCCTGGCCGATCACGGCGGCCAGTTTGGCGTCCGGTTTGACCGGTTTCATGAACGCCGCGCTGGGTTTGCGCTTCCCTTTCGCTTGCGATATTTCGGCCATAAGCGTTGTTCTCTTTCCACCTGAGCCTAAAATGCCGCGATGCTCGCGGCTATAGGGTCTTTACCGCGGGGCCCGGCAGACAACTCATCCAAGTTCCAACGCCCCACATTGCGCCGGGGTACACACTAAGATCGGTTCAGCGCGCTGAGCACGGCGCGTACGCCGGCCAGCTCGATGTTCGTGTCCACCCCCGCGCCCCAGCGTTGCCGCCCGTCGCCATGCTTCACCTGGATATAGGCAATGGCCGCGGCTTCCTCGCCCGAACTCAACGCGTGCTCGCTATAATTGGCGATTTCGAACCGGCCCAGAGCCAGCTTGCCGAACCCATGCACCAGCGCCGCCAACGGACCATTGCCTTCCCCGGCCAATTCAACCGGCTGGCCATCCCGCAGCAACCTCGCCCGGCAGCGGACTGTGCCGTTATGACTTTCTGTCTCGAACCGGTGAAGCTGCCAGGGGTTGGCGCGCTCGATATATTCGCGCCAGAACATCGCTTTGAGTTCTGCCGCGCTGACTTCCCGGCCCAACCGGTCCACCTCGTCGTTGGCGATCGGCCCGAATTCGCGCTGCAGTTCTTTGGGCAACGCGATGCCGAATTCCGTCTCGAGCAAATACGCCACACCGCCTTTACCCGATTGGCTGTTGACGCGAATCACCTCGCGGTACTGGCGTCCGATGTCGCGCGGGTCGATCGTCAGATACGGCACATCCCAGTGTTCACGGCCGTTATTGGCCCACTCGGCCAGCCCTTTGCGAATGGCGTCCTGGTGCGAACCACTGAAGGCCGTGAAGACGAGTTCTCCGGCATAGGGATGCCGCGCCGGCACCGTCATCCCGGTACAGCGCTCGTAAATCTCCACCAACTCGTTCAGGTGCGTGAAATCCAAATGGGGATCAATCCCCTGCATGTAGAGATTGAGTGCGACCGTGACAATGTCCAGATTCCCGGTGCGCTCGCCATTGCCGAACAAGGTCCCCTCGACACGATCCGCCCCGGCCAGCAATCCCAACTCCGTCGCGGCGACCCCCGTGCACCGGTCATTATGGGTATGCAGGCTGATGATGAGCGAATCGCGCTGAGCAATGTGCCGGCACATCCACTCGATTTGGTCCGCATACACGTTGGGTGTTGCCACCTCGACGGTATCCGGCAGATTCAGAATCATTTTATTTTGCGGCGTTGGTTGCCACACCTCCATCACCGCTTCCGAAACGTCCTTCGCGAACTCTACTTCCGTCGCACTGAAGCTCTCGGGCGAGTATTGCAGCATCACTTCCGTCCCGGCCAACCGCGGCAAGCGCTCCTTAATCCAGGTCGCTCCTTTCACCGCCACGTCGATGATCTGTTCTTTCGTCATGCCGAAAACCACGCGCCGCTGGGCTGGCGAAGTGGAGTTGTATAGATGAATGATGGCGCGGCGGGCTCCGGCGAGCGACTCGAACGTGCGCTCGATCAACTCCTCACGTGCCTGCACCAGCACCTGCAACCAGACGTCGTCCGGCGCGCGCTTCTCCTCGATCAGCCGCCGGTTAAACGCAAACTCCGTGTTCGACGCCGAGGGAAAGCCCACCTCGATTTCCTTGAACCCGCACCGGACCAGGGCCTGGAACATCTCCAGTTTTTGGCTGACGTTCATCGGGACGGCCAGCGCCTGGTTGCCATCACGCAAATCGACGCTGCACCAGCGCGGCGCATGTTCCAGTTTCCGGCTCGGCCATTGGCGTTCGGGTAATTGCACCGGCGGAAATGGCCGGTACTTTTTCGACGGTTCTTTGTGCATATTGGTTATTTCGGTTGTGCGCCAGGCGGCCGGGTAAATAAAAAACCCACCGCCATTCGGCAGTGGGTCGGAAAAATTGTTCCAGAAACTAAGACCCGACTGCCGCGCCGCTCAGCAGCAGCGCGCTCAATAGCAGCAGGTCCAGATTCCCATTCACGCACTGAGCCTAGCAGGGTCTCGGCGGGTGGTCAAACCGTTTTTCAATCGATTCTTCCTGCGATTTAGAATGGAGTGCGCGCACGATTTGGTGGTTCCATTATAATGGAAATGCGTCTTGAAGCATGGAAGGTTGTCGCCTAAACTGTGCCCGTTTCAAATGAATACCGCTACTTGGTCAGCGCACGCACCTCTAGCACCAGGCCAGCCCCAGTTGGCGAAGCCGGAGCACGCTTCACCGCGGCTTGGTGGGTTCACGTTGATCGAATTGCTGGTGGTCATCGCCATTATCGCGATCCTCGCCGCCATGCTTCTGCCTGCGCTCGGCCGCGCCAAGCAAAAGGCCATGGGCATCAGTTGCCTCAATAACAGCAAACAGTTGGCAGTCGCCTGGACCATGTACGCCAATGACAGTAATGACCGGCTGGTGAATAATTTCGACACCCAGAACACGCAGGCTAACCCGCTTAACACCTGGGCCGCCAACATCATGGATTGGGGCAACAACAGCGCCAACACCAATCTGACCCTGCTGACCGGGGCCAAACTGGGACCTTATACCGCCAAGAGCATTGGCATCTTCAAGTGCCCGGCCGATAACTATCCTTCCGCCGCCGGACCGCGGTGCCGCAGCTATTCGATGAATGCCTATGTAGGGGACCGTGGCAACGGCTCCGGCCAGAGCGGCGGAGCCGACATCACGACGGGTTGGGTCCAGTTCCGCAAGCTGAGCGACTTCCGGAACAGCGCGCAAATGTTCGTTTTCCTGGATGAACACCCCGACAGCATTAATGATGGCTTCTACATCTTCTGCAACAACGCCGACCCGACTGAGCGCAATGTGTGGAGCGATCTGGTGGCTTCCTACCACAACGGCGCGGCCGGCTTTTCTTTCGCCGACAGTCATTCGGAGATTAAGAAGTGGCTTGCCGGCACGACCATTCGGCCCGTGGCCCATTCGACCGCCGGGTTCCCCGTTACAGTCGGTAACGATAAGCGCGACATCCAATGGGTGGCTCAGCGGACCACCATGCAGAATTAATCTAATCGGATTGGTCTCAACTCCACCCACGGGCGAGGTCCTCACCTTGGAGAAAACCGATTGGCCATTTCTCCCAGATTTTGCGATCAACCCCTCTGCTGTCAGTTCCCGCCTGGTGTGAGTCCGCGAGGTTGTGGAGGGCGCGAGCCGTATGGCACATTGGCGAGGGCATGAGTTGGAAACGCAAAACAAGCGGCGGTGTGCTGGTATTCGTCGGGTATATGTTGTCGCCGCTGTCCTGGTGGAACGACTTGTTCGTCAATGTGCCGCTGGCATTGGCCTTTGCGTGGGTGGTTAGCCTGTTTTATCCACGCGCCTTCGGGTTTCTGGTGGTGGTGGGGTATTGGCTGACGAATGTTCTTGGATTCATCTTGATGCACAAAGGCGCGCAACAAGTCCTGTCGCAGGAACCCCAGAAATATTCCCGGCGCGCGCTGTTGCGGGACATCGCCATTTCCCTCGCCTATACGCTGCTGATTGTCGCTCTGGTCCGGTTCGGCGTGCTCAAACCTCTCCAGGGGTACCATTAAATCGTGGAGCGGGGAGCGTCGTGCGTCCCAGCGCCCTCTATGAGCCCAAAAAGGCCTGGTGCACCGCGCGCATCGCTTGTTCGCCTTTGGCCAGATCGATCACCACCGAAATCTTAATCTCGCTCGTCGAGATCATATCGATATTGACCCCCTCGCGCGCCAGGGTTTCAAACATTTTGCCGGCCACACCGCTGTGGCTTTTCATGCCAACGCCGACAATCGACAACTTCGCGATCTTGTCGGTGGCGATCACTTTGCCGAACCCGACTTCTTCCCTGAGATTGTCGATCACCTTCTGCGCTTTCAACAGGTCCGGTTTGTCCACGGTAAACGACAGGTCGGTCACCGGCGACCCGCTGCCATGGCTGATATTCTGCACGATCATGTCCACATTGACATTGGCGTCCCCGATGGCGGTGAGGATGCGCGCAGCAATGCCCGGTTTGTCCGGCACCGCCACCAGCGTGACTTTGGCCTGGTTCTTGTCGAGCGACACACCGCGCACGACCACATCTTCCATGTTCCTGGTTTCTTCTTTCACAATCGTTCCTGGGTTGTCGTTCAAACTCGAGCGCACTTCGAATAACACGCCAAATTTCTTCGCAAACTCCACCGACCGCGACTGCATTACTTTGGCCCCGAGACTGGCCAGTTCCAGCATTTCGTCGTAGGAAATCTCGTCGAGCTTGCGCGCGCCCGGCACGATGCGCGGGTCGGCCGTATAGACGCCGTCCACGTCGGTATAAATCTGGCAGAGATCGGCCTGGAGCGCGGCGGCCAACGCAATGGCGGTCAGGTCTGACCCGCCCCGGCCCAGCGTGGTCACCTGGCCTTCGATGGTTTGGCCCTGGAACCCGGCGACGATTACCACTTGGCCGGCTTGCAGCAAATCGTGGATTTTTTTGGGCGTGATGTTCTGGATTTTGGCTTTAGTATGGACGCCGTCGGTAACGATTCCGGCTTGGGCGCCGGTAAGTGAAACCGCCGGTATGCCGCGCGCATGCAGCGCAATCGCCGTCAGTGCGATGGTTGTCTGCTCGCCGGTCGCCAGCAATACGTCCATCTCCCGCTCGTTGGGCAGCGGCATCAGCTCCTTCGCCAGCCTGATCAGATTATCCGTGACGCCGCTCATGGCAGAAACGACTACGACGATCTGGTCGCCGCGCGCGTGGTACTGGGCCACCCGCGCCGCGACATTCCGAATGCGCTCGATGTTGCCGACCGACGTGCCCCCGTACTTCTGAACAATCAGCGCCATAAGCTATTGAAAGGTTTCCACCCGCAGCAGCACCGGGCGCGGCCTGACCACCGGCAGCCTGGCGATTTGCTTGAGCGCTTTGGCCACCGTCCCGTTGGGCGCGTCGTGCAGCATCAGGATCAACGGCACGCTTGCCCCGGCGTGACCTTCCGGCTGGATGACTGAGGAAATCCCAATCTGCGCCGCGCCCAGAATCCGCGTGATCCGGGCCAGCGTCCCGGGTTGATCGACCACATTCAACCGCACGAAATAACGCGACACCACTTCTTGAATCGGCAGCACCGCCCCATCCGGTTCGTGCGGCACGAAGGGCGGTAGCCGGTGTTTGGTGCCGAATTTCAAATCCAGCGCGGCGTCGGCTAAATCGCTCAGCACGGCGCTGGCGGTGGCGTCTTTGCCCGCACCACGCCCGTAAAAGAGCGTATCGCCGACAATATCGCCGCGCGCGAACACCGCGTTAAAGACGTGGTTCACACTCGCCAGCACATGACTGTTCGGGATCAACGTCGGATACACCGAAACCTGCACGCGGCTTTTGGTTCTGCTCCCTCTTCGCAAAGTACGGCTTGAGCTTCGCCCGGTTCCCGCCGGCACGCTCGCCGGCTTTGTTCCGGTCTGAACCCGTTTGATGATGCCCAGCAGCTTTATCGTGTAGCCGAGTTGGTCGGCAAATTCGATATCGGCCCGGCTGATGTCCCGAATCCCTTCGACATAAATATCCTTGGGCTCGACCCAGAACCCGTGCGCCAGCGAGGCCAGGATGCCGATCTTATGCAGCGAGTCATGACCGTCGATGTCCAGCGACGGTTCGGTTTCAGCGTAGCCTTCCCGTTGCGCTTCCCGGAGCACGTCGTCGAACTCCGCCCCTTCGAGTTTCATCCGCGTCAGGATGTAATTGCAGGTGCCATTGACAATGCCGTAGAGATGCGTGATGCGGTTGCCGACGAAACCCTCGCGCAGCGATTTGATGATCGGGATGCCGCCGCACACGCTCGCTTCATAGTATAGATTCGTTCCATACTGGTTGGCCGCGGCAAACAGCTCCTCCCCGTGCGCTGAGAGCAGAGCCTTATTGGCGGTGATGACCGGCTTGCCCAGCTCGAGCGCCGCAAGGATTATCGTCCGCGCCAGCGTCGTGCCTCCAACCAGTTCGGTGACGACATCGACCTGCGGGTCGTTCACGACGGCTTCCCAATGGGTCGTCAGAAGCTCTCGGGGGAGCGCATAAGGCCGGGGCTCGTCAATGGCTTTGACGGCGATTCTCTGGACGCCGACCTCGATGCCGATGCGTGAGGACAGCAACGAGCCGTTGAGCTGTAGCGCGTGAAACACGCCGCTGCCCACCGTCCCGCCGCCAATCATACCCAGCCTGACCTGCCGCATAACGAGGGGGCAGAGCTTGCAGCGAATGGGGGCCAAGGACAATTCTTTTTGGTGGCCCTGGCGTGGTGCGCCGAGTGCGGCCGTGCCAAATGTCGCGGCAGCGTTTTGGACTGCGCCAGCCCTCTGGCGCTTTGTCTTACTTCAGTACGTCACTACCCGGAAGTACCGGAAAGCATTCCCGCTCCCAGCCGGCTCCTGGAAACTGAAGCTCCCCGACTGTCCTTCTTCCGCCGCCACGCCAAGCTCGACCCAGTTCGCCAGGTCGGTTGAGGCTTCCACCATGTACGTATGAGTCGGGTCACCGGAGAACTGGAGTTGGGCGGTGTCGGTTTGATAACTAATCGTCAGATCGGCCACCGGTAAAGCCGGGTGCGCGTACAGGTCCGCAATCCGGTAGCTGCGGTACACATACAACGCCTTGGTTGCGGCATGCGGATTGTTGTATTCGGTAACTGCCAGGTCAAACAGCACCTCCGGGTTGGCATCGTGCGTCACTTCCTGGATGCGCGCCATCGTCGCATTGGGCCCATAAACGCTGGGCGGCACCCCGTTGACATATTTGACGCTGCCGAAGCAGATCAACACATTCCCTGTCTGCGGCATCGGTTCGGCGCTCCCCACCTTGTCCGTATAGAGTTGGTCCACCGCGTTGCTGCCGTATTCCCACGCTTGCGAGACCACCATCGATTCCGGATCAATCTGATACTCGACTGCGCGGCTATAATTGGTCGCATCGCCCACCGGCGGGTCGAACGGAGTCGCACGGTAATTGCCGTCGTCATAGACCATGAGAGTTCCTTGTGGGGTGAGCACGGGTGTGTGCTGGCCGTATTCCCATTCGAACGGCGCGCCGACCGGCGTCAGCAGGTACGGCTGCCACGGCGCATCCCAGTTTTGCGGCGGCCCCAGCAACCACACCAGTTGCCCGGTTTCCCGCGAAAACTTCAGCACCACATTTTGATGCCGCAGCGATACAATGATCGAGTTGTCGCTCGGGTCCTCAATCAAGCCGTTCCCATGCTCCGAATCCCACACCGGCGGGCCGAGGCTCGTCAGGTAAGTGATGCGATTCGGTTCGAGCAGATTGATTAACGGCCACACATTCAGCACCGCGCCGTTGGTCGCCGAGAGCTCGACCACCGTCTGATAGATGACGTTGTTGGCGGTGGTTCTCGGGGCCGTCGCCACCGTCGTGCTGGTCGGATAATTGCTCACGACCGTGCTGGTGTCGCTCATATAGAGAATCGTCCCGTGATCGGTCAGCACCTGGTCATGCAGGTTCACCAGCAGGTTGGTCGGGACTACCCAGCTCTGCACCAGTTCGCCGAGCATGTTTAGTTCCATGAAATTCGTCAGCGAGGAAATGAACAAGTCCCCGTTGGTCAATTGGCGGATTTCCAAAAACGAATTCACCGGGCTGTACCACACCACCTGGCCGGTGTTGTCGATAATTGCCTGGTAATTGGTATTGCCCAGCACAATGTGAAACAGCGTGTAGCCCGGCTCCATCCGGCTTGGGTCATCCTGTAATACCGTCAGGATGGGGAAATCCAGTGGCAACGCCGGACTCACAAACGTCAAGGTTTGCTCGACAGCCGTCAGGTTTTGGTTCTGATCATAAAGGCTTATCGAGATCACATTGGTTGTTCCGGGCTTAAATCCTAACAAGGGCACCGAGTGTGTCGTGCCGAAATCATAAAAATCATGCGTCCACACGCTGGTGCCGTCGTCCACGCTGACGCTGACGCGCGAGGCAGAGTCGGTCGCCAATTGCAACCGCCCCGCCAATGGCGCATTGGTTGCAGGCGTAAACGTCGGACCCGACACCACGCTTAATGCGAAGACAGAGTTTGAAATCCAAAAGAACGTGGCAAGAAGAAGTGAATAACAGAGTGAGCGCTGCATAGATGCGGTTTTCAACACTCTGAGCGACGATGGCGCTCCCGCTGAGGTTACAAAGAATCCTGACAACTTTGTTTTATTGAAATTTTTTTGCCAAATGCGCTCGAAGTGCAAACTCGCTGAGCTGGGGTGCAAAGAAACGATGCTCGTGCGGCGGTCTGGGGACAATGCATGAAGCTGGGGCGGGAACGGACGCCGAACTGGACGCGGGGCGGGGTGTGGCGCGGGGGGGAAGTTAGCATGTGCGCCTCTCGTGCCGCGCTTAGTCCTTGGTAATAGCACGTTCAGGGGTAATCGACGCGCGGCACCCGGCGCACATGGCAAAGCTGGACTTTGTCCCCTGCCGTTCTGTGGCTTGTCCTTTCTGCCCCTCTGCCCTCTGAAATCTGAAATCTGTAATCTGACTTCTGAAGTCTGAATACTGAATTAGCGAATACTGACCACCACACCTTCTCCCCTTTTAGCCTTCAGCCTTTAGCCTTTCCCCCTTTCTCCCCTGTCCCATTCCCCGCCACTCCTCGCCTCATTCTGATACACCTTCCCCCTCCCCATCATTAGCAAACCCCATGCCTCTCCGCACAAAAACATAAAAACGTAACATTGGCACGCGTCAAGCTTAGAAATGTGACGGATTAAGTACAACAGGGTGGCGGCAGGTGCCCCTGCAGAGAAATACAGCCGGACCTCCGCCACCGGAAAAACCGAAGCAGTTTATGAAAGGGGAAGACACAAACCATCCGCAACAACCGCCACCACTCACCCTAAACCCCATCCGCGAGCTCGGTCCCGCATGCCTCGACCACAAAGCCGATCCCACGATCAAGGACATCTCGCTCCACCACCTGCGCATCCGCTTCGAAGACTCACCCCTCGAGGAGATCTCCATCCAAGCTGACAACCTCCTCGACCCCCAACAACCACCAATCCCGCGCCTCGGCAAACCCATCAGCGCAACCTTCAACATCCACTTCCACGAAGACAACGATCTCCACAGCGTTACCATCACACCACCCAACGTATTCTTCCAACACCCACCCGACGCCCCACGCATCTTCCCCTGGATGGACCGCACAGGCTTCCGCATCATAACCAAAGCCGCAAATTCCCTCGCCACCATCCTCCTGGCCCTCGGTATCGCCACCGCACCCGCGTTCGCCGACGGCGACGGCGACGAAGACGATCCAGACTCCGATCGCAAAATCCACCTCAGCTCACCGGCCCTCGCCTGCCTCACCCCTTGGCGAATCGTCCACGCCTGACACAGCATTGCCCTCTCCCACGGTGGCCCACCGACAGACGTCGGAGAGGGGCCAACGGACGATGTCCCGCCAATCCACAAATCCATTAATCCACTAATCCTGCCTCACCATGCCACAGCAGTTTTGGAAAGCGCTCGAATGGCTCCCCGCGCTCAGCGCCCTCCCGGCAATCTGGCACAAATACCTCGGCGACAACTTCTCCAATTTTACAAATCTCTGCCTCTACCCAAGCACCACCCCAGTAAAGTACGTCATCTGCCCCCGCGAATGCGGCTGCAATCATCACGTAATTCTCCGCCACGACAACACCGGCGCCGTCGCCACCTGCCACTGCCCGGACAAAAGCTGCCCCGATATCCTCCTCACCATCGAAGAAATCACTCCTCTCGTGGTGGACTGGCGCCGCCTCGGCCACGCCATCGCCAAAGCGCTCGACTGCTCCCCAGCCATCGCCGACCTCCAGCCGGCCCACACCAAACAGATCGGATCCTGGTCCAGCAAAGCCATCCCCGTCATCCTCACGATCCAGCACGACGAACCCCCGTTTCGCAGCGCCGTCGCCCAGCTCGCCGCCAGCCTCCACAAACCCTTCATCCTCCTGGCGCCAACCAGGGTCCTCATCGACGCCCCCAGCCTCATGTACCTCCATGACGTCGGCGCCGAGGTTTTCGACCTCCAATCCATCCTGGCCTTCACGCCCCAAGGCACGCTAGCCCCCCTCCGCCCCCCCGCCGAACTCTTCGCCGAACTCACGCGCGCCACATCGGTCCCCCTCTCCCATCCGATGGGAGAAGGGCCGGGGGCGAGGGCTCCAACTCCCCGTTACTCGCTCACCAAACACCTCGGCGTCTGGCACCTGGTCTTCGACGGCCAGGAAGCTTTCCTCCGACACGAACTCGGCCTGCTCTACGTCGCTTGGCTGCTCTACCACCCGGACGAGTGCCCAATCTATGGCATCGACCTCATGGCCAAAGTCCCCGATCTCTACCGCCAACAACTCGGCTTGCCCACCCTGGCAGACCCAGCCACCGGCAAGCCCGTCATCCTCGAGAGCCACGCCCGTCTCCAGCAACGCAACCTCACCCTCGACGACGCCCAGGCCGCCCGCGCCCTCTACAAAAAGCAAAAGCAACTCGAAGCCATCCTCGATTCCGACGATTCCTCCGAACCCGAGAAAACCGAAGCCATCCGCGAGCTTCAACAACTCTACGACTGGCAGCGCCACCACGCCACCACCGCCAAAGACACCGCTTACAAAGCAAGCCGCACCGCACGGCAGGCTATCGCGCGTTTCCATCAAGCCCTCCACCGCGCTCTCGACGACAAGGGTGCTCCCCACTCAGTCCTTCGCAAGTTTGCTGAGCACCTTCAACACCACATCATCGCCCCCTCCGGCCGGCGCCATTTCCCCGGCGCATTCACCTACATCCCTCCACCCGGCGTGGCTTGGACCTCGTAACCACCCCGCAGCAGGGGAAAATGCAAAACCACACGGCACACCTGCGTCGGGAGATAGTCATCTACTTTCCTCCGGGGGAGCTTGCGACAGCGGTTCCCAGCCAGCCAATCGCGTTTGCTGCCCCGCCAATTGTGCCGCCTGGTCCCGCAACCAGCCCGTAGCCGGGTGGTGTCAGCCCCGTAGTCGCCAGCCGCAGTGGTTTGACCAAAGCCTTGCGGCCAGGTAGGTTGTCAATTGGTAGGAATCGCCAGATAGATTGACGCCCTGTTGCATCAACAACCCCTTGTAGAGAAGCGAAGTCAGATCAGCACCCAAGGCCATAAAGTCGGCACCGTTTAAGGCGCTGGCTCCATTATCATAGGTGTTAAGCATTTGCCAGGTAGTCATTCCATCAGAGAGGCCCCCGAGGTGGATGCAATTTGAGTTACTCGTGTTCCGCTTCACGGAAATAGCTGAAGTGGGAGGTTGATTGCCTCTCGATGGCGCGGGATGGGTTGCGGACTGTTCCCAAGACTTGCGGCAGATTGGCGTTTGGATCCACCAACAAAACTCGTGGCGTTCGTCCTGACCGTCTGGCCGATGCGGTTGCTCATGACATATATCTCAATGAAACAAACGAGTTGCCTCAGAAACCGCAAAGAAAACCAGTCCAACTAATCCGACAAACCAGACGAACCGAATGGTTGAAAAGAACCATAGTTTTATCCCGCACAACCATATTCCGATACTGATAATTGCTGCAAATAGTCCCCATCCATCCCCGCAAAACCGGCCAATGAAAATAGGGCCAGTTATGACCACTCCAACACCCAAAACGACAGCAGCGTATTTGGGCAAAAATCCGAAACTCTCTCGAAGAGTTTGCTTAATTATCTGACGGTGCTTTTCTTCATCTTGCATACTTCTTAACCTCATTTGCCCGTGCTTGAACCCGCTGTTCCATACGCGCTGCCTTGGAAAAGTGCTCCAAGTCCTCCCGCCAGCATATTCGCCCGCGGCGTATTGCCTGTGAGAATAAGATTGAGTCCGGAACGCTGATACCACTGTGAAGTGAGCGGATTCCCAGTAGTGTCAATCCAATCGTTAATGTAAGGAGCCTTGAAAAGAGTGCTCGTTGCATCTCCACCTAGCTCTGCATAATCCGCAGAGTTCAGGGCTTTCGCCCCCATCTCATTATAACTCAATATGTCAGAAAACCCCAATCCTTCAGTTGAAAGAGCATCCGTAGCGCGCAGGGTAGCAACACGAAGAGGCGCAGTCGCAAAACCCGCACCCAGAGAACCCACAACGCTGATGCCGGCATCCGTGAAATTCGCGGCATTCTGTGACATGCCTGCGGCTTGTAATCCCTCCGAAGTCAAGGAATCCACTTGGTTTCCTGAAAAGGCTTGCCTGAAGCCCGTTTGGAGCTGATCTAATCCGTGTAATCCAACGGCACCTCCACCCACTACGCCAGCCGCGCCGGCTAGCGCGCCAACACCGGTCCAACTCGTCGCTGCTCCAAAAGCGGCCGAGCCTGCTGCTAGCGTGTACCCCGTAAACGCTTCCAAGCCCCCACCGAGCCCTCGCAGAACCCCACCCGTTTGCGTCCAACTCCAAAGTCCAAACGGATCAAGCGAACTAACCGGATTCCCGTCCGCGAAGCAGTACCAGTTCAGGCCGCCGACAAACCCACTTGGGTCCGGGTTGATGAATCGGCAAATATAGGGGTTGTAATATCGGGCTCGCATGTACAGGAGCCCGTTCGCGTCGGTCATTACCCCGTACCGACCATTGTACAGGAACGGCGTATCATTAGTCCCGGTTCGGGAGATAATCAGTCCGTACGGCGAGTACTGGATTTGATCCGTAACATACCCACCACTATTAGCCAGCGCGATGGTGGAGCCACGGAGGTCGAAATGATACGTGAGCAGCGTGCTGGTCGTAACGGTTTCCGTAACCTGGTACAACAAGCCGGCTCCGTAAACATAGTAGTTGGTTGTCCCTCCCGTAATGCGCATCAACACCTGAGGAAGCTTCGCATTCGGATTGACCACGAATCGGGTAACTGTCGAGCCGTTTGTAATGGCCGTGCGGTTGCCCGCTGGATCATAGGCATAATTCAACCCGCCGACATTGATGGGCCGATTCCG
>DASYXT010000065.1:0-2027 GCA_035934555.1 Verrucomicrobiia bacterium | reverse complement strand
GATACTGGACGGTAAAAAGTGAGAGGCGCGACGGCAGAAAGTCCAAGAAAATCGAGCTGCGTCTGTTTTGAAGCTGTGCTCCGGGCTGTTTTTTCCTGAGAGTGGCAAACAAAGGGCTTACAGGCTGCGCGGCTCGTGAGGTTGTGAGCGAATAAACCTACGAGGTGGATTGGGAAAAGAGTTGTGGCGATGGGATGCGAGCAGCCAGGGCGGGGACGAAACATAACATATGATAGCACAGAACTTGATTACTGTCAAGGTAATGGTACCAAAGATATTGTTAGCACATCGAGATGTCCGTGGGAATTAGCAAGTGATTTGTCCGCGGTTTGAGTTGGCAGTTCCTTGGGGAACTGCGTTGGTGGAGAGCGGAAAGCCCGCGGGGGGTGCGGGCTTTCCGCTCTCCTCGAAAGTTGTCGGCGCCGGGCGGCCCGGAGTGCCGTCGGCCTGGTAGCAGCCCACCTGATGCGGCCCGAAGTACACCGTATAGCACCCGTCCAGATGTTCGCACACTAACACCCGGCACTTGGCCAGCGTGCCCCGCCATTGCGTCTTTTCGATTTGCAGCGTGCGGTGGGCGATGCTCACGGTGTTGTCCTGGTTCACCGTGCGTTCCTGCTGCACGCTGAAGATGCGCTCCAGGTCGTAGCCGCTGCACGGCACGAAAGCGCTTTCCGGTTGCGCCGCCGCCACGCGGAACTTGCGATTGAACTCCGCGATGTAGCTCTCACGCAGAAAACGGTTGGCCGCTTCCAACGTAGTGAGGCCGCGCAGCCGCAGCTCCTGTGGCAGCCGGCCTTGCCAGGTGCCGAAATTGCGTTCGCTGCGCCCGCGCGCTTGCGGCGAGTACGCCGGAATCATTGCGATGTTCAGCTCGCGCAGCGCGCGGCCCACTTGCGTGAGTCGCTGGCGATCGACCATCTCGCCGGCCTTGGGCGTCAGCCAGAAATGACTGCCGCGATCGCTGTATAACGCACAAAACCGGCCCTGTTGCTCGACTACTTCGCGCAACGCCGCCAGCACCGTGCGCGTGGATTCCTCCTCCACTAACTGGGCGTAGTACACCTCGCTGGTGGCATCGTCCAGCACCACCAGCAAGTCATGCCAACGCTCATCGCTGAACCACTGATGGCGGCTGCCGTCGATGTGCAGCAGCATCCCGGCCAGGGGCCGCCGCGCGCGGCGCCGCCGGTGCGGACCGCGCTGGCGCGCTTTTTCCACCAACCCCGCACCTTGTAGCAAAACCTTGATGCAGGTGTAGCTGTAGGTGATGCCGTGCTCTTCGTGCAGCTTCTCGTGAAAATGCCGCACGCTGAAATCAAAATATTTTTCGCGATACAGTCCCAGCACCTGCGCGGTGATGGCCCACGGCATGCGCTTGGCGCTCGGTCGGCCGGTGCGGCCGTCCAGCAGCGCCGGAAATCCTTGCTGGCGATAACGCTGAATCAGTCGCCGCACGTGCCGCGCACTGCGGTTCAGCACGCGCACCGCCTGCCAGAAGGTGTTCTCGCCGCTGGCTACCCGCAAAATCACTTCCTCTACTTTCATGGCCCGCTCCCGAGCCTTCTCCGTGTAGCTCCCCATCGCCGGTAACCCCCGGCTCGGTTAGCTACCCCAGTTCGGCCCTCGCGGCGGACATTTCATGTGCTAATTCGGAGGACATTTGATGTGCTAACGACAGTACTTCTATCTCTTATGAAATCAATTCCATTACAAGGTTAGAATTAAGCTTGCCGAACGGAGGCACGATCGGCAGGGATCCACGCCGGGGTCGATCCCGGAAGAGAAGTGGCACAGACAGGACGCGCTGAGGGAACGTTGAGCACGGGTCGTTTACCCTCTGCCTGGAGTTGCGTCTAAGCGCAGAGGATTCAAACCGAAGGCCGCGGAGCACGCGTGGGGTACTACAGCTTCAACTGGATTCGGCTTGACCTTGTACCATTTTGAGCGCATCGCGATATAGAAATGGTACCCAAAAAAGCGGCTGTTCCTTTGATCCACGGCGCTGAAAAAAACCTACATCGACT
>DASYXT010000111.1:0-123805 GCA_035934555.1 Verrucomicrobiia bacterium | reverse complement strand
CGGGCATTACGTCCACGTCGCCGACCAACAGCGCGTAACCCAGGCCATGCTCATGCCATTGGCGGTACAGGAAACGTTTGAGCTTCTCTGGATCATCGGCCCCCTTGGTCTCGGCCAAAATGCTTTCCAACGAGTGCAGTTCCGTGGGCAAGAGCTTCTGCTTGTGCGCCACAAACTCCTTGAGCGCGGGGGCGAACACCCCCGGCGCGATCACCAAGAGTCGCTTTGGACGGGAGGTGGGTTTTAGGACAGCGGCCGGAACCTGAGCCAGAGCCCTAACGGCAATGAACGACAGCCAGACTGTTAAAACAGAACTGCAATTGAGCTTTCTCATGGTTGGTCCATGCGGTTGGTTGCTTGAACCCAGGAGGAAGGCTTCCCAGATGCGCTAGCCCTTCTTGATGGAGGAGGCGCCGGAAGTGCGGGCTTCGACGTTCGCGGGCTGGCCCAGGTAGCGCACGGACGAAGCGCCGTTGGCTTCGAGCTCTAATTTGCCGCTGGCGTTGAGGGTCACGCTGCTGGCTCCGCTGCTTTCCACAGTAGCATCGTTGCAGCGGAACTGCTCAAGGTCCGCGTGGCTGGCGCCGGAAGCCCGGCACCGCACGTTCGCAGCGCTGCCGTGCAATTCCACACTGCTGGCGCCCGAAACATCGAACCGGGCGTCGCCGGCCCGGATTTCGCCGCGCAGGGTGCTCGCACCCGAAAGTTCGACGTCCAGAGGTCGGCTGGAATTAAAGCCCGCGACGGTCGTGGTGGCTGCGCCACTCAAGTGGAGCCCAGCCAGGGCGGGCATGGTGATAACGGCCTTCAGCGTGGCGTTGCGAACGTTCACGTTTGGTTTCAGGCCCAGGTGGAGCTGATGGCCGGAGACGGCCACCTCCAGGTCCTCGACCAGGTTGTCGTCGGCAGTGACGGTAACGCCGAACCGCTCGCCCTGGGAAAGCTCAACTTGGAAAGCGCTACCGGCATCCACGCCGGAGAAGCCCGTCAGCTCAAACTGCTTCGTGACGAGCTTGCCGGACCCGGTGATGCCGGAGAACCCGATTAAGCCATCGCAACCGGCGAACAGCCACAGCAGTGATGGAAGCGAGGCCAACAATAGAAGCTGCTTTGTAGTGGAAGATTTCATTTGTTAAGGGAAAAAAGTGGCCGTGTATTGATATCAGAACCTGCTCATGCGGACCTTAGCTGGCGAAGATCAGGCCCGAGGTTTTACCGATAGTCAAGGTCAAACCGCCTTCGTGTCGCACCGGTAAAAGCGGCTCGGGGCCGGTGGCGATGAGAAATCACAATAAAGCTGCGAGGGGTTGGTCAGGGCCACGGTTGAAAGCAGTTGCCAATTGACCGGCGGGCTGAGGCTGCTTGCAAAATTGAGGTTCAACAAGGTCTTCGCCTGCCCGGTCAACTCAAGCGTTGGGACTAGCCGCCGTTGCACCGGTGGGATAACGCTAAGCGCCTCAGGCGCGCTAGTCACTGACCCTCCACCAATGTTTGAAACGACGACGGTGTACAGTCCGGCCTCAGCCGGTTGGACAGCGCTTAGTCACAAAGCAGGATTGGTGCTCCCAATGATTGCGTTTTGGTTGAAGAACCATTGGCAACGCGCCGGCGGCGAACTGGTGAATGTGACAAAGAAAAACGGAGTGGAACCAACCTCAGCCGTGCGGCTTAGCGGTTGCGCGGTGATCAATGGCGGCGGGGGCAAGACGGTAAGTGTCGCGGTGTCGCTTGTATGAGTACCCCATACTCCATTGGACACAACCACCCAGTAAGTGCCCGCATCAGAAAGCTGGACGCTGGGAATGTTGGAAGGGGGTGTATGGGTTACCTCCTCCCCAGCAATACCCGCCTGATACGCCCCATATCCCCAGCCCGCTTCCGAGCTGGAACGCAAACGCAGCGTCAGCCGCGGCCCCAGTGGTCGTTCCGCCCAGCGTGCTGTCCCAAGCAACCACGCAGCAATAGGCGGTAGCTCCATGCGGAACGTTGGGAATCGCAATACCTTCGCCGACAAAGTACCCCGCCGCGCTGCCGGTCAGAAAAGGCACCGGCGAGCCGACAAGTTGCATTGAGTCGGCACTTGGCCCTGCCATTAATTGGGCCACATAGTTGGGGCCGCTCAGTTTGGTGATTCCGTCCGGCTGGAAAACCGGAGCGTTCAGGCCCTGGCGGTAATTTGTAAAGGAGACCGTCCCCTGGGCCATAAGCACGGATCATTTGCAAGCAAAAAGTCAAGATTTTCGGCAGGCCCGAACGCCTACGCTACCGGGCAAAGTCGGCGTAAGGCCTTGCCGTGCAGCGCAGATTTTTACGGAGAAGCAGAATCTCTGTTCTCTCTGTTTCCTCCTGTTAAATTCCGGGAGCCTTCGCCGGGCGGGCCGTTTCCAACCTGATCGGTTCTTATTGCCTACCAACGCGCCCTGGGGGCATTACAAAATCCCGACGCTTTAGCTTGCCAATTGCTTATTCCTTTATATCTTTATCGGCTCATTTGATAATATGAATTTGTTGAACGCGGGACTGATGCTGGCCATGGGCGCCTCGCCCGCCGGCTCGCAGCAGAACCCCAAGGGGGCAGTGATCGGGAATTTGGGATTCCTGGTCATCATGGTGGTGCTGTTCTATTTCGTGTTGATCCGGCCGCAATCCAAAAAGCAAAAGGAACACGCGGCGATGCTCAAAACGGTGCGCAAAGGAGATAAGATCGTGACCAACGGCGGTATCGTTGCCGAAGTGATTACGGTGAAGGAGAAAACCCTTTCCATCCGCTCAGCAGATGCTAAACTTGAAGTTTCAAAGTCCGCCGTGGCGGAGATCACCGAACGCAGCGGTGAACCCACCCAATCTTAGTTTAAATGAATCGAAATAGTGTTTGGAGATTTGTCCTCGTCGCCGTGGTCGTCCTGTGGTCGGTTTATGAACTGTATCCGCCGCGGGGTATGGACCTGGTGCAATACTTCCGCGAACGGGCGGTCAACCAGCAGGACGCCACCTTCAAAGAAATCTACCAGCGCGCCGCCGCCTTGGACAAAGCCGCGCCCGAGAAAGCTTACGACGATTTGGTCGAGGCGATTGGCACCAACGACATCACCCGCTATTTTCCGTTTTTCGACGCCAAGACCGAGCCGCATCCGACGGCGTACATTTTAAACCGGTTGCAGCGTGAGCCGAAGGCTGCCGGGCGGATTCGGCTGGGTCTTGACCTCCAGGGCGGCACCTCGTTCCTCGTGAGCATGGATACCTCCAGCCTCACCAACTCCGCAGACACCAGCTCCGCCCTCTCGCAGGCGGTCGAAGTGCTGCGCAAACGTGTGGACCGCTTCGGTGTCGCCGAGCCGCTCATTCAGCCTCAGGGCCGCAACCAGATTCTGGTCCAGCTCCCCGGCTTGTCGGCGGCTGACCAGGAGAATGCGCGCATCGCGATTCAGAAAGCAGCATTCCTGCAATTCAAGCTGGTGCACGAGGATAGCAAGAGCCTGATTGAACAGGGCATCACGCCGCCCGGCTACGAGGTCATGTCGCATGTCAAGGTGCTGCCCAACGGCTCGCGGCAGGTCGAGAAGGAACTGGTTAAGAAGCGGGCTGAAATGACCGGGGGCATCAAGAGCGCGATGGTCACCCGCGATAACCTTGGCCAGCCGGAGATCAATTTCACTTTGGATTCCGAGCACGCGGATTTGTTCGGCAAGCTCACGCGTGAAAACGTGGGCCGCCAACTCGCGGTCATTCTGGACGGCGAACTGCAAACCGCGCCGGTTATTCGCAGCCCTATCGAAGGCGGCAGTGGTGTCATTCAGGGCGATTACTCGCAGCAGGAAGCCTTTCAGCTTCAGACCGTGCTGGAGAACCCGCTGCGCGCGCCCTTGAAGATTGATGCGTCGCGCCAGGTGGACCCGACGTTGGGCAAAGATTCCATCCGCAGCGGGGTAAGGGCGGCGATTTATGGCACGCTGGCGGTTTCGGCTTTCATGCTGGTGTATTACATGATCGCCGGATTAGTGGCCAATGTCGCGCTGCTGGCGAATATTGTCATTCTGTTGGGGGTGATGTGCTCGATTGGCACCACGCTGACGCTGCCGGGTATTGCCGGTGTCGTGTTGACCGTCGGTATGGCCGTCGATGCGAACGTGCTGATTTACGAGCGCATCCGCGAAGAATCGGGGAAAGGCAAATCGCTGCGCGGGGCAATATCCGCCGGTTACAGCCGCGCCTTTGGGACCATCTTCGATTCGCATGTTACGACACTAATTTCGTCGGTCATCCTGATCTTCATGGGGACCGGTCCGATTAAAGGATTCGGTGTGTCGCTGACGATTGGTGTGGCGGCCAGCTTGTTCACCGCGCTGGTGGTGACGCGTATGATCTTCGATTGGCTGTTGGAGCGCGGCTGGCTTAAATCGGTCCCGATGCTGCACCTGATCCCTGCGACGATGAAGCTGGATTTCATGAAGCTGGCCAAGCCGGCCTTTATCACCTCCTGGTTGATTATCGCGGTTGGCGTCGGCTGGGGATTCCACCGCGGCAAGAGTGCGTTCGGGCGCGACTTTGTCGGCGGCACCAGCAGCACATTTACTTTCGCGCAGAAGGAGCCGGACGTGGAGCGTCTGCGCGCGGCCTTAAAGAGCGCGGGCGTGAAAGACGCCCTAATCCAGTATCAAAAGGACTTGGTCACCGGGCGTGAGTCGCTGCGCGTGGACTCGGGAGCCGGCACCGGCCAGGAGGTCAAGGCCGCCCTCACCGACAAGTTTCCCGCGGCGCAGTTCCATTTATTCGGCCAGGATAGCGTCGGCGCTTCGGTGGGCAAAGATATCCGCAATTCCGCGATTATCGCCTCGTTGCTGTCGTTGTTTGGCATTCTGGTTTATGTCGCATTCCGGTATGAATTCTCTTTCGCGGTGGGTGCTGTGCTGGCGGTCATTCACGACGTGCTGATGACCATCGGGATTTATTACCTCTCCGGAAAAGAGTTTAACGCGACGAGTGTCGCGGCGATTCTGACCATCATCGGCTTTTCCACCAATGACACCATCGTCATCTTTGACCGAATCCGCGAAGACCTGAAGCTGGGCGTGCGCGGCACGTTCAAGGAAGTGATGAACCAGGCGTTGAACCAAACCCTGAGCCGAACGATTATTACTTCCGGCACGGTGTTCCTGGCGACGTTATCACTGTTCATTTTCGGCGGTGGCGAAATCAACGACTTCGCCTTTACCTTCCTGATCGGCATCATCACCGGCACCTACTCCAGCATTTACATCGCCAGTGCGCTGGTCCTCTGGTGGCACAAAGGCCAACGGCCAACCATTGGCAGCCCCCCTACTCCAGTCCAGGCAGGAGCCGCAATGCCGACGCGCGCGCCCGCGCACAGCTAAAGGCCATGATTGGGGCAGCGGGAGCAGCGCGGGGACCTTGGTTGGCGCGGTCACCTAAAGTTGATGCTCAGCGGACCGCGGGCATTCCTGTCCGCAGCAAACCGGGCGAGGGCTCTCCGATTGGGAAATCTCCGGCATGCTAGCCTTGGTCCACATCACACCATGGCATTGGCTCGGCTTTGTTTGTCTGGTCCTGCTGTTGCTGGCGGTGGACCTGGGCTGGGCGCACCGCCGGCCGCATGTGGTTCATTACCGCGAGGCGCTGGTGTGGACGGGAGTATGGGTCTGCCTGGCGCTCAGCTTTGCTTTAGCTCTGCGGAACTTTCGCGGGCCGAAGGAGTCCCTCCAATTTCTGACCGGCTACATCATCGAATGGTCCCTCTCGCTGGACAACATGTTCGTGATCGCCCTGATCTTCTCTTATTTCCAGGTGCCATTGAAACAACAGCACCGGGTATTGTTTTGGGGCATTCTGGGGGCGCTGGCGATGCGCGGCTTCATGATCGGCCTGGGGGCCGCGCTCATCAGTTGGCTGCATTGGGTTCTGTATCTTTTGGGCCTGTTGATTCTGTATAGCGGGTTGCGGATGCTTTTTGCCCGCGCGCAAATCGACCCTGAGAAAAACCGGGTGATCCGATTGGTGCGCAAGTTTTATCCGGTAGCGCCCCATTTCGACGGTGAGAGGTTCACGACTTGCTGGCAAGGCACACTGGCGCTGACGCCGCTCGCCCTGGTGCTGCTGATGATTGAAACCAGCGACCTGGTTTTTGCGGTGGATTCCATCCCGGCCATTTTTGCGGTCACCACCAAGCCGTTCATCATCTTCACTTCAAACGTGTTCGCCATCCTCGGTCTCCGGAGCCTTTACTTCGTTCTGGCGGGCGCCATTGGCTACTTCCGGTATCTGAAAATCGGCCTGTCGTCGGCGTTGATCTTCATCGGCGTGAAAATGCTGCTGGACCCGCATGACCGCGAGCCGGCGCTGTGGTTTCAAGTGGATATCCCGGTGCTGATTTCGTTGTTCGTGGTTGCCGGAATCATTTTGCTTTCCATAATAGCGTCCGTGATCGCCGCCTATCGCGAACGGACTCATGGCGGGCAGGCGCGCCCGGGAGCAGAGTAAGAACACTGCTTTGGCTTTTTGCGACCCGGCGCTGCGCCGGCAGTTTGCTATAAACCCGCATGCGCCATGCCGTTCGGAGGGTGCCAATGCTGATCTCACGGTCTGGAGCATGAAGTACCGCTGGACACCGCTGCCGGAGCAACCACTGCTGGCCGGCCAATTGGCCAAACGGCTGGGCATCGTGCCGTTGCTGGCTCAGTGCCTCCTCAACCGCGGTCTAAGCGAAGCCGAGGCGATTAGCGCGTTTCTGGAGCCACGTCTGCGCAGTTTGGCCGATCCGTTTCTCATCCCCAATATGACTGCGGCCATCGAACGGCTCTTCGCGGCCCGGTCTGCCGCCGAGCACGTCATCATCTTTGGGGATTACGATGTCGATGGGGTCACTTCGACCGCCTTGCTGCTGGAAGTGTTGCGGCGCCTTGGTTGGACTGTGGATTATTACCTGCCCCACCGGCGTGACGAGGGCTATGGGTTGAGCCGCGAGGCCGCTGAGAACTGCGCGAAGAAATTCCCCAGCACGCTATGGGTCGCGGTGGACTGCGGTTCGACGTCGGTCGAGACGATCGCGACGCTGAAAGGGCAGGGGATTGACGTTATCGTTGTGGACCACCATCAGGTCTCGTCGCCTGCGCCGGAGCCCGTGGCGCTGGTCAACCCGTTATCGCAAAGTGCCTCTCCCGACCAGAATGGCGAGACGGAGGTGTCAACTGGCAGTCGCAGCAAACCGCCATTCACCGAGCTTTGTTCGGTTGGCTTGGCGTTCAAGCTCGCCCATGCGCTCGTCAAACGGGGCCGGCAACTCGCGCTGCCCGGCGCCGCGGAGTTTGATCTGCGTCCTTTGTTGGACCTGGTCGCGTTGGGCACCGTGGCCGATTTGGTGCCGCTCAGTGGCGAGAACCGCATTTTGGTGGCCGCCGGGCTGAAGCAACTTAATCAATCAACTCGGCCGGGGTTGATCGCTCTCGAGCGCGTTGCGCACTGCCCGGCGCGCGTGGGCGTTTACGAGGCGGGATTCCAATTGGCGCCGCGGCTTAACGCCGCCGGGCGGCTCGAAACGGCGGAGTCGGCTCTCCGCTTGCTGCTGGCCGGCGATCTCGCCGAAGCGCTGCCCTTGGCTGCGAACCTGGATGCGCAAAATCGTGAACGGCAGAACCTGGAACGCGGGATCGCGCAACAGGCCATCGACGCAATAACCGCGCGGTTTAATCCGAGCACCGACTTCGTCATCGTCGAAGGTCAGGAGCCCTGGCACATTGGTGTCGTGGGCATTGTGGCCGCTCGCGTGCTGCAGCAGTTTTATCGCCCCACGATCATTGTCGGCGGCGACGGCGTGGCCTTCCGCGGCTCGGGTCGCAGCATCGCTGGATTCGATTTGGCCGGGGCGCTCCGCGAATGCGGCGATTTGCTCATGCGGCATGGTGGCCACGCGATGGCCGCCGGCGTATCCCTCGCGCCGCAAAACCTTGAGGCGTTTCGCAGCCGGCTCAACGCCGTCGCGCGCCGCACACTCACTCCCGAACATTTGCAACCGGCTTTGCGGCTCGACGGACAAGTCGGGTTGGAGGAAGTTACCCTCGACCTGCTGGCCGAACTGGCTCGGCTAAATCCCGTCGGACAGGGCAATCCTTCAGTGCATTTTTTCGCCACGGGCTTGACCCACTCGAGGCCATTGCAACGCATCGGCTCCGAAAAGCAGCACGTGAAGATGTGGGTTACCGATGGCCAAACGGTTCATGAAGCGGTCTGGTGGGGCGGCGGCGGCCTGTCCTTGCCCGTAGGCCGATTCGATTTGGCGTTTGCACCCCAAATCAACGAGTACAATGGTCGCCGGACAGTACAACTCAAGGTATTGGATTGGCGCGGGGCGGAACAGGGCCTGTGAAGCATGCGCGCGTTGATCCTGGTTGATATTCAAAATGATTTCTTGCCCGGAGGCGCCCTGGCCGTGCCTGACGGCGATGCCGTCATCGCGCCCGCAAACCAATTACAGCCGAACTTCTCGCTGGTCGTCGCAACACAGGATTGGCACCCGGCCAATCATGGCAGTTTCGCGAGCAATCATCCTGGCCGAAAAACCTACGAGCAGATTGAGCTATCCGGCTTGCCGCAGACTCTTTGGCCGGTGCACTGCGTCCAACACACGCGCGGGGCCGAATTGGCGCGCGGACTGGAGCGCAACCGGATCGCCAAAATCTTTCAGAAAGGCACGGATCCTGACCTGGACAGCTACAGTGGTTTTTTCGATAACGGCCACCGTCGCGCTACGGGTCTAGGTGAGTGGTTGAAGAATTGGATGCCCGAAGGACGAGCGGGAAGCGGCTCAGGTGTCGGAGTCACCGAGGTTTGGATTTGCGGATTGGCGACGGATTATTGCGTCAAATTCACGGCGCTGGATGCAGTGAAACTCGGATTCGCCACCTGCGTGGTCGAGGATGCCTGCCGCGGAGTTAACCTGCGTCCGTCGGATTCCGCGGCAGCCATTGACGAAATGAAAGCCGCGGGCGTAAAGCTCGTAAACTCCGCAAACGTGTGAACCCAAACCCCGCTCCTGAACGGCTCCAGCTTTGTGCCGGCCGCTTTCTCGCGCTGGTCCGCGAGGGACATTGGGAATATGCGGACCGCGTGAACGCGACGGGGGCGGCGATCATCCTGGCCGTGACTGCCGAAAACAAGCTGCTGCTGGTCGAACAATCTGCATTCCCGTTAGTCTCCCAGCCGCAGCACTTCCAGGCCCAGGATGTTTTCGTTGCCTTGTTGGATGGCTGAGAGCAACTCCTGCCCCGGCTGCCGGCCTAATTGAATTCGGCAACTGGCCGCGGCGGCGCCTTCGAAAATCACGTTTTGCACCTCCTCGATGTTGATATCGGCCCGCCGGATTTGATCCATTACCGAGGCCAGCACCCCGACGCGATCATAGTGGCGAACCACCAATTGCCATTGGGCCGGGGTGCGTTTGGCCAGGTTGACGCAGTTCAGCACCACGCCAGCCTTGATAAAGGTTTCGATGATGCGAATCGCCTCTTCCGCGATGGCCTCCTGCGCTTGCTCGGTCGATGCGCCGATGTGGTGCGTGCCGTAGAAACTCGGCAACTGAAGAATTGGATCGCTGAATTCAGCCGTGCCCTCGGCCGGCTCCGGGTCAAGCACATCGAGCCCCGCGCGCAGGCGCGACGCTTTAAGCGCCGTCACCAGCGCCGGTTGGTCGATCACTTCGCCGCGTGCGGTATTGATGAGGATCGCGTTGGGCTTCATCAACGCCAGGCGCTGCTCGTTGATCAATTTGCGCGTCTCCGGCTTCAGCGCCACGTGCAATGAGATAATATCCGACCGGCGAAAGAGATCATCGAGGTGCTCGCAATGCTCCACACCCAGCTCGCGGGCCCGCGCCGGTGTCAGCGAGCGCGACCACGCCAGCACGTGCAACCCGAACGCGTGCGCGCGCTGAATGACCTCGCGCCCAATTTGTCCTACCCCGACGATGCCCAACGTCTTGCCGAATACGCCGTCGGCTTTCGAGAATTCCTTCTTGTTCCAGCGCTGGGCGCGCAACGCGGCGACGTTATCCGGTATTCGCCGATCGATGGCGAGCAGCAAACCGAAAACCAACTCGGCCACCGCAACGGAGTTCTTGCCAGGGCAATTGCTGACAAACACGCCATGCGCGCTGGCGGCCTTGACATCAATCGTGTTCACACCCGCCCCGGCCCGCAGGACCAGCGCCAGCAACGGCCCCGCTTTAATCGTCTCAGCCGTGACCTGCTTGCTGCGCACCACCAGCACTTTGTACTGCCCAATTTGCTTCGGGAGTTCCTCAGCCTTCAGGCCAGGTTGATAACTCACTTCGCATCCCACCGCCTTCAGCCGGTCGAGGTGCTTCTCGGAGAATTTATCAGCAATGAGAGTTTTCATAATTTGCTCCTGATGAGTAAACCATAACGCTAATCTTAATCCTAATCCAAATCTTCATCATAATCGTAATCCTAATCTTAATCGAAACCCGCGCTGGAAGCCCCGCACCCTTGATGCGATGCGCGATACTTTAGTCTCTGGCTCGACGTGAGCGGATTCTATGATATGTTGTTCTGTGCCGGCACTCGGTCCGGCCCCCTTAATCTTATGTCCGCTTCCGGTTTGCGCACGCAGTGGCCGCCTTTGGTGCTGGCCTCGGCCTCGCCACGTCGAGCCGAGCTGCTCCGGCAATTAGGCGTCGATTTTCAAATCGTCACCAGCGAGGTGCCGGAGATACATCACGACCAACTCACTGCGCGCGAGGTGTCGCAAATCAACGCCTATCGCAAGGCGCGCGCCGTCGCCAAACACTATCCGGATGCGGTCGTCGTCGGCGCGGACACGCTGGTGTACCTCGACACGCAACTGTTCGGCAAACCGATTTCCCTCGAAGAGGCCTACCAGATGCTGGAACGGCTGCAAGGCCGGACGCACCAGGTAGTCACCGCGATTTGCCTGCTGCATTTGCGTGAGCATCGGCAATTGCTCTTCGCCGAACAAACTTTCGTCACGTTCCGCCCGCTGGATGCGGTGAGAATCCGCCGTTACCTGAACCAGGTTAACCCGCTGGACAAAGCCGGCGCTTACGCGATTCAGGAGCAGGGCGATTTGCTCGTGGAAAGCATCGAGGGTTCCTACACCAACGTAGTGGGCTTGCCCGTCGAACGCCTGCGCTCAGAACTCGACGGCTGGATGGCGCAGCGTGCGGCCGTGGAGCGCAGAGCGTAAGAGCGGGAGCGTGGCGCGGGCTGTTGAGGTATCATTGTACTTGAGGACCGTTCTACGCGTTCCCGCTCCACGCTGCACACTCTACGTCTTACTCAATTCCTGCCACAGGTACGCACTCATGCGCTGGCCGGCCGTGAAGCAGTCCAGGTCGAACTTCTCGTTGGGCGAGTGGGCATTATCGTCGGGCAGCGCCAGGCCAAGCATCAATGCGTCAGCCTTGAGCACGCGTTTGAATTCATTGACAATGGGGATGGAGCCCCCTTCGCGGAGCAGCACGGGCTTTCGCCCAAAGGCCGCTTCAAGCGCTCGGAGCGCGGCCTGCGCTTGAGCGCTGGTGGGCGGGACCAGGTACGGAACCGCGCCATGGCCACCCTGGATTTCCAGGCGCACCGTCGGCGGGCAAATCTTCTTCAAATGACGGCGCACAATGCTGACGATGCGCGCAGGCTTTTGATCGGGCACCAGCCGTAGCGTGAGTTTCGCACGTGCCCAGGCGGGAATAATGGTTTTGCTGCCTTCGCCCTGGTAGCCGCTGGTCAGGCCGTTAATCTCGAGGGTTGGCCGCGCGGAGCGCTGTTCGATGGGCGTGTAGCCGTGCTCACCGAACAGTTCCGGGACGCCGAGGAGCTTGCGGTAATCACGTTCTTTGAAGGGCAGGCGCTTGAACTCCTTGCGTTCGTAAGCCGACAAGGGCCGCACATCGTCATAAAAGCCGGGGATGGCGATGCGGCCGCGCCGATCGCGCAACTGCCCGAGCATCTGGCACAGGACCATGGCGGGGTTATCAACGGTGCCGCCGAAAATGCCGGAGTGCAAATCCCGGTTCGGCCCGTGCAGTGTCACTTCCAGCGCGATAATACCGCGCAGGGCATAGGTGAGGGCGGGGTGCTGTTTGGAAGGCATGCCTGTATCGGAAATGACAATCGCATCACACGCCAGCTCGGCCTGGTGTTGTTTCAGAAACGACGACAGGCTCTTGCTGCCTACTTCCTCTTCACCTTCGATGACAAACGTCAGATCACACGGCAAGTCGGTGCCGGTTTTCAGGTACGCCTCGATCGCTTTTAAATGCGCGAAGTTCTGGCCTTTGTTGTCGCACGCTCCGCGGGCGAAGAGCGCATGACCTGCCACACGCGGCTCGAACGGAGGGGATTTCCACAACTCGAACGGCTCCGGCGGCTGCACGTCGTAATGGCCATAAACGACAAAATGCGGACGGCGCCCGTTGCGGGAGTTGGCTGGCGGGGTTTTGGCGAGCACCACCGGGTGCCCTTCGGTGGGACAGAGCTGGGCGTCCAAACCGATGCTCTGGCAGTGCTGCACCAGCCATTTCCCGCAAGCTTCGAGGTCCGCCTTATGGTGTGATTGGGCCGACACGCTCGGGAAGCGCAGGTACTCGCACAGCTCATTGAGGAACCGCGGTTGATTCTTTTCCAGGTATTCGAAAACGGGTTGCATGGCGGGTATTAAAGCGCGCATGTTTACTTGATCAAGCCGCGGAACCTATTCAGCAAATTGCCGGCTGGAGACTGGTTCGTGGCTGGAGCATTGGTCGAGGGAGCGTTGCCTTGCGTGCCTTTACCGCCCAGCAGCCCACCCAGTCCGTTGAGCGCGCCGCCAACCTGACCCGCTTTGCCGCCGATGCCCTGCGCGACGGCACCGGCTAACGCCGCATAATTGATGTGGCGCGTCGGATTGCCCAGCGTGCCTTCAATCGTCAGGAAGTCCGGCAACTTCGCATAAGGCGCGTTGGTCGGGGTGTTACCGGCCAAATTAATCCGTTGAGCGACTGAGCGGGCCAGGGAAACGGATACCGGGATTTGAATCGGCGAGTTGGTAAGAACCGGAGCCAGTGTGACCGCGCCGGTGGCCTCGGCCTCGAACGCCGGGCTCTCGATCAGCGCCTGCTGCAGGTTCACACGACCCGACCCCGCATTGCCGCGCAGGATGATCGAGTCGATAGGTGATTTCTTCAAATCCCCAGTCAAACTGCCGCCGGACCCCGTGCTGCCGCGATGGCCCAGCAAACCTGACAGCAACGAGGTCGCGCCCGCTGCGGGGTTGCTGGCCAGCTCGGGGATCGTCGAAATGGTGTCCACCAGCACGCGCAGCAGCTTGGTCGAGACGCCATTGCCTTGGATGTTATCGACCGAAAGATTGAGATTCGTCGAGCCGATGTCGAATTGGCCCTGGAGCGACTTCCGCAGGCTGGCACCGGTAGTGCCCGCGCCACTGATTTTGGTTACGGCAGTAAAGGTGCCGCTCAAGACGCCTTTGCGGGCGGGCTCGAAAGTATTCACCAGCGGCGCCAATGGCACCGCATTCGCGTTGAACGCGAACGCGTATTTGTAACCAGGGACACTCGTGTCCAGGTCCAGCGTGGTATCAACCGGCGCGCCGTTGAGCGCCAGCTTGCAGGGATTCAGCGAGACGGCCGTGCTCTGAAGTTTCGTGACCATTTGCAAGTTGGTGATTTGGATCTCATGCAGATACAGCCGGCCGATGGTGGCTTCGGCGGTAAAGTTGCGGAACGGCAACGTCTTGGCGGGCGGCTCCTGTTCCGGCCCGGCGGCCGCAGGGGTGGTCTGAGCCGGTGGTGCCGACGGAGCCGCAGGCTGACTGGCGGTTGATTTGCTCGAGGCGCCGAACAGGTCGTAATAACTGGTTAAATCGAGCGAATCGGCCGCCATCTTGATATTCCCTTGTGTGGCGTTGGTGTCGGACATATCCACATGCCCCGTGACTAGGATTTTGTTGGTGGCGAGGGCTGTCGGAGTCAGCGCGAGTTGCAACTGCCGGAGGTCGGCGACCTGATTATTCAGCGATGCGTCCAGGTCCAGCCCGGCGGCAAGAGGCGCCGACGGGAACTGACCTGTGGGATCATGCACGACAAGGTTGGTGACCAGGAGCGAGGCCTTAACCGCCGAAGGCGCTTGCGGCGCATACTGGGCGGAAGCATTGGCGTTGAGCGCCACGCTCACGAGCTGCTTATCGCCCAGCATCGGTTGCAGGAAGGGGCCGAGGCCGTTTTGATTCAAATCAGTCAGTTTAGCTGTGATGTTGGCGGCATGATTGCTCAGGCCATAGGTGCCGGAGAGCTCGAAACTGCCGCCCTGTTGGCCACCCTCGCCCAGCGTGCCGGCGATCTTCTGAATTTGCACTTCCTGCGGCGTCGCTTTGACGTCGAGGTCAGCGGTGGTGGCGAACTGGCGAAAAACATTACTGCCGAATTGGCCCGTAAAATCCGTAAGGGCAAATTTGCCGGTGACGGCCTGGGCCGATTCATTGGTGGAGATGGGCGATTGCACCACGTGTAGTGTGAGGTCCGCCGCGCCTGAGGAAACGCGCATGCTCGGCTGGGGAAAGCTTTGGAGCAAGTTGGCCAGCAGCAGGTGAGCCGTGAGCTGCACGTCTGCCCGGCTGGTGCTTTTATCGTAAGTCCCCGAGCCGGAGGCATTGACGAGCGGGTGGTTAAGTTGGGCCACGTCCAGCTTGTATTCGGGAAAGGTGAATTGTTTCAGGTCCGCGGCCTTCCCGCGCAACGTCAGCGAGATGGCGAGATTGTCGAGCCGGTTTGTACCGGAGATCACCGCGAGCTGGTTCAGGGATGAAGTCAGATTAAACGTTAAGGCTTTGCCGGCTTGTTCCGAAACCAATTGCAGCTTGGCATTCAACTCGCCGGCGGGCGCCACCTGCCCCAGGAACACCTGCCAGTTGGCGAAGTCAAAATGCGTCACCGCCAGTTCCAGGGTCGAATCGCCGACCATATTGCCCGTGTTGCCCCACGACAGGCTCATCGGTTTGGCGAGGTCCCCGTGAACAATTTCGCTGCCCTTCTGGCTGCCGGTGAGCGTAAAAGCGCGCAAGAGGGCGTTGCTGGCGGCCTGGTCAACCTGCACATCGTAGCCAGCGTGGAGGTCCAGCGGCGGGGTGGTCAGGTTGGTGCGTGTCAATTGCAAGTGGTCGAGGTTAAACTGACCGACTGTTGTGATAAGCTTGCCACCGTTGGCCAGCGTCACTTCATTGGTTGAATTCACGGTCGTAGGCCCAAAATCCACTCCGCTCGACGCACCGGCCAGGTTCAACAAATTCTTGTCCACATTGAGCAGTTGAACGGTCAGCCGGCCTTCGGTTTTTTCCATGTTGAACGGGCCGAACACCAGCAATTGAGCCAGCGTGGCATCGGCGCGCTGGAATTTCAGCGCAATCTGCTTGATCTCTGTGGGCGTCGCATTGCAATCCAAAGTGACGCCCATGCTGGCCAGTTGCCCCAGGCTGCCATCGGCCCGACTCACCTGCAACCGCGTGTTGCCCTCCACCGCCGCCGGTTTGAGATCAGCGGACAATGTGAAACTAAAGTTCCCGTCTAATTTCGCCTGAACGCTGCCATGAGTTGCCGGAGCGGGCGGCCGGTTGTCCATGAGCAAGTCGGCGCCGATGGTCATTTTTCCGGTTTGCCCGTTTCTGACATTGCCCACCGCCAGGTTCAGGTGCGAGATTTCAGTCACATCGCGATCCGTCGCATTGTAATTCTTCACCTGCCGCAATGTGCAGTCAGAGAAGTTGACTTTGCCGATATCGATTTGCATCGGCTTGGAGTTGGCCGGGGTCGGCTGCGCCGGCTTGGGCGATGGCTGACTCTTCAGCAACGGATCCAGGTTGCTGGACCCGTCCGGATTCTGCACCACGTTTATCGTCGGACTGGTCAGGGCCACCTCGTCCACATGGATGTTGCCGTGGATGATGTCCATCAAGCTGTACTGCAGCCGCACCTCGGGGGCGGTCAGCAACGGTTCGGTGCCGGTGGTTTGGACCTTGAGATCGCGCAAAACGACCTGGTGGAAAGGGCTAATTGAGGCGTCGGCAACAGTGATGTGGGCGTTCAGCGCGGCGCTGGCCTTCGGCAGGATGACCCCTTTGAAAAACAGCGAACTGGTTGCGGTGAAATAAAGCGCGATGGTGAGAATAACGAACACCCCGAGCACCCAACCAAGGATGCGCAGCCAACGGCGGCGTTTGCGGGGCGCTGGTGTTGTGGAAACTGGTTCTGGCATAAAAGTTAAAGTTTAAGTCCCGGCGGATTGGGGGGAACCTGCCGTTCGCACCCGCGCATCGCCCAAATGTACAGACACTATACTTTCAATTTGGCGCCTTGTCATCGGCCTACCTGATTCACCCCAGAGGCGACGCCTGCTTCAGCGACAATATTCAATCGTGACACTGCCGCTGACCAGGTTGCCGCGGGTTCAGCCCCACGGGGCGCTCCCATTCATTGGGGAACCTGATTAGACAGCCCCACCCCCCTTGGCAAGCCGATTCGATGCGCCACCAAAGGCCATCCTGCACTTCGTAAAAAGGAATGGAAAAACGCTACGCTTTCGCCGAGGATAGCTCTATGTCAGAGAGTGGAACGGCGGTGCCGATGGTGTCCCTCGAGCAACTGCAGAAGGAATGGCCCTTGCTGCGCTTGCGGGTCGAGCAACTCGAGGCCGGCAATAAGACGCTCGAAGCGGACCTCAAGGCTTTGCGTTCACTGCTGGAGCGGGTGATCGAGCACCGCCAGCGTTCGCACAATGAACTGGTCCTGCTGTTAGCCGGTCTGGTCACCAAACTGCCCATGAACGATGTGGGCGGGATCGTGGCGAAGTTGGTCGAGCACAACACCAATGTGACCCAGTACCTCGCGGCGCTGAGCAAAGGTAGCGCCGAAATGGACATGCCCCAGCCAGTCGTCCTGCGGAGCCTTGAAGAGAGCCGGCGTGAGCTATTGGCCGCCCAGCAACCGCTCCTCGAGGAGTTGCTGCGCCTGGAAACCCCCCTCGAACAGGATTTGCTCGAGGCCTTGCGCCAGGACCCCGAGCAATTCTTCTCCCCACGCATGGTGCGCGCCAACCGGTGTTTCATTAAGGGACAAGTGGCGCGCGAGCGCGTCGTGCGGGATTTCGGCCAGGAAGTTCTCGGCCTGTTCAATGATCTCACCACCGATCCCAAGCTCAACCCGCGCCCGAAACCCGAAGAGATCATGCTCGGGTTCAAGAGTGATTTCGAGGCGCTGCTGCAACAGCAAACCACCTTGCCGCCGGCCAAACGCGAGCAATTGGCCGCTCTCTACCAGAAAGTCCAGCGCAGCCGGAACGCACCCGAAACCGCGCGCGCCCAGCGCATCGCCTTTCAAAAACTGTCGTTCCTGCTCGATCTGCTGCATTATTACGAGCATCAAAACACTGAATCGCCGGACGTGATTTTTGCGCAGCGGCTGCCGGCGCTCATCGAGCAACTCGTCCTCACCGGACCCCGGAACGGCCTCGATAAGGATCTCCTGGCCCAGGCCGAGGAGATGCTCGCCCATGTGGTCAATCCCGATCATCGGCAGATGATCATCAACAACCTCGGCAAGACCGACCCGGCAGCCCGGACGTTGAAATTTGTGCTGAAACTGCGTACCGCGCGCCTCGAGGAGGCCGATGCCGTCATTCCCGAGTTCATCCGCCACCTGGTGCCGGGGCACAAAGTGCCGCCCGCCAGCGAGGTGCTGCCGCTGCTGCGCCACATTCCGCCCGCAACACAGGCGCTGGTCATCAAGGGCTTAATCACCTGCGAGCGGGTCCGCAAGGACGACGCTGAAGAAGTGGGCAAACAACTCAGCGCGGAATTGGGGCTGAAGAATTTGGTCGAAGAGGTCAAAGCCGAACCGGCGTTACCGCCGGAAATCGAACGCCAGATGGCGTGGTCCAAAATAAAGGACCTCATTGCGCGCCGCAGCGACCCGGCCACCGTCGCCGCCGCCATTCGCGAGCGGCTCAACTCGAAGTACGACACTGAAGAAATCCGCCAGAGCTGGCTGACCCTCATCGACGCCGAGCCGCTCACCTTCATCCGCATTTTCTGCCAGGTGCCTTACCGGTCAGACGGCCGCACCGACGGCATCGCCCGCCCGGTCCTGGAAACCTACGTGACCCGGCTCGTGCATGAGAAGTACGCCGCCACCTACAGAAAAGTCGTTAACAGCCTGCGCACATTATTTGCCGCCAAGCCGGACAGCCCGACGTTGGTGAATTTTGTCGCCCTGGTGCGGTGGGTCTCCCCTGAAGCCGCCGACCGCCTGGCCCACGACATCGGCATGACCGTCGCGGCGCATTGATGGTTTGCGGCCGGGGGCCTCTCGAAGGCCGCAGTCCAGCAAGCTGTTACCTGCCTAATGCCTTAAGGTAACTGGCCCGTGATTGGGGGAAGCGGAGTGCGAGCGTGCTGCTGGCGTGATGTTGGCGTGGCGGCACGGTGGGAGCTCGAAGGGTATTCGAAGGTCCTTCGAAGGAATTCGGGCTTTTTTGGGCCAGGGGGCGCTTCAGGTTCTGGAATATCGGCATATCGGCGCGAGCTTATTGCCGGCGCTTCTATTGGTTGGTATCTTAACCTTAATCAAGCGCCATTATGAGCTGCATGCGCAATCGGCTTGGCAAGTCCGTGGTACTTTGCTTCTTGGAGACTCTTCTTTTCTACGGTCTGACCAGCCCCGTCGAGGTGTAAGTCAATTATATGAGACCTATGTTAACACCAGGAACCAAAATCGTATCGCGCGCGCGCGCGCTCCTGAGCGTCCTGCTCGCATCCTCGGCCAGCCTGTTCGCCCGCCCCGACAAGCCCATCGTTGACGTTCGGATTAACAACTCCTTCGCCCAACTCACCAACAGCGTGGGCGACGAATGGGCTCCCACCTGGGCCGACGACAACGCGCTGTACACCGCCAACGACGACGGCTCCAGCTTTGGCGGCTTTGACGGACGCTGCATCGCTTTTGGCAAAGTCCTCGGCGACGACCCGGCCCATCTTCAGGGCGTTTCCATCAGCGACATGGGCGGCTACGGCAAGGACGTCGTGGGCCACGACCACGGCAATTGGAAGACGATGAACACTTACTGCGTGGGCGGTGTCCTTTATATGTTTGTCACCCGCTGCCTGTACCCGGAACAATCCGGCGACGCCCATCATCGGCATGTTTTCAAGAATTCGAGCATCATCAAATCAACCGACAAAGGCCGGACCTGGTGGCGCTCGCCCGAGGAGACTTACAATCACCCGATGTTCCCCGGCCTGGCGTTTGGCTCGCCCTACTTCGTCTGGTATGGCCAGGACGGCAAAGCCAGCGTCGATAATGCCGACAAGTACGTCTATGCCGTCGCCAACAATGGCCACTTTGAGGATGGCGATTACTACATCCTGGGGCGCGTGTCTCGAGAAAAGCTTCCCGCCCTCGACGCTGCCGACTGGCAGTTCTACACCGGCGGCGATGGCATGAAGAAAAATAACTGGAGTGGCGACATCCAGGCCGCCAAACCGATCCTGCAAGATCCGCTCAATTGCAGCATGACCGGCATGACCTACATTCCCGCCCTGGGCCGCTACGTCATGGTCGTCTGGCATTATACCACCTACAACTTGCGCACCGACCCGCGCACCATCGACAACTGGTGGGAGGCGCCCAAGCCGTGGGGACCATGGACCAAATTCAAAAGCATCAACACCGGCGACCTCGGCTGGTACGTGCCGATCGTTGGCCAGAAATTCCAGAAACAGACAAGCGCCACTGCCGTGGACTGCATCCTTTTCCCGACTGGCAACTATCAAAATGGCAAGCTCTACAAATTGAATTTCATGCCGATCACCCTTTCCACCGAGCCGTTGCCGCCCAGTGTTCAGTAAGGGAAACGGTGTTCCCGCCAGGCACCGCGACCAACAACGGTGTCAGACAATCAAGGTCTCCTGGACGTTTGTAAGTCAAGGGGTCGAATCTTGACGTCTTTTTTCCAAATCATTCCCCGCTTATTATCTGGGATGTGACCTTAAGCAGTAACGTCACAAAAACAGTGCACCATCCGGGTTCAGGGCCTGTTGAGTTTGGCTTCGTAATCCGGGTAAAGGCGCTTGGCGCACTCGGGGCAAATCCCATGGGTAAACTCGGCGCTGGAATGCTCTTTGATATATACTTCCACGGCTTGCCAGTAACCGGCGTCGTTGCGGATTTTCTTGCATCCGGCACAAATCGGCAGCAGGCCAGAGAGGGTTTTGACATGGCTCAGGGCTTTGCTCAAGTCCTCGATGAGCCGCAACCGGTCGCGCTCGTCTTGTTTTCGGGTGGAAATATCCCGCGCAACAGTGGACGCGCCGACGACCTGGCCGGTGCCATTCTTTATCGCTGAAACTGTGAGGTCCACTTCGACCTGCGAACCGTCTTTGCGCAGCCGGATGGTTTCGAGGTGCTCGAGCCGGTGGCCTTGCTTGAGCAATTCGCCGATCTCCAGCAGTTCATGGGCACGACCCGGCGGCATTAGAACAGACATCGAGTGCCCGACCATTTCGGCGGCCGTATAGCCGTAAAGCTGTTCCGCGCCTCGATTCCAACTCAGCACGGTGCCGTCGAGGGTTTTGCCAATCACCGCGTCCTCACAGGATTCGACGATGGCCGCCAGGTGATCACGGGCAGCTTCGGCGCGCCTGCGGCTGTGCCGCTCACGCGCGGCCGCCAGCTCGCGCCTGACAGCCGCTGCCAGCCGCGGCAGGTTATCTTTCATGAGGTAATCATGCGCCCCGGCTTTCATCATCCGCACCGCGGTTTCCTCCCCGATTGCGCCGGAGACCACTATGAATGGAATGTCCAGGCCTTGGCGCCGGAACAAATCCAGGGCCTCGGCGCCACTGAAGCACGGAAGGGAATAGTCGCTGATAATGAGGTCCCAATCCTGGGACTGCAGCGCCAGGGACATTATCTCGGCGGTCTCGACGCGCCGATGTGCGGGATTAAAACCGCCTTGCTGAAGCTCGCGCAACAGCAGCAAGGCGTCGTCGTCAGAATCTTCGATGAGCAGAACACGGAGCAGGTCGGGCATAAAGGGGAGAGAAGCTGTTGCTGCTGGTCACTAGGACCAATCTAAGCATACCGGCGCGGGCAGGTATGGGGTGAAACCCTCCCAAGAATGGGGGACGGGACGCCGACGTGGGGCTGGAAGGGCTGGGACCCACATCATTGAAAGGAGACCTGGGGGTTTACTCGAAGGCGCGGAGGTCTACAAAACCGTCTACCATCCTGGCTTTCTCCGCGTGATTGACTGCCCCTCCCTTACAGGCTAACACAGGACTGCTCATGCGCTCTGTTTTCCAGCTTCTGTGGCTCGCGTTCGTGTTCCCAATCGGCGGTCCGGCTCAAGAAATCGCATCCCCTGCCGCGATGGCCGAGAACGGTTCGGTGGATCTCCGCCCCCAACTTGACCAATTCGGCCTTGCGCCGCGGCTGCAGGGCACCCGTCCCACCTGCTCCGTCTTTACGATGGCGGGCGCGATCGAGTTCGCCGTGGCCAGGCGCCAGGGCCATACCCCGCGCCTCAGCCCGGAATTCCTCAATTGGGCTGCCAACAAAGCCTGTGGGGATACCGACGACGGTGGCTTTTTCTCCGATCTTTGGAAAGGCTTCAGCGCCTATGGCATTTGCGCCGAAAACGAAATGCCTTACGCGGCGACGTTCGCTCCGGCACTACAGCCCGGCGCGGCTGCGCTGGCGGAGGCAAAGACCCGGCTCTCGCTCGGGTTGCGCCTGCATTGGCTGAAGGAATGGAACGTGAACACCGGGCTGACCGGTGACCAACTGGCGGCCATCAAGCGCACGCTCCGCAGCGGGTGGCCCGTCTGTGCCGGTCTGCGCTGGCCGAAGCGGGAGCAGTGGGCAGCCGGCGTGCTGCAGATGTGCCCGAGCAACTCCGTGCGCGACGGTCACAGTGTGCTGCTGGTCGGCTATCGAGACGAAGCGGCCCAGCCCGGCGGCGGCGTATTGCTCTTCCGCAACACGAGCCACGGCGGGGAGGATGGCGCGATGCCCTACGCCTACGCGCTCGATTACATGAACGACGCCGCCTGGGTGGATTACGCGCAAAGAACCAACCTCCAGGCGTCGCCGGATGCGGGCTGGGCGCCTGCCGGAGATCCGTTGTCTGGCCTGCTCCGCCTGCCGGCTGGCCGGAACCGGCGCATCTCCAGCAACGAACAACCCGAGTGGCACAACGCCAACCTCGACATGACGATGCTTGCCCCCGGGCAGGCGTTGGAAATGCCGGTGCTGCAAGGGCCCGGGATGATCACCCACATCTGGATGACCAGCCACGCCGGCCGCGCCGATGAACTCAACGCGCTCAGCTTGCGCATCTACTGGGACGGCCGTGAACGGCCCGGCGTCGAGGCTCCGCTCGGCGAGTTCTTCGCCGTCGGCCAGGGCAAACCCGCCGTGGTGGACAGTTTTCCGGTCCAGGTTTCTCCCTCCGGAGCGCTGTCCTGTTACTGGCGGATGCCATTTGCCAAATCGGCCCGGATTGTGGTGGCGAACGACAACCCCAACCGCGCTGCCGGCCTCTACTGGCAGGTCGATTGGCTCGAGCTCAATGAATTGCCGCCGGCCACTCCCTACTTCCACGCCCAGTATCGACAGGAGTATCCGGCGACCGCCGGGCGGGATTATCTCATTGCCGAGCTAGCCGGGCGCGGTCAGTACGTCGGCACCGTAATGTCGGTTACCCTGGGCCAGGATGGCTGGTGGGGTGAAGGGGACGATTTCTTTTACATCGACGGCGAGGAGGTTCCCAGCCTTCAGGGGACTGGGAGTGAAGATTACTTCAACGACGCCTGGGGGTTCCGTCCGCGCACGAGCCACTGGTTTGGCCAACCGCGCTGGCAAGGCGACAACGCCGGCGACAGTGGCGTGTGCTACCGGTGGCATGTGCTTGACCCGGTGGCTTTCGACAAATCGCTCAGGGTGGCCATCGAGCACAAAGGCAACCGGCCCGAGGACATCGAGGGGTTTTTCCTCGAGCGGCCCGATTTTCTTAACAGCGTCGCATTCTGGTACCAAATTGGCCTACCGAAGCCCTTTGGAGAATTGCCGCCGTACCCGGAGCGTTCCGTCCCCTGGCAAACACGGCACTTGGTCCGCGCGTTTCGCCAGGCCAAAGTCACTGGCGGCCCGCCGGTCCGGGTGGATACCTCCGGCATGTTCGGCGCGCGGCCCGTGCTGAGCTGGACCAACACCGTCTGCGGGGCCCGGTTGGCGCTCCCCTTCACCGCGGCAATCTCCGGCCGCCACGCCGTGCGGCTTACCGCCGCTGGCGCTCCTGGCTACGGCCGCTATGACATCGAGTTAGACGGCAAACGTGTGGTGGCGGGCGCGGATTTTCGTTCCGAAGATGAGGAACTGGATCTTTCGCTAGGCACCCAGGAGCTGACCGCCGGGCCGCATATCGTTTCGTTCGTGGCTCTGCCTGCGGTCGGCACCGAGGCCCGGCCGCTCGCGGTCGAGTTGCTGCGGCTGCTCCCGCTCCCGCCCGAAGCCACCCGCCCCATCAAAACCCATAATGAGGCACACTTCATTCGGCTCGGCATCGGCCGGGCCGTCTATGCCTATCGTCTGGCTTACGGCAAAGTTCCCGAATCCCTCGAAGCGCTGGTTCAGGCCGAGTTGATGCCGCCCCGTTTGCTGTCCGATGAAAATGGCAAACCTCTCCACTGTCACCGCGAAGGCGATTTTCTGGTCGTCGAGAGCATTGGTGTCGAACCCTGGACTTATCGTTGGCAGGGTCTGGACGCCCGGCGCTGATTGCAATACGAGCTATAATCATAGATAAAGCATTCGTCGTGTTCAATTACGAGCCTCGGCGCGTTCCCAGCAACGGGTCGCCCCTACGGGGTTTGACACCCGTTTGACACCCCCCCTTTTCGCACTCAATCCCCGCTGCGGAGGTCTTCACCTGATTGAATCGGCCCTGGACCTGCACAATTGTGTTGGGCGCAAGCAGTTTGAAAGGTGGACTTCCTCTGATGAACAGGGCGCGAGCTTTCACGTTGTTCGGTTGTCGACGCGATCCATTTTACGCAGTCGGGGGATCGCCAGATGGCGCAGGCCATGTTCCAGGGAATTACAAATGTGCTCGCTGCGGATTTAGGGTCACTTGCCGCCGGTTATGCCAGCAGCGGTACCCGTTAGGGCCGCTGGCATCAGTACCCAGCCATTTGAATTTCTGAAGGCGGGAGCGCGTCCTTCCTGTGGGATATGATGCTAAAGCCATGAAATCCATTCCTTACCTCCTCAGCATTGTCGCCTTCATCGTATTTCAAGCGCAGGGACAAACTCCGGCAGCCGTCGCCGCGCCCGATACGCCCCCGCGCTCGGCCGAGGAACTGGACCAACTACTGGCGCCGATTGCCCTTTACCCCGATCCCTTGCTGGCGGCGATTCTGCCCGCGGCGACCGCTCCTCTCGAAATTGTGCTCGCCGACCGCTATTTGATGAGCGGGGGTGACCCGAACGCGGCGGAACAACAAGGCTGGGACTCCAGCGTCCTGGCGCTGGTGTGGTACCCGACAATCCTCCAATTTATGGATAACAACCTGCCCTGGACGATGGCGCTGGGAGAGGCTTTCGTGACGCAGCCCCAGGACGTGATGGACTCCATCCAGCGCCTCCGCGCCCAGGCCCGGGCGTTGGGTAACCTGCCAACCGCGCCGCAACAGTCGGTGCTGTATGACAACGGCGCACTGGAGATTCTCCCGGCTAACCCCCAGGTCGTCTATGTTCCCGATTATCAACCCGACCTTGTTTATGCCACCTACAATGCATCGTGCGTTAGTTTCGGCGCGGGCGGGCCCGTGGGACCTTGGCTGCACTGGGACTTTGATTGGCCGGGGAGGCACCTGATGGTCTGGAATCATCAGCATCCGCGTCCTGCCGATTGGTGGTGCCCGCGTTTCGGGCAACGACCCACCCCTGCTGCCGCCCATGCGACGGTCTGGCAGCTCAATGACCGAGCAGGTAACGAGGGCTCGGACGCTTCGGGTTCGATGGCGCCTAATCGTCCCGGGAGCCTCGCAACCAGGGTGGGCCGAAGGTCCGGGGATATTCACCAGTACAACCATGGCGGGACGCGCCCGACGGGCTCGGGAGCTGCGCCTGCCGCCCCTTCAGGCCACACCGGAGGCGTTGGCGCTTCTGGCGGCAGCAGGCGGTGAGGTTAGAACCAGATAGGCCTACGGTAATAGACTATCGCAGATCCAGCGAAGCCAAAGCGGCAGAGGGCTGCCGCAGTCCAAAACGCTGCCGCGCGTTTTGGCACGCCCGCGAATTCCGCGAGGTTGTGGACTGCGGCAGCCCTCTGCCGCTTTTTCCAACGAGTGGTTCAGTCGCACCTAAAGCTGCTAATGCCTCGGCAGCCCGGCACTGGCCGATTTGACCCGTTCCGCGAGCGGAGCCCGCACTCACTTTTCATCGACTCGCTCATACACGACCAGCGCCGAACCGGGGCGCTGCCCTATCCGCACTTCGAGTCCCGCTTCGCCAAGGACACTTCCAGCCAAGACTTGCTGCTCGTGCGTGTCCAGGTTGACGACGCGGTAATAGGCCCGCTTCTCCAGGCCCCGAAGCGGCAGCCGCGCGGTTTCGTAGGGGCTTTCTGGCCGACGCAACGCGACCACCAGGCCCCGCCGGCGTTCCGGCCGGTCCAGTTGGTACGCCATCCACACATCCCGGCTTTGCGAGTAGCTGCTCAGCGGATAGTAATCTCCGTAAAAATCGTCGCGCACTTCGAGGTATTGCGCCAGCGTTGCCTTGGCCCAGCCAAACGGAAAATCCGCCGGGATTCGTTCCGCCGGAGCGTCCCCCGAAACCCACCAGTTCAGGCACAGCGCGCTGGACATGCTGCTGCGGAATTCATAGGCATCGCCGACGCGATCTTCGCTGGTCGCGCTCAACGGCACCCAGGCCATCAGCCCATAGGTATGGCACTGGTGGGCGATGGGGTCCCGCGGTCCGTCGGTGCGCCAGAAGGGCGTGGCCCGGCCGATGGTTTCCAGGTCGATCCGCCGCCCGCCGCTGGCGCAATTATCAATCAGTAAACCAGGATTGCGCCGCCGCAGCTCGTCCCAGAAAGCGTACAGCCCTTCGATGTGTTTGATTTCGCTGATTCCCTGCCGGTCGGGCCGATCCGCAGCGCGCCAGTAGGGCAGGGGATCCATGTTGAAATCCTGCCGATAACAGCCCAGTCCGAACTCATGAACTTTCTCCGTGATGAAGGCGGCCAGGAATTTGCCTGCGGCGGGCTCGCCCAGGTTGAACAAAGAACTGTCGCGGCCGATATCGAGCAGCCATTCCGGGTGTTGCCTTTGCCACGGCGTGCCCCGGTAAACCCGCTCCGGTTCAAACCACAGCATCAGCGCACGACCGGAGGCTCGCAGCGCTTCGCTCAACGGCTTGAATCCTTCGGGATACAAGTCGCGTTTGACCTGCCAATCCCCGACGTTCACCGGCCAACCGCCTTTGCCGAACCACTCGGCATCGATCCAGTAATAATCGATGGGCAATTGGTGTTGGATAATCTGGCGAATGTTGTCCAGGTGCACCTCGGCGCTTGTGCCGCCCCAGTTGCCGCAGGTGATCGGCGCCACCAGCGGCTGACCCGCCAGTTGCGGCCGGTGATGCACCAGAATGAACTTCCGCAGCAGGTTCTGCCCCTGCCAGCGATCCCCGTGGTAGAACAACAACAGGATCCGCGGTGTGCGAATCGTCTCGCCGGGATGCAGCACCAGGTGCGTCCCCTCCATCCCCGCTTTCACCCTCACCTGGCCGCGCGCGTTGCAGTCAAATTCAGCGCCCCATTCGCCGCTCCAGCCTATGGCAACTATGGAGCCGCTGTCGCCGCCGGCGAGGTTGAAAAACGGCAGCACCTGGCTCGAGGAGCGGCCTTCGCCGGAGCTGAGCCGGAATTTTGCGCCGGGTTTCAAGACCGTGCTTTGCGGCGCGAAATCGTCAAACGAAGCCACCGCCCCTTTTGACCAATGCAGGGTGGTCGGGCCTCCCAGCGGCAGGGGCAGGACGCCGTCCAGCGCCAGGATATTCTCCAGCAACGGCGTGTTGGTGCTGCCCTTGTTGGTGAAATAGACCACCCATTCGACCGCGGGGAAATCGCTGAAGCGCTCGGAGGCAACCCGGATTTCCAGCCCGGTAGCCGCATCGAAGAAGGTCTGCGCGCGCTGCCGCTTGGCGGAAACAGCTTCATCGTGCCGCTCCCAGGAGTTCACCAGGCTTCCGCTATTGGTGCCATGATAAGCAAAAGAAAACCCATAGGGATTGGCTTCGCCGCCTTGTTCCCAGGGCAAATCCTGCAGGCGCAAGCGCGTTCCGTCTTCCAACTCCACCACCGCCTCCGCCCACAACGCCTGGTCCCAGCCGCGCCCATCGCCACCATCGGTCACGCGCAGCTCCAATGTCTGCGCTCCCTTCAACGCGACTTCCAGGCGGCGTGGCCCGTCCTTGCGCCGCAGCACCGGTGTCGTGAAGACCTCGTTGGTCCCAATCAGCACCTGGAACCTGACCGAGCCCTGCCCCAGCGCTTCACCCCGGCGCGTATCATCGTTGTTTTCCAGCCCAACCTCAGCGGTAAACCGGCGGCCGGGTTTGCCCAGTTGCACCAGGATATATTTGGTCGCGTTGAAGGCCAGGCCGTGAGAGTAGGTTTTGTCCCCCAATGCAAAAGGCGTCCCGTGCCAGGACCGACCGCGCGTGACGCCGTCGGGCACATCCTCGTAAAGCAGCTTGAGGCTGGGCTGCGGCGGGGCAGTCGAGCTCGTGCGGAAGGTGCGTTCCATCCAGCTATCGCGGACGGCAAAATCCTCGGGGCTGGTTGAGACGGCGAGAGTATCCAACGCGCAGCCGGTGAGCGCGACCCAAACGGATAGGGTTGGAACAATGTGCCGCATGCTGCTTAGTTCAACCGACAGAATGGCACCGGCCTAAAGCCCCGGCCACTTTAATCGTGAGCCGGACTGCTAGTCCGCTGGCGATTGCGCGGGATCCCGGTACGACCAGCGGAGCTTGAGCGCGACGAAAAACCGGTCATCGGCGATTTTGAAATTCTCCGGTAACAACCCGTGCAGCTCGAGTGTCTGCCAGTGCCTAGTCGGAGTTATAAAGCCGTAACGGCCCGGTGCGATGGTCACTTTGACCGGCATACGGAACTCAGGGACATCCACCTCCCAACGATAGCGGGCCGTGACGGCATTCCCTTTCTTCTCGGTGTTCACCACCAGCCTCGGAATATTGGTGTGTAGGTAGTATTGCTCGAAGAATCCCGTCAGGTCCTTGCCGGCATGCTCGCGGATGTATCCAAAAATATCCTCGGCCGTTACCGATTGATAACGGAACCGTTGCTGAATGCCACGCAGAATGGAAAACCAGCGACGGTCGTCGTCGATGACCCAGCGCAGCGTATTGAGCACCAGTTGGCCTTTGTTGTACATGTCGCCAGAGCCTTCGCGATTCAGACCGTATTGGCCAATCATGGGACGGTCGTTGCGAACGCCGGGCTTCTTGGCATTGATATAGTCGAGCGCCGCGGCGCGACCGTAGTGGTCCTCGACAAAAAGCGACTCCGCGTAACTCCCAAAGCTTTCGTGAATCCACATGTCAGCCATATCCTGGCAACTGACGCAGTTGCCCCACCATTCGTGAGCGCTCTCATGGATGATGATGAAATCGAACTTGAGGCCGACCGCCGAAGAAGCATTACCCCCATAGCCCTTGAGCCAATGATTACCGTACGCCACCGCACTCTGGTGTTCCATTCCGGCATGGGGACTCTCGATCAATTTGTAGCCGTCCCGCGCAAAGGGATACGGCCCGAAATACCTTTCGTATGACGACAGCATGCGTCTGACATCGGTGAATTGCCGGTGGGCCTTTTGGAGATTTTGCGGCATGACGTAGTAATCAAGGGTCAGCGGCTGGCCAGCGCTCTCATAGGTATCGCTGAAGTGGGCGAATTTGCCGATATTGAAAGTCACATTGTAGTTGTTAATCGGATAACTCACGTGCCAGTTATATTGGGTCCAGCCATCCGCCAGGACATTCGTCGAGAGCAAGCGGCCATTGGAAACATCCTCCAAACCGGGTGGCACCGTCACGCTGATGGTGACGTCGCTCGGTTTGGCCGTCGGATGGTCCTTATTGGGCCACCAAACGCTGGCCCCGAGCCCTTCGCACGTTACGCAAGCCCACGGGTTGCCCTGAGCATCGTGGTCCCAGGTTACCCCGCCGTCCCACGGCGGCCGCTGCGCCACCCAGGGACTTCCCCCGTAGGCGATAGTCAGTCTATGTGTGGAATCCTTGAGCACCTTGCCCGGCAGTTGGACGAACACGGCATTAAACTCCCGGGTGAACCTGGCCTTGATGTCACCGTCCAGCCGGATGCTTGAAATGTCCAGATTCGTGAAGAGATCCACCTGCAATTTGTCGAAATCCACCGTGGCCGTGAAACCAATCGTGTTGGAGCCCCTGATGGTTTTGGCGAACGGATCAATCCGAACGTCAATGTGATAGGAAATGACCTCGTAACAAGTGCGCAACGGAGATAAACCGCCGCGAAGGATTTCAGCGCGAGTAGCAGGCCGATCAGCCGGGCTCTCCAGCAAGCCGCCATAACCAGTGCCCGCAAACGGCCACAGCGCCGCCAGGAAGGCCACGGTTGTCGCAAGCGTGCGGCTCGACATTGGTATGCGGCCAACATACCGAGCGCCGGCTGCAAAGGAAGCCTTATCCACTGAAGGGACAGGTCAATGGGGCCGGGTTGACGACCTGGTCCCAGGGGGACCGTCGTAAATTCCCAGCCTCTCGAGGACTCTCGAGGACGAGGCCGTTCCAGCCCCTTCTTGAATCGGCGCTGCAGGGCTGATAGGGGCTGATAGGGGACCCCGACAGCACTTTACGCGTGCGCAGTTTCCCTCAGCCTGATACATACAGCGGTGTCTCGGATAATCAGTGGTTTGAGCCCAAACCAATGAAAAGGCGCTTCACGAGAATCATCGTGACGATGGCTGGAATTGTCTGCCTTTTGGCCGGGGCCACGGTCGTTCTCTGGCTGCACACTTTCCGCCATTACCCCCCTAAAGAAGTCATGCGCGACGTGCGTGCCGGTTTGGCGGCTCGGCACGTTCGGGACCCTAATCAACGAATTGAGGTGTTTCTCCAAGCCCGCTACGGCCCGCTGACTGAGGCGACCAACCGTGAACGGGCGTTCCTGGATTTTTTCGATGTAAATCACATTAAAGGCCTCAATTTTATTGTGTCTCATACGCCGGCGCCGCAGAAAGCCGCCAACACCCAGGCCATGGCGGATTGGCTCGCACACTATCGCCAGACGATTTCGGTGCAGGAAAAAGAGGACTTGCGGGCGCGCCTGAATTCCGATGCCGGCAGAGCTATGCTGCGCCAGGCCACGGCGCAGTACCAGTCGCAGGATGTTTATTACCGCGCAGCGCAGCAAGCGGTGATCCGCGAACTGATGACGACGCTGGCGGCGCTGCGCAATCCTTAATCCATGAATCGACCCACCAACGGGAGGGATTTCCTCGGGGACGTCCGACAATCCTTGTCGATGGTCCAGAACAATGGGGTTCCTACCGGCGCGCTGACGAAGGCGCCCGCATTCCCCCGGGGTGGCTTTAGTCTCATTGAGCTGCTGGTGGTGATGGGTATTATAGCGTTGCTGGCCAGCTTGATACTGCCCTCCCTCGCGAACGCCAGGCGCCGTGGCCAATCTGCCGCCTGCGCTAATAACCTGCATCAACTCAGCGTCGCGCTTAACCTCTATGTTGATGACAACGATAACCACCTCCCCGTCTGCGCCTGGCCTTTGCCCAGCCAGGGCACCAACCAGCCGCCGCTCCCCTCGATTACCAATGCTCTTCTCCCTTATGTGAAGTCGCGCGACGTCTTCCGCTGCCCAGCCGATACTTCCATTTTCCCCAACGAACATACCAGCTACGAGTGGAATGGCTGGCTCAATGGGGCCTCCTATGACGATCCCGAAGATTGGTCCGACCTGACCAAAACGGTGGTCGATGAACTCTTCGACGGCCGATTGAATACGCCGCTGATGGGTGACGCGGCGGCCTTCCATCCGGCGGCAGGGATTTGGTCGGGCAAGAACGCCTGCTATTTCGACGGGCGGGTGCAGAAAACAAAGAAGAACACTTTCAGTTTTTAGGAAGCATTTCCTACTGCCACCGGAACAGCCTGAGGGCGACAACGAAACAGAACCCGCCCCACAAGAGCATGACCAGGACCTGCCCTGCAACGGCGACCAGGCCTGCACCGTCGAGCATCACCGTCCGCATGCTTTCGATCAGCGCGGTCAGCGGCAAGGCATGGAGCACCGGTTGAAACACGTCGGGAAAGCGCGCGGCGGAAAAGAAAACGCCCGAACATACAATCATGGGCAGGCTGACCAGGTTTACCAGGCCGGCGGCGGTCTGCGTCGTTTTGGGCCGCGCGCCCAGCAGCAGCCCGATGCCAGCGAATACGAGAGAGCCCAAAATCCCCAGGGCGAGCAGCAGCAGTAGCGAGCCGCGAATCGGCACGCCAAACACCCAGTGCGCGAACCCAATCAATATCGGCAACTCGACAATCAGGAACAGGGCCCGCACCAACACGAAGGACAGCAGAAAATCCGCGCGCGACATGGGGGTGGCCGTCAGGCGCTTGATCAGCTTGCGTACGCGCATGTCCACGATCATGAAGCCTACGCCCCAGAGCCCCCCTTGCATGAGATTGAACCCCAGTAAGCCGGGAATCAGGAAATCGATGTAGCGCGACCCGGGCTCGGTCACCAACCGGTCCTTCACCGGCGCCGGATCGACTCGCCCGTCAGCTCGCTGCAGCGCATCATCCACCACGGCTCGCGCCAGGCGGCTTTCCGGCCGAGTCGGATCAAATTGATAGGTTCGGGGCCGGTCCGGCTCGACCACCAGCGAAACTTTGCCCGCGCGCAACGCTGCCCGAGCGTCCTGGGCATTCAACCAGCGAACGCGCACCGACGGTGTTCGGGCCAGCGCATCGCGACAGTCCTCCGCCCCGGTGGTGGCTATCACCGCCACCTCGACCGGTTCGGGCGGCCGATTGCGGAACGCGCTTCCCAGCACCAGCGCCAGCAGCAAGGGGAAACCGTACGTCCAAAACAGGACCGCCGGTTCGCGCACAAAAATGCGGAAGCGCATCAGAGACAATTGCCCCAGCGGATGCCGGTGCTCGGTGGTGCGGTTTAGTTCCATCTTATGGACCAGACGGCATTGTGCATTTAAGCAATGGAAAATATCAAATGCTCAATGTAATCAATCCCGCAGGTGCCTCCCCGTCAGGTTCACGAACACATCTTCCAGAGTCGCGTGGTGCGTTGACAGCCCGGTCAACGCCCGCCCGGCCCGTTGCAGGTGGGCCAGCACCAGCGGCAGCGTTTTGTGCAACTGCTCGACCGTCAGCGCCAGCCCGTCGTTGCGGCTTTTCACTGCATGCACCCCGGGCAAGGCCTTTGCCCAGGCCTCTTCAACCGCGCCGTCGCAGGTGAACTCGATCACCTCCGTCCCGCCCAACGACTGAATAAGCTCGCGCGGGGTCCCCAGCGCGATGACTTTTCCCTTGTCAACGATCGCCACACGGTCACACAACCGCTCTGCTTCATCCATGTAATGCGTGGTCAGCAACACCGTTCGTCCTTCCGCTTTGAACCGTTCGATTAAAGCCCAGAGTTGTCGGCGCGACTGCGGGTCCAACCCGGTCGTGGGCTCATCCAGGAACAGCAACTCCGGCGCGCCGACCAGCGCGCAGGCCACGGCGAGGCGCTGCTTCTGGCCACCCGATAATTTGGTGTACCACGTGGCGCGTTTGTCCGTCAGCGAGACCAACTCCAGCAGGCTCTCAATCTCGGGCCCGGCCGCGTAAAACGAGCGGAACAGGACCAAGGTCTCCTCCACCGTGAGCTTGTCGGCGAGGTTGGTTTCTTGCAGGGAAATGCCGATCCGCTCGCGCAAGCGCCGCGCGTCCCTCCGCCAGGTGCATCCGAGCACCTCGACCGTTCCGGCGGTGGCCTCGAGCAACCCCTCCAGTATCTCCACCGTCGTGGTCTTGCCTGCCCCGTTCGGCCCCAGCAGGCCGAAGCATTCGCCTCCCATCACCTCCAGGTCCAGCCCGTCAACAGCACGCAGGCTGCCATAATCTTTAACCAGCGCGCGGCACCGGATTGCAGGCGTCCTGTCCATCACGCGCACTGGGTAGGCAGAAATGGGCCAGTTGACAAGGAACAAACCGCAAGCGCCTGGGATGCCTCACCCCTGGTCCAAAGCGGCTAGATCGCTCCCGGATATTCGACGCGCATCGGCCGCGCCATGGTGCGAGATTGCCCGGCTTATGGAATTTGTTCAATCAGCATAAGAGTTGGTGTTGCAGAGGTGTGGGAATCCAGGGGCATTTCTACGGTCTGACCCCGCGCTCGCGACACGCTTGCCGTTTCCCGTCTCCTCTTCGGGCCCCTACGCCATCATCCCCAATGTTACAGTTACAAAGCCCCCTCCGCACTGCTGCGGAGGGGGCTTGCGTGATTAGGATTAGCGGCCTTCTATGCGCCTGGACTACGGAGTGTGCACGACGCGGAAGAACTGTTTGACGTTCTGGCGCGTCGGGGTCAGGTAACTGTAAGCCTCGCCGGTGCCGGTGATGGGCCCGCTGATGGCTTGCCAGCCTTGCGACCAGGAGGAGATGCCCTGGACCCAGTAAGTCGCATTGCTTTGCGTATCGAACGCCACCTCGGCGGCCGTGTAGATCTCGATGGTGTTGGTCGGGTTGTTGCCGTTGAGTGTGCTGCCATCCGCCCAGACCACGCCGCCGACGGCGTTGGTCACGCCCGGGATGAGCGGGTTGAGGCCCAGCGCATACTTGACCCAGTTGGGCACGCCGTCTCCGGCCGGAGTGGCGTTGGGCAAGCCCAGCAGGTTGGTGGTCGAGCCGAAGTATTGGACCACCCACCAATCGGGCAGGCCGCCGGCGACCGAGGTGCCGCTGAGGTCGGCAATCGAGGCCTTGAGGATGCCAGCGGCAAACGGCGCGTTGTGCACGCCCAGGCTGCCGTCGTTGGCGACGAATTGCCAGTTGTAAGCAGCTTTGAGTTGTGCCTGCGTCCAATTCGTTTTTACTGAGAGACTGGTTTTGACCAGGCCGTCGATCACACCTGCCGAGTTGGGCAACATGGTCGAGAGCTTGTTGAGCAGGTTTTGGATTTCGGTCTGGACGCCCTGAATGACGCCGTCGCCGTCGTAATCAGCGATGGGGAAGTCGAAGGAGGTCATCGGGCCATGGCACTGGGCGCACACGTCGGTCTTGGCGACCATGTTGGTGACGCCATTGTTCACGACCGGGTAGCTCATTTCGAAGGTATGGCCGCCGGCATGGAGGAAGGCCGGGTCGCCGACGTTGACGGTCTGCATGTGGCAGTCCACGCAGGTATCGGAGAGGGCAAAGCGGTGGGCGGAACTGGGGATATTCTGGCCATAGGTAACGGCGTTGACGCCTTCAATCATGTCGCCTTGCGGGCCGTCATGGGGACCGAAGCTGGAACCGCCGGCCCAGTTGGCTTGGCCCAGCGGGTACTTGACCAGCATGTTGGTGACCGAACCATTGCGATTATGATGGCACTCCATACAAAGGGCGCCAAAACCGGCATTGGTGACCACCGTGCCGTCGGGCATGGTGACCGAGCCCAGGACGCGCAGCAGGTGCGGGTTATTGGTGGGCATGGTCTGGCCGTGAGGCTCATGGCAGGTTTGGCAACCGATGGCGGAATAGACCGTATTGGTGGCGTAGCCGTTGGTGCTGCCGAGGTTAGCGATCCGGTCGATGAACCCGTTGGCGGTGTGACAACCCACGCAGACGGAGCGATTGGGGCCGGAGGGAATCTTCGCGGCCGAATCGACACCGGCGTGTTTGGACACATACCACTCGGTGCCTTTGATATGGTGCGTCGGCGCGTCGTGGCATTGGTTGCAATCGCCAGACAGCACCGTGCGGGTGATATAGTTGGTGTTGCCGAGCGCGTAGGCGTGCTGGCTGCCGGGGCCGTGGCAGTTTTCGCATTGGATATTGCCCAGGTTTTGGAGCGACTGCGGCAGCGCGGCCCAATTGGTGGGCGAGAGCACTGTCGGGAAGGTCCAGCCGATCTGGCTCATGACGCTGGAAAAACCGCCGTTGGGAATGGTCGTCAGCGGGTCATAACCGACGGTATGGCAAGCGAGGCAGGATTGGCTGTAATGGCCCAGGTACCCGTCGATGCCATTAGAGAAGATCATCGAGTGAGCGGTGGTCTGCCATGGATGGACCTTGTCCGGTGCGATTTCGCCGCCGCTATGGCACAAGGCGCAAGTGTCGACGCCCATGTACGTTCCGGCGGTCAAGGTCAGCGTCAGATTAGTTGTGCCCTCACTGGCCGTTGTAACGGTGGCGGTGACGGTATATTGCCCCACCAAGTCAGGGCGCAGCAACTGGCGCGAAGCCACTTGCAAAATGAGCCGATCGGACGGCTCATAGACAGGGACGTTGGCGCCCAGCGGGCTGTTGGTCAGCACGGCCAGCGAGCCGACAGGGGAGGTCAGGCCCCAGGTGACGCCGGTAATGTCTGCGGCCGGAATGGCGAGGTTCAGCAGCACTTCGAGGTAAACCGGTTCGCCAATCGGCACGGTGTTGAGGCCGCCGGATACTTCGGTGGTGCTCGGCAAGCCGTAAACCGTCTTGTCACCCGGCGTGAGCGGGCGCGGGAAGATCTCGGCATTGAGCGGTGTGGCCGCCCGGGCTGTAGCTGCCGCCGCCAGCGCTATCAGCACGCCTGCCGCCAGGCAGGCTCGGGACTTGTTTATGGGTCTGTGGATGTTCATGGGCACGTGGTTCTTCTGTTTCGGTTTACTGATGGGCTACTGCGCGGGTGAAACGCCCCGCTGCAACGCGCCATCGCTTCGATGGCACTGCTGCAAAAGCACCTTCTGAGCGCGCCGGCCGCGCCCAGGCAAATCTCAACCGGCCGTGGCTGGAGCTATCCGGCATAAGCCATCCCCGCCGGGGTCCGCACGCTCGACCCAGCTTCCCACTCCAACGGCCGCGGCGCCGTTACCGCAGGCGCGCGCACAGGCGCCTGCAGCTTCTGCACCAACGCGGCGCTACGCTCTTTGATAATGGCCTGGCACCGCGTCAATTCCTGCTCACGGTGCTCGACGTTCTGCCGCACAATCGCCTCCAGATGGTCCACGTTGTACAGATAGACATTGGGCAATTCCTGGACGTCGGCGTCGATGTCCCGCGGCACGGCGATGTCGATGAGGAATAAGGGCCGATTCCGGCGATTGGCCATCACCGGCGCAAGAGCGTCGCGGTTCAAAATGGTATTGGGCGCGCCGGTCGAGCTGACCACGATGTCGGCCTGGTTGAGTGCTTCGAGCAGGTTCTCGAAGCGCACCGCTCGGCCGCCGAACTCCCCTGCCAGACCCTCCGCCCGTTCATAAGAACGGTTGGCGACCAGCACCGAGCGCGGCCCTTTTTTTGCCAGGTGCCGCAGACAGGCCTCGCCCATCTTGCCCGCGCCGATAATCATCAGCGTCCGCGCCGAAAGGTCCTGGTCGAAAATCCGCTGGGCCAGTTCGACCGCGACGCTGCCCACCGATGTCGCGCCTCGGCCAATCCCGGTTTGGGTTCTGGTTTCCTTGGCAGTTTGCAAAGCCGTTTGAAAAAGCCGGTTGGTGACTCGGCCGGTCAGGCGCGCTGCCTGCGCCGCCTGGTAAGCCTGCTTGACTTGCCCGGTAATCTCCGTTTCGCCCAGCACCATCGAGTCCAAACCACTGGCCACCGAGAACAGGTGCTGCGCCGCTTCCTCGCCGGCCTTGATATAAAGATACCGCGACCAATCCGTTCCCGTTCCGCCCAGAACTTCGAATAACCGCGCCAAATCCTCGGTTCGCCCTGAGGTTACCCCATACAGCTCGACCCGGTTGCAGGTGGAGAGCACGACCAGCTCCGCGAGGTTGCCGGCGATCCGGAGCCGGCAGGCGCAACAGCGCAGGCGGGCGGCCGGCACGGCGACGCGCTCGCGCACCGCGACCGGCGCGGTCTTGTAGCTCAACCCGGCAACGAAGAGTTTCATAGCCATTTTTTGTTATCAGCAGAGCATTTCAGGCGTTTGTGGTTGAACCGAGCCCGCCCCGGTTTGCCTCGGCTCGATAGTCACTGCGCCAATTGCTGATAATAAAGCCCCACTCAGTTCAGTGTTACTAACCCGAAATTGGTTTATGCTTAGCTTAATTTGGTTTAGTTTACATTTATGAAACCATCATTCATAATGAGATTAAGTTTTGAGAGTTGCAGCATGGGGAGGCGTGAGGAAAGCGTAAGGGAAGGCGTGTGGCGCGGGGCGAGTTTTGCTGCTGGCTGGCTCTATTCGAGTGGCTCAGTGGCCTGCAGACGAATTAAAAGATGCTGACCATCCTTTAATTGTGATGCGGCAAATTAAGGGTTCGTACTTTTGAACCGGCCCGGCTGTTGGGTGCGTTCCCGTGCGTAGTGCCAACCGGCGAGGGCGCCGGTTGGGGCGCCCGGGGCGGGCGCGGTCCCCAAAAAGAAGGGGCGCGGTCCCCAAAGCAACGGCGGCGTTCCGGAGGCCCGTTTCGGCTGGACTTATGGGGGCCGGATTGCCATAAACGGCTCGATCAACAGGTGTTAAACAAACGTATATTGCCTATGAAAAAGCTCATTCTGAATCTGGTTGTGGCCGGGGCGGCTGCCCTGGCTGTGTTGCCCGCCCAGGCCCAACATGCGCGGGTCAGTCCGCATGAGACCATCAGCGCGGTAATTGACGGTGACCGCGTGACGGTGGTTTATGGCCGGCCTTACACCAAAGACCGCAAAATCTGGGGCGGCCTGGTGCCGTATGGGCAGGTCTGGCGCACGGGCGCCGACGAGGCGACGCTGCTGGTGACGCAGAAGCCGTTGATGATCGGCGAGACGACAATCCCCGCCGGCGCTTACACGCTCTACACGCTGCCGGAGGAGAACGGCGGCAAACTTGTCATCAACAAAGCGATTGGCCAATGGGGGACCCAATACGACCAGGGTGAGGACCTGGCCCGGGTGGACCTGAAGAAGACGACGCTGGAAACGCCGGTGCACCAGTTCACGATGGCCATCAGCCGGGAGCAGGGTGGCGGAGGCGTGTTGAAGTTGATGTGGGAAGACGCGCAGTACTCGGTGCCGTTCAAAGTCGTTAAATAATCCGGGACTCAAGGCGCTTTATCTCCGAACAAGCAGAGTTAAACTCGATCGTTATGAAAACTAACTTCCATTGGTACGCGAGCCTGGGGCTTTGCCTGCTGGCCGGGTCGCTGGAAGCGCAGACCCCGCGCCTGCAATTCCCCTCGCCCAGCCCGGGCTGCACGCTCAAGCAACATGTCGGCCTGACCGATATCGAGATTTCCTATTCCCGGCCGGGAGTGAAGGGCCGCCAGATTTTCGGCGGGTTGGTGCCGTACGGCGAGGTGTGGCGGACCGGCGCCAATGGCTCGACCAAAATCTCCTTCAGCACGCCGGTGAAGTTGAACGGGAACGAAATCCCGGCGGGCAAATACGCGCTCTACACCATTCCCGGTGAATCGGAGTGGACGATCATCATTTCGAAAAATACCAGCCTCAATGGCGCGTTCGGCTACGACGCGAAGGACGACCTGGTGCGGTTTAAAGCCGAACCGACGAGCCTGTCCGAGCATCTGGAATCGTTTACGATCGATTTCACCGATATCCGGGACGACTCGGCGATGCTGTACCTGGCGTGGGAAAACACTCTGGTGCCGATGCGGCTGGAAATGGATGTGGTCAGCACGCTGACGCCGCGCATCGAAGCGGCGATGGCCGAGCCAGGCGACAACAAGCCCTATTACCCGGCGGCGATGTTTTACTACGACCACGGGCAGGACTTGCAGCAGGCACGCAAGTGGATTGATGCGGCCGCCGCCAAGAACGAGACTTATTACATCCTGCACCTGAAAGCCAAAATCCTGGCGAAACTCGGGGACAAGGACGGCGCGATCGCCGCGGCGAAACGTTCAAGCGAACTCGCCGTGAAAGCCGAAGGCCCAAAGAGCGGTTACGTCAAAATGAACCAGGAGCTGATTGCGAATCTGCAATAAGAACTGCAAGACTTGAAGCCGGGAGCGGCGGTGGTCCCGATGTCCCCGCCTTCCCGGCCGACCGCTCGCCGCAGCCCAGTCTGAGTTCCCCTACCTGGAATGTGTTTCGAGAATTGCAGCCGTAGCCGCCGGAAGGTCTGAGTTTGGGCTGAAAGAAACGAAATTTGAGCCTCCTGGCGCCGGCTGCTACAATCTCATATATTTTTGCTTATCCTCATGATTAGCCTAGTCCGCTTTGCCATCGTTTCGGTCGCCGCCGCTGGTTTATGCCTGGCCGTCCAGGCGGCCGCCCCGGATTCACCCATGGCCATCCTGCAGCAATTACGCCAGTTCCGGGAGATGGGTACGGTGCTCTATGTCGCGGCGCATCCCGACGACGAGAACACCCAACTGCTGACGTACTTCGCCCGCGGCCGCGGCTATCGCACCGCTTACTTGTCCGTGACGCGCGGTGACGGCGGCCAGAACGTGCTCGGGCCGGAATTTGGCGATGAACTGGGCGTCATCCGCACGCAGGAATTGCTCGCCGCGCGCCGGCTCGACGGCGCGCACCAGTTTTTCACGCGCGCAGTGGATTTTGGTTTTTCGAAGAGCGCGCAGGAGACGCTGCGGATATGGGACCGCCAACAAGTGCTCTCGGATGTCGTGCGCGTCATCCGCACGTTCGAGCCCGACGTGATCATCACTCGATTTTCGCCTATCCCTGGCGGGACGCATGGGCATCATACTTCCTCGGCCATTTTAGCTTTGGAAGCGTTCAAGCTGGCTGGTGACACCAACGCCTTCCCCGAGCAACTCACGCAACTCAAGCCGTGGCAGCCCAAACGTATCCTTTGGAACGGCTTTAACCGCGGGGCCGAATCCAAGGAAAGCTCGCCGGTGTTGCACGTGGATATAGACGGCCAGGACCCCGTGCTGGGCGAATCGTTCAGCGAAATCGCCGCGCGCAGCCGTGCGATGCACAAAACGCAGGGCTTCGATAATTTCCGCGGCTTTGGCCGCAGCGGCGGCGCGCACATCGAATCGTTCCAACTGCTGGCCGGTGACCCCGCGACCCATGACGTGCTCGATGGGGTGGACACCACCTGGAAACGCGTGCCGGGCGGCGAGGCCATCGAACAGCGCCTCGACACGGTAATGGCTCAATTTGACACTAACAACCCCGCCGCGAGCCTGCCCGCGTTGCTCGAACTGCGCGCCCAACTTGCGCCGTTGCCCAAGACGCCAGTGCTCAATGAGAAACGCGACCAGCTCGATTTGATCGTCCGCCACTGCCTTGGTCTGTCGGTCCAAACCGTCACTGACACACCGCGTGTTGCGCCAGGGGAATCATTCAGCGTGCAGTACGTGGTTCAACAAACGGCGGATTTTCCCGTGCGCTGGGCGGGCGTGCGTTCTCCTTTGCTTGGGTCGGACCTGAAGGTTGGGTTGGATTTAAAGCCCGAGCAGCGCGTCGAGAAACGGCAAACGTTTGTGTTGCCTCCCGGCGCGCCTTTAAGCCAGCCGTACTGGTTGCAGCAAGACCACCCCATCGGCATGTTCCGCGTGGCTGACAGCTCGCTCATTGGCCGGCCGGAAAACCCTCCGGCATTCCCGGTCGAACAAGTATTTGAACTCGGCGGCCAAACGCTGGTTGTCTCGCAGCAACCGGTTGATGCCGGCAAAAGCGCACACCCTGAGACGCTCGAAGTCATTGCACCGGTTTCGCTGTCGTTTGCGATGGAAAATTCTCTCTTCGCTCCAGGCAGTACCCACGCTGTCGAGGTCAAGATAACGGCAGCGCGCCCAGCGACGGATGGCAGACTGCACCTGGATACGCCGGAGGGTTGGCGGGTCAGCCCGTCTGAATCGCCTTTCCATATTGCCCGTGCTAACGAGAGCGTTGCATTCACGTTCCAAGTCACCGCGCCCGCACGGCCGCAGGTTGCCGATTTCACTGCGCACGCGCTCGTTGGCGGACGCGATTTCGCCTGCCGTCGCGTCGAGATTCGTTATCCCCATATTCCTTCCCAACTGCTGCAACCCCCAGCGCGGCTGAAAGCCATCAGCCTGGACCTCGTCACAGTTGGTCATCGGGTGGGCTACCTGCCAGGCGCGGGCGACAGCGTCTCCGAATGCGTTCAGGAAATGGGCTATCAGGTGTCCACGCTCACCGGGGCGGATTTGACACCGGGGAAGCTCAAGGGGCTTGATGCGGTCGTTATCGGCGTGCGGGCGTTTAATGTTCGTTCCGACCTCACGAACGGCCTTGCCGGCTTGTTCCAATATGTCGAGGGCGGCGGCACGGTTATCGTTCAGTACAATCGGCCTAATGGAGTGAAGACGGAATCAATCGCGCCGTATCGGCTTCACCTTTCCAATGAGCGTGTCACCGACGAAACCGCTCCAGTGACCTTCCTCCAGCCGGAGAACCCAGTTTTGAATGTGCCCAATAAGATTACTGAGGCAGATTTTGACGGCTGGGTTCAAGAGCGCGGGCTTTATTTTCCCGATACGTGGGATGACCACTTCCAGCCTGTGATTGCGTGCAGCGACCCAGGCGAGGCCCCTCTCAAAGGCAGTTTGCTGGTGGCGCCTTACGGCAAGGGCTACTTTGTGTACACAGGCCTGGCCTGGTTCCGGCAATTGCCGGCCGGAGTGCCGGGCGCCTATCGGCTTTTTGCCAACCTGCTCGCGCTGGGCAAGCCTGCCGCCCAAAGAGCCGATGGAGGCCGCCCGTGAAGCCTGCCGGCCCTGAGTCGGCCGGCCCATCAACCGGGGCACCCGTCGCCGCTGCGAATAATGAAGAGGAATCGACCGGGTTACCCTGGCTGCACACCTGGCGGGCGGTTTACGCGTTCGTTCTCGGCGCATTTGTTCTTTGGGTCGTGTTGCTGTACGCGCTGAGTGCGTGGTCCGCATGAGTGCGCTGGACTTCGTCGTTCTGATCGGCTCGATCCTGGGCATTGCCGCCTACGGTGTGTGGCGCACGCGCCGCTGCCACGATCTGCAAACCTATCTCAAGGGCGAGGAGAACATGAGTTGGGTGACGATCGGTCTGTCGGTGATGGCGACCCAGGCCAGCGCGATCACCTTCATGTCCACCCCCGGTCAGGGCTACCAGGATGGACTTGGTTTTGTGCAGTTTTATTTGGGCATCCCGATTGCGCTGGTGATCATCGCGGCCGTTTTCCTGCCGATGTTCCGGCGCCTGAATGTCTATACCGCCTACGAGTTTCTGGGCCGGCGGTTCGATGCCAAAACAAGATTGTTCGGAGCCGCGTTGTTTCTGCTCCAACGCGGACTGGCGGCCGGAATCACTATTTACGCCCCCGCGATCATCCTCTCGGCCATGCTAGGCTGGCCTTTGACGCTCACGATCCTCCTTTCAGGTTTGGTGGCGATCATCTACACGACCGTCGGCGGAACTGAAGCTGTCAGCCTCACCCAACAATACCAGATGGCGGTGATCTTCGGCGGGATGGTGCTGGCCCTAATCATCCTGCTGCTGAAAATTCCGGCGTCGTTGGCCGACACCTTCGCCGTCGCCGGCGCATTCAACAAACTGCACGCGGTCGATTTCTCACCCGACGTGCACAAGCGCTATACCATCTGGTCCGGGCTGCTCGGCGGATTGTTTCTGCAGATGTCTTACTTCGGCGCCGACCAGTCACAAGTGCAACGCTATATCGCCGGGTCGTCGCTGCGCCAGAGCCGCCTCGGTCTGATGTTCAATGCGGTTTGCAAAATCCCGATGCAATTCTCGATCCTCTTGCTCGGGGCGCTGGTGTTCGTCTTTTATCAGTTCCAGCCTTCGCCGCTGCTGTTCAATAAACCCGCAGTCGAGGCTGCCGCACAGGGGCCGGCTGCCGCACCGCTCCAAGCGCTCCAGACCCAATACAGTCAACTGCACGCGCGCCAAACTCACCAAATCCAGGCGTGGCTGACTGCCCGCCACGCGGGCGACCGCGCCGCTGCCACCGCCGCGCGCGCGCAAGCCCTCGCCACGTATGAACAGGCCCAGCAAGTGCGGCACCAGGCCGAGACGACCATCACGGATGCTCATACGGGCGTCAAAGGACAGGAATCCGATTACGTCTTCATCACGTTTATTCTCCAGCACCTGCCGCATGGCGTGATCGGATTATTGGTTGCGGCGTTCTTCGCTGCCGCCTTGTCATCCAAAGCCGCCGAACTCAACGCCCTGGCCTCCACCTCGACGGTGGACTTTTATAAGTTTCTCATCCGGCGCGACGCCACAGGCCGGCATTATGTGATCGCCTCCAAGGCCTTCACCGTTTTTTGGGGCATGGTGGCATTGGCCTTCGCCCTTTTCGCGAGTCTCCAGGACAACCTCATTCAGGCGATTAACATCATCGGCTCGCTGTTTTACGGCGTGCAGTTGGCTCTTTTCCTTGTGGCGTTCTTCTTCAAACAGGTCGGCGGCACGGCTATCTTCTGGTCGGCGATGGTCGCCGAGGCAATGGTGCTCGGGTTGCATTTCGGTTTTCCGAGCTTGAGTTATCTCTGGTACAACCCGATTGGCTGCGTGGCATGTATCCTGTTGAGCCTGGCGCTGCAGGCAATGCTTGGCCGCAACGATTCTCAGCCTCAGCCGGTGCCGGTTGCCTCAGCTCCTGTTCGTTGAATCGGCGCCCATTATCCATGAACCCACACCCCGTTATTTGCTTCGGTCAGCAACCGTGCGGGTTTTTCCCAAAGCGATTTCTGGTCGCGAAAATTTTGACCGCGCGGCGCCTGCAAGCCGAGCTGGGCGGTGAAATTGTTTTCTTTTATCACGACAGCGACCACGACCCGCGGGAAACGCGCACTGAATTGCGCCACCGCAAAACCGGGGAGCCGGCATTGCTGAACTTCGCTTTCGAGAACCGCCTCCAGCGCAAGTTTTCCCCGCTGTATCTCAAACGTATCCCGGCGGATTGGCAGGCCCGCACGCTGGCCCAGTTGCCGAACTATGTCGAACGGCCGGCTATCGACGCGTTCGCCCAGGCGCGCGGGTCCAACGTCTCGGACTTTTGTCTCGCGATGTATGCCGCGCTGGGCCTGTTGGAAAATGTCAGGCTTGTGCGTTCCAGCGCTCCGGAACTGCGTCGCGCGGCCTGCGACATTCCCGAATTCTTCGCCGACGTGCCCTACGAGGGCGAGATCGTCCGGGCCCGCGTTCATGACGGCGCGTTGCAACTACATGAAGGCGGCAATTCGTTCATCACGGTTCCGGCCGTTCCATTTGGGAAAGAGAACATCAGCCCGACCCGCGATACGCGGCTGCGTTGGATGCAGTCGCTCGTCCACTGCACCCATTACGTCTCCGGCGCGAGCGAGCAGAACTACTTGCACAAAGAGGAAACGCCGGAAATCACTTTTATTTGCCGCGACACGATTGAACGGTCCGATGAGGCGTTCAGCGAGAACTTAACCGATAATCTACGCTCATGAACGCCCGGCGGATCGGCAGCTTGCGCCCCTCCCGAAGCTTTCTATAATGAAATACAGTAAAACCAAGGCAGCCGGTGTGGCGAAATGGCAGACGCACAGGACTTAAAATCCTGGGGCCTTAAACAGCCGTGTGGGTTCGAGTCCCACCACCGGCACCAAAGTGCACAATGAACCGTATTTACCGAGTCTTTGTGATTCAATAACTCGGCATAAAGTCCTGGCATAACGCAGACCTTGACGCTCATACCGATTTACACGAGTCACTGGTGTTTTCAACTGTCTCCTTTAGCCTGTACCCAGGAGAGATTCATCCGCCCGCTCTTGCCTCCTGGTTCTCCTCCTTCGCATGGTCGTATGGAAGCCGGCCTCCACTGATCAGAAAAGCCGCATCGTCCCTGTCGTTTGGGCGTTCCTATACAGCGAGCGCCGATTGGGCGAGGTGGATGTGCTTCCAGGCATCATCGAGGTCGCGATGGCAATGAGGCACCCAAGCCTCGCCCCAGAACAGGTTGCAGCTCGTCTCGGCGCGGAGCAGGCGCCAGAGCGCTTGCTCGAATTGGTGGGCGACCTGGCCATTGCCGCTGTTGGCCGCGGCGCGCTGCCGCAGGTGCTGAACCGCATTGCTCGTCTCCTGGATGCGCTGAAGCGCGGCCTTTTGCGCGTCGGAACCGGTCCATTGAACAAAGCCGGTGCCGTGGTGCCAGCCGGTGTTCCATGCGCCGGTGCGGACGTTGACGCAGCCATGCGCGCCGAAGGCGTTGAGATAATCATCGATGAAAATGGGGCGGACCTCGGTGGCGCCGCGGCGCACCAAATCCAGCAAAGGCTGATAGAACACGCCCCAGAAATTGCCTTTGCCCGACACGTTGCGGAACCAGCCGCCATTATCCCCATCGGTGGCGGTGGTTACCAGCGGTGGGAAGTCGCAGTGCCGGGTGCGCTCATGAACTTCCCGCATGAACCAGCCGTGATCCATGCCGGCCTCCTGCGCATCAGACAAATCGCGGTCGCGCACAATGACGACAATCTCATCGTCGCCATACCGCGCCAGATGGGGACGGTAACGGACTTCGTCCCAGCGCATGGGTGTGAGAGGTTCGACGTGGTTGCTGTCCACGATGACGTAGCGATAGCCGAAGCGTTTCAGCAGCGGGATCAACTCCATGCAGAAGCCCATTTCGGGCGGCCAGAAACCGTTGAAGTGGGCACGCCCGAACAAGTGGCGGCCGATGCCCAGCCAGCGCTGCAGGTGTTCTTCGCGATCAGCGGCCGGGATGAGCGGCAGAACGGGATGATAATACCCCGTGCCGAAGATTTGGAGAATCTTTTGGTTTTGGAGATGCCAGAGCAGGTCGCCGCATTTGACGATGCCGTAAACGCGTTCCTGGAATTTGGGATCTGCAAGGGTTTCGAGCAGCGTGCCCGACAGCGAGAGGTGAACGCGGGCGACGTCTTCAAAGGGCCAGAGCGCGCGCGGGATGCGGTCCAGCGCGAGCAGTATCTCGCGCGCTTCCCATTCGCGGTCGCGCAAGAGCGTTTCGAGGTTTCCGGCCGGCTGATGAAGGTTCAGGACCAGCGCATGATAAATGGTGTTCATAGCGTTCGCAATCGCAAGGCTCAATCGATGATAACTCACAGGACGGCGCTGGCTGGTAATCCGGCCGTGATTGGCGGCCGGAGCGCGGACATTCCTGTCCGCAGCAATGCTTCAGACCCAAAGCTTCCATTAAATGCGAGGCCTGCTGGCGTTCGGAAGTTGCTGCGGACAGGAATGTCCGCGCTCCACTAAGGCACTGCATTCGTTCCACAGGCGCAGGAGTCTGTCGCGCGCGTGATTTAATAACGAAGGCGGCTGCGGCCACTGCTCGAGGATGACTGAGCCGCAAAAGGCGCGCGCCTTCATCTGCGCGATGAGCCGGCGCACGCCCTCATCAGTGAATGCGGCGGGCCCGGTAAAGAGGGGCAGATGGCTGTCGGCGTCGCCCCAGTTTTCGTGAAGGTGCAGGTGAATGATGGGCACGTGAGGCCGGAGTTGAGCGACGAATTGCAGGTAATCGTTGCGCGTGGCGGCGCAGAGATTAGCGTGGCCGATGTCCAGGCACATGCCGCAGTGCGCCAAAGTGGAGTCGTCCCGCTTGCGCAGTTCCTCGAAGAGTGCATTGAAATCGCCGGGTGAGGTATCGACCGTATTTTCGATGGCGAGCTGCACAGCGCCTGCCGCCGCCCAGGCACAAGCCGGTGCGAGCGCGTTGACGTAAGCGGGAATTCCCGCTTCGGTGTAAAGGTGCAGGACCAGCACACGCGCGCCCAAATCCTGTGCGAGGTCAATTTCGCGCCGTAGGGCCAAGGCGGCGTCGGGCAGCAACGGGTTGATGGTCCAGCGGGCGTGAACCGAGAGACGAACTGCTGCGGACCGCGCGGTCTGGCTAATAAGGGCGCGCATCGCCGGAGCCAAGTCCGTCTCATCCCAGCCCGCGCCCGAGGGTTTCTTGTCCGGAAACCACTCGAAGGCATCGAAGCCATTTGCCAGGGCATATTCAAAAGGCTCCATGAGGTTTGCGGCGCAGAAAGCGGTTTGGTTTCCGATATGGAGGGCAGGGGAGCCATTCACGCGTTGCCCTCCATCTGCGGACGGGTCTGAACCAGGAAGCATTGGCCTTTGGAAATGGCGCCTTCGATATCTTGTGCGGAACCGAGGGCGGTCTCGACGGCGATGCCGAGTTGGGCGATCGATTGGAGCGTGTGGGTCCGAAACTCCTCATCCCAAACGAGCGGCTCTTCCGAATAGTCCAGGCGCGCCTGGCGCGGCGGAGGCAGCAGCACACTGTCGTACAGGCCCGCGCCGGCATAACCAGCCAGGTCCTCGCCATTGGAATCGGAGCGGAAAATCAAGCCCCCGCCGTAAAGGCCGAGGCTCTTGCTGGGAAAGGTCAGCAGGCGCGACTGGCCGGTTTTCTTTTCCCAAATAAAACTCAAGGCACGGCCGGGATAGTTGCCGACGAGCGTTTCACCCAAACCAAGCACGACTTCGGCGTAAAGTTCAGCGCGGTTGCCGGTCGAGGGATTGGCCGTGTGAACGACGAACGAGTAATCGGCCTCGACGACAGGCTGAACGAGCACGGCCATAACCAGATTGTCGTGAGCCAGGCCCATTCGGTTGCGGCTCAGGACGGCACGCTCATTCCACTTCGAAGCCCAGACCTGTTTGATGCAGCGCCAGGCCGATTCCCAATCTGAGGGCCAGGGCAATCCGGCCTTCTGAAAGGCCTCGCGCAACTCGTGTCTCAAATCCTCCGGTGCGGCGAGCGCTTGAACGGCCTCGCGCAGTTTGGCCACAGCGCTGCTATCAGGGTTGGCCGGCAGGCGGGCGACCAATTCGCCGTAGCGCCGTGCGACTTCGGCGTTCGGAGCGAGCGAGAGGACCTTCTCAAAAACACCAAAAGGCAAAGCCACCGAATGCGGGTGGCGAATCCACCCTGGCAGTTTGCCGCGCAGGCGCGTCTGGCGCAGCGATTTTCCCCCAACAATACTCTCGCTGAATTGGTCGCTGGTGACAGCGAAGCGAGTAAAACCGGGCCGTGAGGTTTTAAGGCTCGCGCGGGGGACGGGTGGCGCGGCGGCTTTGGTTGCTGTGCCTGTGTCTTTCTTAAAGACCACATCACCGGCCGTGGTGACCTCCAGATGCAGTTGCTCGCCACGGAGAGCCTTCAATTGTTCGAGGAGTTGGGGGTCGGAACAGGACGCAAATAGCACCCGGGCGTTGCGCGCGCGGACTGCGACATGCGACACAAGGTCGGTTACGTCCGGCGCAATCACCGCGACAATTTCCTCAGGGATTTCCTCGTCGCCCATCACCTTGTCGGCGACGATTACCATTGGGCTTTCAAAACGCTGCCCTTGAACAGACCGCAGGGCCTCGACGACCTCGACCTTGCCGGTTCCGCTGCCGCGACTGACGATTTGCCAGGCGCCGAGATGGCCCGCGGTGCGCAGCGCCCGGCCGAGTTGAGATAAGAGCATCGACAGGGCGAAGCCAAGACTGCTGCCGCGCACGATTTCCTCGCTAAACAGCCGGATCGTCCAACTTTCGGCATGGAACCCGGCTCCGAGGAATTCGGCCTTAGGTTGAAGCAATTGATACAGCCGCTCGGTCCACTCGCCCAGCGCCCGGCCAATACGGTCCACAACCGAGTTGGCGTGCAGCGCCCAGGGCGGATTGAAGCGGGGCAGAGGCCGCAGGCGTTCCCAATGCCGCAGGCACGCGGCCAGTTCGGCATCCTCGTAAGAGAGCGTGACGTTCTCCAGCACGCAGGCGACGAGGTCCACGAGCGCATCGCCGCTCAAATGTTGGTGCAGGTTTCGCTCGACCACCACCCGCACCAACTGCTCCAGAGCGAGGTCCAGATACAGCAGCGCGCGCAGGACTTCACCGTCGCGCAGCCGCCGCGACAACCGAGAACGTAATTCGGTGATTTTCCCGACGAGCGATACCAGCGCTTCGGGCGGGTCGTTGCGATGGTTCCAGACGTGCCCAAGCAAACCCTGAGTATCGCCGTCCAAAGAGGTTCGCGCGGCGTCCATCGCCGTCTCGAGGTCCGTCGCGGAATGAACGGCCTTGAGGATTTTCGAAAAATTCTCGAAATCGTGAATCAACGCCTCTTTGAGGTGGGGAACAAAATCCGGGTGGGTGCGAATGGGGCGCTCGAAGCTCTCGAGGCGCTCGCGAGTCACGCCGCCCTCGCGCAGCTTCTCATAAAACCGGCCCAGGTTTCCGTCTGAGCGGAGGAATTCGAGATAGGCCTCGCAGATGACCACGTCATCGGGCGTGGTGTTGTTGTGAAGCTTCTGGTGCCATTCTTCGAGGAAATGCCCGCTGACCTCTTTGACGTGGTGGCGGTGCATGATCTGCAGCACCTCATCGCGGATGCGCTGGCCGTCGCCGCCGCGTCCGATGGTGCTGAGCATGAGTCGAAGCAGCGGCCGGCCATCGGCTTCCGTACGGTAAAGCTCGATGAGTTTATCGGTCAGCCGGTCCTGGGCATGGGCGAGTTCGCGCGGTTTGGTGTTGTAATTGCGTTGCCAGGTCAACTGGCGGATGGCCGAGAAACGCAGCCAGACATAAAGGAGCGCGAGTGCTTCGAGATTGCCGCGCGCACGTTCGAGCAATTCGTAACACAGATTGAAGCGGTGCATCAGCGTCCAGGAGCCGGGGCCCATTTCAGCGCTGATGATGCGATTGGATAATTCGGCCAGTTCGGCGGAGTTGGGTCCGGGCGCCGGGCGCAGCGAGGAGTGAATCGGGACAAAGAAATTCCCGCCGCGCTGCTTGACCCAGTGGCCGTCGGCGCCTTGCTTCAAAACGAATTGAATTCCCAAAGGTGCGTCGGCTTGGGGAAACTCGAGAATCAGCCGGTTAATGGCGTTGCCGGCCGAGAAAGGTGTCTCGGCCGTGTGGCCGCCCAGTAGTTGTGTGCGGGGCGGGCAGAGCGCTTCGGGAGGTTGCAACCACTCGTGAGGCGAGCGCCGGGCCAGGCCCCAGTGCAACAGCAGAGGAGGGGGTGCATCGGAAAAAAGCAACACCCGGTAGAGCGCCTCGCGTTTGGTAACCGCGACGGCGAGCTGCCCGGCCTCGTCCAGGTCGAACCGCTGTTCCATGAGAACCTCTGCGCCGTCGAGCTCCGCTTTCAGCGCTCCCATCGGCGAAAGGCCCCGCTTGACCGGAGCGGGAATCCCGATTTGGTAATTGCGCCGGCTGTTGTTGTCCCAGCGGCCTTCGTCCGGGAAAAACAAAACAAATTCGAGCACGGCATAGTCGCTGGGCGGACGCAGGGCGATGGCGACGCGGCTTTCGCCGTTGTCCTTCTTGAAGGGGGTTTGCATGGCGCCGGGGCCGGCGACTGTGGTGCCTTCCGGCCAAAGCGATTGCGGCAGAACCTGCCAGCCGGATTGATTTTTGGTGCGGACGCCCCAGTGCAGGACGCAGCGTTTGGGCGTTTGCGCGCGCAGAGACAATTCGATTTGCTGCTCGGTCGAACGCGTTTCCACCCACAGCTTCAGGCCGCTCCGAGTAGCGATGCTCTCGGTCTCAGTCGGTTCAGACGTTGGAATTGATTGAGTCGCGGTCATGTTGACCCGTTAGGTTGTAGTGGCCCGGTTAACGAAGAACAACGTCGCGACCGATGCCAATTCGCCCTGATGGTGCTTGGAGGTTTGGTTGCTGGTCGGGTGGGCGCTGGCTCAGTCATGTTATCGTCATGAACAATAACAGCGCTCGGTGTGTTCCGCGATGGTATCCCAGTTGAAGGCCGTCTCGGCCGCTCGCCGGCCATTGGCGCCCATCCAGCGAGCCCATTCAAAATTGGTGAAGAGGGTTCCAATGCCCCAGCCGATAGATTCGGTTGTGGGATAGATTTTCAAACCGGTGACGTTATGCCAGATGAACTCGCGAGGCCCTCCGTTCTGAGAGGCAACTACCGGTTTGCCCGCCGCCCAACCTTCCAGCGCCGAGATGCCGAAAGGTTCGTTGCGGCTCGGCATGCATACCACATCGCACGCCTTGTATATTTGCGGCAATTCTCCCCCATTTCGATGGCCCAGGAACCGCGTCGCGTGAGCCACGCCCAACTGGCGGGCGCGCCGTTCCAGCTCTCCCCGCAGATGCCCATCGCCGGCAAAAAGAAACTTCGCTTGCGGATAAAATCGCAGCAGGCCGGGAACAGCCTCCAACAGCAAGTCCGGACCTTTTTGGAGGGAAAGACGGCCGCTGAACAAAACCGTTGGGTCCATTGGCCCAACGCCGTAGCGTCGTTTGACGGCCGCGGGATCGATGAAGCCGTCGAACTTGTGGACGGGAACGCCGTTGTAAACCACCCAGCACTTCCACTCGGGCAGGTTATACATTGCCACCACCTCGCCTTTGAGCATGTGGCTGACGGCGATGACCCGATCGGCGCAATAGGTGCCGTGCCGTTCATGGTCGCGAATCCGCGCCGAGATGCCGCCCCAGAAATGATTGCCGCAACGGCCATACTCCGTGGAATGCATGGTGAGCACGCTGCGATGGTGCGGCCGGCGCTCTTTGAGCCAGACAATCGCGTTGGCGGCCAGCCAATCGTGCGCGTGTATCACGTCGAATCCGCCGATGTAGTCCTCCGTTTGAAGGAAATGCCACACAAACGAGCGGCACATCTCCTGGATTTCATCTACGAAACTGCGGTTGAGCGTGTGCGGACAAAAGTGGTACCACACGCCGTCAATCTGGCTGATCCCGCCCGAACCATAACCCGGGCGGGTGAATACATGAACTTCGTGGCCGCGCCGTTGCAAGGCCGCCGCCAGTTCCGTCACATGCGCGGCCACTCCCCCGATGGCTTGAGAATGCAGGGTTTCCCAGGAGAACATCGCAATGCGCATAAAAGATTCAGGGATTCACACCGTACGTATTGAAGCACAGGAGCCAAGGGGCCGCCAGACACAAAAAATCCACCACCCCTTTGCCACAGGCCGCAAATTATGTCACAGAAGGGTCAAACGAACAATGGGGTGTTTACCTACCCCGTGGTTTGCGGATTTTAGAGCTGCAACCAGCGTTTGAGCGCGGCTCCCACTTCGCTAATGACCCGAGCATCGAATCTTCCGGGAGCTTTGCGGACGAATTCGGTGAACTTCACAGGTTGGATGCTCTGGACGTTTATGTAACTTTGCTCTCGTAACCAAGGCACGCGAGGCAAGGTGACCTCGTAAGGCGTTTCCTCAAATTGTTTAGTGATCAAGACCACGCTGGCCAGCGCCAGTCGAGCATCGGTTTGAGCCGCCAGCACGAGCGCATAACGCGGTTTACCGACGATGCCCAAGTCAATGAACCAAACTTCGCCGGGTTGCGGGACAGTTCTCACGCTTAAAACTCATCAGCCAACTTATTGCGGCGGGCGGCAGGGCTCAAAACGTCATCTTCCGGACTGTCGGCTTGAACAGGGAAGGGGATTGCGCGGCGCTTGATGATCTGTTTGTAAAAAAGCTCCAGCGCCGCCCGTGGTTTCAGTCCGATCTCTTCCAGGACGGCTTCAGCCTGGCGTTTCAGTTCGGGGTCAATACGGCTTTTGGCGATCGCGCTCATGTACCCCAATGTGGCCCATTCGTGGCCTAACGTCAACGCTGGGAAGTTTTCCAGCGGGTCTTCTCGTCGCCTTTCTTGACAGGAACGCTCCTGTGTGTTATTTCTGAAATAACAGAAATTAAAGAATATGAAGCTCAGCCCCGTCCAACAGAAGTTCGTGCTGCACTGGGGCGAGATGGGCACGCGCTGGGGCATCAATCGCACGGTGGCCCAAATCCACGCATTGCTTTACATCTCGCCCAAGCCGCTGAATGCGGAGGAAATAGCCGAGACTTTGGACGTGGCCCGCTCGAACGTGAGCAACAGCCTGCGAGAGCTGCAAAGATGGAGGATTGTGAAGTTGGTCCATGTGCTGGGCGACAAGCGGGACCATTTCGAGTCGATGAAGAACGTCTGGGAGATGTTCCGCATTGTGCTGGATGAACGCAAGCGCCGGGAAATAGACCCGACCATCGCCATCCTCGAAGAGTGCATTGCGGAGGCCGGAAAGGGAAAGGATAGCGACAAAAGCACCGAGGAGCGGCTGCGTGAACTGCACCGCTTTTTCCAGACGACCACCTCCTGGTATACGCAGGTGGCAAAATTGCCGGCCTCAGCGCTGGTGAAGTTTTTGAGCGCGGGTGACAAGGTCTTGAAGAGTATCGGACTCGGGTCGTAGAGACCCGTTTTTTTTGAAGCGGAAATTCTGTGAATACAGAAATGACAGATATAAAGAACGCAAACGGCTGGGTTTGCTTTGATGCCCAATGTGGTCTTTGCGCGAGCCTAGCCCGCTGCTTCGAGCCGTTGCTCCATCGACACGGCTTTGTCCTGTTGCCATTGCAAACGCCGTGGGTGAGGGACCGTTTGGCGAACACTGGCGAGGAACCGCTGGCGGAAATGCGGCTGATCCGAGCCGAAGGGCGCGTGCATGGCGGAATAGAGGCGCTGGCTCAAATTGCGCGCCTTATCTGGTGGGCAAAACCGGTGTATTGGGTTTCTCAAACACCCCTGGTCAGTTCGGTTTTTCGCTCCGGCTACCGGTGGCTGGCACGGAACCGGACCTGCCTTCGCGGCAGTTGTGCCGTAACGGAGAGCAAGTTCCGCCAAGCCGTGAACGCGTTCGGCTGGCTTGCGGCGCTGTTGCCGATGACCTTCGCGCTCGGTTTCGGCGGAGCGCTGCCTGGTTGGGTCTGGATGTGGACAATTGCCTTCGCGCTGTACCTGGGCGCGAAGTTGATCACGATTCTAAACCTTCTGCGCACCGGACACCGGGCAGGTCCGCGGCTGCTTGCGTACGCAGTCCTCTGGCCCGGCATGGATGCGAGGGCGTTTTGCGGAAGCAAGCTCATTCAGCCGCAGGTCATTCGGGAGTGGGCGCTTGCGGCAACGAAAGCACTCATAGGCGCTGTGTTGATCTGGTTTGGCGTTCCCTTCATGGCGTCCGCACACTCGCTCATCGCCGGCTGGTTCGGAATGTTTGGGATCGTTCTGCTGCTCCATTGTGGATTCTTCCATCTCCTCTCGCTTTTGTGGCGAGCTCGCGGCATCAATGCGCGTCCGATCATGCAAAGCCCGGCGACGGCCGCTTCGCTCAGCGAATTCTGGGGCGGGCGCTGGAATGCTGGTTTCAGCGATCTCATGCACAAGAATTTGTTCACCCCCGTGAGCCGGCGAATAGGTTCACGGCGAGCACTCTTCCTGATATTTCTCATCTCCGGCATCTTGCACGAATCGGTGATCTCCGTGCCGGCGCATGGGGGTTACGGGCTACCGGCGGCTTACTTTGTTGTCCAGGGCCTGGCGGTCCTGTTCGAACACAGTGGGCCTGGCCGTAAACTGGGACTCGGTTCAGGATTCAGAGGCTGGTGCTTCGTTACGCTCGTTGCGGGCCTGCCGGCGTTTTGGCTGTTCCCCCCGGTTTTCATTCACCACGTCATTCTGCCAATGCTTCACGCAATTGGCGCAACTTGAGGAAACGATCATGAACACAAATACCCTGACTGTCCTTCTTCGTTTGGCCGGCATTCTGCACCTGGGTTTGCTCTGCGCGGGTTTGATGATGCCGGGGGTAGTTGGACTGAGGACGCACCTCGCGATCCTGCCTGCGTTCATCCGGCGATTATTCTGGGTGTACTACGCTTTCATTGGTCTTTGCCTGGTGAGCTTTGGTAGCCTGACGTTTGGGCTGGCCGGCGCGCTGGCGGAGGGCGGCACTTTGGCTAGGGCGCTTTGTCTCTTTTTCGCTGCGTTTTGGACGCTAAGGCTAATCGCCGCAACGTTCATCTTCGACCTGGGCCCATACCTGACAACCACCTACAGGCGCGTTGGCTACCACGCCCTCAACCTGGTTTTTGCGTATCTACCCATGATCTATTTGGTAGCGGCCTGGAAAGGAGCGAGGTCGTGAAAATCGCGATTACAGCCGGAACGGGATTTGTCGTAAGAAATATCGCTTGCATGCTGGCAGCGGAATGTCTCGCCGAGCCGGCTCCTGCATGCGATGTGATGCCATCAGAGCTTGCTCCACGAATTCGATTGAGAGCGAAGCAAACGCTAAATGGTTTGCCCCAGCCTGGGCCATTCACCTGGCGGGACTCGCGGTGTTGCACGCGCCAATTCGCGGGTCTCAGGCACAAGCACTCGAAGCGTGTCCTTTTCGAAATGCCATGAACACGGACATCAAACTCAATCAGCTGTGGGGTTGGAGCGGCACAGTGTCGCGCAAACCATTCATCATCTGGGCCGCTTTACTGTTCGGCCTGAAATACAACCTCGATCGCGTTCTGTTGCGATGGCTCTTTGATCGCGACTGGTCCGTGTTCTCCTACTTCCAACAGCCGTTCCCTGGGATCCAGAATCTCTCACCGGCTCAGAGCCCAAGTGAGTTCCTGGCGTTGTTGGCCATTTCACTCCCATTTTTGTGGATGGGTGTAATGTTGAGCATAAAGCGGCTGCGTTCAGCGAAGCTGCCCCTATGGTTCGCTTTGCTGTTCGTCATTCCGGTCCTGAAGTGGTTTCTGTTTGTGGCGCTGGCACTCGCTCCTGAGCGAGGCGCGGCGGGGGAAAGGCCACGTTTGGCGGCAGCGTGGCTTCCAAATGCGGTTCTCAGCAGCGCTGCCCTGGCCGTCGGAGCGAGTGTGTTGCTGGGTGCCGGTGCCGCAGTCCTGGCCACAAACGTTCTGGGTAGTTATGGGTGGGCGCTGTTCGTCGGGGTGCCGTTTAGCATGGGCTTTTTCGCGGCTCTTATCCACGGAGCGAGAGAGCCACGGCGCGTTGAGGAAAGCATCCTTGTGGCCCTCCTTTCCGTAGTCATTTGCGGCGCCGTGTTCCTGGTCCTCGCGTTCGAGGGTATCATTTGCCTGATTATGGCTGCCCCGATAGCGCTTGTTCTGGCGTTCATCGGCGCCCTGGCTGGCCACGCGGTACAAGTGTCGCGCCAGCCGCGGGTACCGGCACAGATGCTTTGCGTCGCTGTGCTCGCTATTCCCCTGATGCTCGGTTCCGATGCGGTCAGCACAGGCCCCGCACCGTCGTTGAAAGTGGTGACTGCAATTGAGGTGAATGCTCCAGTTGAAACCGTTTGGAAGCATGTCATTGAGTTCACGGAGCTGGCGCCACCAAAGGAGCTTCTCTTCAAGCTCGGAATCGCCTTCCCCATTCGCGCTGAAATCCGCGGAACCGGCCCTGGAGCGGTGAGAAACTGCAATTTTTCAACTGGCCCATTTGTTGAACCCATTGAGATTTGGGAGGCACCGCGGTTGCTGAAATTCACAGTCACGAGCAACCCGCCACCGCTGCAAGAGTGGACGCCGTATCACGCGATTTATCCCCGGCACCTCAAGGGATTTCTCGTTTCGGAACAGGGTCAATTTAAACTCACGCCGCTGCCGAATGGTTGGACCTGCTTAGAGGGAACAACGTGGTACCGCCACACAATGTGGCCAGTGTTCTATTGGCAACTTTGGTCTGATTATATCATCCACAAGATTCACACTCGGGTTTTGCTCCACGTCAAGGCCTTGGCCGAAGCGGAGCAAGGGAGGACCGGTCATGAATGACCAACCCTATAAATTGATTTTAGCCGGGGGAACCGGCTTTCTTGGGCAGGCGCTGGCAACCCATTTCGGCGCCGCACACTGGGACGTGGTGCTCCTAACCCGGTGGCCCGGCTCGTGCCGCCCGGCGGGACGAGCAGTAGAATGGGACGCGAGAACGCTCGGGCCTTGGTGTCTGGAAATGGAGGGGGCAACCGCTGTCATTAATCTGACGGGCAAATCGGTCAATTGCCGTTACAACGCGCGGAATCGGCGGGAGATTTTGGATTCGCGCGTTGACTCGACCCATGTGGTGGGCGAGGCGATTGGCCGGTGTGCCCGACCGCCTCAGGTTTGGCTTAACGCCAGCACGGCCACAGTTTATCGCCATACCTTCGGTGCTGCTTGGGACGAAAGCGGCGAAACCGAAGCATCGGCTGAGGCCAAGGACCGGTTCTCGGTTGAAGTCGCCTGGGCCTGGGAAAAGGCGCTTAACGATGCGGCCACACCACGCACGCGGAAGGTCGCGATGCGCCTGGCAATGGTTCTGGGCTTGGGGAAGAACAGTGTGTTCCCGGTGCTGCGCCGCCTGACCAAACTCGGACTCGGCGGCCGGATGAGCAACGGTCGGCAATTCGTGTCCTGGATTCACGAAAGGGATTTTTGCAGGGCAGTGGAGTGGTTGCTCTCCCACAATGAGTTGGAGGGTCCAGTCAACCTGGTTGCTCCCCACCCGCTTCCGAACGCGGAAATGATGCGAGCTTTGCGCCAGGTCTGTGGTGTGCCCTTTGGTCTGCCGGCGAGCGATTGGATGTTGGAAGTCGGCGCGTTTTTGCTGCGGACCGAAACCGAACTGCTCATCAAGAGCCGGCGCGTAATCCCGGGTCGGCTTGTCAAAACCGGCTTTGAGTTCCAGTTCCCGACCGTTCAAAAGGCATTTGTGGAGCTCACGAAAACGCGATAAAGGCCTAGGAACCCACGATTGTGCACAACCAGGGCACTCTTGCCTATACGGCAAAATGACGCCCTAGAGCTACTTCTGGCTGCCCCCTGAGGGAATTTTTATGGGACACGGCCGCAAACGGGGTTGCCAGTGGCCGTCCCTTGCTTCCCGGCTGCGTCTGCACGAAGGTAAGGTGTTTCATGTCTCAATTACCGGCGATAGGTTGAAGGCTTGATTTTGTGAAGCTATGAAAAGGAAACCCGTGATTTTTGTCCTCGGATTCGTCATTGGAATGATCATTCTGCCGCTTTGCGCGTTTTTCTATATTTGGCTTGGGTTTGCGCCGGTGGCGACGGCTGCGCCGCCGCTGCCGTTGGAGCGGTGGTTTGCATCCACCGCTCTGAAGGCGAGGATTTCCCGAGAAGCACCCCGGAAGGGCGCTGTGCCGTCCAGTGAAGATAACCTTGTGGCCGGCGCGAAGATTTACGGGGAAGACTGCGCCGTTTGCCATGGGTTGATGGAACAACCGAAAACACCCGTTGCCAAAGGGATGTATCCACCGCCGCCCCAATTACTGCACGGCAAAGGCGTCACAGACGATCCGGTGGGAGAAACGTATTGGAAGGTGGCCAACGGCATACGGTTGACGGGCATGCCGGCTTTTGAAGGCTCGCTCAGTGATGTGCAGTTGTGGCAAGTCAGCCAACTGCTGGCGAATGCGAATCACTTGCCCGCTGCCGCGACGGCATTGCTCAGCTCTAAGCCGCCGACGAACTGACAGCTAACCGGCCGAGGAACATCCTGCCTGGTCGCGAGAAAACTTTCGCTTAGCCCTCGCGCAGAACTTCGAGCATTTCGCGGTCGAGCTTGTGGTTGCGGAAATTCTCGTAGCTGACGTCCTCGCGTTCGCTGTCCAGCACCCCAAAGCCGCCGGCCAGGTTCCACAGCGACCAGCCCCAGCCCGCCGCCTTCCACAGCGCAAGGCAATCGCGCATCCACGCCAGCACCACCTTATGGGGAGTGCGGTTGAAGGCGCCCCATTCACCGACATGAACGCCCGAGCCTTTTGCCGCGAGGGCTTTCCAGGGCACAATTCGTTCCTGCTCCAGCTCTTTGGGGCCAAAGGGAGCTTTTCCCGGCCGTTCCAACGGCCAGGTCGGGACAGGCCAGGTATCCGAGCCGTGGATCCAGTTCGCTTTGTAATGGGAGATCTGCATTGGCTCGTAGCCGTGCGTGCTCTGCGCGATGCCTAACTCCAGCAGCGCCGGTACCGGTTGGGTTCCCCAGCGCAGGCCGTCGGCGATGATGAGCCTCTGCGAGTCCTCCGCTCGGACCGCTTGGACCAGTGCCTTAATCACCCGCGCGTAGGTCGCTTCCGGAATATCAGGCGGTTCGTTGAGCAGGTCGAAGCTCAGATGTTCATTGGCAATGCCTTTGTATCGCTTGGCGAAGTGGGCCCAATGGAATGAGCAGGCCTCGAGGGCCTTGTCGTCTTTCCACAGGTCGAGCGGCTCTTTAGGCGGGTTAACGCAATAGCCGGGCGCGCGGTGCAGATTCAGGTTAACGTGTATCCGGTACTGCCGGCCCAGGGCAACGGCCTGGTCGATGTCTTTCAGGTCCTTCTCGCGTATCTTCAGCCAATCTGAGGTTTCCGTCCAGCATAGGTACGACGTCGGCAGACGGGCAAAATCGAAGCCCCATTCCGCCATCATCGAGAAGTCGCTCTCCCGGTAAGGTGGGTTCCCTCCGTTCCAGTACGTGAATTTCTCCAGCAAATTAAACCCACGCCAGCGGGGAAGCTTGCTCGCGCTGATGGTGGCTGACGCAGCGGCGATGGCCGGCAAGCAGCCAAGGCCCGCTGCTGCGCTGAGGATGCCGGCACTCCCAAGGAACTCGCGACGGTTCATCGGCGCATGATGGCACGCGTTGGTCAAACAAACGAGCAATTAAACTGGCGTGCGCATGCGGCGAGATGGCAAGCCGGGGTTTTTGGCGTTCCGCCACCCGCAGACTCAAGGAATCGCTAAACGCTCGGAAGGAAGCGGACCTTAAGGTTTTTGACCTTGTGCAGCGGTTTACCAGGTTTCTCAGCCGTGATAAACTCGTCACACATGAGCGCTTTTGCGGCGGCAACATGGATGGCGTCCACAGCGCTCAAGGGAACCGACTTGGCCTCAGTCAAAGCGGCGGTCACCAAAACTTCATCGGCCTGGCGCCATTCCGTCACCCTCTCAAAGAAAGCCTGCAGGAACTCCAACTCGGCCTTGCGTTTGTGGAAGGTTGGTTGGGGCAGCAATTCGAGCTTTAGAAAAGTCGCCGCGACAAACTCGCGTTCGGCGTCTTCCAGCAGCCTCGCCGTTTTTTCGCCATCCACACCTTGAACAGCTTGAATGAGTACAGAACTATCCAGGTAGGTGCGCTTCATTGCTCGCCTCTCCGAGCAGCCACCTCCTGGCATACTTCGTCGAGCGAGAGCAGCCGCCCACCAGCCCTTTGATACTCCGCCCGGGCAGCCAATAACTTACGGCCCAGCGCTGTCTGCGGCGTGGCCGGGTGAGCCGCCTCGCGCTGTAGCTTCTCATTTATCGCATTCCTCACCCACGCACTGCGGTTCTTTTTGGCGCATAGGGCTGAATGCTCTGCCGCCGGCAACCGAATGCTCAGTGACATCTGTCCTGTCTTACGCATTATGTAAGACTAAGGCCGATTTGGCCTCCGTGCAACGTCAACACAGCACCATATCCTACTCTATTCCGTGCAGCTACGGGCCAGCGACCCGGATTGACGCTTTGTTTGCTTCTGTTGAGTTCTGAATAGTTCCTGGCGTCCACCACGCGTAGAGGCGTGAAGAGGCGTGAAGAGGCGTACGTGCCGTTGAATTTCCCATTGTCTTCCGCAGGCGCTTCCGCTGAACTGCGTTCATGCGCACCGCCTGCCTCTGTTTGCTTGCCGTCCTTATCGCCTTGGGTGCCGCGGCCGCCGACGGCACGCACCCATCCGTCACAAAAGTCTTCCTGCCGCAACGCCTTTACCTGGGCAACACCGGCATCGACCCGGTTCAGCCCATCGACCAAGCGGCGTGGATCTGGTACCCCGAGCACCCGGGCCGGCACGAACCTGCCCATGCCGAGTTTTTCTCCAGCGGCTGGCGCGAGCCGGTTTTGCTGCGGTTCCGCAAAGGTTTCGACGTTACCAATTCGACCGTGCGCATCCACGTCAGTGCCGATGAGCGCTTCGAATTGTTTCTCGATGGGCAACGCATCGCGCGCGGCCCGGACCGCGGCGACGTCGAGCATTGGTCCTATGCCACTTACGATCTGGACCTCTCCCCGGGCAGGCACCGGCTCGAAGCGCTGGTCTGGAGCATCGGTCCCGACCAACCAGTGGCCCAGCTCTCCTGGCGCGGCGGCTTTATCCTTAAGGCCGAAGGTCCTTATGATGCGCAGTTGACCACCGGCAAGGCCTCGTGGGAAGTCGCGCGGCTGGAAGGTTACGACTTCACGCGTGGAGTATTCTTTATCGGCGCGCAATTGACGGCCCGCGATTGCGGGCCTCAGTGGAAAGAAGGCGACTACCGCAAAGCCGAAATTGTTCGCGGCCCCATTCACGGAAATCCCTACGGCGAAAGTGTCGCGGGCTGGAAACTCTTTCCGACGCGGTTGCCCGACCAGATTGACCGGGAACTAGCGCCCGGCAAAGCGATGGCCGCCGGCAATACATTGCTTGAGGCAAAGGCCCTGATAAGTCCCGAGCAGGCGCAAGACCCTGCCTTGTCCCAATGGCAAACAGTGATCGGTGGCGGCGCGGCCGTGGAAGTCCCCGCCAACAGCGAACGGTTTCTGCTCTGGGACCTGGGGAATTATTATTGCGCGTATCCGGAATGCGAGGTCAGCGGGGGCGCTGGCGCCACGATCACCTGGGCCTGGGCTGAGTCGCTTTATCTGCCCGGGTCGGATGCCAAAGGCAACCGGGATGAGTTCATCGGTAAAACCTTTCACGGCATGACCGATACGTTCCTGCCGGGCGGCGCGGCGCACCAGAAATTCTCGACCCTCTGGTGGCGAGCCGGCCGCTGGTGCCTGGTGTCAATTAAGACCGCTGCCAAACCTTTGACCGTCCACCGGCTCGGCCTGGACGAGAGCCGGTACCCCTACGAGAACGAGAGCCGTTTCGATGCCGGCGATCCGGCACTGGGCGGGGTGATCAATCTGGCCGTGCGCGGCATCCAAATGTGCGCCCACGAGACCTACATGGACTGCCCGTATTACGAGCAGTTGATGTACGACGGCGATACACGCCTGGAACTGCTCACCACGTCAGTGATGACCCGCGATGATCGCCTGGTGAAGCGCGCCATTGAATTGTTCGATTTCTCCCGTCGCAACTGGGGTTTTGTCAACGAGCGCTACCCGGCGTACCTGCCGCAACTCTCGCCCACTTTTTCGCTGATTTGGGCGCTCATGCTCAACGATTACGCCTTCTGGCACAACGACCCGGCTTTCGTGAAAGCCCGCGCGCTCGGGTTGCGCTCGATGCTCGAGGAGTTCCCACCCTACCTCAACTCCGACGGGCTGCTGGAGGACCTGCCGGGCTGGTCGTTTATGGATTGGGTGCCGCAATGGAAAACCGGCTACGCCCCCGATGGTGAACACGGCGTCTCGGCGTTGAATAACCTGCTCTACGTTTATGCGCTGCAGAAATCGGCCGAGGTCGAGGATTCGCTCGGCGAACCGCTGCTGGCCCAGCGGCTGCGCCAACGCGCGCAACGCACCGCTTCTGCCGTCCGGCGAAAGTTCTGGGACGATTCGCGCGGGCTCATCGCCGATAACCTGGCTCATGACCAGTTCAGCGAGCATGCGCAATGTCTGGCGCTGCTCTCAGATACCGTGACCGGCCCCCAGGCCCAACGCTGTTTCGAGCAATTGTTGCAGGCACCGGACCTCAAACGCACCACCATCTATTTCAGCTTTTACCTGCTGGAGACCTTTCAAAAGTTTGGCCGCGGCGATCTGATTATCGAACGCATGAATTTCTGGAAGGACCTGGTGAAGCAGGGGCTCAAGACGCCGGTCGAAATGCCCGGCAACACACGCTCGGATTGCCACGCCTGGGGCAGTCATCCGTTGTTCCACTTGCACGCCAGTGTTGCCGGAGTTCGCCCTGCCTCACCCGGCTTCCGCACCGTCCGCATCGCGCCGCTTCCTGGCAAATTGCCCCAAATTGTCTCGCGCATGCCGCATCCGGATGGTTTCATTTCCCTCGATTTGAAATTTCAAGGCCAGCGGTGCGAAGGGACAGTTGAGCTGCCGCCAACTATCACCGGCGTCTTCGTCTGGCAGGGCAAGGAACAGCCGCTGAAGGGCGGAGCCAACTCCGTCGCAATGGGGCCGTAAGATATTCATGCGCCCGTCCTTCAAACTCCACCTCCGATTGGCACTGTCGCTTGCGGTGCTGGTCGGTGGTGTGGCATTTGGCGCCGAGCCGGGCCCGGCGCCGATTCCGGCGCGGCTGGAATGGTGGGCAGAGGCGCGGTTCGGGATGTTCATTCACTGGGGCCCAGTGAGTCTAAAGGAGACGGAGATCAGTTGGTCACGGGCCAATACGAATACCAACTGCCCGAACCGAGGAGAGATTCCGGCGGAGGTCTATGACAATTTGTATCGGCGGTTCGACCCGACGAACTTCGACGCGGCGGCCTGGGTTTCGCTGGCGCAGGCAGCCGGCGTGAAGTACATGGTCCTCACAGCCAAGCACGCCGACGGGTTCCTGTTGTGGGACTCAAAGGTGGATGATTACAACATCATGCACTCGCCGTTCCACCGGGATGTTTGCGGGGAGTTGGCACGGGCCGCGCACGCAGCGGGCATGCGGCTCGGGTGGTACTTTTCACCCATGGACTGGCGGGACCCGGATTGCCGGAGCCCGCACAACGACCGGTTCGTGCGGAAGATGCAGGCGGAGCTGACGGAGTTGCTGACGCGCTACGGACGCATCGACCTGCTGTGGTTCGATTGCGATGGCCGGCAAGCGCCGTGGGACCAGGCGCGGACATACGCGCTGGTGAAGAAGCTGCAGCCGGGGATCATCATCAACAACCGCCTCGATATGGGGACCGACGACAACCCGGGCCTGGCGCGGAACCTGCATCAACCGGGCGATTACTTCACGCCGGAACAATGGGTGGGCGGCTACGACGACCAGAACCCGTGGGAATCGTGCATGACGATATCGCGCCGGGGCCAATGGGCCTGGGGCGGGCACAGCGATGGAGTGAAGACTTTTTCCCAATTGCTTGAGATGGTAGTGAGGTGCGCCGGGGGCGACGGCAACGTGCTGCTGAACGTCGGGCCGATGCCCACCGGGGAGATCGCCCCTGAACAGGCGGCCCGTCTGCGGGAAATCGGTGCCTGGATGGCCCAGTACAGTCAGAGCGTCTATGGCACGCGAGGCGGCCCGTTCAAACCGGGCGACTACGGGGTCTCGACGCGCAAGGGCAAAACGATCTACCTGCACCTTACGGAACCGAGTGGGGTGCTCAAGTTGCCGCCGCTGCCGGCCAAGGTCGTGGCCTGCCGATTACTGACAGGCGGCCAGGCTGAAGTGAGCCAGAGCGCAGCGGACCTGACCGTTTCGCTGCAGCCCGCCGGGCGCGTGCCGCAGGACACCATCGTGGAGATGGAACTGGACCGTTCGGCGCTGGATATTCCCGCGATGGAGGTGCCGGAGCCGGTGTCGCTGGCGCTGCATGCCAAAGCCACAGCCTCGAATGTCTATCAGGGAGAGGCGGAGTTCGCTGCCGACAAAGCGGTGGATGGCCGTGACGACACGCGGTGGGCGACGGATACCGGCGTGCATTCGGCCTGGCTGGAATTGGACCTGGGCCGGCCGCAAACTTTCAGCCGGGCGCGGCTCCGGCAGGCGTATGGGGAGCAGCAGCGGGTGCGGCGGTTTGCGCTCGAGGCGTGGACCAACGGGCAATGGGAGGCCTTCTACCACGGGCAGGATTTGGGCGAGCGGCTGGTGGCGAAGTTCCCAGCGGTGACGGCGCAGCGGGTGCGGTTGCTCATTACGGAGGCAACGGACGGCCCGACCATTTGGGAGTTTGAGCTGTTCGGTGATCGCTGAGGGTTTTCGTTGGGCAGCGGCATTTCAGGTTGGGTTCATTGCCCTGAGCGGCGGTGGCGTGCACGCCCTTATGCGATTGCCTGCTGTTAGGGTTCTGGCAAACTGGCACGGTCATGTTTTCGCTGCAAAAATTCTTTAGTAAAGACGACCAATTCTTTCAGCTTTTGGAAGCCAGCGCAGAGGAAGGTCGGGCGAGTGTCAAGGCGCTCCAAAGCATCCTCAAACCGGGGGTGGGGCTCACGTTGGACCCGTTCGTCGTGTCGCGGCGCCGAGACAAAGAAATCACAGCGCAAATCACGGAGTTACTTTGCCGGACGTCCGTTACGGCGCTGGAGCGGGAGGATATCGAGGCGCTGTCGAATGCATTGTACAAAATCCCCAAGACATTAGAGAAATTCGCTGAACGATACACGCTGGCGGCGAAGGAGCTTCAGGACATCGATTTTTCCAAGCATGTGAAACTTTTGGAAGAAGCCATTGATATCATTGTGGAGATGTTGAAGGGGCTCCGGCAGGGTTTTCACATGGAGGACGCTTCACAACAAAATGCCAGCCTGCAACGAGTGGAAGGCGAAGCCGACGACCTGATTTTGGAGTTGCTGCGGACAGAGCTGTTCAATCGGAAACATGACGCCGTGAAGGTGATTATTTTGAAGGATCTGTACGAACTGCTGGAAAAGGTGGTCGATCGCTGCCGGGACGCCGGGAACGTTATTTCCCACATTGTATTGAAAAACACCTGAGCTACCTGGGCGCATGGGCTTGCTGCTGTTCCTTCTAGTGGTGTTGCTGATGGTGCTGGTGTTTACTTACACCAATGGTTTTCACGACGCGGCCAATGCCATCGCGACGGTCGTGGCGACCAAGGTTCTGACTCCGCGGCAGGCGCTCATTTGGGGGGCAATCTGGAACCTGGTGGGCGCGCTGTGCGGCACTGCGGTTGCCAAAACTGTTGGCGCAGGTCTGGTGGACATTTCGTCGGTCACCCTGGTTACGGTGCTCGGTGCAATGATTGCCGGGGCGGTTTGGAATGTGATCACCTGGTATTTTGGTTTGCCAACCAGTTCGAGCCATTCCCTGCTGGGCGGCCTCTTCGGCGCCGCCTTGGGCTCGTCTGGAACCTGGAAAGTGCTCAAGTGGTCGGTGGCGAAAACCGATCCAAAGACGGGCCATGTCGCCATGGACGGCATCTATCACAAAGTCGTCATTCCGATGATTACGTCTCCCATTGCCGGATTCATTGGCGGATTCCTGATTATGGGCCTGCTTCTTTTCCTGATTCGTCCACTAAGGCGTAAGCTGGTGAATGCTCTCTTTGGCAAACTTCAACTGCTTAGCTCGACCTATATGGCGTGGTCGCACGGATTCGCCGACGGCCAGAAGACCATGGGGATAATGGCTCTGGCGTTGTTTGCTGCCACCCAAACAGGGCGGATCGAGCACCTGCCGCCGTCGCTGCAATTCCTTTACACGCCGAAATTTGAAATTGCGCTGTGGGTGAAATGGTCCTGTGGGGTGGCGATGGCGCTGGGGACGTATATCGGTGGCTGGAAGATCATCAAGACGCTTGGCCACAAATTGGTGGACCTTAAACCGGTCCACGGTTTCGCGGCGGAAACGACCGCTGCGACGATCTTGCTGGTGACTGGGGTTTTCGGTTTGCCGGTGTCCACGACCCACGCCATCACGACGTCGATCATGGGGGTGGGCTGCGCCAAAAGCTTTCGGGCGCTGGATTGGGTTATCACCGAGCGAATCCTGTGGGCTTGGGTCATGACCCTCCCGGCGGCTGGCGTGATCGCTTATTTGCTGGTGCGCACGATGGGAGCATTCGGATTTCACTAGTATTTCACTCCTTGCCTGGTCCTTTAGACGGCAAGGCAGATTCAGAGCCGAAGGTACTTGGCTACCGCTTCAGTGCGGGACTGGACGTGGAGTTTCTCGTAAACGTGCCGCAGGTGGGTGCGGATGGTGTTAATACTGATGCCGAGCTGATCGCCGATTTGCTTGTAAGCGAGACCCTCGGCGAGGCAATCCAACACCGCTTGCTCTCGTGCCGAAAGCAGGTGCTGCTTCTGACCGACCTGGCGGGCGGTTTGAAAGGAGGCGACGACTTTGCGAGCGATGGAGTTGGACATGGGCGAGCCGCCGGCCTGGACGTCGCGGATGGCTTGCAGGAGTTCCTGGGGGTCGTGGCGCTTGAGCAGGTAGCCTGTGGCGCCGGCGGCGAGGGCTTTGAAAATCTGCTCGTCGTCGTCATAAACCGTGAGCATAACCACCTGGAGTTGCGGGGCGACAGCTTTGAGACGGCGCACGCACTCGATGCCGTTCAGGCCCGCCATGTTGATATCCATCAGCACCACCTCCGGCCGATCGGCCGGCAGGTGTTGGAGGGCGGCCTCGGCGCTGCCGTACATGCTAATACAGCGGAAGCCCGGCGAGCCGTTGAGGAAAGTGGCGATGGATTCGCAAAGCCGCTTCTCGTCATCGACAATGGAAACCGAAATCATTAAGGCTACTATTAGGACACGACCTGGTTTAACGGAAGCACAAACCGGACGGTAGTTCCTTCACCAGGCCGGGACTGGAGCAGGCAATCGCCGCCCAATTCGCGCAGGCGCCGGCGCATGTTGCCCAAACCATTGCCAAAGCCCGCGACGGCGGTTGGAGAGGAAGCGCCGTTCGCGGCGGGATCAAAGCCGCGGCCGTTGTCAGAAATAGTGATCTCAAACTCGGCTCCAGCGCACAGCATTTCGAGCCGCGCCCGGGTGGCGCCGGAGTGCTTCAGGATGTTGGTGAGGGCTTCGTGAACCGCCAGGAACAAATGATGCCGCGACTGCGAGGTGAGGGGCTGCGCGGGCAAGCGCGCCGGAACCTCCAATGCGCATTCGATGCCCGTTCGGCGGAAGTAATCCTGCGCATATTGCGCGATGTAAGAGACCAGATGCTCGAGGGAGTCCTTGGCCGGGTTCACCGCCCAGACAATCTCGTCGAGCGACCGCAGCACCTCGCGCGAATCATCGGACATCGAACCAATCTGCTCTTTCAATGGGGCGGGGATGGTTTCGCTGCGCCGCACGTGCTCGCTCATAAAGGAAATGCGGCAGAGTTTTGCGCCCATGATGTCGTGCAAATCCTGGGCGATGCGCGTGCGTTCCCGTTCCAACACGCGGTCTTGTTCAAGGCGCTGCAGGCGCTGCTGCATTCGACGACGCACGACGAAGCGGAGGCCCCCGAGGCATAGCATTAACGCTGCGGCCGCGGTGGTGCCCAGAAACCACCACGTCTGCCAGATTTCCGGCAACACCGTAAGCTCCATACCGACGCCATTTGCGTTCCAAACACCGCCGCCATTGCACGCGCTGACCCGGAAATGGTAACTGCCCGGCGGCACGTAACTATACAAAGCCACCCGACGGGTGCCCGCCTCGATCCAATTGGGGTCCAGCCCTTCCAATCGATAGCGAAAACGTACCCGCTCAGGGACATCAAAGTTGAGGCCGGCATAGTGAAATTCGAGGGTATGTTTGCCCGGGCCGACGCGCAGCGGTCCTTCGTGCTGAGCCACCGGCATTCCATCGACGAGCATCTGCTCCAAAACCACCGGCGGCGCCGGCGCAGTCATCGTGTGTCGCGGGTCAACTACCACGATACCCTTGAGAGTTACAAACCACAGCAACCCGTCCCCGGTCTTCAACCCCGCGGGGGAAAAGCCGCTGACACATTCCTCCGACAACATGCCCTCCGGCCGGCCATAGACCTGCGGGTACACCGCCGCAAGCCGGTGGGCCGCGGCCTGTTCCAAGTCCTGTTTATTCACGCGGAAGATGCCGCGGTTACCCCCCAGCCAAAGATTGCCGCTGCCATCCTCCAGAATCTGGGAGATGCTGTTATCCGGCAAACCCTCGCGCATGGTCAGGGTGGCGAGCTCGCCGTTGCGCAACCGGCTCAGCCCGCCGGCAGTGCCGATCCACAGTGTGCCGGCGGCATCCAGATACAGAGCCCGCACCCAACCGCCCGGCAAGCCGCGCATTCGTTGACTGGCCACGTGTGTTGCAGGGTCAACTCGATACAGCCCATCGCCTTCGGTCCCGACCCACACCACGCCATTCGCATCCGGCGCAATCGCAGTAATGGGATGGCCGCCGGGCATATTTGGTTCGGCCACCCACTGGCCTCGCGAAAGATGCCAGAGTTCGCCGCTGGTGCTGCCGGCCCAGACTTCGCGCGTTTTTGGGTCCTGCCCCAGAGCGCGGATATCCAGATTTGTTAACGCGGGCAAACCAGGTTGCTTGTCGGCTGCGTGAGCGTTGCGGAAGTGCAGCAAACCAAAATTGCCGGCGACCCAGCAACCACCATCGCTGTCGGCCAGGAGCGTGCTGACGCCAGGTTCCCGGGCCGGCAGACCCTCGAGCAGCAATCGGCTAAACCTCTGGCCATCCCAACCAAAGACCCCCTGGTGCGGCTGGCTGGCCCAGATTTCACCAGGCGCGACTTTTGCCAAGCCGCCCACGGCACCATATCCTAAGCCATCGCTATGGCTCAGAACGCTGACATATCGCGCGCAGATGCGATTGAGGCCGCCTTGCGTTCCCACCCAAACCTTGCCTTCCTGGTCCACCAACAACGCCTCGACCATGGTGTCGCATAAGCCGCTGCTGGCATTGATGGCTACCAGCTTTCCCGCCTTAAACTCAAAAAGCCCTTCGCCCGCGGAACCCGCCCAGACAGTTTCGTCCGGGCCTTCGGCCAATGCGCTGATGGAATGGGTGGCCAGGTGGCGCGGCATGCCGAAGCGCCGCCACTGGTGGCCGTCGCGGCACAACACAGACGCATCGCCCGCCCCAATCCAGATCCGGTCTTTGCGATCCACCAGCAGGCAATGAGGTTGCTCCAGCAAACTCTCCACGCCGGGCTGCTGCAGTTGAACAAACCGGTTTGACTGAACAAACCAGACTCCAACCCCCGTTGCGCCGGCCCACATCGTGCCTTTGTGATCGCAACAGAGCGCGGTGATCGCTTTTCCGTTGAAGATCTCGGCGCCGGGCACCGGGCCGAACCGGCCGTCCTGCCAAACCGCCAGGCCGGCCGGGGTACCCACCCACAGCCGCTCGCGACCATCCTCCGCCAGCGCGCTAATGGTGTCTGAGGGCAAGCCGTCGCGGGTGGTGAATTTCCGAAGCTTGCCAGCCTGCCAGCAACTCAAGCCGCTGCCGCCGCTCCCGATCCACAAAGCGCCGCGGCTATCACCGAACAGGACCCGGATGGGGCCGCCCTGAAAGCCTTCCTGCAGACCGAGCGAGAAGAAGTTCATACCATCGAACCGGCTGACCCCTTGCTCACTGCCTACCCAAATGTAGCCGTCGCGGGTTTGAGCCAGCGCCCGCACGTAATTCTCGGAGAGGCCCTGCTCGCGTTGCCAAGCCCGGAAGGTAAACGGCGCTTCGCCGCCCGCTGAGCTGTCGCTGGCATTGACCAAATCGCTGAAGGCGGTGGCGATGGCCATCTCGCTGAAAATCCAGCCCGCGCCGCCCCCGCCGTGACGAAGATGAATTTGATCAAACGAGGCGCGAGCGTTAAAGCGCGTCGTTAAACTTTCGAGTTGAGCCGCCTCGGTTGCCCCGGGGCGCAAGTTTGGGTCCAACCATACGGTCACCAGGTCGTTGCCCCCCGGCACATACTGCACCTTGAACACCAGTGTACGCTCGATGCCCCAACGCGGAAGTTCATAGGTCTGAAAGGCTCCGATCCCGGTGGTCTCGGGTTTAGCCGAATGCAAATCGATGTATTCGACCACCCGGTTGGACGAGCCGGTTACGCCGGTGGCGAAGGCACTGTAGGCCCAGGCCTTGAGCGCATTGCCCACTGCCAGCCGTTCCTCCCGTCCTTCGAACAATTGGAAAGCGGCGAAATACTCCTCGGTGGTGGCGTCCGATAGCGGATCGACATGGAACTTAAAGTAGAGGGTATCGGTTGAGGAATCATTGCGCTGCAACACCCCGCCGAGAATATCAATGCCTGCGCCGGTTTCATGAACCTGAGTCGCTCCGAGATCACTCCACAGAAGCATTGCCTGCAGCAAGTTCGGCGTCGTCAGCCCAGCGCAAAACACCAAGGCAACCATCCAAGCGTGGGCCCGCCCCAAAACCGTCATGGCGGGCGGCGCTTCTTCAAGGCCGTCGGCGCAAGCACTGCCAGGAGTGACCGTCGGCCGGACCATGTACCATTGCTTAGGCGTATCGGTGTTGCCAGACAAGCACCGAATGGGGAGGGTATTGGGTGGTTATTGGGCGGCGGCGAGGGTGGCGCGGCGATGGTAGATGCGCCATTCAAAGCCCTTGAGCTGAAGCTCGGGCAACTGGCCCTGGTTTGAGTAATGCACACCCGCAAGTTTGACGGGGTCGAAGGCCTCGCCACTCTTAAGTTCGAGGCGGCCACGCACTGGGCGGCTCGAGAAATTAATCGCCACCAGCAATTCATCTTTATCATCGGCCCGCAGGAAAGTGACCAACTCGGCGTCGTTGGAATTGTGCACCCACCGCACAGTTCCAGTACGGAAGGCGGGGTATTGATTGCGGAGTTGGATCAGGCTGCGGTAGATCTCGGTGACCGCTGGGCGTCCTTTGGGATGCCAGAACACCGGTACTTTTTCAAAGAGAGCAGGGTCGCCCGACTCGGTCGCATCACCCACTTCCATGCCGTTGTACAGCAGCGGGACGCCATCGAGGCAAAACATCAATGCGGAAGCGGCCAAGGCGCCCTTGATGCCAAAGCAGGCGACCGCGCGGGGTTGATCGTGGTTGTCTGACATCATCAAGCGCAGTGCGCCCTGCGGATAGCGCTGCCGGTCGTTCAGCCAGGTGTGCTCGATAGCCGAAGCCGGCGCCGAATTGCCCAGCACGTCGCGAATGGTATTGAGCGACGACCAGGCGTAGTCGATATCAAAGGCCGTCAGCAGCAGCTCGGGCTTATCGGATTCCGCGAGCATGATGATGTCGGGCTTGGTTTTGGTGAACTCGGTGCGGGCCTCTTCCCAGAAGCTGGTAGGGATCATGGAAGCGGTGTCGCAGCGGTAGCCATCGACATCGGCATTGGTGAGCCAGTACTTGAGCATATCCACCAGGTATCGGCGCAAAGCCGGGTTGTCGTAGTTCAGGCCGGCGACGTCATTCCACTCCGGCACGGGTGGGACAATTTTGCCCTGAGCGTTGTGCTTGTAGAAGTCCGGGTGCTCCATCATGACGCTATCCCAGGCAGTGTGGAGCAGCACCATGTCGAGAATCACCTTCATCCCGCGGCGGTGTGCTTCGCCCACCAGTCGCCTGAGGTCCGCTTTTGTGCCATAATCAGGATTAACGGCATAATAATCGCGCGCGGCATAGGGGCTGCCATAGGTGCCCTTGCGCTGCTCCACACCGATTGGGTGGATGGGCATCAGCCAGAGAACCGTGACGCCCAGGTCCTTTAGGTCATCGAGCCGCGGCGTGATCCCGTTGAAATTCCCCTCGTGTGAAAAGCTGCGTGGGAACAACTCATAGACCACGCCGTCGCGCAGCCAGGCAGGCGCAAGGCGGGCGGTGCTGGAGGTTTGGCCGAGGGCCGGATGCCACATCAGCAGTGCGCAAAGGCCGACAAGCCATGAGGAGGAGATTAACCGTTGAAGTTGATGTGACATACCTCTCGTAAGTGTAGAGTGCCCGCTCCGCCAACCCGGCGGAGCGGGGCTCAGTTGCCGTGGCCTTTAGTCCAGCTTAAGGCCGGACCAGGCGAAAATAGGTGCTGCCGGTGGACGGCCAGTTAGTGACGCTCAGCAGACCGTTAGGTGTGTTTACGCCGTTAGTCCAACGCAGGCCGTCGGTAGAAGGCAGAGCCTGCCAAACCGGATCGGACAGGCTGGTTTTGACCTGCAATTGAGCGCCGGGCCGGCCGAGCCAGGAAATGGGGATGTTGCCCCCGGAGGGCGCGCCGATGGTCAGGTTGCCGCCCGCGAGGGTTCCCATGGCTTGATCGATGTTGGCAGGAGCGAAGAGCGGTTCCTGATGCGGTGCGTTGGTAAAAGCGTCAATGGGCATCACGTAAGGAGTCAGACCGGTAGAACGCACGACGCGGAAATGGTTGATGCCGGTGGCCTCGTCCTGGAGTGGGCCGGCGTAAACGCTATAGGGATCCATGCCATACTGATATTGAAAAGCAACGGGCGTGCCTCTTGGCAAAACAAGCAGATTCGTATAGAGCAGCGAGGTGCCCACGCGCCCCATTTGATAGCCGGCCGGTGCGTTGTTGGTCCAGCCGTACCAGGTTTGGGGATAATAATAGAAGCCGCCATTGGCAAAGCTGCCGTTGATATAAAGGCCGTCGGTATTGGGATCGAACACCCAACCCTCCGTGCCGATGGCGTGGCTCATGTCCACAGTGAAGAGCACCGGGGTGTCCTGGGGCAGGTAATCGCCGGGGGCGAGATCGAGGAAAAAGACGGTGGGCAGGTTAGTGGTCATGCTTCTGGGGGTGATGGGCATTTCGAGGGTGCGGCGCAAGTTGTTATTATAGACGCCGTCGGAGGCGTAATCGTAAACCCAGCCGCTGAGCAACGAGTTGGTGTAGCGGAACTGATAGATAACACTGACGCCCTCGGGAACAATGATGGTTGTGCTGAAGAGATTCGTATTCGGCCCGGCGGGATTATTGGTGAGCATCACCCCGTTGGCCCAGTTGTTGAAGGTGCCCCAGACCGTGACGCTGTTGGGCACATAGTTGGTGTCGTAGGCCACCACACCCGTCATGTCGAGGTTAAGACCGACCTGAGCCAGCGGCGCATAGGGCAGGTCGCTGAAGCTGACCACCGGCAGGACCTGGTTGGTATTATTAACCCAAAACCGGTTTTGGGCGTCGTTGGCGCTGGTGGGGCCGGGGTTTTCCCAATTGGAATTGCCGCCGACGTCCTCGACGGCCTTCCATTCCATGAAAGCGTTGGTGGCGGGGACGCCGGGGACCTGGGCGCCGCTGGTGATGGGCACTTCCAGTGTATAGACATTGGAAGTGACAATGCCGCCGAGGTTGGTGACCAGAACTGAGGGATCATGCACGAGGTATGCGCCGGTATTGGCCCAGCCATTAAAACTGCCGCGGATATCGACTTGATCGACCCCCGGGGTGAAGTGGCCGAGTTGGATTTCCTCGGACATATCGACCTGGAACGTGACGTTGATGATTTGGCCGGGGCCGACGTCGCCGTAATAGGGAGTTGGGAGAGCGAGAGAGGCGCCGCTGGTGGTGGGCAGTTGGGCGGCCCGGTTGTCCCAGGACGCGGTGGATTCATCGGTGCCGTTGATTCTGAAGCGGTAGCTGACGACGTGGCCGTTGAGGTCGGCGGTGTCATTGAAAGAATTGGTAAAGACCGAGCTGGTGCCGTCGCGAAACAATGGCAGGACCGACCAGGCATTAAAGGTGCCGCGCACGGCAACGACATCGGTTCCGGTACCGTCGGGTGGGGCGGGGTTGAAGGTGCCGTTGTCGAGATTGGTGGCCATATCCACACTGAAAAAGAGCATGGTATTTGCCTGGGCGGTGAGCATGCCGGATGCCCCCAGCCCGAGCGCGGTTAACAGCGCATATTTGATGAACTTGGTTTTCATACGGTTACGGTGCCTTCTGCGTGTTGTGTTGCTATTCTGAGGTTTGTTTTGGTGATCCAGACTCATACGCTGGCCGAGTTGATGGAACCCAACGCCATCAAATCGTTAAACGCGGTGTTCTTTGTAGCAAAAGCGGTTGATCACCGGAATCGCATGAAATGTGGGCCGCCCAGAGCCCCGGCGTTTTCAAATGAACAGGAGCTTTTTCGTTGTCCTGCTCAAGGGAAAAGTTGGATTTTAAAGTACTGCGCTGCGTGGGTGGGGTTGTTGGTGAAAGAGAGTGTTGGGGCTGTGGCGGTCAGGATGTTGCCGAGCGGCGCGAACGGAACCGTTAAATTGGTGGTGGACCAAACCAGGTAAGATTTACCCGGGACGCTATTCCAACTGAGCCAGGCGCTATTCTGCATTGTGGCCAGGGGAATCCAAGCGGGGTCCACCAAGGCCACGGCCGCACTGGCGGGGCTGAAAGGACCCCGTATGCCGGCATTGCTGACGACGCTCACCTGCGCGTACAACTGCGCGCCATAAAGGCCACTGACCGTGACGGAGGTATTGGTGGTGAACCCGGCGAAAATGTCGGCGGCGCCTGGAGCGGTGCCGACGGTGACGTAGTAGCCGGATACGCCGCCGAGGGGATCGGTGACCGCCGCCCAGGAGAAGGTGACAGATGTTCCGAGGACATAGGCATTGGTGGCGGTGGGGGCAGCGGGGGCGGATGGGGGCGTCACGTCATAGAGTTTCAGGTACTGGGCTTCGAAGGGCGCGTTGGTCCAGCCGTTGGCGGTTGCGGGAACGGGGTTGAGGGAAATGGAAGCGCCGGTTGCGAGGAGGTTGCTGCCGGCGACCCCGCCGCTGCCACCATTCCAAAGCCAGTAACTGGAGCGATTTGGATCGGCAGGAAGGTAGGCCGCCAGGTTGCGGACGTTGTAGAGGCGGTTGGATTGGATGCCGAACAGGTTGGCGCCATTTTGCGCGATATTGAGGTTGAACGTGGCCGCGTGGCCGTTGGTGGGATCCAAATTTACAAATGCGAATACAACCTCGTTAAAATTAGGGGCGCCGTTGGGCGCGACATACTTGGCCACAGCATAGATGCTGGGTTGGGGCAGGGTGGGGCTGAGGAAAAAGCGGTTGGGGCAGCGCAGGGCAGGGCTGGCCAGGCGCGCGTGCCCCACCGCCCCATACAGGGGATAGAGTTGGTTGACGCGCAGATTGCTTACTCCTGCCACTTCCGCCGGGTGGAGGGAATTGAAAACAAAGAGGCTCGGGACAGCTTCTGAGCCGCTGGTGTTGTAAACGCTGAAGCCAAAGCCGTTGATGGTGCCCATCTCCTGTCCGTAGAGCACAAACGGGGCGCCGTCGATGGTGGCGCCGATCATGAACCGGAGCAGCGCAAGGTAGGGATCATTAAAAAATCCGCCGACGTCGTGGGAGGTGTTGTTCCACAACATGAGGCATTGGTTGTAACTCAGCCGCTCGGAGTTAAAAATGGATTGGTAATTGGCGGCGGTGGCGGCGGTGCGGAAGCTGTAGAGAACGCTATCATTGACAATATCGAAGTTGCGGCTCGAACGGTAGGTGGTGGCGCCACCGCCCAGCGATTCGGCCAGAAACACGAAATCCCACTTGCGCGAGCGGACTTTATTAATGATGTATTCCCAGCATTGGGGAGGCAGGCCCTCAGCGAAATCGGCGCGAATGCCGTCGATGCCGACGGCGGTTTGGGCAGGCGGGGTGCCATTGGTGCAGCCGGTCTGGGTGAGCCAATAAAGCAGGCAATTGGCATAGTAGTGCCAGACGTTTTGCGCGGTGCCATCAAAACTGCCTGTGCTGCCGGTGTAGTCAAACCAATCGCCGGTGTTGCTGTAATAGTTGTTGTCCTGCGGATTCTGGCAAACCAGCGCGTTATAGACGCCGAAAAAGACATCGCTGACATCAGACCATTTCCCAAAATCGCCGCGGTCAGGGGCCACCGCTATGTTGCCGGGGCTGGAGGCGCGGCTGCAATAGGCGTTGCTGGCGGAAAAGAAAAGCGGGACACGATTCGAGATAAGGTCGGTTGGCTGCCAGTTGCCGGGATTGCCCGGCCCGCCGAAATCGGCAACTCCTTCGGCGGCCAGCTCGACATCGTGCGCGGTGTGGTCGAAGGGCTCGTCGAGCATGACGTTGACCCCGGCCGCATCGGCGGCGGCGACGAAGCCCTGAAACTCCTGCATCGCCGCAGCGCGCGTGTTGGCCTTGCTCATCCAGGGGGAGAGCGCGAAAAAATTCTTCGCGCAATAGGGGCTGTTGATGCTGCCGGCGACCCCGATGGGGTGGACGGGCTGCAGCCACAGCCAGTTCACACCCATATTGGTCACATACGCCAGGTTAAAGCGATTGGTGACGGCATCATACGGACGCGACCCTGGCCCATTATACAGATCGACGAAAGTGCTGCGCTGGGAACCGTTGCCGGCGGAGCCTTGCGCGTTGATGTTGTTGACCGCTAGCTCGTAGATTACCGCCTCGGTGGCCTTGCGGGGCGAAACCACCAGCTCAAAATCACGGCGATTGCTCGTCGTGTAAGGCGCGTTGGTGCTATACCAAATCCAATTCGTGCTGCCGGCCACCTTGAAACGGGCGGTCAGGCGGTACACCCCGGTTTTTTGCGCGTAAAGGGTCAACGCATATTGACCGGGAGTGGCGGTAGGGGACATGGCATAGGCGGCGTAATAGTGGCTGGTGTCGCCCGCGGCGATGGTGTTGCCGTCCGGCGGCACGATGCCTTCCTCGATCCCGTTGCTGCCGGCCTGGCTCGCATAATCGCGCCGGTTCAGGTTGGAAAAAACGTCAGCCTCGACGACGTTCGTCGCGTCAGGGGTAAACACAATCGCCAGCGGCGCGGCGTCATTCGACAGCTCGTTGATGAACAGATGCGTCGAGCCATAATCGGCATTGATGCCGTTGACGGTCAGCGACTGGGCCTGGGCCGACTGGGCCAGCGCCGCCCCTGCCGCACAGGCAAACAAGAGTTGCCACCAACGAGAAAGTCCGGGCAGGCTCATGTCTGGGATTGTTCTCTGCACTGCGCGCGTCAGGTTAGCCGATCGTGGATTCGGCCGACAAGCTGTCCAACGAGGGCACCCCGCATCTTAGCGCATGGCGGGCTTAAAGCGAAGGTCGCATGAAATGTGGCTGAGGATGAAGCGGACGCCTGAGAGGCAGAGAAAAAATTGGTTGCGGGGGCTGGATTTGAACCAGCGACCTTCAGGTTATGAGCCTGACGAGCTACCGGGCTGCTCCACCCCGCGTTCCGAAGTGTGCGTTAATAATGCCCCAGGTGTTGAGCGATGCAAGTTGTTTTTTGGCGTCAGTTGAAAGCCGGGTTTTGCCCGCGACACCTGGTTGGGGATTGGGAGGAAATCCACACCCTGCTGGCCATGAACTAGAAACCCGGGTTTTGCCCCGCTGCGGCAGGCAAAGGACTGAAGTAAACTCATCCTGGAGACTTATGTTTGGACGCGGTGTGCGATTATTCAGGTTGCTGGGATTCGAGGTGCGGCTGGACTGGAGTTGGCTGATCATCGCGGCGCTGGTGATCTGGAGCCTGGCCGGAGCGGTGTTCCCCTCCTATGTGGAAGGATTGTCGTTGGGCACGTATTGGTGGATGGCGGTGGTTGGGGCGGCGGGGCTGTTTTTGTCGATTGTGCTGCACGAGTTGGGCCACTCGCTGGTGGCGCGCGGTTTTGGCATTCCGATGACCGGCATCACGCTGTTTGTTTTTGGCGGAGTTGCCGAAATGGGAGGCGAACCGCCCAGCCCGGCGGCGGAATTCTTCATGGCCATCGCCGGTCCGTTGACCAGCGTTTTTTTGGCAGGGGTGGCGTGGGGGATACGTCACCTGAATGATGCGGTGGCGGGGCCGATCGAGGTCACCGCGATTTTCTTTTATCTGTCCTGGATGAACGTCGTCCTGGCCGCGTTTAACATTATCCCGGCGTTTCCTTTGGATGGCGGGCGGGTGCTGCGCTCGATTCTGTGGGCGTTGAGCAAGAATTTGCTGCGGTCGACGCGGATCGCCGCGGCAGTGGGCACCGGCTTTGCCTTACTGCTCATGGCGTGGGGAATTGTGAGTCTGTTTTTCGGCAACTTCTTCCTCGCGGTCTGGTGGATTGTCATTGGGCTGTTTATTCGCGGCGCTTCGCGCATGTCGTATCGGCAGGTGCTGCTACAGGATGCGCTCGCGGGCCAGCCGGTCAGCCGCTTCCTGGACCTGCACCCGGTGACGGTGTCACCGGCAACCACCGTGCGCGAGTTGGTGGACAACTATGTTTATCGATCTCAGGCCAAGAGCTTTCCGATTGTTTCAGACGGCCACCTCATCGGCTGTGTCACAGTCGATCAGGTTCGGCAGGTCCCGCGGGCGCGGTGGGACCAAATTACGCTGGGCAATCTGGCGGCCGGCTGCGCGCGCGGCCGCATCATCCCGCCGGAGACCGATGCCGCCTCCGCCGTTACGACGATGACCCGCCTCAACACCAACCGGCTGATGGTGGTTGATCACGACCGCTTTTTGGGCACGGTTTCACTGACTGAGATCATGAATTTCCTTGGCCGGAAACTGGAGTTCGAGCAAGCAGGGTAGTGCGCGGCGCGGAGCGCCGGCTTTAGCCGACTTTAGTCCGCAGCAAGCATTTAACGCAAGGAGGCCTGGATAATGTTGCAGCGCACTTGGGCCGTTCGGGCTTGTTGCGGACTAAAGTCAGACTAAAGTCCGCGCGCTGCCTCACCCGGCTCGTTCCGCTCCCGCTGTTACGGTTTGTCATTTTCTGCGTGCGTTACCAGCGGAAAGTTTATTAACTATCGACTATGATGATTTGGCTTTTGGCTGTGCTGCTGCTGGCGTCGTTGGCCGGGTTGGGCTACCGGCAGGGAGCGATCCGTGTGGGGATGTCGTTTTTTGGGATTTTGCTGGGGGCGGTGGTGGCGGTCACGCTGGGGCACCGGCTGGGCCGGGTGTTCGGCATTTTCGGCGTCAAAGACCCGTTGCTGCAATGGGCTTTAGGGCCAATCCTGGCGTTCATCGTTGTTTCGATTCTGGTCAAGGCCGGGGCCGCCGCGCTGCATCAGAAAGTCGATGTGTATTATAAGTATCATGGCGGGGATTTACGCCTCATCTTATGGGAACGGCTCAACCATCGCGTTGGTTTGTCCCTGGGCCTGCTGAATGGCGCCGCTTACCTGGTGTTAATCGCGTTTATGCTTTATGCGGCGAGTTATCCGCTCTACCAGGTCGCGACACCCGATCAGGACCCTTTTCTGATGCGCTACATCAACCGATTTGGCGCGGACCTTTACAGCACGGGCTTGGTCAAAGTGGGCCGCGCCGTCGATCGGTTGCCCCAAGTTGATTTCGATATGGCCGATTTCGGCGGCATGCTCTACCGCAACCCGCTGGCCGAGGCGCGGATTACCAGTTATCCCGGATTTTTAGCGCTGGCAGCCACACCGGAATTCCAAGCCCTGGGCAGTGATCGCGACTTTGCCGATGACTGGCAAAAGCAGGCCCCGCTCATGACGCTGCTCGACGTCCCCAGCGCCAATGCCATTCGCAATAATCCCGACCTGCTCAAACGCATTTGGGCAACCGTCGAACCTGACTTGCCCGATCTGAAAGTTTATCTCACGACCGGTCATTCGCCGAAATATGATCCCATCCACATTCTGGGCCGCTGGAAATTTGATGTGAACGCCGCGATTCGTGCGGTGCGTCGTGCCAAGCCCAATATGACCGGCAGCGAAATGGTCAAGTGGCGCGGGTTTCTCCAGGGCGCTTATGGCAAAACCACTTTGGTGGCGCGTCCCGATAACGTCATTACGATCAAGGATATTCCCGGGCTTAAATTGCCGACTCCCGCGGCGATCTCCAATCCCCAAACTATCGACGGCCAATGGAAGGACCAGGACGGCAAGTATGACTTAAGCCTCAACGGCCAGGACTTCCCCGCAACGGTCGAAGGCGAGCGGTTGACGATTAAAGGCCAGGGCATGGACCTGGTTTTCGTGCCGATGGAATAGGCGCGGCCCTGCCAGCCAAACAATTGCGGATTGCAATTTTGGCCTGCGGGCGTAGAAGTTCTCATTCCGCGGCTGCCGGCCTTCCGGAGCCCCTGAACATGCAACCCAAAGTCGAAATCTACGATACCACCTTGCGCGACGGCAGCCAGGGTGAAGGGATCAACTTTTCTGCGTTGGACAAGTTGCGCATCGCGGAGAAGCTGGATGGCTTCGGAGTCCATTACATCGAAGGCGGGTGGCCGGGGTCGAATCCCAAGGACATGGAGTTCTTCCAGCAGGCGGCGCGGCGGAAATGGAAGCACGCGCGCATTGCCGCCTTCAGCATGACGCGCCGCAAAGGAGTCGCGGTCGAAAAGGATGACCTGATGCGGCAGGTGCTGGCCGCCAGGACGCCCGTGGCCACTTTGGTGGGCAAGAGCTGGTTGCTGCACGTGCATGAGGTCTTACGGGCCAAGCCTGCCGAGAACATCGCGATGATCGGCGATTCAATCCGGTTCCTGTGTGACCAGGGCAAGGAAGTCATTTACGATGCCGAACACGCTTTTGATGGCTACAAGGACGAACCGGAATATGCGTTAGCCACCTGGCAGGCGGCCGAGCACGCCGGCGCTTCGTGTATTGTCCTGTGCGATACCAACGGCGGCTGTCTGCCGGAAGAAATCACGCGAATTGTTGGCAATGTTCGTGGGAAGCTCACCGCCCGGTTGGGCATCCATACGCACAATGATTGCGGTCTCGGGGTGGCCAATGCTTTGGCTGGGCTCGAAGCAGGCGCGAGCCAGGTGCAGGGGACAATCAACGGCTATGGCGAACGCACCGGCAACTGCAACCTGACGAGCGTGATTCCTTTATTGGCGCTGAAATTGAACCGGCCAAGTCTGCCGGCTGGCGCAATTCGCAAGCTCAAGGAACTTTCCGAGTTTGTTGATGAGATCGCCAATGTGCGGCATGACCCGCGCCAGCCGTGGGTGGGCCAAACGGCTTTTGCGCACAAGGGCGGGATGCACGTGCATGCGATTGACCGCGTGGCGCGCAGTTACGAGCACATTGATCCGGCGGCCGTCGGCAATCATCGGCGCGTGCTGGTCAGCGACATGGCCGGGCGCACGAACATTTTGATGAAGGCGGCGGAGTTGGGGTTCAAGCTGGCGCCGGACGCGCCGGAAACGCGGGCCATCACGGCCGAGGTCAAACGCCTGGAAAGCGAGGGCTTCGAGTACGAAGCGGCGGAAGGTTCGCTGGCGCTGCTGATTCGCAAAATCATGAAGCACCGGCAACCCCCGTTTCAAATCGTGGGTTACCATGTTTCGATCCGCCGCGATAAATCCATCTCGGTGTGTCAGGCCAGCGTCAAGGTGAAGGTGGACGGGGTGACCGAGCATACCATCGCCGAAGGCGACGGCCCGGTTAATGCGCTGGACCAGGCGCTGCGCAACGCGCTGATAAAGTTTTATCCGCAGCTCAAGCGCGTCCGGCTGGATGATTACAAGGTGCGCATTCTGGATTCGACCTCGGGCACCGGCGCGCGCACGCGCGTTCTGATTGAATCCACCGATGGCCGCGAGGAATGGGGCACCGTCGGGGTGCATGACAATATTATTGAGGCCAGCCTGCAGGCGCTGGCCGACAGCCTGGAATATCGGCTGATGAAGAAGTGAGTGGGCAACGTGTAGCGCAGATTGTTAATCTGCTGTATCGCTAAAGGAGCGCCTAAATGAAACTACTTCGGGCAACTGAGGAGGCGCGGTCTCAAAAACCCCGTAGGGGTGGCCTGTTTATAGTACCGGTCGCAGCCCTCTTCATTTTTGTTTTTTTGTTTTTCGGCCCCGCTCATTCCAGATCGGACTTGAGCTGGAGTGGCCGAGGATTGGTGAATAAGCGGGGCCGAAAAACAAAAAAACAATCGGGGAGGTGCTGGACGGTCTATAAACAGGCCACCGCTACGGGGTTCCAGCCGGCCGTCCGCGAGCGCAACTTATGCGGGCTTGGAGGAGATATGGGTAATGACAACGATTGGAAACCTGCATTACGTTCAAATTCTATTACCGGGTGACGCATGGCCGAGATTTCCAAAGCTTACGAACCACAAGCGGTCGAGGAGAAGTGGTACGATTTTTGGCTGAAGCAGAATTGCTTCACGGCGGATCCCAAATCGCCCAAACCAGCGTATTCGATTGTCATCCCACCGCCCAACGTCACCGGCATGCTCCATCTGGGGCACGTCCTGAATAACACCATCCAGGACATCCTCGCGCGCAAGGCCCGCATGGAAGGCAAAGAAGTGCTGTGGCTGCCGGGCACCGACCACGCCGGGATCGCGACTCAGGCCGTCGTGGAACGGGCACTGCGCAAGGAAGGTGTGATGAAGCACCGCGAGGACATCGGGCGCGAAAAATTTCTCGAATTCGCCTGGGCCTGGAAAGAGAAACACGGCGGCCTCATCATCCAACAGTTGCAAAAGCTGGGTTGCTCCTGTGATTGGTCACGATTGCGCTTCACCATGGACCCCGCCTACTCGCAATGCGTGCAGAAGGTGTTCGTCGAGCTCTACAAAAAGGGGCTGATCTACCGCGGCAAGCGGATGGTGAATTGGGACCCGGCGGCCCAGACCGCTTTGTCCGATGAAGAAGTGGAGATGACTGAGGAAAAGGGCCAACTCTGGCATTTGAAGTACCCGCTCCTGGATGCGAAAGGCAAACCATTGGCCAACGAGTTTGTCGTGGTCGCCACCACTCGCCCGGAGACGATGCTGGGCGACGAAGCGGTGGCGGTGAATCCGAACGATCCGCGCTACGCCGGCCTGCCGGGACGCCGTTGCCTCTTGCCGCTCCAGAACAAATCCATCCCCATAATCGCCGATGATTTTGTGGATCCGAAGTTCGGAACGGGCTGCGTGAAAGTGACGCCCGCCCATGACCCGAACGATTACGCGATGGCACTGAGGCACAATCTGCCACTGACTGTGATCATCGCGCCAAATGGCGACATGACGGCTGCCGCCGGCGAAGATTTTGCCGGCCTGGACCGGATGGAGGCTCGGAAAGCGGTGGTCGAGGAACTCACCGGACAAGGGTTGCTGTTAAAGGTTGAGGATTACACACACAACGTGGGGTACAGCCAGCGCAGTCATGTGCCCATCGAGCCGTACTTGAGCGAGCAGTGGTTTTTGAAGTACCCGAGTGTGGAGTCTTCAACCAGGGCAGTGGAAGACGGTGGAATTGCGTTTCATCCTGAACGGTGGTCCAAGACCTACTCCCACTGGATGCAGAACATCAAAGACTGGTGCATCAGCCGGCAACTCTGGTGGGGGCATCGGGTCCCGGTATGGTACAACCGCTGGAGCTTGGAAGGCGGGCCCGGCGGTAAGAATCCTCCGGAGGCACATCCCCTTGCGGAGAAGTTGGCCCCACGGCCTTCGCCGGACCCACAAGTATCGATTGCCAATCTGTCGTCGGATGTCAACAGCAACCAGGATCTGATTCGAGTTCAAAGCGACTCTCCAGGTCCGGGCTGGGAGCAAGACCCCGATGTCCTCGACACCTGGTTTAGTTCCTGGCTTTGGCCGTTCGCCACCATGGGTTGGCCCGAACAGACTGACACGCTGAAGAAATTCTATCCCACGAGCGATCTCGTTACCGGCCCGGACATCATTTTCTTCTGGGTCGCGCGCATGATCATGGCCGGGTTTGAGTTCATGGGCGAGTTGCCCTTCCGGAATGTTTATTTCACCGGCATTATCCGCGATAAGCTTGGCCGCAAGATGAGCAAGAGCCTGGGCAATTCGCCCGACCCGCTCGAACTCATCGCGACCTACGGCGCCGATGCGCTGCGCTTCGGCACGATGCGCAGCGCGCCGCTCGGCCAGGACGTGCTCTTCGATGAAAAGGATGTCGAGCTGGGCCGAAACTTTTGCAACAAACTCTGGAACGCGTGCCGCTTCCGCCAAATGCAGGGCGGCGAGGTCCAGGGCGAAATTGTTCCCGAGCTGCTCAACGGCTACGACAAATGGATCCTGCTGAAGCTGGACCAGGCGATTCGGGAGATCACCACCGCGTTCGCCGAATACCGCTTCAATGAAGCCACCCAAACCCTCTATCGATTTTTCTGGAGCGAGTATTGCGATTGGTATGTCGAGGCCAGCAAGGCGAGCCTCGCGCCCAAGGCCAGCGCCGACCCGGCGGCCGAGCCCCGGCGCGCCAACACTCTCGCTGTACTGGACTTTGTCCTGTCGCACACCCTGCGCCTGTTCCATCCATTCCTACCCTTCATTACCGAAGAGCTCTGGCACGGCCTGGGCTATGCGCAGGACATGCCGCAACAGCAGGGCGGGCAGACGATCCTGTTTGCGCCCTGGCCCAAAGCACTCGACCAGGATTTCGTCGCGCACTACGGACTCGATGCCTGTTACCTCGACATTGTAAACGCCAAGTTCGAGATCATCACCCAGGGCCGAAATCTGCGGCGTGAAGCCAACCTGCCCGCCGGTAAGAAGGTTAAATTCGTGTTTAAACCGGCCGGCGCTGTTCCTCCGCAAGACCTCGAAGTGATGAAGCTGTTGCTCAACGCCGAAGCCGTCGAGGTGGACCCGAATTATCAGCCGCCCAAAGGCACGCCGGTCGTTCATGCGGCTTTGGGCGAATTGCACCTGCCGTTGGAAGGGCAAGTGGACAAGGCGGCCGAGGCCGCGCGGCTCAGCAAAGAGCTCAAAAATATCGAAGCCGAAATCGCCAAAGCGCGGCAGAAACTCGATAACCCGAATTTCACTGCGAAGGCCCCGCCACATGTGCTTCAGGAGCACCAGCAACGCTTAGCCGAGTGGCAGACCAAACGCGACCGTGTCAAAGCGTCGCTCGACGCGCTGAACGGATAATAAAGTGATGGAGGCAGGTTCAGTTGGCATCGATTGAAGCCAATTGTCCAAATGACGAACCATGACCAATGCCTCAAGGTATTGGCCGACCGGTCGTCCCCAGGCAAAAAATGGCGCATGATGGACAACCGCGGCTTAGCCATTTGGCATCAAATGGCGCACGATAAGGACGGGTCAACCTTCTGCCATATGAGAGACCAATCGGCTTTTAAAATTAGCTGGTCGCCGGGGGAGCGAGTGATGCGCGACCCGTCACAAAACCGGGATTTGGCGTTCACGCTGGAACAACGGCATCAGTTGGGCATCGGAGGCATGTTGCCGCCCTCCGTGCTGAGCATCCAACAGCAGGAAGCCATGGAGTTGGAGCACATTCTTTCCAAGCAGGAACCGCTGGAGCAATACATCGGCCTGATCGCGCTGTTGGACCGCAATGAGACGCTTTTTTACCGGTTGCTGGTGGACAACCTGGAACGGCTGACGCCAATTATTTATACCCCGACCGTCGGTCTGGCCTGCCAGCAGTTCAGCCACATTTACCGCCGGCCGCGCGGGCTGTTTCTTTGCCCCAACGACCGTGGTCACATCGCCGAGCGCCTGCGCAATTTCAGCCAGAGGGACATCCGGTTAATCGTGGTCACCGACAATGAACGGATTCTGGGCCTGGGCGACCAGGGCGCGGGCGGCATGGCGATACCGGTCGGCAAACTGGTGTTGTATTCGGCCGGCGCCGGCATCCATCCCTCGCTGTGCCTGCCGATCAGCCTCGATGTGGGGACCGATAACGGCGAGTTGCTGGAGGACCCCTACTATATCGGGTACCGCGGACGACGGCTGCGCGGGGCGGAATATGACTCATTCGTCGAGGAGTTTGTGCAGGGCGTGCGGCATGTGTTTCCGCGCGCGCTGCTGCAGTGGGAGGATTTTAAAAAGGCCAACGCGTTCAATCTGCTAGGCCGATATCTGCGGCGGTTGCCCAGCTTCAATGATGACATCCAGGGAACTTCGGCCGTGACCTTGGCGGGGATTCTCGCCGGCCTGCGCGTCACCGGCCAGGCTCTGCGCGACCAGCGATTCCTCCTGGTCGGTTCGGGGGCCGCCGGCGTCGGCATCGGCCGGCTGCTCCGCACCGCTTTGCGCGCTGAAGGATTGACCGACACCGAAGTGCGTCAGCGGCAGGTTTTCGTCGATTCCGGCGGGGTGGTTTGCCAAAAAAGGTCCGAGCTGGAAACGCATAAACAGGAAGTGGCGTTGCGGCCGGAGGATTTTGCCACGATCGGTCTGCCCGACCCGCCTCCGGCTGCCTTGGAGCAAGTGGTCGCTGCGTTCCGGCCGACGGTTTTGATTGGGACAACCGGGCAGGCGGGCGATTTCACCCCGGCGGTGCTGCGCGCGCTGGCCACAGGTTGCGAGCGCCCGTTGATCTTCCCGTTGAGCAACCCTACGAGTAAAGCCGAATGCACGCCGAGCGAAGCGCTGTTGCATACCGGCGGCCGGGCCTTGGTGGCAACCGGTTCGCCCTTTGAGCCGGTGGTTTTCAACGGCAAGAAACATGTGATCGGCCAATGCAATAATGTATTTGTGTTTCCCGGGCTGGGGTTGGGTGTGCTCATCAGTGAAGCCAGCCGGGTGACCGATTCGATGTTCCTGGCTGCGGCGAATGCTTTGGCGGAGGTCGCCGGAGCGCACGCCGCTCAAACCGGTTGCCTCTACCCAAGTTTGCAGCAGTTGCGCGACCTGAGTCGGCGCATCGCATTCCGAGTTGCGCAAACCGCGCGTGACGAAGGGCTCGGCCGCACCCTCACCGACGAGGCGTTGAACCTTGCGCTCGAGACTTTCTGCTGGTTCCCGGATTACGACGACTCCAACCAGAATGAGCTCTTGTCAGTGACGGCGGCAGCGGGCCGGCATGTTCGTCCCGCAATGAGTGGCGGCATCAGCTAAGCCCGTGAGCTCTGCGCGAGCAACCCGCGCAGCCTGTGGTTGAAATCCCCCGCCCCGAGCAACCGCTCGACGGGGAAGTGCATGCGATAGCGCCAGTAATAATTTGGCTGGGCCGGCACGTTGATGCGTTCAGCCGCGGCATCGGGCCGGCGCAGCGTTTCGTCCATTCCCAGCAGGTCCTGGATTTGAAAGATGCTCCACATAGCGGGTGAAGCCAGGTGTTGCTGCACGACCGCTTCATTCAGCCGGCCGGGGCAGTCTGCCGGGGCGATTCCCGGCAACCCGAGTTCCTGGTTGAAAAACTTCTGCGTCACCTGCGGGTTTTCCATCCACCAACCGCGGATGGTGCTCATGTCGTGGGTGGACGGTGTCACGACGCTCAGGTACGGCGCATCCTGAGGCCGCGAGAACTCCTGCCCAAGCCGTTTGGGCATCCGCTGCACTTCCAGGCCCAGCATGCCCAGTTGCTTCATCACTTCCGGCACGCAGGCGGGCACAAGCCCCAGGTCCTCGCCGCAGATCAGCATGTTCGTCGCGCGCTTTAGCTCCGGCAGTTTCTTGAGGCCTTCCCGCATCCAGAACGATTCCTGGCGGCGGAAAAAGTAATCGTTGTAGAGCTCGCGCAGGCGGTCTTGCGTGAAAGCATCCAGCGCCCGGAAAGACGCCGTGCTCTCGCTCGCAAACCGAAAATGATACCGCTGCGCATCCGGTTCTTCGGGTTCGAGCAGCAGCACATTGCTGAGCAAATCGAAGAGGCTTTCCTTGATTTGCGCGTTGAGTGGACTTGCGGGAAGCTGCGCAAAATGCCGCTCGATCCTGCGCTGCGTCGCAAACTCCGGCTTCAAAGAGAATTTCCCGGCGCCGTCCGCATTTAAAAACTTATCTTTTACGGCCGCCGCCTCCGCTCCGAACAAATCCGCTAACACGGGCTCAGTGATATATGGCAGAGTGTATCGTTCTGGATTAAACGCAATATGGCGGGCCGCAAACTCGCGCGCCTCGACCGGCAATGCCGGCACGAAGTAGCCCAGAATTCCTTCGACTGCCGCAATCGGAATACTCCAAATGCGGAAGAAGCCAAGGATGTGGTCGATGCGGAAAGCGTCGCAGTACTGGCTCATCTGGGCGAACCGCCGCCGCCACCAGGCAAAATTGTCTTCCTGCATTCGCGGCCAGTTATACGTCGGGAAGCCCCAGTTCTGGCCTTTGACGGCAAAGGCGTCAGGCGGCGCACCGGCTTGCATCTGCAACTCGAACAACTCGGGATGCTGCCAGGTATCGGCGCTGTGGCGGGCGACACCAATCGCGATGTCACCTTTGACGATGACCCCTTTTTGGTGCGCGTACTCGACCGCGTCACGAAACTGGCGGTCCAGGTGGAACTGCAGGAAATAGTAAAACCCGACATTGTCCTTCTCCGTGCTCTCAGCCGCAGCGACGGTCTGCATCATCGCAGGGTCGTACTTTTGGTGCTCCGGCCATTGAGCCGTGTCCGGTGTGCCATAACGGTCGCGCAAGCAACTGAACACCGCATACGGCGCCAGCCAATCCTGATTCTCCCTGAAAAAGCGGCAGTACTCTTTGCTCTTGAAGGTCCTGGTTTTTTGCGCCGCATAGATTTCACGCAGCACACTCACCTTGCCGCGCACGACGGCTTCGTAATCCAACTCCGGCAGAGCATTCAATCGCCAGCGCTCCTGCTCCAACCCGCGGAGCAACGGCCGCTGGCGGGCTTGCGCGACCTCCTCCAGATTCAGATAAATCGGGTGCAGAGCAAACGCCGAGATGGCCGCATACGGATAAGAATCGGTCCATGTGCCGGTGGCCATCGTGTCGTTCACCGGCAGGATTTGAATTAATTTCAAGCCGACCTCGTGACACCAATCAGCCAGTGGTTTAAGATCGCTAAACTCGCCGACGCCGAAACTCCGCTCCGAGCGCAAGCTGAATACGGGCACCGCCACGCCCGCCCCTTTCCAATGTGTCACCGGCAGCCGAACGAACCCATCGTTTACGAGTGTTCGTTTGCCCGGCCCGCTCCGAGCATCCAAAGTCCGATTCGCGCCCTCCTCATATCTGACAAAGGTGCGCCGCCCCTGATCGTAAACACCGTATTTGTAAGAAATGGGAAAAGCGGCCTGGCTCAAATCGAGTTCGGCCGTGAGCCAGCATTCACCCGGGATGCGGTTCAAGACCACAGGCACGCTGGGGTCCCAATTGGCCAGCGCCGGGTCGCTGCCCAGCATGCACAGGGTTTGGCCTTTACCCAGCAACGGCGCTTTGATTCGGAACTGATGAGTCACAACGGCCGGTGGAGCAATCCGGAGCTCGGTCTCACCGGATTTGAGCAAGGTGCGTTGAAACGGCTCAGTATAGAAGACGTTTTCGAAAAAGCCGGCGTGATTCCACGAATCGACAATCAGCATTTCCTCCAGCTTGCAGCCGGCCAGGTCCACCACCCGGTCGTTGCCCCAGTCGTGAATGAGCGACCCGTCCGGCTCGCGCAGGATGTAATGGTAAGCAATCGGCGCTTCCGGCAGGGCGGCTGGCCGAATCAACACCTCGGCCTGCCACAGCTCCTCGTTGATATACCGCAACGCCAACGCCTGTTCCGGCCGGTCATGGCCGAACAATTCATGCGCGCCGACCAGCAGCAATTCCTGTCCGGGCCGGGTGTGAAACCGCAGTTGAAAAATGAGTCTCATGTTCGCGCTCCGCTCCAACGCGGTCATGTTCGCTGGCGGCGGAATGTAAGGCACCGGCCAGATTTGTCAGCCGCAAACGAATGGTGGAAGAGCGCTTTCTGACCGCTTACCCCCAAGAGAGCGGTTCCATCCACAAGAGCAACATCAACGCACAGCCGATGAGCGCACAGCGACAGCCCCAGCGATAATGGCCGCGCGATGGCTGCGGAAGCGCCTGAATGGGTTGAAAAAGCGCCAGAGGGCTGGCGCAGTCCAAAACCTCGCGGCCTGACGGGGCAGGGTTCAAGGAGAGCATTTCACAAACGTTATGGCCTTGCCTGTAACGTCAAACCATGATGCAGTGGCGGTCGCATTCGTATGCAAAAACCGCGCTTGAGCTTCTGGCAGGTCTGGAACATGAGTTTCGGCTTTTTTGGCATCCAATTCGGGTGGGGATTGCAGATGTCGAACATGAGCGCCATTTACCAGTACCTGGGCGCGAACGAGTCGGACTTGCCGGTGTTGTGGCTGGCGGCGCCGCTGACCGGGTTACTGGTGCAGCCGATCATCGGTTACGCCAGCGACCGCACTTGGGGGCGGCTGGGGCGGCGGCGGCCATACTTTCTGACGGGCGCCGTGCTGGCGAGCGCGGCGCTGATTGCGATGCCCAACGCCGGCTTGCTATGGATGGCGGCAGGGTTGCTGTGGATTCTGGATGCGAGCATCAACGTAAGCATGGAGCCGTTCCGGGCGTTTGTCGGCGACCTGTTGCCCAAAGAACAACGCAAGAGCGGTTTTGCGATGCAGACGTTGTTGATCGGCTTCGGCGCGGTGCTGTCTTCGGGGTTGCCGTACATGCTGACCAACGGCTTTGGGGTCAGCAAAGAAGCGACGCTGCAGAGCCCCATCCCCCCGGCGGTGCGCTTGGCCTTTTACATCGGTTCGGGCGTGTTCCTCGCTGCCGTGCTTTATACCATTCTGACCACCCGGGAATACCCACCTGAGGACCTGGCGGCATTCCAGCGGATGAAGCGTGAATCCGCCGGCACAGGCGTCGCCTTCCGCGAAATCCTGCAAGGGATTGTTTTGATGCCCCGCGCGATGCGGCAGCTCGCGATTGTGCAGTTCTTCACCTGGTTCGCGCTGTTTTGCATGTGGATGTACTTCGTCCCGGCCGTGGCCAAAGGTGTGTTTGGCGGCGTGCCCTTGGGTGTGCACGACGCGCTGACGCAGCAGGCGCTGGATAAGCCGGAGAACCAGCAATACTGGGGTGCGGGCGCGGCGAGCGCCAAGGCGTACGAATCGCGCAAAACCGAGTTGACCGGCACTGCCGGCAGCGGCGCGTGGTACGACGTGCCGTTGCAAATGTTCGGGCTCAAAGCCCCTCCGCCCGATGCAAGCGAACGCATCGACCAGGGCGCGTTGAGCGCGTTGATCACCGCGCATCTCGCGGAGAATCCCGCAGTGACACCGAAGGAAAAGGAGAACTCGCTGGTGCAGGCGTTCGCGGCGGCACTGTACAAAAACGGGGTTGCGCCCGGGCGCACGGAGGGAGCGGCGGCAGCGGCGGCAGGGTTAGAGCAGGACTTAGCTAAGGCGCGCAGTTACGGCGCCGGCACTGCCTGGGGGGGGGTGTGTTTTTCGGCCTACAACGGCACGGCGTTCCTGTTCGCGTTTGCGCTGCTCGGGTTGGTGCGCAAGTTAACCGCACGCGGCATCCATCGGGTTTGTTTGCTGGGCGGCGGCATCGGTTTGGCACTGGCGGTGGTGATTCGTCAACCGCACCTGCTGCTGATTTGCATGGTGCTGGTGGGGATCGCCTGGGCGAGTATTTTGTCGATGCCCTATGCGATGCTGGCCAATGCGATACCCGCGGAGAAAATGGGGTTCTACATGGGCGTGTTCAATTTCTTCATTGTGATTCCGCAAATCCTGGCGTCGCTGGGTTTGGGCAAGCTGATGCAGTCGCTGCTGGGGAACGAACCGATGAACGCGGTGCTGTTAGGGGGCGGCTCGATGGTTCTGGCTGCCCTCTGTGTGGGGCTGGTGCCGAAGGAGGTCGATAGCGTGGAGTGGGAGCGGGGGGCGGGGGAGCGTTCAACCACAGAGAGCACAAAGACCACAAAAACCGACTAAAGCTCTCTGACGACTATTAGTGTTAATGGGATTGCCGGCGGGAACTAAGGTTTCAAAAGAACTCTTCGCTCAGGAGCAGGTTCAAATCGTGAAGGGCGAGGGTCAGCCGGCCAAACTTATCGGTCGTTTCTTCATCGAGCCCCGTTTGTTCAACCTTGCGGGCGAGTTGGCGGAATCGGCGCGCCAGCGGCAGGTGTTCGTTGTGGTCGCCCAAGTCGTGCAGCAATTGCCGGACGGCCTCTGCGCGTTGACGTGCCGTCTGGATTATCGTCAGTGCCGCAGGTGGAGTCGTGGAACCCGCTTTGACACTTTTAAGCAACAGGCATTCAAACGAGCGACAATGCTGCGGGCGCTGCGCATAAATTTGGCATCGGCAATCCGCATAAGCAGGGCAGGGTTGGGTGAACTTCATCGGTGCGGCGGCGGAGGCAGGATTAACCGGATTAACGGCAAGAAGGGGTGGGTCGATGAACGCCGTTGGCGGGGCAGGGGAGGGCGCAGTTTTTCGAGCCTTTTGTGGAAGTCGCTTAAGCGGCAGGCCTAGGTTCCGCAGCGCTTCCGCGGAATCATCCGGTTGCAGTTTGACATCGGCGAAGATGACGCCGTTACAACACAACCCACAGGCGAGGCACAGGTTGTTGGTTGTAACCGTTTGTGCTGGAGAACAACGACTCAACGCGAACAGCTTAAGCGTGCAGTCCCCAATCGGCAAATTTTGGGATCGGATTTCAGAGCGGTTGACATTTGTTTCCCCGGCGTCATGCTGCCTTGGTGTAAGGAATAGGCCGGACCGATGAGTGACCACGCTTACGACGAAGACCGGGCCACTACCGCGCGCTGGTCCGAGCGGCTGCGGGAGTCTGCAGGTAAAGACGGGGTTTATTACATTGTTCGATTCCCAACCCGATGGCGGTTGTACGCTTTCCCATGGGAAGACTTTGGCGACCTGTGGGACGGGGACGTCTGGCGGCGGTTCGTTGCCGCCGATTTGGCCGAAGCGTGGCAGCCACAGGTGGTCGTCACCCCGGAACAGTTGGCACCCTGGTGGAAGGGCTTCCCAAGAGGTCGGAGCGAACGTGCAGGTATCCGGGCCTATACGATTTTCCACGCCGATGATTTTGCCGAGACCGGCGTGACGCCGGCGCGCATCGAAGCGGCATTTGAGTTGGGCAGTAGCAAGGTCCAATGGTCGCTAGACCCGCATGAGGAGCAAAATCCCGGGCACCGCGCGGCTCTCCAGAGGTTATTAAGGCTCGTTGAGCATTGAGTATTTGGGATTGGCTACGGCGCTACGGCGATTCGCTCCGGTTTTTGATTGCTTGACTCCGTGCAAGCTGTTAAAGGCTGGCACAGGCCTAAAGTTATGAACGCGCAAACCACCCATTTATTCCCCAAACTGCACAACGCGATGTGGCCGGGTCTGGTCGGCAAAGGCAGCCCCGGCGCCGAGCCGTGTATCGATTTCGATACGATGCTCGATTTGACCGCTCGCGCCGAGGTCGATGGCGTCCGCTTCGACGGTGTTGATTTGTTCCTGTCCGATCCTCATATCAGTATTGATCTGGACGAGGCCGGCATCAAACGGTTGGCCGACAAAATCCGCAGCAAGGGATTTGTCGCCGGGTCGGTGGTTGCGCCGGTGTGGGGCGCGACGGGCGGCGGTTCAGCAATGGGCACGCCCGAGGAGCGGCAACGGTTTGTGGGGCAGGTGCGCAAAGCGTGCCGAATTGGCTCGAAGCTGCGGGAGTTGGGCGCGCGGCCGTATGGGGTCGTGCGCATTGATTCGGCGTGCAGTGTCGCCGATTGGGGCACGGCCCCTGAGGCAAACCAGGCGCGGATCGCGGAAACCTTTCGCGAGGCTTGCAAGGTGGCCGAGGACTTCGGTGAACGCCTCGCAGCGGAAGGGGAAATTTGCTGGGGCGGCATGCATAGCTGGCGATGGATGTTGAATTTGCTCGACCGGGTGAACCGGCCCAAAACACTGGGTTTCCAGGCGGATATGGCGCATACGCTTTTGTATTTGCTCGGCTACAACGCGCCTGATGATGCGCTCTTGCCGCCGGAATGGGATTGGTCCGACCCGGAACGGTTCGAGGCGGCCCTGCGCGCTCTGACGCTCGCATTGCGGCCGTGGACGGTCGATTTTCACGTCGCGCAAAACGACGGCACGGTTAAAGGGTCCGGCACGCACGACCGCACGGGACACCATTGTCTGCCCACGGATCCAAACGGCCGGCTCGATATTGGGCGCCATGCAGGGCACTGGCTCAAAACACCGAAAGGCGAGGCGACCCGCGCGTTCCAACATGTTTGCTGGGACGGTTGCATGTTCCCCAACGCGGTGATGCTCGAGCCGCAAACCTGGAACGATGTTCTGCGCGTGATGCTCTCAGTCAGAGCGGCTCATGGCTGGGAACAACCGCCGGCTGCGGAACCTCACCCCGCAGCAGCGAAGGTCCTGGAAAGTGTCCGCCGTGCGGTGCCGAAGGTGAGCGGCGGGGCAACCGCGCGACGGAAGCCTGCGCGCCGCAAGCCCAAAGCGGCTAAACCGGTGCGGCGGCGGTCGTCCGCTGTGAAACGAGTCTTGAAGGTGAAGTCGCGCAAAGCGCGAAAGGCAAGGAAGACCAAGGCTCGTATGAGGAAATCCTCGGTGAGTCTTCGACAGTCGCGGTGAGGACGAGTTTGCGCTGGGTTCCTGAGGTTTTTTCAGGTCCGCAGACCGATTTGGGGCGAACTGCCCATTGGCAGAATTTTTCGCTTAGCCCAAACTCGGGTTTGGGTAACAACCAAATGTCCCGGCGCGTCTGTCGGGGCAGCCCGAGCAAACAGAACTCAAGGAGTAGAATTATGGTAAAAGCATTATGGATTGCTGGCCTGACCAGCCTCGCGATGAGCGCCGGCGTCGTTTATGGCCAGCAGTACGGCTACGGCCAGGAACCTCAAAGTCAGACGCAGGGGACGACTCAGTCTGGCAACCAGGGGTCGTATCGCACCCAGGGCAGCTATGGCGGTCAGAGCGGCGCCTATGGCTCGCAGAGTGGCCAGAGTGGCTCGTATGGTAATCAGGAAGGCTCATCCGCTAATCAGGCATATGGCGAAAGTAACGAAGGGTACGGAACACAACAACAATACGGAAACCGTTCCTATGGCAACCAGCAGCAGTACGGCCAAAACTATGGAGCCCAAAGGGGTTCTCAATCCTACGAGAGCGGCCAGCAGAGTTTCAGCCAGGGAAGATTCTGCGACGCCAAACACCTTCTTGGCCAGGAGGTGAATGATGAACAAGGCCAGGAGATTGGCCATATTAAAGACATCGTGTTCAATCCTCAAAACGGCGAGGTCTTCGCCGCGGTCGGGATTGGCAATGGGCGGACCACGCTTATTCCGGCGCAGGCGCTGAAGATCCGCGGCAGCCAAAACAACTTGCAGGTTTCGGTCAACACCACCAGCCAGACCCTGCAGACTGCCCCGGCATTCTCGAGCAATCAGTGGCTGCAAATCCTCAACAGCAACCCCAACCTGACTCAGCGCCTCTATAGTCACTTCAATGTGGCATCGCAGAGCAGCATGGGGGGCAGCTCGGGCAGCAACATGGGTGGCAGCTCGACCGGCACTTGGGGCGGCAATTCCTCCCAAAGCCAGGGCGGCTCTTATGGCTCGCAAGGTGGCGGCTCCTACGGCTCGCAGGGCGGCAGCTCCGGTGGTTCCGGCGGCGGACAGTAAACAATCGTTCATAAAAAACCTAAGGGCGGCGAGAAGCCACTCTTAGGTTTCCCTTTTGTACCCGTACTAGCCTGTGCACCTCGGCACGCCACGGCCGGGCGGGACAGGACCCGTGCAACCCCCGGGATAAGGCTTAGACCGCTGGCGGCGTGGGACCGGCGGTTCCGGTCGGGCGGGTCGAGCCGCTCAGCGCGGCCACCGTCCCGACCAATGCGCCGAGGATGACGTTGTTCCACAGAGGGGTCGGCGCACTGGCGAATCCCAGGACAAAGGGAGAGAGGATCAACCAGATTCCGACCAGCACATTCAACCAACTTGCGCCGGCGACCGCCAGCAGCGCTACCGCGATGCCGCAGGCGATGTCGTTCCATTCGGCTGCGTTGCTTGTGGCGTAGCCCAAAACAAAAGGTGAGATGATGAGCCAGATGCCCAGCACCACGTTAATGCCGCTGAGGTTGCTGCGGCCAGTTGTTGTAACTCCATTCATAATCTGTTTGGTTGTTCGCGGGGCCAGCACTCCGCGCTGGGGCGAACCTTCCGACCAAGTTACGTCTCAACTCCCCACAGAATCAATTGGGGGTCTATCCACAAGCTGCCTTGGGTATCGGCCCCAGTTTAGGCCTGGGGGAGTGCTGTGGGAGTGTGATCTTTGATGCGATTAACGCGCTAAGCCGTGGTTGTGGGACAAATACCCCAGGGACAAGACCCCTAAATGAGCTCTATTGTGATTGTGATAAGCTGACAAGGAGTGTCAGGGACAAAGAAGCGCAACTGGAATAGAGGAATTTTATGAATGAAACACCAACTGGCCGGGTGGAACCGGTGGTAACCGCACTGCCCTGGCGTAATGTATCGTGGGGAGCGATTTGGGCGGGGATGTTTGTCACCGTGGTTTTAGAGATCATGTTTACGTTGTTGGGTGTGGCTTGCGGGATTGCTACGTTGAACCCGCTGTCCAATCCTGCTTCTGAACCCGGAGGTCTTTCCTTCGGCGCGGCCATTTGGCTGATGGTGAGCTGGTTGATTTCGATGTGGTGTGGGGCGTATGTATCGGGCTGGATGTCGGGTGGTCCGCGGCGGTCGGATGGCCGGGTGCACGGCATTGTGGCGTGGAGTTTCGCCGCCGCAGTGATCCTGCTGCTGCTCTCTGGGGCCGCTGGCACTTACCTGGTCAATTCGATGAGCGGCGAAAGCGGGATGAACAAGGACAACCACGCCAGTGCGCTGAATAACCAAGCGCAACCAATGGCTCCTACAGGGCGTAATGCCAACTCAGCCCAACCTAATAATCTCAATGATTTGGCTAATAATGACCCGCAGCTTGCCGGCGCATTATCTCAAATAGAAAACAGTAAAGGCGGCTCGGTGGAGAATTCTCCGGCGTGGAGCCAGGCGCTCAACATCCTTAGGAACAACTATAATATGAGCCAGCAGCAAGCCCGTCACCTGCTCAAGCAATTGAACACATCACAAAGCGGGCAGGGAACGGGAGTCGCGAACAGTCCTAATGCGTTTGGAGATGCGTTGTGGGGTTTCATCGCGCTCATTCTGGGTTTGGCTGTGGCCGCCTGGGGCGGCGGTTCCGGCGCTGCGTCCTCCGAACGAACGCTACGGCCGGTCGTCGCCTAATTCAGGGATTTCATTACTTCAGGAAGCGACCGAAAGGGTCGGTTGCGTGCAATGAATACGGGCAGTGGCCGGTCAATGGCTCGGTTCTTTGGTCGGCGCTGGCCACGCGCCGTGTTCCCAGCTCTTGCGCATTAGACCGGGCACGCTGCCCCGGGTCAGATAATCGCTCAAGGTCAGATCGAGCATGATGACCAGCCAGATGAAGCCGGCCGCGACGAAGATCCGAGTCAGGGGCGTATTGTAGCGGGCGTGCATGAGGTAGAGCAGCATCAGAAGCATTTGGACAAAGGCGATGGCCAATGCCGCTATGAGGTTGAAAGGCCCGAGATCGAGTTGTGCCAACCCCCAATTTAGAAGCAGCAACAGCAACAAAACAATCCAAACCCGGAAGTAGGTTTTTCGGGTGACGATGGGAGGCGTGAGCGGAGTCATGCGTGTCGATTGATTAAATAAAAGAGCGCGTAGAGCCAGACCCAAATGACATCCACGAAATGCCAGTACAGTCCGGAGATGATTACCGGATTGTGGTAGCGCTCGGAGAATCTCCGCCGCCAGGCTAGCCAGGCGATAACGGCCAGCACACCAATACCCGCAACCAAATGCAACGAGTGAACGCCTGTCATCAACCAGTAGAGAAACCAGAAGATTTGGCCTTGCACCGGCAGTTCGTGGGCGAAATGCGCCCCGGGGACGAGGTGCTCGTCGATGTCGCTTTTGTACTCGAGGCCTTTGACTGCGAGAAAACAGCAACCCAGAAACATGGTCAGAAAGAGGAAGCCGAGCAGTGGCCGGTTTCGGCCCTTCTGCGCGGCATGGATGGCGAACGACATGGTGAGACTGCTGGTCAACAGCAGAGCAGTATTGACGGTGCCGTGGAGGATTTTCACTTGGCGGCCCGCCTCGGCAAACGCCTCGGGGTAAGTGTGTCGATAAATAATGTAGCTAAGGAACAAGGCCCCGAAGAACAGGATTTCCGTCGCTAGAAATGTCCACATTCCGAGCGTGGAGGCCTCCAACTGCTGGGGCATGTCGTCAAACTGCTCCGCCAAACTCTCGTGCGCCTCAGCCATGGACGAGTTCCTCCTCGATTTCCGGTGAATATTGGTAAGGCTCCTGGGTGACGATAGGGGTTTGGGCAAAGTTGTGCTTGGGCGGTGGCGATGGGGTCTGCCATTCCAGTCCGGTGGCTTTCCAGGGATTAGGTGGTGCTTTTTTCCCGTGCTTTAAGGACCAGATCAGATAAATCAGCGGCAGCAGGTAACCCACCCCCAGGATTGAGGCCCCGGCACTGGACATCACGTTGTAGAGCTGAAATTCCGGCGCATAGGCGTGGTAGCGCCGCGGCATGCCCAGGTAGCCCACCACGTACTGGGGGAAAAACGTGATATTGAAACCGATGAAAATAATCAACGCCGCCAGCCGTCCCAGGCTTTCGGGATAGAGCCGGCCGGTGATCTTCGGCCACCAATAATGGAGTCCGGCCAGAAAACCCGTGACCATGCCTCCGACCATGATGTAATGGAAATGCGCCACGACGAAATAGGTGCCATGCACATGAACATTGAAGCCCAAAGCTGCCAGAAAGAGCCCGGTGAGTCCTCCCATCATGAACAGGCCGATGAACCCCAGGGCATAGAGCATCGGAGTGTCCAGGTAAATGCGGCCTCGATACAAGGTCATGGTCCAGTTGAAAACCTTGATGGCCGACGGCACGGCCACGAGGTAGCTCGCCATGGAAAAGACCAGCGCGGAATACACCGATTGGCTGCTTACGAACATGTGATGTCCCCAAACAAAGAAGCCAAGCAATGCGATGGCAACGCTCGAGAAGGCGACGAAATGATAGCCGAAAATAGGCTTGCGCGAAAAGCAGGGAATGACTTCGCTGACCACACCCATGCCCGGCAGAATCATAATATAAACCGCCGGATGGGAGTAGAACCAGAACATATGCTGGAACAGGACCGGGTCACCGCCCAATCTCGGGTCAAAGATGCCCACGCCCCAAATTTTCTCCGCCGCGACTAGGACCAGAGTCATGGCCAGCACAGGCGTCGCCAATACCAGGATGATGCTGGTGGCATAAGTGGACCAAAGAAAGAGCGGCAGCTTGAACCAGGTCATGCCGGGCGCGCGCAGGGTGTGGATGCTGACGATGAAATTCAATCCGGTCAGGATCGAGCTGAAGCCGGCGATGAAGATGCCCGCCACCATCGTGACCACATGCGTATTGGAAAAGGCGCTGCTGTAAGGCTCGTAGAAAGTCCAGCCGGTATCCACGCCCCCAAAGGCAATGGAATAAATGGCCAGCAGGCCCCCCAGATTAAACAAGTACCAGCTCAATAGATTGAGGCGCGGAAAAGCCAGGTCCCGGGCGCCAATCATCAGCGGCACGACAAAGTTGCCCAACACCGAAGGGATCGAAGGGATCAGAAAGAACCAAACCATGGTGGCGCCGTGGATGGTAAAAAGCTTGTTGTAGGTTTCAGAAGTGACCATGTCTCCGGAAGGAGTGACTAACTCCATGCGCATCAGGGCCGCGGCGATGGCGGCGATGGTGAAGAAGAACACGATCGAGTAGAGGTAAAGGATGCCGATGCGTTTATGGTCCGTGGTCAGCAGCCAGGAGCCCAACGTGTGGCCTCCTTCTTCGAAATAGGTCAGCAACCGTCGAGGCGGCGCCGGAATCTCAGAGGTATTCGTTTGTGGCAGCGTAGCATTCATTGTTCCCTCACCGGTGTTTGTGAGCCAAGGCTCTTGATATAGGCAATGATCTGGAGCAGTTCTTCCTCGCTAACCTTGCCGCGAAACGAGGGCATATCGTTGGTATAACCAGCGACGATTTGCTTGGCGGGATAGAGAATCGAATCGCGAAGGTAGCCCTCATCGGCGGTGACCACCTCGCGATCGCTCAGCGGCACCGGCTTGCCAAAGAGTCCCTCCAAAGGGGGGGCCCGGACGACCGATTTGCCCACATGGCAGCCGCTGCAGCCCAGTTCGCGGAACAGGTTCTCTCCCGATTGCGCCAGTGTGCTGCCGGGCTGGCCTTTCGTCAGCCAGGCCTGGTATTCGGCCGGCGTCAGGACGATCACGTGGCCGACCATGAGTGAATGGGAGGTGCCGCAGTATTCGGAGCAGAACAGATGATACGAGCCTAGCTTGGCCGCCTTGAACCATTCGGTAGTGTAACGCCCCGGCACGACGTCTTGTTTGATGCGGAAGGCAGGCAAATAGAGGTCGTGGATGACATCCTCGGAGGTCATCGTCAGCTTCACCATCCGGCCCAGCGGCACGTGCAGCTCGTCAATTTCGCGGTTGCCTTCCGGATGCTGGACTTTCCACATCCATTGCTTGCCCACCACGTCAATATTCAGAGCATTGGGTGGGGGCCGCTCGACCTGGAAGTAGTTCTGGGCGCCCCAGACATAAAAGCACATGAAAATCAGCAATGGCACAAGCGTCCAGGTCAACTCGATCTTGAGCTCAGGCAGGTGGAGCGGCGTGCGGTCCGCCGGTTTCCCATTGCGGTACTTAAACAGAAAACAGGCCATCGGCACGAACACGATCAGGCACACAGCCGCGCTGATACAAAGCAAACCCCAGTAGAGGTTGTCGGTTTGCTCGGCCACCTTGGACGCTTGCTCTGGAAGGATGGGAAAGGTCATGAACGTGGCGCGCGTTGCGTCGTGATGCGTGAAACATGAATGGTGAAGCACGAAGTCATGGCCGCTCTCCTTGGGGCAGCCGCGCGGATGCACGGGGCTGAGGTACGGTGCTGATAAGAGCGGCCCTGGTAGCCATCTTACGCCGTGCCAGCGCGGCAACCAACCAGAGCAAGCCCGCCATGGTTGCCAACCCGCAAAGCCGCAGCACCAACATGATTGTGCCGCTGTACTTGCCGGTGAGGGGGTTGTAATGGAAGCAGAGCAGAATCAACTGCTGGATCGGCGAACCGACATTGTTAGAGGAGGCTTGGCGCAACGCCGCGTAGAGATCGTTGGGTGAATAGGCTACTCCAAACAAATAGCGCGAAACCTTGCCCTCGGGGGTCAGGATGACCAACCCGCTGGGATGCGCGTATTGCTTCGATGCCGGATCGTAAGCGTAGCGGAAGCCGACCTCATCGGCCAACTGCCGGACAGCGGCTTGTTGGCCGATGAGAAAGTGCCAGTCTTGCCCCGCTTGCGGGCGGCCATACTGTTTGATGTAAGTGCGTTTCTTGGCGGCGGCCAGCGCAGGGGTTTCCTTCGGGTTGATACTCACATCTATTACCGCGAACTCCCTTCCGATGGTCCACTTCATATCGGCGGCGCTGTCCACCAGACCGTTGAGCACCAGCGTGCAGAGCATCGGGCATTCGTAGTAACCCAGCACGAGGACCACGGGTTTGCGTCCGAAATATTGGCCCAACTCGACCGCGCGGCCTGCCGCATCCCGGAACGGCAAGGATAAAGTCACCTGCGCGCCGAGCTTCTGCTCGAAACGGATTTGGGACAGCGCGTCATCGGAAAGCGCTTGAGCGCCCACAGAAAATGCCGGCAGCAACACGAGAATGGAAAGATAAAGGCAGAGTCGTGCGGCTGTTTTCCAGTGGTTCATTGGTTGCCTTTAATCTCAGGTTGGCGCAGTTCCGGACGTTGCTGCATCAATTGGTAGGTTGAAGGGCCGAGCCGGTTGGCATTGGGATTGGCTCGGACCGGCAGACCCTCCTGCAAGACCAGTTCCATGGCCCGTTTGATGGGAATGCGGACCACACCAGAGGTTCGGTTGATCCAGCCATAGGTGCTAAGTTCAGTTTCTTCGCGCGCGCGGTAGGCCAGTAAGTCCAAAGGGGCTGAAACTTGCAGTCGCGGGAACGGGGGCGTGGAGGGCGGGACACGCCCGGCGTGTGGGAGCGGTTGCCAAGGGTCCGTGGGAGGCGGCGTGTGCTTCAGCTTGCTCAGGAATCCGGACAGAATGAATTGAATGGCCAAACCGGAAACGAAGAGCAAAACGACTACCCGGGCGATCCACCGGACACTGGCATCGCGGGTTTCGTGGCCGCTGGCGGGTTCGCGTTGGTGACTGGGTTCCGGATTTGGATTAACGGTCATACTTGAAAGCGAATTGCAGTCCCGGGTCGTGTTGCAGCAGCAGAGGCGCGGCCTTGAGGTAAGCCAGGTAAGCTGCCAGCCAAAGGCCGCCGATGCCGATCGGGGCGGTGAAATCCAGCCAACTCAACCTGACGCCGGACTGATGAAAGGCCGGCATCACCATCCAATAGATGCTCACGACGTGAACGACAAAAAGAGTGGCCGCGACGGCCGTGAGCGGGGCGAAGTGCTTCTTCACCGCTCGAAAAAGCAGCAAGTAAAAGGGCAGAAAGAAGTGGAAGAGCGCCAGCGCCGCCACCGCGACCTTCCAACTGGTAGCGATGCGATGCAGATACCACTTCAGTTCGTGCGGCAAATCTCCGGAATAAATGATCAGGAGTTGGCCAAACGAGACGTAGGTCCAGAACATGACAAACGCCAGCAGCAGGTTGCCGAGTTGATGGTATTGGCTCTTACTGACGACTCTCACCAGCGGCTCTTGCTTTCGGAACAGGCTTAACATCACGACCGCGAAGGCGAGCGCGACCAGAATTTGCCCGATGATGATGATCACCGCAAACATCGTCGAGTACCAGTCCTTTTCGAGCGACATGATCCAATCCACGCACGCGAAGGTCCCGAGTAGGCAATAGATGACAATGCCGGGCCCGCTGAGCAGACGCGCTTTGCGGGTGGGGGCCGGATCATCGGTGGCGTCCTGCTGGAGCGACCAGCGGCGCAGCGCCCAAGCCATCCCGCTCCAAACCCCCAGGAAGAAAACGGCGCGCGCGATAAAGCCCCAGCTATTTTGATAAACCGCGCGCTCTTGCAGAACCTTCGAAGACGCCACTTCCGCTGGATGCCCCCAGGGGTAGAGCTCGTGCAGGCCAAAAAAGACCGGGATGAACAACAGCAATAGCAACGGCAGGACCATGAAGCCGGCTTCCAGGAAGCGCCGCGTGGGATAGCCCCAGCGCCCGCCGGTGAGGAAGTGAATCATGGTTACCAGGAAGCACCCCAGCGAAACCTGCAGCCAGAACAAGAAACCGAAAAGGTACGAAAAAAAGAATTGCGGGGGGTCTGCGACCGCCCCATACGCCGTGAGGCCCAGCGCCGCCAGTCCGATGACCAATGAGCCAAGTTGGACCTGGCTCAGGCGGGAGCGAAGCCTGGGCTCCATGGCAACTGGAAATTGCGCCCCCTCGATCTTGAGTTCGTTGGCCAGGCTTGCGTTCATCTTTGCGCCTCCAGCTTCGCGCGTTCTTGTGGCGGCACTTCCGCCAACTTCGCATCCTGGCTCTTTTGCAAAGCCCGGATATAGGCGGCAATGGCCCAGCGGTCGGCCGGTTCGACTCGTGCCGCGTAGGAGTACATAATGCCGTAACCCTGGGTGATGACATCGAAGAAATGCCCGGCGGGCGCCTGGCGCAACCGGTCGATGTGATAGGAAGGGGGTGGCGGGAAGCCCCGCTGCACAATTATGCCGTTGCCTTCGCCGGTGCGACCGTGGCAAGGCGAGCAGTAAATATCGAAGCGCTCACGCCCACGTTCGAGCACGTCGGCCGTGATCGGAAAAGGGAACGTCTCGACCAAGTTCGTTCCAATCTTGCCGGTATAGAACGCCTCATCCGCGTCCAAGTGACCGCGGGCGACGGTATGGGGCACCAGGGGACGGGAGGCCATGTGGTTGTCCTGAAAAAAGTCACTCGGCTCCAATGGTTTGCTGAACGGTTGATGGAACATGTCGCGACGGCAACCAAGCAGCAGAAAGGCTAATGTAACCAAGAGGCCCGTTCCTCGTCCTTTAGCCTTCCTATTCATCCCACACCTCCGTGACTTTGAGGGGTTTTAGGCTTTCCAGAAATTTCCAGGTCGGTCCACGCTCGAAGGCAGGGTCCTCGGTCTCAATGGAAAGAAAGAACCGGTCAATAGAGGCGCGCCGGAATTCCGGCACATTGAACACAGGATGATGGGGTTGGGGCAGACGGTTGAGCACCAGCATAGCGGTGAGCGCGGAGAGGGAGGCGATCAGCACAGTCAGTTCGAAGGTCACCGGAATGAAGTTGGGCCAGCTATTGTGCGGGCGCCCACCTACATTAAGGGGATAAAGCCGGGCCATTGAATACCACTCCATAAAGTAGCCGCCCAGGCCGCCGGCCATTCCCCCGACCAACGTAATTAACGGAACCAGGCTGCCCTCGCGACCTAGCGCCTCGGCCAATCCTTCGACGGGAAAGGGCGCATAAGCGTCCATTTCCCGGTAACCTTGCATGTAGGCCCGTTTGGTGGCTTCCAGTAACTGTTCGTGGTCTTCGAATTCAGCCATGAGGCCGTAAAGAATCTTTTTGCCAGCCACCATGGTTTCTGGTGGCTCCATGAGCATTGGGTGGCCGGGCAGCGACTCGTTCATGTGCTTGCCTCGCTTTCGCCTGCCTGCGGTCTCCTAAATCGAACCACTCGAGGTTCGGACGCGCGCGGAAACGTCCCGTCCCCAGGTTCCGACGAGAAGCTCGCAAAGCGGGGGGACGAGACGTCCCCGCCCCTCGCCGATACGTTCCGGCTTTCGAGTTTTCTGCTCACAACCTCCCCTCCTTCCGCTGTGCAATCAGCTCGCGGGATTCGGAGATAGAGATCATCGGAATGTAGCGGATGAAAAGAAGCATCAGCGTCAGGAATAGCCCGATGCTGCCAAAGAGCGTGGTCCAGTCCCAGACAGTGGGATAGAACATCTGCCAGCTCCGGGGTAGAAAGTCCCGGTGCAGACTCTGAACCACGATGACAAACCGCTCCAACCACATGCCGATGTTGGCGGAAAGAGCCACGAAAAACAGGGGGACTGTGTGGGTCCGTATCCAGCGCGACCAGAGCAGTTGGGGGATGATGACGTTAACGGTCATTAGCAGCCAGAAGACCCATCCGTACGGGCCAAAAGCGCGGTCGCGCATCATATACGAATCGAAGGTATCGCCGCTGTACCAAGCCATGAAGGCCTCCATGATGTAGCCGTAGGCCACCATCCAGCAGGTGGCCAGCATCACACAAGCCATGTTGTTGAGTGTGCGCGTGGTAATCAGGTTCTGGAATCCGTAAAGGCGCCGGATGGGGATGATTAAGTTCAGGACCATCGCGAACCCTGAATAAATTGCCCCAGCGACGAAGTAAGGTGGGAAGATGGTTGAATGCCATCCGGGAAGTTGGGCGATGGAGAAATCGAAACTCACGACACTATGGACCGAGAGCACCAGGGGAGTAGCGAGGCCGGCCAGTAAGAGGTAGGCCGATTGATGGTTCTGCCAGTGGATTGCCGAACCGCGCCAGCCCAGCGCGCCGATGCCGTAGAAAATGCGCTTCCATTTGCCTTGTGCCTTGTCCCGCACCGTCGCCAGGTCCGGCACCACGCCGATGTACCAGAAGATCAGCGACACGGTGAAATAGGTGCTAACAGCGAATAGGTCCCACACCAGCGGGCTGCGGAATTGCGGCCACAGCGCCATAGTATCAGGGTAGGGAACGATGAAATAGAACACCCAGGGCCTGCCCAGGTGCAGCAACGGAAACATCCCGGCGCAAATCACTGCAAAGAGCGTCATCGCCTCGGTGAACCGGTTGATGGTCGTGCGCCACTTTTGGAGCAGGAGCAATAGGATGGCTGAGATGAACGTGCCGGCATGGCCGATGCCGATCCACCAGACAAAGTTGACAATAGCAAAGCCCCAGGCCACAGGAATGTTGATGCCCCAGATGCCCGGCCCCCGAAACAGCAGGTAACCGATCGAGATGCCAAACATCAGTAACATGAGGAAGACAATCGTAAATCCGAACAACCAGGCCTTTTGATGAGGATGGCGCAGAGCCTCATCGGTGATCTGGTCGCTGACACGCTCATAGGTCTCCTTCGGCCCGATCATTTCGGCAGGAAAACCCAGCGGCGTTACCGGAAACGGTTTTCCCGGTACTCGCAATTGTGGCTCAGAGCCTTGAATGGTTTCCATGCAGCCTATTCCTTGTCCGTTTCCTTCATCACCCGGGTGCCTGCGAGTTCCTTGCCAGGATTGGTCACTTTCGCCAGATAAGTGGTACGGGGACGGACATTTAGCTCGCCCAGCATAGAGTAATCCAGCGGCTGCTTCTTGAGTTGCACCACTTTGCTGTCGGCGGTATTGAGATCGCCGAACACGATCGCTTGGGCGGGGCAGGCCTGCTGGCAGGCCGTCTGCACTTCGCCGTCGTGAATCTGGCGGTTCTGCTTCTCAGCGGTAATGCGTGCCGCGGCGATGCGCTGAACGCAATAGGTGCATTTTTCCATGACTCCGCGCCAGCGCACCGTCACCTCCGGGTTGTACATCGGCTTGAGACTGGGCGTGTCGTAGTCCGTGTAGCGGAGGAAATTGAAGCGGCGGACTTTGTAAGGACAGTTGTTGGAGCAGAAGCGGGTGCCCACACACCTCTGATAGACCATCAGGTTCAGGCCCTCGCTATCGTGAACCGTCGCCTCGACCGGACAAACGAGTTCGCAGGGGGCATGCTCGCAATGCATGCAAGGCACCGGCGCATGATTGAAGCTGGGATTGTCCACGCTGCCCTGATAATAGGTGTCCACCCGGAGCCAAAGCATTTCGCGGTTCTTACGGACCTGCTCTTTGCCGACCACGGGGATGTTGTTCTCCACCTCGCAGGCGACCACGCAAGCGTTGCAGCCAATGCAGGCCGTCAGATCAATGGACATGCCCCACTTATAACCTTCGTATTTGTATTCGTCGGTGTAGTAGAGCGTTTCGTCGGTTTCAGGCGTCTCGACGGATTGCTTGACAATGTCCGGGTTAGACCGCAGCTCCTCCAGGCCCACCGCCCGGTAGATCTGCCGCTCTGGACTGTGGAGGTGGTAATGAGTCTGAGTGGCAACTAACAAATGCGTATCGCCGGTCGAGGCGAGGCTCGCGCCGGAGCCGAACCAAGGCGCAACCGATGTCCTCAAAACGTAGGCATTGAAACCAACCCCTTCTCCCACGCGTCCAACGCGGGAGCGACCATAGCCCAGGTGAAGAGCAATCGTGTGTTCTGCCTGGCCAGGCATCACCCAGACCGGCCCGCGCACGGTCCGGTTTTGAAAATTCACTTCCACGACATCTCCCGTTGTCAGTCCCGAACGTTCTGCCAAACTGGGGCTGAACAAGACGGCATTGTCCCAGGTAAGTTTGTTGGTCGGTTTGGGGCATTCCTGCAGCCATCCATTGTTGGCAAAACGGCCATCCCACAAGTTTGGGTCGGGCCGAAAGCAAATCTCCACGTCCTCGATACGTATCTGTTTCTTGGGTGGATTGTCCCAGAACGTCTGCGCCTGCTCGTTTTCATTAACGCCCCGCTGAAGCGTGGTGTTAATAACAGTGCCAGTGCGCGCTTCAGTTAACCCGTTTAACCCATTCAACTGCTTCTCCAATCCTTCCTTCACCCGGGTCTCTTTTACTGAGAATTGCGTTCCCGCGATCAACCCGTCATGCAGGGCCTGCCGCCAACCTTTGTCGAAGTCAGGCCAGATATTTTGTTTCTGCCAGAACTCGCGCACGATGTCGTAGTCGCTGCGAATCGGCTGTTGCTGGAACATCGCGCCCAGCACCTCATAGGCAGATTTGCCGTCGTAAAGCGGCGCGATGAGCGGCTGCATCAGCGAGACGGTGCCGTCGAATGCGCGGGCGTCGCCCCATGATTCGAGGTAATGGGTGCCAGGGATGTGCCAGGTGCAACCGGCGGCCGTCTCGTCCTGCTCCAGCCCCAAATGAATGCTCCGTTTGACGTTGCCCAGGCGCCGGACAAACTCCAGGTCGGCCGGCGCCGTATAGGCCGCGTTGCCACCCAAAATAAACAGTGTCTCGACGGTGCCCGCGTTCATTTCCTGGAGCAACTCGCTCAGCGACGCGAACTGATTGACAGGGTAGGCCTCCGCTGTCTCAGTATAGGAAACAGTGTTGCCCACATTGCCCAGCATTTGGTTCAGCAGGTGAGCCAGGGCATGGACGACGGGCGGTTGCCATTCACCAGCGAGCACGATGCTTGCGCCGCGATGCTGCTGCAGGTCTTTGACCACGGCGCTGGCCCAGTGGGCCTGGGTTGGAGAAAGGTTTTTTTTCTGAGATTGAACTGGCACGCCGATTTGTTGCGCGAGGAGGAGCGCGAAGTCCTGGATTGCTCCGCTCTCCAGCGGCAGCCGATGGTCGGCCATGGTTCCGGTGACTGTGGGCGTGCTCTCGACCACGTACAGCCGGTTCATCTCCCGCTTGCCGGTGCTGACGCGGCGGCCCTCGATGAATTGGCGGGTGTAGCGCAGCCGCTGCGGATGGGTATAGAGGAAGTCCGCGTCTAAAGCCAGAATGACAGCAGCTTTGTCGAATTGATAATGCGCCTCGACAAACTGGCCGAAGGCCAGGCGAGCTCCTTCGCGGACATGGTCGCGGGTGATGGGGTCGTACTGGTGCCATCGGGCTTTGGGAAAGCGCTTGAGCAGGTCACTTAGCTGCGCCGCCAAAGTGGGCGAGGTGACCGTCTCGGTCAGGAAGCGCAGGCCTGCCCCTTTGGTGGCTTCCTGCTCTTTCAGCACATCATTCAAATCGGAGAGAAACAACGCCCAGGTACTGATTTCGCCATGGTAGGTGACGGTTTGCGAACGGTCAGGGTCGTAGAGATTGAGAATGGAGGTTTGAAGCCACACGCTCGAGCCGCCCAGGCTGGAAGGGTGCTCAGGATTGCCATCCACTTTGATCGGGTGGCCTTCGCGGCTCTTGGCCAGCACGCCGGTGGCGAAGCCGCCCAGCAGCATCGTGGTGGCGTAATAGAGTGGTTCCCCCAGCACCAGTTCCGCCGGTTGCTTCACGTAAGGAAAAATCTCTCGCGTGGGCTGCTTGGTGCAGGCATTTAAACCGGCCAGTGCCATAGTGGCGGCGGCCATTTTTAGAAAATTCCTGCGGTTCAAGCCGTCCCACCATTCGGAAGCCCCCGACGGAAACTCACGATGGAGCATCGCCTGGAATTCCTTGGTTTCGGCGAGTTCCTCGAGGCTGCGCCAGTAATCCTGGCCACGCACGCCGTTGAGCCGAGCTCGGATGGCGGCCAGGTCCAGCGCAGGCGCTAATGTGACTTGTCCGAGGGGCTCGATTTGTCCGGTTTCTTTCATCGATGACACATGCTGCAATCCCGGAGCTGATTCAGGCGCTGCTGGTTGACGTGGTAAAGCTTCAGAAGCTGCGCCCCGCGCTCGGCTTGGTCCGGCGGCGGTTGCCACTCCATGTTGTATATCTGGTCCTTGGGCCGCATCTGCTTTTCCGGCGCCTCGTGGCAATCCAGGCACCAGCGCATGTAGAGTGAATGGCCCTTCCAGGTGAGTGGCATCTGGTTTACCGGGCCATGACACGTCGAACAACCGATCCCCTTCTGAATGTGAATTGAATGATTAAAGAAAACGAAGTCCGGCAGATCGTTGACTCGCTTCCAGTGCAGTGGTTGTTGGGCCGCCAGGCTCTGACGCTCGGGTGCCAGCATAGGCGCATCAGTCCAGATTCGGGAATGGCACGTCATGCAGGTTTCAGTCGGCGGAATGCCCGCAAAGGAGGATTTCTCGACCGAGGTGTGGCAATAGCGGCAATCCAGGCCCAGCCCGGCGACATGATGCTGGTGGCTGAAAGGAACCTCCTGCTGCCGGGGCACGTATTGGTCTGTTGTGTAAGGTGACCAGTAGATCAAATAGACAAGCCCCCAAAAGGCAAAGAAGCCGAAAAAGCCACCAACCAGCGACGCTCGGGCGAAGCTATTGCTGCTCTTGCCGAATGTTTGCGCCATTGCCTTTCCACCACGAGTTTTGCCAAGGTGAAATCTTGAGCCACGACTCCATTTCTCATTCTCCTCTGAGGTCCAGAATGGTCACCGTCTGTCCACAACACCGATGGTGCCTTGGGCCTTCAAAAAACGGTGTCGCCATCCTCGCACACAATTAGGCAGTGTAAACTGGGGTATAAGCCCCAAGAAGCTGCCGGCCTACTCCCCCGCTAAGGCGGCGGCCTTTTCCTGAGGAACGGCCAGGCAATCAAGAGTGAAAGGCAGGACATCGCGATCAGCGCCAAAATCAGTTTCGCCAAGGCATTCATCCCGACACCCAGGGTGTTCAGGCATCCGGTTCCTGTCGCCACAACCAGGAGGATCACTACCCAATGACGCATGGACCCTACACTTCCTCCTCAGATTGGTCCTGCAACGGGCATTATACCCCAGGGACTGTCTGCTCATCTGAAAAGCGCTCTTGTCCGAAAGGGTGATGTGCCCAGACTTGCAAACGGCGCGGAATGCAGGACCGTATCGCGCCTGGCATGATGCAAAAACAAAACCTTAAGAAACTGGCCTTCCGCTTTGTGCTGACCCTTGGGATCGTCAACCTCTTTGCCGATCTCACCTATGAAGGCGGCCGCAGCATCACCGGACCATTTCTTGGCTCGCTCGGCGCCAACGCGGTGGTGGTCGGGTTTGTTGCTGGCTTTGGCGAGTTGGTGGGTTACGGCCTCCGCTCGTTATCCGGGTACATCGCCGATAAGACGCATAAGTATTGGTTGGTGATCATCTTTGGCTACCTGATCAATATGCTAGCCGTTCCCGCGCTGGCGCTGGCGGGCAGTTGGCCTTTGGCCGCCGCCCTCATTGTGCTCGAACGCACCGGCCGGGCGATTCGCAAACCTGCTGGCCAGGCACTGCTCTCGCATGCCGGCAAAACGCTCGGCCATGGATGGGTGTTCGGATTGAATGAAGCCCTCGACCAGACCGGCGCCACCTTGGGGCCGCTGATAGCCGCGCTGATCTTGTATCTGCACCGTGGGTATCATCAGGCCTTCGCCGTTCTGCTGATCCCGGCCCTGCTCTGCATCGCAACCGTCATGTTGACTCGCTTCCTCTACCCACGTCCGCAGGAACTCGAAGAACGGAGACCCCAACCGCTCGAGACCTCCGGCTTCTCTCGAACGTATTGGCTGTTCGTTCTGGCCGGCGCGCTGATCGCTGCCGGGTTCGCCGATTTCTCCCTCATCGCCTTCCACTTTCAAAAAACCGGCACCGTCTCGCCTGAAATGGTGCCGGTCCTATACGCCATTGCGATGGCTACGGGCGCCTTTTGCTCGTTGCTCTTCGGCTGGTTGCTCGACAAAACCGGCTTTCCCATCCTTCTCGTGGCCTTCTTCCTCTCGGCCCTGTTCGCGCCGTGTGTTTTTCTGGGTGGGTTTGGGTTCGCAGTTTTGGGGATGGTGCTCTGGGGGCTGGGGCTTGGCGTGCAGGATTCCTTGCTGAAGGCGGTCTTGTCCGGTGTGGTGCCGGCCGCACGCCGGGGCGCCGGCTTTGGTGTCTTTGATACTAGTTTCGGGATTGCGTGGTTTGCCGGCAGCGCGGCGCTGGGCTTGCTGTACCAGAAATCCATGAGCGGTTTAGTCTTGTTTTCGGTTGTGCTTCAACTGGCTGCGTTGCCGGTGCTGGTTTTGGCTCACCGCAGCGCCCGGCGTTGTCCTGAAAACTACTGACAACCCTGCTTTTACGGCGTCGGAGCTCGGTTTTGGATTGACTTTTTGACGCAGATTTGTTCATACTGCGCGCGAAACTTGGATTTCGGGGCACTATGAAGATGATACGCCGGTGGTTGGGAGTTTTAACCCTGTTAGCTACAGTGTGCGGCTTGCGTGCCGGCATCCCTGGCTACGTCAATTTTACCTTTCAGCCTGGGGACAACCTCTTTGGCAACCCACTCTACAACCCACCGCACCTTCTCAGCAGCTTGATCACGAGCGCCCCGACCGGCACAACCGTGTCCCTATGGAATTCGACAAGCCGGGCGTTTACCACCACCTCGACTTGGAACGGCAGCACCTGGTCTGACAATCTTACCTTAGACCCCGGGACGGGTGCTCTCTTGCACACCCCTTCGATGTTTGAGACGACTTTTGTCGGGACGGTCTTGAACTTCGACGGCTCGGTTTACAATGGCGATTTGACCGAACCACCGGCGTTCTCCGGCGCGAATGGCATTTACCTGCTTGCAAGCCGTGCGCCCGTCGAATTATCCGGTCACGTATTTGATCCCGTTGCGAGCGAGTATTCCGTTTTTGAAGCGCTCATTGGCCGCGCCCCGCATGATGGCGAGCAGGTGACGACCCTCGATCCGCTGACCCAAGCCTATACGACGACGACTTTCATCAATGGCGCATGGAATAACGGCGACCCGACGTTGGCCATCGGTGAAGCTGCGTTTGTGAATATTGGCGCGGTGCCGGAACCGACTGCGATTGGCCTGTTCGCTGCCGGTTTAGGCGTGTGGGCGCTCCGGCGACGGCAATCGCGCTCGTCGTAAGCGCGGGTGCGCAGGCGAGTCGTAGCGCAGGTTTACAACACGTTTTGGACCTGCACGTCTTTGTGGGCCCGGCTCGAGAGTTGCTGCTCTTTTTGGCTCGTTTTCAATCCTGATTGACATACCGCCGCGGCTCTTCTTACTTTCCCGTCGCAACAGCTTGATGCTTTGCCCCGAGGTTCGCTTCGGGGATTTTTATTCATTATGGCCAATACGATTCTGGTGGGCGCCCAGTGGGGCGATGAAGGCAAAGGTAAGATTATCGACGTTCTGACAGAGCGAGTCGATGTGGTGGTGCGCACTCAAGGCGGCAATAACGCCGGACACACCGTCCACATCAAAGGGCAGAAATATATCCTTCACCTGGTCCCTTCAGGCATTCTTCGCAAAAAAAAACTGTGTGTCATCGGGAACGGCGTGGTCGTGGACCCGGTGAGTTTGGTCGATGAAATTGAGGGCCTACGCAAGGCGGGAGTCCACATTGACGGCAACTTGTTCCTGAGCGAAACCGCGCACCTGGTTTTGCCTTACCATCGCGAGCTGGATGCGCAACGCGAGATTCTCAAAGGCAAAAACAAGATCGGCACCACCAAACGCGGCATCGGGCCCGCTTACGGTGACAAGGCCGCTCGCACCGGTTTGCGCGTCATTGATCTCATCAATTCTGATCGGTTCGAGCAACTGCTCCAGGTCAAAATCCGCGAAAATAACGAAATCCTGAAGGCTTTCGGCGCCAAGCCGCTCTCGTTCAAAAAGGTGCACACCGACTACCGGGCGGCTGGTGATTACCTCAAACCCTTTGTCGCTAATACAGTCGTGCTGCTGCGCGATGCGGTGCGACGCGGCGACAACATCCTCTTCGAGGGTGCCCAGGGCACTTTTCTCGATATCGACCACGGTACATACCCGTTTGTGACTTCCTCGAACACGACGGCTGGCGGCGCCTGTACCGGCTCGGGCATCCCGCCCCACCGGATGCATCGTGTGGTCGGGGTCATGAAAGCCTACACCACCCGCGTCGGTGAGGGGCCGTTGCCGACTGAAAATGCCGAGATTGCGGATATGCTTCACGCAATGGGGCGCGAGTTTGGGGCAACCACTGGCCGGGCGCGGCGCTGCGGTTGGTTTGACTCGGTGGCCACCCGCCACGCCTGCATGGTCAACGGCATCGACGAACTGGCGGTGACCAATGTGGACGGGTTGGACTCCGTCGAAACCATCAAGGTGTGCATCGGTTATCGCGACGGCTCGCGGCAGTTCGATTACGTCCCGAACGATATCGAGCTCCTGTCCCGATGTCAGCCGGTCTATGCGGAGTTCCCGGGGTGGCGTTGCCAAACCGATCACGCGCGCAAGTGGAAGGACCTGCCCGCTAAAACGCGCTCCTATCTCAAGGCGCTCGCGGACCTCACCGGCGCCAAGTTGAAGATTGCTTCCGTCGGCCCCGGCCGCGAGCAGACCATCTTCCTCTAGAGCTTTGCCGAGCGCCGGAGCGCGGACTTTTAGTCTGACTTTTAGTCCGCAGCTACGCTCGACCACCCAATCGCGCTGCGGCAAACGAAGGTGCTGCGGAGCGGAGTATCCGCGCTCCGATCTTGTGGCCGGCGCGGCTATTGCACGCAGGCGGCGCGGAAGAATTGCGGGTTGGGCAGCAAGGGCAGAGGAAAGGCCACCGTCGCGTCAGACGCGGTCACATTGGTCCAGGCATTCCAGCGCGCTAAATCAAAGGATTGTTGAACGAGGTACTGGCGCCCGCGCTCGCCTTCGAGCACCAATTGGGACTGCGGGCCGCTGAAGCCCAACAACCTTGGTGCCAGCCACAGTGCCGGCACAGGATAACTCGCCGCGAGTTGCTCAAATTGCTGGATGTTCGAATAGTTGTTCTGCCAGGTCGTGTACATCACGCCGGTGATACCGGGGTAAGGCCTGGCGGCATTGAGCCAATTCGTCACCAGTGTGGGGTCGGCATCGTAATAACCGGCAATCATTTGGCGGTTGCCCACCCCGGCGAAGAAGCCGAGCGACGCCGCCCGGGTATCGTAATCCCATGGCACAATGATGATATCGCGGTCCAGGCCGCGCCAGGAGTTGGTGAGGTCGCCGCGGACCAGGTAATAATTGGCGTGCGCATTGTGGTTCGGATCGAACATATCGCTCCACACGTAAATTCGTCCGCCCGGGTTCACCTGCCGCAAAATCTCGGTGCAGGTATGCACGTTATCGGCCAGCAACGCCCCGGCATCCAGGTGCCGCGCCTGGCAAGCCCCGCACCAGTTCAGCACGCGGATTTCGTCGTGCGACATGAAATAAGCGCGCGTGCCCCAGGCTGCCTGCATGCGTTGGGCCTGGTCCCGCAGCAGGTTCACCGTCGCCGGTTCCGACGGGCAGATGGTCGCCTGCCCGTCATAGACAGTTTGCGCGTGGTACCACGAAGCGCGCAGGCGTGTGCCGTTGGTCAGCGCGGCCGATAACACGTGCAGTTGCGGTGCCCCATGATACACATCATATACGCCCGCATAAGGCACACTGCCCATTAGCGGGTCGGTTAGAGCGGAAAAATCCGTGCCCTCGATTAGTGGCTGACCGCCGTCCGTCTGCACGGTCAAGGGCGCACCGGGCCGGCGAATGAGATTGACGAACGCGACCTCCTCGATGAAGGCGTTGCTCCACCACAGGCTGCCGGTGCTGCCGCCCCACACGCCGAAGTAGATGTTGACCGTCGAATTCGACAGCGAGTTAAACACCACATGATGCGTCGTCCAACCCTGGGTCGGTTGCACCCCGAGATTGTTGTAGTTCAGCGATTGGTTGCCCGCCAGCACCTCGACCTGCGGTGCGACCAGGAAATTCGTCGCCTTCACCTGCACGGAAATGTGGTACTGACGAAACGGCTGCACCGTCATTTGCTGCACAATGCGGGCATTGGCGCCGTTGGGGTCCGTCACCCGTGCCGCGCCGTTGTCCTCGACCACGTTCGCGTCTTTCCAGGTCCAGCGCGTCAGGTCGGTAAAATTTGCGGTGGGAAACGCGACTGGTGGGTCCGGTTGTATGGCGGCAATCCCGTTCGAAACAACCAATAAAGTGTTTTGCACGGGCAAACCTTCGACGAGGTTCGGATCATTGAAGAGCAGGTCGTTGGAATAGCCGACGGGGAATAGCGCCGGCACGATTTCCAGGTTCAGGTTCGTTGCCGCGGCTTTTATCGTGTTGAGGTTCTGGAAATAATGGGCGTCCATCGTGCCGAGGCGGCTGAACTTGGAATCGCTGAGCAGCATGTGGGTGTAGCCGGCAGCCGCCGCCCGCTGCATTAATGCGACGAGATTGGTGATGTTCTGGTCCACCCACAGGTTTTGCGAAACATAAAACCAGCGCTCCAGGGCAGACGCTTTGACCGCAGTCAGGGCAAGGAAGAGGATGAATGCGAACTTGGCCACCCCAACGTGATGCCTGAGGTTCATGGCTAAGCAACCTGCCAACGCGGCCATGCGACCACAAGCTAATACGTGACCACGCAGCGCGGCCACGGAAGCGGGCCCAGCTAGCCAAAAATTGTATGCCAATGGCCAAAAAAGGGGTAGCCGTTGACCACTTCCTCCTTAACCTCTATTCTAAACAGTCCTAGAGGCGCCCAATTAGGAACGGATAGCATAGTGTCAGCCGGGCGCCGCAGGCCGCATGACAACTTTAGCCACATCGGGCCAACCGCCAACTTCACCTTCAAGCCGTGAAGCCGGCGAAGCATCTGCCATGGCCGGCGGGGCCGTGAGCAACCGGCAGCGCTTTTTGGACGCTTGCGGTTGCCGACCGGTGGACCGCCCCCCGATATGGTTAATGCGCCAGGCCGGCCGGGCGCTGCCCGAGTATCGCGCGCTAAAAGAAAAGCATTCATTCCTTGAGCTGGTGCAGACACCGGAACTGGCGGCGGAAGTGACCTTGCAACCAATTCGGCGGTTCGATTTCGATGCGGCAATCCTCTTCAGCGATATCCTGGTGGTCGCGGAAGGATTAGGCCAAGGGTATGAATTTCGCGAGGGCGGCGGTATCGCAATGGAATTTTTGCTCAAAGAAAGCGCGGACATCGAGCGGCTCGAACCCGGCGCTTTGCCGGAGCGGCTGGAGTACGTGTCCAAGGCGCTGCGGCTCATCAAGCCTGGGTTGGCGGGCCGGACGGCGCTGATTGGCTTTGCCGGGTCGCCTTGGACGCTCGCCAATTTCATGGTCGAAGGCGGTGGTGTAAAAGAATACAGCAAAGCCAAGGCGCTGTTTTATGAGCAGCCGCGGTTGTTCGCGCGTTTGCTCGAAAAGCTCACCCTCGCGGTGTCAAAGTTCCTCCATCTGCAAATTGACGCGGGGGCGGAGGTCGTCCAGGTTTTTGATAGCCTCGCGGGTGCGCTCTCGGACGGGGCGTTTATGGCGGCTTCAGGCGTTTGGCTCAAGCAGATCATCGAATCGCTCAATCGGCGAGTGCCGGTGATTGTCTTTGCCAAGGGCGCGCATGGCAACTGGTCTGAGCTGGCCGGTCTGGGCGCGCAGGTGGTGGGTGTGGATTGGAACGTGCGGCTGGCCGAGGTCGCCGCGCGGCTCGGCCCGCAAATCGCCGTGCAGGGCAATCTCGATCCGTTTTTGCTGAGCACCACGCCGGCGATTGTCGCAGTAGAAACCGGGCGGCTGCTCGCTGAGATGAAGCATCGGCCGGGGCACATTTTTAATCTGGGCCATGGCGTGCCGCCGAACGCGAAGCCGGAGAACATCGCGCGCCTGGTCGAAACCATCCGCGCAGCCGGCGCCCGGAGCTAAAGTTATGAGCATGCTGAAAGTGGACCTGGACCTGGTGAAGAAATATAACGTCGCCGGGCCGCGTTACACGTCCTATCCACCGGCGACGAAGTTCACGGAGGCCTTGCAATGGCCCGAGTTGGCCGAGAAGATTCTCGAGAACAACCGCACCGAGCGGGACTTGTCGCTGTACTTCCACATTCCTTTCTGCGAGACGCTTTGCTGGTATTGCGGCTGCACGACGGTGATTACATTGAATCACCAGCAAGGGACGCGGTACATCGATTATCTCGACAAGGAAATGACCCGGATGAGCACCTTGCTCAATCCGCGGCGCAAGGCGGTGCAACTGCATTGGGGCGGCGGCTCGCCAACTTTTCTCAGCCCGGACGAAATCCGGCGGCTCGGGGAGGTCATTCACCGGCACTTCACATTTTCGGAGGGCCTGGAAGCGGGCGTGGAGATCGATCCGCGCCGCCTGACGCGCGACCACATCGCAGCGTTGCGCGAGGTCGGCTTCAACCGCGCGTCGCTCGGCGTGCAGGACTTTGACCCCCAAGTGCAGGAGGCGGTGCATCGGATTCAACCGCGCGCCCTGACCGAACAAGTGCTGGGCTGGGTCCGCGAGTTGGGGTTCAGTTCGATTAATTTCGACCTGATTTACGGTTTGCCGCACCAGACCGTCGAGTCGTTCAATCGCACGCTGGACGCTGTGTTGTCGCTTGAACCGGACCGGTTGGCGGTGTTCAGCTATGCGCACGTGCCCTGGGTCAAGCCGGCGCAAAAGATTCTTGAACAAAAGATTTTGCCCGCGCCGGAAGTGAAGCTGCAGTTGTTGAAAGCCGTCATTGAGCGGCTGACCGAGAACAATCGCTACGTGTATATCGGGATGGACCATTTCGCGCGGCCGGGCGACGAGCTGGCGGTGGCGCAGCGCCGCAAACAGCTTCAGCGCAATTTCCAAGGCTACAGCACCCGCGCCGGCGCCGATATCTACGCATTCGGCATGTCCTCGATTTCGCAGATTCCCGAGGCCTACTGGCAAAACGAGAAGGACCTGGCAAAGTATTATGGCGTGCTGGATACCGGCTCGGTGCCGCTCGCCCGAGGGTATCTCGTCACCGACGAGGACAAACTCCGCCGCGAGACCATCATGCGCGTCATGTGCGACTTGTCGCTGGATTATGCGGCGATGTCGCAGCGGCTGGGAGTTCCGTTTGCCAGTTATTTCGAGCGCGAGATAGAGGCGCTGGCTGGGTTCGAAGCCGACGGGCTGGTGCGGCGCTTGCCCACGGGCATGGAAGTGACTGACACGGGCCGGCTGTTCATCAGGAACATCGCAATGACCTTCGACAATACGCTGGCGCCCGCCGGCGAGCGAAAGCATTCCCGCACTATATGAGGGAGCGTTCGGTCGCCGTTATCGGGGCGGGCATCACCGGCCTGACTGCGGCCTTTTATCTGCAGCGGCGCGGAATTCCGGTGACGGTCTATGAGGCCGGCGACCGTGTCGGCGGAGTGATTCGTTCACTGCGCCGGGACGGCTATCTCGCTGAGTTCGGTCCCAACACTCTGCTGGAAACTTCCCCGCGCATCGGCCAACTGGTCCAGGACGCCGGGTTGCAATTCCGCCGGCTGGACCCGGCTGCCGAAGCCTCCGCGCGGTACATCGTGCGGTATCGGCGACCCATCGCGATGCCCGGTTCGCCCCTGGGTTTTCTTACGACGCGGCTTTTTACCCCGCGCGCAAAGCTGGCCGTGCTCCACGAACCGTTCGTTCCGGCTCGCCGCGCCGGGACTGAGGAGAGCATTGCGCAGTTCGTGCGGCGGCGGTTGGGCCAGGAGTTCCTCGACCACGCGATTGATGCGTTGGTTGCCGGCGTGTATGCCGGCGACCCCTACAAAATATCAGTGCAACAGGCGTTCCCGAAACTGGCGCAGCTCGAAGCCCGCTACGGCTCGCTTATCAAAGGGCAAATTCTCGGCGGGCGCGAACGGCGCAAGCGCGGTGAAATTGCCAAGGATCGCGCGCCAAAGTTCTCCTTCGACGAAGGCCTGGAAGTTCTGCCCAGAACCCTGCAGGAGCGATTGGGGGCGGCGGTGCGACTCAATTCGGCTATCACCGGCTTACGGCAAACCGCCGACGGCTGGACAGTCGAGGTTCAGCAAGGCGGTGAGACGCGTCTCGCGGAGCACCGTTGTGTTCTTTACTGCGGCACGGCCTACAGGCTCGCAGAACTTGGCTTGCAGGCCACCGAGCCGCTGAGCCTGGCGACTTTTGCCGAGATTCGTTACCCACCGGTCGCGAGCGTCGTTTTGGGTTTTCGGCGGGAAGACCTGGCGCATTCCTGCGAGGGATTCGGCATGCTGATACCGAAGGTCGCAGGGTTCAAAATTCTGGGCACGATCTTTTCCTCTTCGTTGTTTCCGAATCGCGCGCCGCAGGGGCACCTCACATTAACCAGCTATGTCGGCGGAGAGCGTTACCCTGAGCTGGCATCCCTTCCGACGGACGAACTTGTCGCCCTGACGTGCGAGGACCTCCGGGTGCTGCTCGGATTGCGCGGCAAACCGACTTTCCAGCATACCGTTTATTATCCCAAAGCAATTCCGCAGTACAACCTTGGGTACGGCCGGTTCCGGGAAGCGTTTGCCGCACTCGAAACTAAAGCGCCCGGGCTCTTTTTCGCCGGTCATTTCCGCGATGGCGTTTCGTTGAGTGATTCCATCGTGTCAGGATGCACCGTGGTCGAACGCATCGAGCGCTTTGTAACCCGCGCTCAGCCGGCTCTCGCTGCGGCGGGGCAGGGGACCGCTTCATGAGCAAAGGTTTGCTGCTGGTTAACCTGGGCTCGCCCGATTCGCCGTCCGTTTCGGATGTGCGTCGGTACCTGCGCGAGTTTCTGATGGATCCGCGCGTGCTGGATGTGAATTGGCTGACCCGGTTCTGTGTCGTTAATTTTGCGATTTTACCTCGCCGACCAAAGCAGTCGTCGCATGCTTACGCATCCATTTGGACTCCCGCAGGTTCGCCGCTGGTGGTGATCAGCAAACAGGTCACGAAAACCCTCCAGCAACGGCTCCCCATCCCGGTCGAGTTGGCAATGCGTTACCAGAATCCCTCGATTCCCGCGGCGATCCGCCACCTGGCCGAGCGCGGCGTGACGGAGCTACTGCTGGTGCCGCTTTTTCCGCACTACGCGATGTCCAGCTTCGAAACCGCTGTCGTGCGCGTCAAGGAGGTGTGCGCGCGCGAGTCCCCGGCGATGCGCGTGACGGTGCAGCCGCCCTTTTTCGAACACCCAGCTTATATCGCCGCGATGGTGGGCAGCGCCAACGAATACCTGGCCAAACCCTTTGACTTTCTCTTGTTCAGTTTTCACGGGTTGCCGGAGCGGCACCTGCGCAAGTCAGACCCTACTGGCAAGCACTGCCTCTGCAGCGAGAATTGTTGTGAGACGCCAGGCGCTGCCCATGCGACCTGTTACCGCGCTCAAGGTCTGCGCACAGTCAATGCCTTCGTGCGCCAAACCGGGTTGCCCCGCGAAAAGTATTCCGTCTCATTTCAGTCGCGATTGGGACGCGACCCCTGGCTCAAGCCCTACACGGATCTGGAATTGCCGCGGCTGGCGGCGCGCGGAATCAAAAACCTCCTGGTGATTTGCCCGGCGTTCGTTTCCGATTGTCTGGAAACGCTCGAGGAGATCGGCATTCGCGGACGCGAAACCTTCCGCTCGGCCGGAGGTTCAGAACTGACTCTCATCCCGTGTCTCAATGAACACCCTCTTTGGCTCAACGCACTCGAAAGCATGGCACGAGAGTTTATGGGGAGGTAGCGGCAGCGGAGGCAGCTTCGGACTGAAACAGAGCGTGGAGCGTGCCCCAAGACGCTCCACGCTCTACGCTCTACGAGTTAATATTCCCGATCCCGTTTGATGCCGGGTTCCGGCTTGGGATATTGACCATCTTTATCGGCAACGACTGGCGCCGGGGAGTCCATGGTGAATTTGTCCACACCCGGGGCGAACTCGTGCTCGGAATTGAGCATATCCTCGAAGCTGACTTCCTGGCCGGTATGCGCCGCGCGGCGTCCCATGCTGCTGACCACGGTGGCCTCGACTCCGCGCTTCACCTCGCTATAGGGTTTGTCGTCGCGGATCGCGTCCATCAGGTCGTTCCATTCGTTCTCGTAAGGGTCCATTTGGCCGGGCATGTCTTTCGAGGTCCAGAGCAAATGGGAGCCTTGCATGGCCTGGCTGCTAAACGTGCGCGAAGGCGTGCCGCAGTCGCCATGCTGGGAGGCGATGGCCATGCCTTTGCTGGCATGAATGGCACTCGAGTAAAGGTCATTGCATCGATACATGCAACGCCCGTCCATCAGCAGCCGCGCGCCGTCGCCGAAAATATACTCGACCGAATAATTGTCGAAATTCTGATCCACGTACGGACCTTCCGGCCCGCTCTTGTAATGGCGCCCGCCCAGGGCCTGGCATTTCACCGGCCACGCGTTCTTCATCCAGCACAGGTGGTCGATAATGTGGATGTAGAAATCATTGAAGCAACCGCCGCTCGCCCACAGGAAACTGTGAAAATGCTGAATTTGCCAGAGCAATTCGCTGGGATTACCTGGCCAGCGCGTCGAGAATGCCGACCCCACCGGTTCGCTCATGCGGTAGCCGCGCATCAGGATAATATCGCCGATTTCACCATCCTGAATTCTTTGGTGTAACTCCTGCAACGGACGGCTGTGGCGGGACATCAGCCCGACGCCCACCTTAAGATTCTTCGCCGAGGCTTCTTCGGTCAGCTTCAGCAGCCGCCTACTCGCCGCGCCGTCGGCGCTCAGCGGCTTTTCCATGAACACGTTGAGGTTCTTGGCAATGGCGTAGGTAAAATGCACCCAGCGGAACGCCAGGGGCGTCGTGAAGATCGCAATGTCGCCTGGTTTTAGGCAATCCATCGCCTTCTGATAGGCGTCGAACCCGATAAATTTCCGGTCTTCCGGCACATCGACTTTATCGCCGCAATCGCGGGTGAGGGTGCTGTAGCTGCTATCGAGGCGATCGCGGAACACGTCGGCCATCGCGACCAGTTTCGTCGGGCCGCGTTTCACGTTAAGGGCATTGGCTGCCGCGCCGGTGCCGCGCCCGCCGCATCCGATCAGGGCGACTTGGATTAGTTCGCTGCCGGCGGCATGCACGTGTGGCAGGGTCACGCCTGCCAACGCGCTGGCGGCGGCCAGGCGGCCGGTGGTCTTGATAAATTCGCGTCGAGTGGTCGGGGGATGTTTTGCGGAATCGTTCATAGCATTATCTTCCCGACGTTCAGCAAGCCTTGTCAATTCAAGAATATGCTCGAATGGAATGGCGGGTGTAATGCCTTAGCGGAGCACGGACAATTCCTGCCGGGCGTTCGGCGGTTCCGAATTAGGGATTTTTCGGGTTCGTCCGAGTTGTAACTGTGCGCTGGCTGCTGGCGGTTGCCTAACAGTCGCCCCCTCTTTTCCCAGGAGCCCAGGATGTTTTTCTTCGGGTGGCGGTTTTCTGGACGGCTTTTCAATAAGTATTTTACCTGTGTGAACGAAAGGGGGCTGGCATCACCCACCCGGGACGAGGGGGCGGTTGGTGCCCGCCTCGAAGTGGAGGGCATCCACGGTCGCGCCGGCCAGGCGTGATCGCCACACTCACTATTTGCGAGCTGTCTGTTTTTTTAGATCGAAGGTGCTTGCATCGTGTCCTAATGTATATATACATTAGGACAAATGAAAAGAAAAAAGATTACTCTCCACGCCGCCCTCCCTCTGCTGCCGGGCAGCCTCTCCACCGCCCAAAGCACCTGCGGTAAGCCCAACTGCGCTTGCAAAGCCAAACCTCCCAAACTCCATGGCCCCTATCATCGCTGGACCGGCTTCATCGAGGGAAAGCGCACCACCAAAACCATCACCGCCCAACAGGCTCAGGAGTGCCAAAAACGTATTGGCAACTAT
>DASYXT010000109.1:0-72753 GCA_035934555.1 Verrucomicrobiia bacterium | reverse complement strand
TCAGACCGTAGCACATCAGCGAGCCTGGCTCGCTGATGTGCTACGGTCTGACCCCACGCACGGTTTTTGCACAGCCACTCACCATTTGTTTACAGGATTTCGCAGGGTTGACGTTTTTGGCGCATGGCGTATATCGGTGCTTTATGAAAATCTTTTGGTTTAAGTCGCGCAAATGGAAGCGAGACCAGCTTGATGAAAAAAGCGTTGAATTTCGGATCGCATATGATGCTGTAATTGAATTGATAAGAATTTGCTTTTTCACGGCTCATTGTACTGAGCGCTGCGCGGGTAAGCAAATCGCCCAACTACTGGATTTGGGAAAACCCAAAGGCGCCAGAACCAACCTTCACAAATTCATGAAGCCAGCCGGGGAGGGATCGGTCCAAGCCTCCTGGAACTTTCAATGAACCATGCCAGCCAGGGGACATTTCTACGGCCTGATCCCATCGACGGCCGCTGGCGCATCAACCCAGTGGCGGTTTTCAGAGGCAGGCGGTGGATTCCAAATTAAAGTTAGACCCGCGCGGGAGAAAGAATCGCCAAAGGACGATGCAGGCTGTAAGAAGGGCCCCATGGCTTGCCTATTTGCATCCTCGTGCGGGAAACGGGCACTCGTCCTCGTTTGCACCCTTCTGCTCAGTGCCGTGGCCGCAAGTGCCGCCGCGGCAACCTACATTCCGGAAACCGACCCGCTGGTGCTGCAAAAAATCGAGCAGTGGCGCGACCTCAAGTTTGGCTTGCTGATGCACTGGGGCGCCTACAGCCAGTGGGGTATCGTCGAGTCCTGGAGCATTTGTTCGGAAGACGAGCCGTGGTGCCGGCGCAAGGACCCCAATTATGAGGAGTACAAACGACAATACGTCGCGCTCAAGAACACGTTCAACCCGATTCGCTTTGACCCGGAGAAATGGGCGCGCGCCGCCAAGGATGCCGGGATGAAGTATGTGGTCTTCACCACCAAGCACCATGACGGCTTCTGCATGTTCGACACCAGCACCACCAACTATAAAGTGACCGACAAGGACTGCCCCTTCAGCATCAACAAACGGGCGAACATTGCCAAAGCGATCTTTGATGCCTTTCACCGCGAAGGCTTGTGGGCGGGCGCGTATTTTTCCAAGCCGGACTGGCATTCCGACAATTATTGGTGGCCAAACTTCGCCACGCCGGACCGGAATGTGAATTACAAAATCAGCAAGTACCCGGAGCGGTGGAATCAATTTGTCGAGTTCACGCACACACAAATCCGAGGGTTGATGAGCGATTATGGTCCGATGGACATCCTCTGGCTGGACGGCGGCTGGGTGAACAAGGACAACCTTGGCCAGGACATTCGTATGGATGAACTGGCGTCCATGGCGCGGAAGCTGCAGCCAGGCTTGATTATCGTGGACCGCGCCGTGCCCGGCCAACACCAGGATTATCTGACCCCGGAGAACCAGGTGCCCGACCATTTTATCCCTTATCCCTGGGAATCGTGCATCATCTCGGGCGGCGGCTGGGCCTGGACGCCGAACGCGCATTACATGGCCCCGCGCAAAGCCGTGCATACTCTGATTGAGATCGTCGCCAAAGGTGGCAACCTGCTGCTCAATATCGGCCCCGGCCCGGATGGCGCCTGGGACCCTGGCGCTTACGAATTGCTGGCCCAGATCGGCAAATGGCTGAAGGCAAACGGGGAGTCTATCTACGGCACTCGAGCTGTGCAGCCCTATCAAACGGGTAACCTCGCCTTCACTCGTTGCAAGGACGGAACGGTGTATGCCATTTACCTTGCAGGGGAATCGGAGGTTTCGATGCCGAGGACCATCACACTGCCGGAATCGCTGGTCAAAGTCGGCGCCAGGGTATCCTTGTTAAGCAATCCGACGCTGTTGGATTGTGAGCATTCTCCCAAAGGATGCGTAATTTCCATTCCGGAAACCCAGGCAGATCATCCGTATTGTGACTATGCGTGGGTTCTGAAAATCCGATGAGCGAGTGTCTCTTGGGCTCGGACTGGTTAGGCCGTGGGTCAGGCCGTAGAAATGCCCCATGGCTGGCATGGTTCATTGGAAGTTCCATGAGCTTTGGACTGATTGCTCGCCGGCTGGGTTCATGAATTTGTGGAGGTTGGTTCTGGCGCCTTTGGGCCTTCCTGGATGCAGCAGTTCTAAAATTTGCTTCAGCTTGGCTGCGAACCGACCGGCTGTTGGGCGAGTGGGGCATTCCGGCGAACACGCCGGCGGGGCGCCAACAGTTGGCCCGTGCAGTCGAAGCGCGCCGCCTGAGCGACCAGGCACAAACCGTCGAGGATTTGCCTCCCTGCGACTGGTGCATCGGCAGTAAACAGTTCCACCGGGAATTGCTCGAACAGATGACAAGCGTGCCGGAGCATCCGTACGCCGGGAAGGAGTGGCAACAAACCGCTCAACAGAAAGCTCGGCGCATCTTAGCCGGCGAACTGCGGCGGCGTGGTTGGCGTGACGCCGAGCTGGACCGCCGGCACAAAGCAGATGTGGAGAAGCTAAAGATTGCGCGCCGGCTGAGAACGGAAACAACCATGACGTTGAGCTGGATTGCGCAGGGACTCAAGATGGGTGCTGCCGGCTCGCTGGCAAACTGCCTGCGCGCTCAGGCGCGGGAAGGCGACAAGGAGGGGAAGATCGTCCCGATCCCGAAATCTGCGGCGGCTTAGGGCGGCGGGCGGTTGAGGTGTCGGGGTCCTGGGCTGCTCAAGCCAGGTCCCTTTTGGGGTCTTTTGGGGTCAGAACAACTTATTTCCCAAGCTCAAAACATTGTCCGCACGTGACTTTACACCTCGGTCTCTTTAATGTGCCGCCAGGGGCCAGGAGGCTGCGCGTCCAATACCCGGGCGCGATTTATCACCTGATGAATCGCGGTGACCGGCGTGAAGCCATCTTCCTGGATGACCAGGAAAGGGGTCGGTTCGTTAGATTGTCCTGTCGCCGGCCCAAGGAGAGGGTCAGCGTCAAACCCGCAGCACCCGCCGTGGCTTTTACATGAGTTTACTCATAATTCTTATTGACCAGCCGGCGCGGGCGTGTAAATATGAGTGCGCTCATTTAACAACGTGAAAACCCGTTCCAGGAAAACTCGTAAAACCGGTTCCTCTCGCGCATCAGCCGGCAAACGCGAGCAGAACAAAGAACATACCAAAGGCCGCATCCTCGAAGCGGCCCTGCACTTTTTCCGCGAGAAGGGTCTGGAGGGCACAACCACCAGGGAGATTTCCAAACGGGCCGGCATCGCCGAGGGCACTCTCTTCAATTACTTCAAAACCAAAGAAGACCTGGCCCTGTACTTCTTCCAAAAAGAAACCGAAGACCTGATCCGGTGGTTTCGCTCGAATAAACGCCTGCAAAAGGCTCCGCTGCCGGAAAAGCTCTTTGCCGTCATTCATCGCCAACTCGAGTACCTCGAGCCGTACGAAGACTTCATTGGCGCTTCTTTTTGCCGGTCGTTGCAGCCCAGTTCCTCCTTAAGCCCGCTGAGTTTTGAATCACAGGAGTTCCGCCTGAAGTATCTGCGGTTTATTCGCGAGCTCCTGGCCACCGCCGAAGAGAACAAGGAAATTCCGCGAGTGGGCGAGCTCGGCGCCTATGCCTTCGGGCTCTTTTATCTCGGGATCGTGGCCCATTGGCTCCAGGACACCTCGCGCGGAAAGCAGAAAACTCTGGCCCTGCTGGACCGGGCGTTGAGTTTCGGCACACAAGTCCTCCAGCGCGGGAAGTGGGAATGGTAAACCCCCGCAACACCGCGGTTCGGCGCACCGCGCGCTTGTTTCAACTGGGCGCCGGTTTGGCCGGAGGGTACCTGGCACACCAGGTGCAGCGGCCTTTTCTCAATGCCGCCGTCGCCAACGACAAGCGGCAGGCGCTCAAACGCAAGCAGGCGAGAAAAGTGCGGGAGCAGTTGCAGGACCTTCGTGGGCCGGTGATGAAGCTCGGCCAGATGCTGAGCATGCAAACGCACTTTCTGGGGCCGGAATTGGTCGAGGAGCTCTCTGCCTTGCAGATGCATGCCCCGCCCATGCACCCCAGCTTGATGCGCGCGCAGTTTAAGGCCGCCTTCGGGCGCTACCCCAACGAGGTTTTCCGCGCTTTCGCAGAAGAGCCTTTCGCGGCCGCCTCGCTCGGCCAGGTGCACTGGGCCGTCACCAAAGACGGTGCTGAAGTTGCCGTGAAAATTCAATACCCGGCCATGCGTGAGGCCATCGAGAGCGATTTCGCCGCCTTGCGAACGGCGGGTTTGGCTGCCCGCCTCAGCGGTCACCTGCAGGATTCCGTTATCGAGGAGGTCCGGCGAGGAATCCTCGAAGAGACCGATTACGTGAAAGAAGCTGCGCATATCGAGTTTTTCCGCAAGCGGCTGGCGCCGCTGCCATTTATCAGGGTGCCCAGGGTCTCGCGTGAGCTTTCCTGCGAGCGCGTCCTGACCATGTCCCGCGTGGCGGGTTTGCGTTTGCAGGATTTCCTGCAGAGCAACCCGTCACAAAGCCTGCGGGACAAGCTCGGCGCCGCTTTGTGCCGGCTTTTCTTCTTTCAACTTTTTCGGGTCGGCGCGCTCCATGCCGATCCGCATCCGGGCAATTACTTGCTCGCTGAGGATGGCAGTATCGGGCTGGTGGATTTTGGCTGCGTTAAGCGGCTGAAGCCGGAGGTGGTGCGCTGCTACGCCCAATTCTGGTCGCGTGAGTGGGCGCATGATCGAAAAATCTACGACGAGATTATCCGCGTTATCTTCGGCTCAAGGGTCTCGCCCAACGAGCCACGCGTTCGGCGCTGCATGAACGGGATCAAGGCCTTCTATGATGAGTTTCATCCCTTGGATGGAGGAACAAAACCGCTGGAACTGGCAGACGCGCGATTCATGGACGGCTTGGCGAAGCTGGCCAAAATACTCATCGGCAACAAATTCCTCTCACCCGAGTTCGTGTTCCTTTCTCGCACGGAATCCGGCCTGTGCAATTTGCTGCACATCCTCAAGGCGCGAGTCGCGACGACGCAAATTGTTCGAGAATGGTTGCCAAAATCAAACTGACCTCTCGCTTCATCGTGGCCGGTTCCGCACCATACAGCCGCCTGTCGCAGTCAGGCTGTCACCATTTCCGCCCGGATGAGCCAGTCGTAGCCCTTCTCCTCCAAATCCAGCGCCAACTGCTTGTCGCCGGTCCGCACGATCCGGCCGTCCAGCAGCACATGCACGTAATCCGGCACGATATAATTGAGCAACCGCTGGTAATGGGTGATGACCAGTTGGGCGTTGTCCGGCCGGCGGAGTTTGTTGACACCCGTCGAGACAATCTTCAACGCATCAATGTCGAGGCCTGAATCGGTTTCATCCAGGACCGCCAGCCGGGGTTCGAGCACCGCCATCTGGAAGATTTCGTTGCGTTTCTTCTCGCCGCCGGAGAAACCTTCGTTGACCGAGCGGCGCAGCAAATCTTCACTCAGTTCGAGCAGGTGCATTTTGCTCTTCACCAGGTCGAGAAACTCGTAGGCGTCCAACTCCGGCTGGCCTTTGTGCTTGCGAATCGCATTCAGCGCCGCCTGGAGGAAATACTTGCTGTTGACCCCAGGAATTTCGACCGGGTACTGGAACGCGAGGAACAACCCTTCGCGCGCGCGCTCCTCGGGATCCAGTTCGAGCAAGTCCTGGCCGGCATAGACCGCCTGGCCGGAGGTCACCTCATAGCCCTGGCGGCCGGCAAGGATGGCGGCCAGTGTGCTTTTGCCGCTCCCGTTGGGGCCCATGATGGCGTGCACCTCGCCGGGAAAAATCGTAAGGTTGATGCCCTTAAGGATTTTCTTGCCTTCAACACCCGCGTTGAGGTCTTTGATGTCCAGAATGGGTTGTCTCATCAGAGAGTGGATGGTTGGATTGATGGATAATTGGATGAAGGGAAGGGTCAGCCGACGCTGCCTTCGAGGCTGACGCCCAGCAGCTTTTGGGCTTCAACCGCGAACTCCATGGGCAACTCACGAAAGACTTCTTTGCAAAAGCCGTTGACGATCATGTTCACCGCGTCCTGCGTCGCCAAACCGCGCTGATTGCAGTAGAAAATCTGGTCCTCGCCGATCTTCGACGTGGACGCCTCGTGCTCGACACGCGCGGTGGTGTTCTTCACCTCGATGTACGGGAAGGTATGCGCGCCGCACTGGTTGCCCAGCAACAGCGAATCGCATTGGGAGAAATTGCGCGCATTGGCCGCGCTCTTCTGAATCTTAACCAGGCCGCGATAGCTGTTCTGGCCGTGCCCGGCCGAGATACCCTTGGAGACGATGGTGCTGCGCGTGTTCTTGCCGATGTGGATCATCTTGGTCCCGGTATCGGCCTGCTGGTAATTGTTGGTCACCGCTACCGAATAAAATTCACCGGTGGAATTGTCCCCCTGGAGAATGCAGCTCGGGTACTTCCAGGTGATCGCCGAGCCGGTCTCCACCTGCGTCCAGGAAATCTTCGCGTTGCGGCCTTTGCACAGCCCGCGTTTGGTGACGAAGTTGTAAATGCCCCCGCGGCCCTCCGCGTCCCCGGGATACCAATTCTGGACCGTGGAGTACTTGATTTGCGCATTATCCAGCGCGACCAACTCGACGACCGCCGCGTGCAACTGGTGCTCGTCGCGCATGGGCGCGGTGCAGCCTTCCAGGTAACTGACCGACGCGCCTTCCTCGGCGACGATCAACGTGCGCTCGAACTGGCCGGTGTTGGCCGCATTGATGCGAAAGTAGGTGGACAGTTCCATCGGACAGCGCACACCCTTGGGGATGAAACAAAACGACCCGTCGCTGAACACCGCCGAATTGAGCGCGGCGAAATAATTATCGGTGTAGGGCACCACCAGGCCGAGATACTTTTTCACCAGGTCGGGGTGCTGGTGAATCGCATCGGTGAACGAGCAGAAAATAACGCCGCGCTCGGCGAGCTTTTCCTTAAACGTGGTGCCGACCGAGACGCTATCAAAGACGGCATCGACGGCGACCCCGGCGAGCCGTTCGCGTTCCTTGAGGGGGATGCCCAGCTTTTCATAAGTCTCCAGCAGCTTGGGATCCACTTCGTCGAGGCTCTTGGGACCGGCGCCTGCCTTCTTCGGGGCCGAATAGTACACCGACTTCTGGTATTCGATGGGGGGATAATGGACGTGCGGCCAGGCCGGCTCTTTCATCGTCAGCCAATGCCGGAAAGCCTTCAACCGCCAATCAAGCATAAATGGCGGCTCGCCCTTCTTGGTCGAGATCAGGCGCACAATATCCTCGTTCAGCCCCGGAGGCGCGGCATCGGCTTCGACATCGGTGTAGAAACCGTACTTATACTCCTGCTTAACTAAGCCTTCGATTGTCTCGGTTGCCGTACTCATTTGCTAAGAAATCTGAAACGTGCTCAGCCCCGTGGCCGGGCGCACGCCGGACATCGCCCGTGAATCGTCACGTCGAGGCGTTGGGCTTGAAACCCTTTGGGCAACGTCACGCCCGCCGCGCCGCCCCCATCAATATCGAACACCCGGTGGCAAGTGTCACAATAAAAATGGCAGTGCTCCCGCATGTTGGGGCAGAAGCGGGCCGCGCCACGTTCGAACGTCAACTGGCGCACCAACCCGCACTGCACCAGCGCATCCAGGCAGTTATATACCGTTGCCATCGAAATATCAGGCCAATCGCGCTTGACTCGAATAAACACTTCTTCCGCCGTCGGGTGGTCCCGCTTGTGCAGGAGCACTTCATAGACGTGCTCGCGCTGCGGGGTGAACCGAAACCCGCCGTGGGTCAAGCGCTCGCTCAATGCCTTGTTGAGCTCTGGTTTGGCTCCCGGACGCATGGACAAGAGTTACCATAGCCCACGCAGCCGTTGTGTCAATATTTGGAATAATTCTAATTGTAACCAACCTCGCGTGCGGCGCGGATATGCTGGCCATTTGATAGGAGTGCATTGCTGCGGACTAAAGTCCGCGCGCCGGGCGGTCGCAAGCTGCGGCGGGCAGGAACGACCGCGCGCCGGCGTTTCCTACAGCAGCTTAATCTGGGCACTCTCTGTCACGACCGTTTCGCCCAGAGAAGGCAAGCGCCCATTCCGCCGCTCGATGAAATGCTTATCGACGGCGGGGTCGTAGGAGACGGGGTAATTGCCATCGTAGCAGGCCATGCAGAAGGAATGGCGGGGCAGACCGGTGGCGGCCACCATCCCCTCCTCGGAGAGATAGTGCAGCGAGTCGGCATTCAGGTAGCGGCGGATTTCCTCGAGGCTATGATTGGCGGCCATGAGCTTGCTGCGGTCGGGAAAGTCAATGCCATAGACGCAAGGGTGCATGTGGGGCGGGCAACTAACCAGCACGTGCACCTCTTTGGCGCCCGCTTCCTTCAGGTTATTGACCCGCGCCTTGCAGGTGGTGCCGCGCACGATCGAATCATCGACGACGATCACCCGCTTGTCTTTGACCAGTTGCTCGATCAAGTTGAGTTTCACCCGCACGTCGAAATCACGAATCAGTTGCGACGGTTGCAAAAAGCTGCGGCCGACATAATGGTTGCGCACGAAAGCCATTTCGAACGGGATGCCCGATTCCAGCGAATAACCCAGCGCGGCGCAGTTGCCGCTATCCGGCACCGGCACCACCACGTCGGCTTGAATCGGAAATTCGCGCGCCAGTTGCCGGCCCATCTCGACGCGCACCTTATAAACGTTCCGCCCGGCGATGGTGCTGTCCGGCCGCGCAAAATAGACGTACTCGAAGATGCAAAAGGCGCGGCGGGGTTGCTCGGGGAAGGCCTGCTCGGATGTCAGCCCATTCTCGTTCACCACCACCACTTCGCCCGGCTCGACGTCGCGCACGAACTTGGCATGGATCAAGTCCAGCGCGCAGGTCTCGCTGGCCAGAATCCAGGAATCCCCCAGCCGGCCGATACACAGCGGCCGGAACCCATGCGGGTCGCGCACGCCGATCAGCTCCTTCTCGGTCATAATCACCAGCGAATAGGCCCCTTCGATGCGGCGAATGGCATGCAGCAGGTTGTTTCCCGACCCGTTCCGGCTCGGCTGGGCCATCAGGTGCAGGATGATCTCGCTATCGACGGTGGTTTGGAAGATGGACCCGTTGGCCTCGAGTTCATCACGCAACTGCGCCGCATTGGTCAGATTGCCGTTATGCGCGATAGCGATTTGGCCCCGAGCACAGTCCACCGTCAGCGGTTGGGCGTTGCGCAGATGCGAGGAGCCGGTGGTCGAGTAGCGGGTATGGCCGATGGCAATGTGCCCCGGCAGGTGCTGCAGTGCATCGCCTTTGAAAACCTGGGACACCAACCCCATGCCGCGGTGAGTGTGGAACTGGCTGCCGTCGGACGTCACAAGGCCGGCGCTTTCCTGGCCGCGGTGCTGTAACGCGTACAGGCCGTAGTACGCCAATTCGGCGGCGTTTGGATGACCATAAACGCCGAACACCCCGCAATAATGTTTTGGGTATTGCTGTTCTGACATGACCTGCGCGCGACCGGGAAATCCAACAGCGACAACACGCCTGGGGCAAGCACCAACTTGCTCGAGAGCGCACGCCCTTTAGAGCCTCCACTGACCGGCTCCGGGAATCCCGGCATAAGTTACAGGATTCCGGCCAAAAGCCAACCCGAAACGCAGAGGTGCGGAGAACAAAAAAACTAACCGCAGAGGTGCCGAGACACGCAAAGAACTTGTTCCAGGCTTACCGTTGCCGCTGCACAAACTGTTGTGTGTCCCTGGCGGCTTTGGTTTCCACGCCAGGGTTCTGCAGAAAACCAAGGTCGCGCAGCCAATCGGTAAACCGGTCCTGCCAGGTGCCGAAGGGAATATTGCGATTGGCCAATCCCGCCGCCATCCGCGTGCCGTTGGCCAGGGGTTGGCCCGGGTGACTTCCGTTGGCATAGATATGCATCTCGAGGTTGGGAATTCCAGACTTGAGCATCGCGGCAAAATATTCATCAGCCCAAATGGCATGGACGCGATCACCGGACCCGGCGCCGGCGATAAATGAGGGCGGCGCATTAGGCGGGATGGGCGGGCTGCCGCCGCGCGCGAAGGGCGTCGGCCCAGGATAAATCAGCGCGACGAAATCCGGGCGCGATGAAACTCCGGCCAGCGGGTCAGTGGTGGCGTGGTTTGTTTGGTCGAAATCCTGGAAGAATAGCGCCGCTGGCGAGGCGAGTTCTGCGCCGGCGGAGAATCCCATAATGCCAATTCGATGCGGATCGATTCTCCATTCCTGCGCATGCGCTCGCACCAACCGAATGGCCTGCAGCGCGTCAGTCACAGCGTCGGCTTGCACATTGTAACCGTCGCGGCGCAAACGATAGCGCAGGATCACTGTGCTCACGCCGAAGTTATAGAAGAAGGGCACCAGGTCGGCGCTTTCCGAGCCGACGTTCAGCGTGTTATGTCCGCCCCCAGCCGCCAGGAGGATAGCCGTGCCCGTATTGAAGCCGCTATCAACAAGGTGCGCCTCGATCGACGGGTTATGAATATTGACGATGCTATTGATTCTGCCCGGCACCGTCCGACTCAAGTTGTACTGTTCCGCCTCACGAACCCGGTCCTTGTTCAGATGCGGTGAATCAGGCGGATACAGGAGCATGACAATGCCTCCCGGCACAATTGGTTGCGGCACGTAAGGCGCGTCATTGGTCGGGACCGGTCGCGGTTCGGCTGATGCGAATGGAGGAGGGTTGGGGGTTGGCGTATCGGCCGCAAATGCTCCCATCGCAAACTCCCAAGTAAGAACAGAAGTCAGGAGAAGAATTCCCGAGCCGTTCACGACGAGCCATTTCATTGCCGGGCATTATCGGCTTGAGATTCCGCGCGACAAGCGCCGTTTTAGCAATCCGCGCAACGCGGCACTGGCATGCCCGCGAAAAACCCTAACGCATCCTCATCGATTTCCTTTAAGCCGGCCGATTCCACACGGCTCGAATTACCTCCTTCTGGAGTGGGGTGTAGCAATTCACGCCTGGTCTGGTTGCCCCTACGAGGCTGGAGTTGCGCACCTGCGGCGTGGAAAAAACGGGTTGGGGAGAACAGTTACATGCAAGAAAATGTGCTGCCTTTCACGTTTTGCCTCTTTTGAATCCCGTTGCAATTCCAATGCCCAGGAGACCCCACCGGCCACGCAAAGAATTGCATTCATGCCGATTTGGTGTATGTTGGCGTTCGTTCCCAACCTGATCGCCGCAGCGGCCCAATGTTTCGGCGCAGGCAGGGAATTTGTGTCATGGGTGGCACACGCGAAAGGGCGACAGAAATTCTCAAGGCGGCTGGCGTCGGAGACTCGCAGGCAGCGGAGCAGTTACTGCCTTTGGTTTATGACGAACTGCGCCGGCTCGCGGCGGTGAGGATGGCGCAGGAGGCGCCCGACCAAACATTGCAGGCCACCGCGCTGGTGCACGAGGCCTGGCTGCGGCTCAGCGGCACGGATCGGAGTTGGAACAATCGGGAGCACTTTTTTCGCGCCGCGGCCGAGGCCATGCGGCGAATCCTCGTGGACCGCGCCCGCGAACGAGCCGCCGCCAAGCGCGGCCATAACCCGCACCGCACAGAGCTTTCGGATTCCAAGATCCCTTTCCAAGCGCCTGATGAGCAAATCCTGGCCGTGAATGAAGCACTGGCGAAGTTGGCGTTGCGCGACCCGGTTTCTGCCGAGTTGGTAAAGCTGCGCTATTTCGTCGGCCTGAGCATGCCGGAGGCGGCGGAGGCCATGGGCGAGCCTCTGCGTGCGGCGGAACGCCGATGGACCTTCGCCAAAGTCTGGTTGCGGGCGCAAATCCAGGAGCCCACCTGAGCCCGGGTGGCGGAGTTGGTCCAATAATTACGCTTTTTACAAGGTGAAGCAGCAATCATGAGTGACACTCCGGACGCGTCGTTCGAACGCGAGCGCGAAATCTTCCTGGAAGCGCTGGCGCGGGAATCGCCCGTCGAGCGTGCCGCTTACCTAAACCAAGCTTGCGGCGGCGACACCGCCCTGCGCACTCGGTTGGAATCGTTGCTCCGGCACCATGGCGAGCATGACTTCCTGGAGGAACCCGCCCAACCGCCGGGAATGGCTTCGGTACCAGCAACAGCGGTGGCCGAGGGCCCAGGCACAATCCTTGGCCAATACAAGCTCCTGGAGAAGATTGGCGAAGGTGGCTGCGGTGTCGTTTATATGGCCGAACAGGAGCAGCCCGTTCGTCGGCGGGTCGCGCTCAAGGTCATCAAACTGGGCATGGACACGCGCGAGGTCATGGCCCGGTTCGAAGCGGAACGCCAGGCTTTGGCGCTGATGGATCATCCCAACATCGCCAAAGTTTTCGACGCCGGCGCCACCCAAACCGGCCGCCCCTACTTCGTCATGGAACTGGTGCGCGGCATTAAGATCACCGAGTTTTGCGATAAAAACAATCTATCCACGCGCGAGCGCCTCAGTTTATTCAAGCAGGTCTGCCAGGCGGTGCAACACGCCCATCAGAAAGGCATCATTCATCGCGACCTGAAACCGGCCAATATCCTCGTTACCCTGAGCGACGGCGTGCCGCTGCCCAAGGTCATCGATTTTGGGATCGCCAAGGCCACGCAGGGACGATTAACCGACCAAACCCTGTTTACCGCGTTTGAGCAGTTTATTGGCACGCCGGCGTACATGAGTCCCGAACAGGCGCAGATGAGCGCGGCTGACGTGGATACCCGCAGCGATATTTATTCTTTGGGTGTGCTGCTGTACGAATTGTTGACCGGCAACACACCCTTTGACTCGAAAGAACTACTCAAGGCCGGGCTGGACGAGATGCGGCGCACCATCCGGGAGAAGGAGCCGGCGCGCCCATCGACCCGGTTGAGCACCATGGGGGCAGCGGACCTGACGGTGGTGGCGCGGCAGCGACAGACTGAGGCGCCCAAGTTACTGAACCTCGTGCGCGGCGACCTGGATTGGATCGTAATGAAGTGCCTGGAGAAGGACCGGGCGCGACGGTACGAGACGGCGAATGGATTGGCAGCAGAGGTGCAACGGCACCTGAATAACGAGCCGGTGATGGCGCGGCCGCCGAGCACGTTCTACCGGTTTCAGAAGCTGGTTCGGCGGAACAAACTGGTGTGCGCCGCTGGCGTCGCAGTGGCCACCTCCCTCGTGGTAGGCATTGTGGTGAGTGTGAATGAAGCGGCCCGTGCCCGGCGCGCCGAACAGCAGCAATCGCGATTGCGAGCCGAGGCTGATACAGCGCGGCGGGACGCAGAGGAGACGCTTGTAACCTCCGACTTTGCGACGGCGGAGCGGGTCATCTCGGGGGGCGATCCGGCGGATGCCGTTCCGTACCTGAGCCGGATTCTGGCAGCGAACCCGGGCGACCGGGCTGCTTTGTCACAGTTGGCGATGGTCCTGACCTATCACTCGTGGATGGTGCCTGCCCTAACCCTGAAACACGGAGAGGCTGTGCCCGCCGCTGCGTTCAGCCCGGATGGCAAGCGGATTGTCACCGCCTCAGCGGACAACACTGCTCAGGTATGGGACGCCCAAACGGGTCTGCCACTGACGGCACCGATGAAGCACAACGCCCACGTGTTCACCGCCGAATTCAGCCATGATGGCCGGCGCATCGTCACCGCTTCCGACGACCATACGGCCTGTGTCTGGGACGCGCAAACCGGCTTGCCGCTGACGGGGCCTCTGCGGCACCAGGGCAGCCTGGAGTTCGCTCGGTTCAGTCCCGACGACACCATGGTGGCGACGGCGGCGGACGACAACACGGCGCAGATCTGGGACGCCCAAACCGGACGGCCTTTGCTGAAGGAGCCGCTCAAACACGACGGGCACGTGCTCTATGCAGAATTCAGCCCGGATGGCACGCGCTTGGTCACTACGTCTCGGGACTTCACCGCGCGAATCTGGGACGTCCGTACGGGCCGCCTCTGCGCGGAACTCAAACACGCACTTTGGGTGCAAATGGCCGAGTTCAGTCAGGATGGAAAGCGAGTTGTGACCGCTTCGCTGGATAATACAGCACGGGTGTGGGATGCTCAAACCGGGGCTCCCTTGGGACAACCGCTACAACATCGGGACCACATTTGGATGGCGCGGTTCAGCCCGGATGGCAAACGGATCGTGACCGCTTCGGCTGATCACTCGGCCCGAGTATGGAATACGCAAACCGGCCGACCGGTGACGGAACCGCTTTGGCATAAGGATCGCGTTTGGTCGGCGCGATTCAGCCCTGACGGCGAGGAGGTGGTGACCGCGTCCGAGGACTTCACCGCCAGGGTGTGGGACGCTCACAGTGGGCGACTCATGGCCGAGGTGCGGCATGACGGCGAAGTTATCAACGCGGCGTTCAGCCCGGATGGGCGGCGCATCATCACAGCTTCGCTCGACGGGACGGCTTGCGTTTGGGATGCCCCAGTCCAGCGAGCATTGGCGACGTCCTTCGGGGACGGTATTCGGGCGGACTTTAGCCCGGACGGCAAAAAAATCGTCACCACCTGGTGGTCCGTCGCCCAAGTGTGGGGCGCTGAAGGCGGGCAGGCCCTGACACCTCGGCTGCTGCACAACAATACGATTTATTTCGCCGCATTCAGTCCCAATAGCCGGCTCCTCGCCACAGCTTCCGCAGATGGGATTGTTAAGGTTTGGGATATTGAGAAGGGCAGGCGAGTGACCGCTGCGTTGATGCACAGCAATCGCGTGTACTGCGCCAGGCTCAGTCCGCATGGCAAACGCCTGGTCACGGCATCGTGGGACAAGACGGGCCGGATTTGGGACGTCGAAACAGGTAAACCCCTAGTGGACCCGCTCCAACATGGAGACTGCGTCATGGATGCCCAATTCAGCCCCGACGGAGAACGGGTGGTGACTGCTTCCTGGGACTATACGGCGCAGGTATGGAACGCGCGAACCGGCCAGCGAGTTGGACCGCCTCTGCAACATGGAGCGGCGGTCATTCGGGCCAATTTCAGCCCGGATGGCAAGCGGGTGGTGACTGCTTCGCTCGACGATACGGCGCGGATCTGGGACGCACAGACCGGTCAACCTTTGACCGGACCGCTTAAACATCGCGGCTTTGTCAATTTCGCCGAATTCAGCCCGGACGGCACGCGTGTAGTGACTGCTTCGAATGACAAGACCGCGCGGGTTTGGAATGCACAGACGGGTTCGCCTCTGACTCCACCCTTGAAACACGCGGCCATGGTTTGGTACGCCCGCTTCAGCCCGGACGGCGAGAAAGTGGTGACGACCCTTCCACTTTCGCTCAACGATTGGTTTTCGCCTGCACGGTTCAGCCCCGATGGCAACCGGGTTCTGACGGCGTCGAGCGGCGCCCGTGTGTGGGATGCGCGCACCGGTCAGCCGTTGACGGAGTTACTGGCCTTTGTCACGGAATCGCAACCTAGCTCAGACGGCGCGACGCCAGGGTCACTTCCTAAGGACGAGTCGGCGCGCTTGTGGGATGTAGCTTTTGTGCCGGCGAAACTGCCGGCTTGGCTTTTACCGGTTGCGGAAGCCCTTTCGGGCCGGCGACTCAACCAGCAAGGCGCGTTGGAACAGACCTCTTTGGACCGGGCAAAGACGCTCGCCGATACGCGCCAGCTCTTGAACCGTTTGCCGGATAACGGCGAGGGCGTAAAGTGGGGCCGCTGGTTGGTTGCCGCGCCTAGTGATCGCACGATTTCGCCCTTTTCGAGCGTAACCTTGTCGAACTACGTTGAGAGCCGCATCGAGGAGCAGACTGACGCCTCGTTGGCGGAAGCACAAGCATTGTCCCTTGCAAATCCCGAACAACTGCGGCGCATTTCGAAACTGCGTCAAATCAATGCCCTGTTTGCCGATGGGACCACCAATGCGCGGGCAGGTCGCTGGACCAATGCCATTGGGGCGTTTTCCAAGGCTGTCCAATTAGATCCCACCGACCACACGATTCATCACTGCCTGGCGCCACTCCTGGTTCAAAGCGGCGATCTGGAAGGCTACCGCCGTCATTGCGCACAGGTCCTGGCCCTGTTCGGCGGCGCCATCGATCCCAACGTCGCCGAGCGGATGGCCAAGGACTGCCTTATTATCCCCGATCCCGCAATCGACCTGGTCGCAGTCGCAAGGCTGGCCGACACTGCCGTGACCCGCGGTAAAGAAAGTCCGGATCTTCTTTTCTTCGCGCTTGCCAAAGGCCTCGCGGAATATCGCCAAAGCCATTACGCCGGTGCCATTGACTGGATGCAGAAGGTCCTTACCGCCCAACCGGTGGTGCCGTTCCGCACAGCACAGGCGTATCTGGTGCTTGCGATGGCTCAGCACGAGTCCGGGAGACAGCATGAGGCCTTGGCGGCTTTGAACCGCGGCGCTGGAGTCGTCGACACCCAAATGCCGAAGCTGGAATCCGGTGATATCGGGGAAAGCTGGGTCGACTGGATTATCGTCCACGCGCTGCTTAAGGAAGCCCAACAACGGGTCAAGGGGGAAGTCAGGAATCCGTTTTGACTGGCTGCCGCCTCCGCCGTTCGCACGCTCTCTCCCAAGGCTACCCACGCCGCGGCTTACTATCGCGTTTAAAGCTGTAATTTGTGGCGGGAATGGTTGAGAAAATCCGCTTCTCCCGACGAGCACGATTATGGCCAAGTCCACTTTTGCGCGATGAGTCAAAACGCGGAGGAAAAGTGAAAACTCAAGCTGCAATAGTCCTGAGGCGCGAAGTGGAACTGACCAGTCCGGGCTCAAACATCCAGAATTAACAACACACCTGGAGGAGAGCCTCCAAAAGCAAAGTGAAAGAAAGGCAAAGTAATATTATGAAAAAACTGGCTACTACACTGCTCCCCGCTCTTGCGATCGGTTTCGCGGCCCTCGCGTTCGCTGGCATTTCCGCCCAGGCGCAGCGAAAACACGCTCAAAAAAACGGGTTCTTTACCGCTCACGCGGGAACCACGTTCGTCCTGACCCCGATCGCTGGCCAGCCTGGGCAGTTTAGTCACACCATCGATGGCGTGTATGTAAGTCCATTGCTTGGCGACTGCACGTTCCACGGCGAGGCCATCATGAGCGCCCCCACCCCGCCGAGCAACATTTGGCCGATAACGGGTGGTACCTTCACCATCACCACCGTCGATGGAAACACCAGCTTAACGGCTTCCGCAGAAGGGTCCGCCGTGCAGGTCTCATCCCAGGACCCAACCAACGACCCTTGCTTCGACTTCCATTACACCGTCACGTTCACCGGGGGGACCGGCAAATTGGCGGGGGCACAGGGTAATGCTGAGATCACTGAGGGGCTCGCCGCCGTGGGCGGACAGCCTGGCCATGAAGACTTGCCGGGCCTTACGGGTGTCTATCCGCCCAATGCAGACCTCATCGATCCGAATTCGCTGCCAGGCCAATCAGGGGACCTCACCGGCAAAGCCTGCTGGCTGATGATCGGTCATCTTGAAGTCCCAGGCGCGGATCTCGACCGTTGAGTCTTCACGTAAGATGAGCTGCTCGCCTGACCCTCTCGCCGGGAGGGGGTCAGGCAAATATTCCTGGCGGGAAAAAATCGGGATTTCCGCTTCTCTTACTGAAATCACCTTTGAACGAATCAAACTGAACATGAACTCCAAACCCGAAATTACCACAACGGTGGTTATTGAAGCCTCGCGCCAGAGATTCTTCCGGTTCGCCTTACCCTTCCTGGCCATTTTAATGGCTCCGTGCACCAACGGTGCCACCACCTACGTCGGCAACAGCTTGGCGATCACCAACGGCACACCGGGCAGCGCCCCACCGCTGGTCATCCTCGGAGAATACAGCCCGGCCGGCCCTTTGCCCGGCGCTTCCGCCGCAACGACCTTGCCCAGCGGAGCGGTCGTGGACGTTAAGATCTACGGGCAAAACTACAATTTTACGCTCTACGCTTTATCTCTCCTTGGTACCGGGCCGAATACCAACGAGCAAACCTTCCGCGTCACGGCTGCGGAGAGCTTTATCGGCTCGACCACCAATCCGGTGGTTCAAACTCTCCCGGCTTCCCGCTTTCTCGTCCAAGCCGGTGAACTGCTGGCCTTCGCCGGCATCGGTCCCTACTACTTGCAAACCACCAACGATGGGCTGAACAGTGACGCCACTTATGAAGATCCGGCCTATCCGGGCTTTCTAACGGCTACCCCGCCCGCCCGGCCTGGAGCCCAGTTCATCGTCGGACTTAATCCAGACACCAACGCCAATTATGAATACATCCCCGACACCGCTGGAAACCAGGGGCGTACCTATGCCATCGGGGTTGACGTGCAAGCCCTCTCGCTGAGTATCGCTCCGCCGCTTGTTGGAGTGGCACAATTACAGGTGGCCGGCCCGCTCTCACCGTCCTATTTCACCAGCATCCAGGCCAGCACCAATCTGCCCGCCACAAACTGGCTGACCCTGGCTAATCTCGTCGTGACCAATGCCCAAACCGCACGGTTCCTGGACATCAACGCGACCAATTTCACCAGCCGCTTTTACCGTGCGGCCCTATCGCTGGCCCCTCAGACCAACGACATCATCATGACGGTGGCTGGCGGCGGGCCGCCTACCGCTAGTCTGGCGGAGCCGTTTGGCCTGGCGGTGGACGCCTCCGGAAACCTTTTTATTACCGATCCTTACAACGGCGTCATCCGCGAGCAAACCACCAATGGCCTGTTCCTAACCCTGGCTGGGAACGGACACGCCGGTTTTTCCGGTGATGGTGGACCGGCCACCAACGGGAGCCTCAACTTCCCTTACGGCAATGTTGCCGTGGACGCCGTGGGTAACGTCTTCATTCCTGACACTTCTAATTCCCGCATTCGCAAAGTCGACACCAACGGTATTATCACCACGGTCGCGGGCAACGGCACCTTCGGCTTCGCCGGCGATGGCGGCCCTGCTACTTTTGCAAGCCTCAATAGCCCTGACGGCTTGGCTTTGGATTCATCCGGGAATTTGTACATCGTGGACTTTAGCCGCATCCGCAAAGTGGATACCAACGGCATAATTACCACAGTCGCAGGCAACGCCAATTTCGGCTATGGCGGCGATTATGGTTACGCGACGAATGCTACACTCAACTTTGCTTACATACCGTCCGGAATAACTGTCGACTCACTCGGCAATTTGTTCATTGCGGATATCGGCAACAACCGCATCCGCAAGGTCGACCCCAATGGCATCATTACCACTGTCGCCGGTAACGGCGCCGGGAGCTACTGCTGCGATGGCAGCTTGGCAACCGCTGCGGAACTGAATGTGCCTTTCGATATTAAGGTCGATGCTTCCGGCAACCTCTTTATCGAGGATGCCGGCAACGGGCGCATTCGAAAGGTCAACACCGCTGGGATTATCTCTACCTATGCTGGCAATGGCACTTTCAACTACAACGGCGACGGTGGGCCGGCAACGAGTGCCGCGCTGGCAAATCCCCAAGGCGGCCTGGCTATGGACGCCACCGGCAATCTGTTCATTGGGGATACTTTCGACGAGCACATCCGCAGGGTGGACACCAATGACATTATTACTTCCGTTGTGGGAGATGGTGAGGGGGGTTATTCCGGCGATGGCGGACCGGCCATCAATGCCGCTGTGAATTTTCCAACCGGCCTGGCGTCTGACGCCGCCGGCAATGTCTACTTTGTCGATAATGGTAACGAGCGAGTTCGCGAGCTGGCCACCAATGGCATCATCACCACCCTCGCCGGTGACGGCGGCAATGGGTTCATCGGGTTCCCAACCTATTCTGGCGACGGCATTGCCGCCACCAATTCCGACTTGGGCGACCCCAGCGGAGGGGTTGCGGTCGACTCGGTTGGTAATGTTTACATCGCCGACACCACCCATAACCGCATCCGGAAAGTCGATGTCAATGGCATTATTTCCACTTTCGCAGGGAATGGATTTTCGGGGTACTACGGCGACAATATTCAGGCCTCCAACGCCGAACTGAGTTACCCCTGGGGCGTGGCAGTGGATAGCGTGGGCAATATTTATATCGCCGATACCGGCAACCAATGCATTCGCGAGGTCAATACCAACGGTCTCATCACACGAATCGCGGGCAACCGCGTCTATGGTTACTGTTGTGATGGGGGCTTGGCAACCAGTGCGGAGTTGGCGCATCCTCAGGGGATAACGGTGGACGCTGCGGGGGACCTCTTTATCGCTGACACCTACAATAACCGCATCCGGAGGGTAAGGGGAGGCATCATTACCACGGTGGCCGGCAACGGCGTGGCGGGTTTTTCAGGTGACGGGCTCTCGGCCACGATTGCTGAAATCAACTCTCCTTACGCCATTGCCGTGGATGCTTTGGGTGATCTGTTTATCGCGGACTATGGTAACAGCCGAATACGGGAAGTGAACACCAACGGCATTATCTCGACCGTCGCGGGAAACGGCAACTTCGGCTATACCGGCGATGGTGGACCCGCAACGAGTGCCGACCTGGACGGTCCCGAGGGTGTTGTCGTGGATCCGTCTGGCAATCTGTTCATAGGTGATTTTTGGAGCAGCCGTGTACGCAAGATAACCAATCCAGGTCTGCCCAGTGTGGCAGGCGCGGTTCCTGCGCTTGACGTGGAAACCCCTGGGTCCGCAGTTCAAATTCCTTGGATGGGAGCGAGCACCAAGGCACGTTCAGCGCCAAACGCCGCCCTGGCCCATTATTCACATTTAAAAGCGCGCCCGCTCACACGGTGATGCTCAAATGAAGAGCGCGCGCCTCGTCACCAAAAAGGCGGCAGCCCTTTGTCGCTTTGGCCAGAGTTCTTTCCAATTCCCACTGCAGGCTGCCCTGATCTCGGTGCCCGGCTGCACGAAGCCTGGCTCCGCATCACTGGTAACCAGAATCAGCAGTGGAATTCGCGTAATCATTTCTTCATGGCTGCCGCCGAAGCCATGCGGCGGATTCTGGTCGAAAATGCGCGTCGCAAGCGCCGCCTTAAGCACGGGGGCAGCCTCTCAGACTATAACGTGACCGGGGTTTTTTATGACGGTGGTGGTAACCGGCACGGGTTTTTGACCAACATGATAAGCGGGGCATGGACTACGCTCGACGACCCGCACGCCGCACCGGGCGTTTACGGTACGGTACCCCAAGGCATTTATGGCAGCACGGTTGTCGGGCGCTATTTCCCAGACCTAATCCATCAATACGGGTTTATGGGCACCCCGATACCGTCCTTGAGCCTTGCCAATTCCAGCAATGCGCTAGCCGTGTCCTGGCCCTATTGGAACAGTCCTTTCCTGGGCTGGACTTTGCAGCAAAACTCGGATTTGACCCCAACCAATTGGACACCGTGCACCGCCACACTCTCTAATGACGGCACAAACAATTCCATTACCCTGCCTTCGCCAGCGGGCAACTTGTTCTTTCGTTTGGACCAACAATAGTCAAGCCCGGTGCGCGTGACTAAGCTCTGGTGCAGGATTCGCCCCATACCCAGACCATCCAACCCCTTCTTGACAAGCATTTTAAGTGCGTAGTCGCGCGCCCCAATCACCGCTCCGCCAACGTCGTCCCACCGTCGTCCCACCGTCGTCCCAACGTCGTCCTAACGTCCCCCCGTCGTCCCCCCGCCGTCTCGCTCCGCTAACATCCCGCTAGCACCCTGATATTGAGGCTGGCGGAGGCAGTCTCAAGCGCCGTGTTGGTATTACAGCGCGCAAGATGGATGGATTAGTGCCCGATGGTGCTGGGAGCGCCGATGGCGGTGATGGTCATGGCGTTGGAGTCGCTGCCTGCGTGCTTATGGAAGACGGCTACGCCTGGTCCACCAATCTGTTCATGGGTGATTTTTGGAGCAGCCGTGTGCGCAAGGTGACCCGTCCGTAGTTCTCTACTTCGTCACTGGGCGATCAATGCATCAACCTGAAGAAAAAGTTCCCCGAAGGCTGACTGATGACAACTGTCTTGATGGTGCCATTATCGGCTGGGATTTGAGGGATATTATTCCACAGGGCGGGAGCCAGGTTGGAACTTTGCTGCAGGACAAAGCCGGTGGAAGGGGAGGGCCACGAAATCACGACGCTATTAGTCGCGGTTCGCGTGATGGTCAACCAGGGGGCGCCGGGCGTGGGCACAGCCGCCAACACGCCCCAAAACCCGCCAGTTAGAGAGAACGGGCCGCCACTCATCATCCCGGCATCCGGTTGACCGCTGGTGCCGTTGAGGGAGAAGCGGCCATTGGCGCCGGCGCCGCCGCCGCCAGCCACTTTGTGCCAATTGATGGTGAGGCTCTGGGCCGGCAAAGGCGCGGGCAACAGGATCATTGCGAGCACCAGTGCGAGCGAGCGAAGTTTTGGTGTCATAGGACGCAAGGTGAATGGTTTACTGCCCGATCGTGCTGGGAGCGCCAATGGCCGTGAGGGTCATGGGTTTTGAGATGGTCATGGTTTCGCTGCTGGAGCCGCCACCTTCGAGGATGATTTCCCCGCCCAGGGGCACATTCGCCACCCCCAACGCCATGGTCCCGAAGGGGAAGGCCATGGTGCCGAATTGGAACCCGGCGTAACCGAATTCGACATAAATGGGGCCGTTGAAGGAAACGGGATCGGAGGCGATGCCATTGGCAACGACAGAGAGGCTGTACGGCCCGGCGGGGAGGAAGGCGGGCAGGATGAATTCCGTAGAAACCGGGCTGTTTCCGGTCATGACACCCGTGCTGCTCCAGTTGTAGGTTCGGGCGTAATAGATATTGCCGCTGCCGTCGGTCAACCGCACCAGGGGAAAGTCGGTGTTCATCTGGGCGTCGTCGCCATAAGCGGCGCCTTCGGAAATCCCGTTCAAGCCGAGGCCGGTCAGATGATAAGAGCCATCATTGTTAAGGGAAATCCCCGTGATGGTTGGTTTACCCGAGGGGACGGGCACGCCATCCGGAGTGTACGCGTAAAGCTGGCTCCCAAATGGAGAATAGAAGAGGTTTCCTTGCTCGACATGGCTGTAGAGGACGGTGCCGTCAGGCAGATCGAGCATCGTCGCCAGGTATGATGGGATGTTGTCGGTGAGGCCGCCGCTGGGGCTGTTGACCTGGGTGAAAGTATTGGCGACGGGATCAAATTCAAAGAAGCTGGTCGGGGTCGGGAACTGGAGGTTGCCGCCGCCGTCCACGTATGGCGCGGGGGCGACCGCACAAAGGATCTTGCCGTTGGGCATCATGGCGCCGGGTGCGTCGGCGGCAACCAGGCCATTGGGAATGTCGGGGCCCGCCGTCCAGGTGCCGGGGTTATTATTTCCAGAAGGAGTGTAGAAGGCGGTGTGCCCGGCGCCGCCGATGAAAAAGGCGCGTCCGTCCGGGAGCAAAAAGGCGGGGCCGGTTTCGCCGATATACCCAGGGAGATTGGCATAAAGGCTGACCGGGACGGCGGCGTCGGCGACCCAAAGGTTCGAGGAAGGGATGTAGCGCTCTGAATTCACGTTATCGGGATCCGCGGTGAGAATGCTGCCGTCGGGCAATTTGACCCAACAGGTCTCGTCCTGGGTGACGCGGGTGGCCGGCCCCGCCGACCAGGAGTTGGCGACCGGGTCATAGATCACCGTGCCGCGAGTCGTGGTGGGATTGACGGGTGCGACCAGGACAGTGCCGTCGGGCCGAACTTTGGAATTTGAATCTTTGAAGGTTTGGCCTGAAGAAGGGAGCGTGGTCCAGGAATCGGCTACCGGATCATAGATTTCAGCGGTGCTGCCACCGGTGCCATATTCACCGCCGGCGACGAAGACCCGGCCGTCCTGGAGGATCTCGCTGGAATAGAACAAGCGCGAGTAGCTGGCGGCAGTTCGCGTCGTCCAGGTTCCGTTGATATAACTGCCGTGATTATCCGGGGTGAGGCGGTACCACTTGCTACCAATCGCGCCGGTGATGTCGGAAGGGTTGTTGGCGCCCATGACTGTCCCATCGGGCAGCAGCAACATGAGCTCGACCGAGTCCGGGGCGGTGCTGGTCAGCGGAGTCCAAAAACCGACCGCGCTGGCTGCGGGTGAACTCAAAAGAGCCACCAGGCCGATGATTGAACTGCCAGCCCGGAGGAGACTCAGGCAACAGAAGAACCGGCGTTTCATGACATTTCCTTTGCGCATGTGTTTTGACGAGTGGAGTTGGCCGCTTGGACTGCCGCCAGTCATTGCAGTGAGACCAGGACCAGGACCAGGCCTTGCCCATGCTCGAGGCGGGTCATGGCCTTGCCGATGATAGCGCCTTGCGCGCGGGCATGATCCACGGCGCCCATGGCATGCCCGGGGACGCTCGAAGTGGTCAGCAGATCCCCCGGCCGGATCGGGGCGGTGGAGGCATCGGCCAGCGCGTAAACGCGGCCGGTGAGCGCGACGTTTTGGCCGGCGTCGAGCGCCCCGTTCTGATGCAAGGCCAGGCCGGGATTGATGCCGTTGGCGCCACTGACGATGCCGGCGACATGGGTGTCGTAAGGGGTGGTGGCGAGCTTCAGCCGGCCCGGGTGGTCTTCGTCGATGACCACGACCGCGCCTTTGGGAATCGACGCCTCGGCGAGCTCGAAGGGTTCGGCCACATCCGCGCCGCCGGTGATCGTCAGCACCTTAACGGTCGTAACGCCGTTGTTGCCGACCGAAAGCAGCGTATCCCGGGTGCCGTCGGGGTTGTAGCGCGCCACTTCCATCTGCCGGTAACCGCCCGGCACATCGGTATTAGGAATGCCCAGCGTGAGCGAGCCTGGCTCCATGAACAAGCCCCAGCGGCCGCAAAAATCTTTGCCATTGGGTGTTCCGCTGTTGAACGGGTCCCAGGCGCGCGTGATCAGCGGGCTATTCTCAGCGTCCAACCGGATGCCGCGCTGGCTGGCCATATAGATGCCGTTGTCCAGGCGCAAGGCCATTTCATTGGGCAACAGGGAAACAAAATCTCCGCCTTGCGAATCCGCAAAGACAAAGGAACCGGGCTGAGTGGACACAGCCGAGCGGCCCGCCACAAAGCTGTAATCACCGAAGGCGCGATTGCTATAGCCGCCGGGAACCGTTGCGTAATAGCCGCCGGTGGTATTGGCAGCCCCGCCGCCGATGGTGCCGAAGTCGTTGGTGACGGTATTGGGAAAATCCGATTCGCCGCTGGCGATGGAAAAGAAGCTATACCCACCTCCGGCAATCGTCGCGCCGATAGCGCTGTTCAGAACCGAGTTAATGGAGTAACCGCCGATAACGTTCATCGTGCTGTCATTGCCAAAAATGTAAGTAATCCCGCCGAGGGTCCGGCTGGCAAAGGCGAGTTCCAGGCCGCGCGTGTTGTTCGCCCGCAAGTCCAAGGGGTTGTTGTCGGTCGTGCCCAGGAAATCGACGCCGGGCGTGATTCCGGCATTCCCGATGAGGTTCCAGCCCAAAGGAGCCAAAGCGGGGTTCATCCAGGCCAGGCTGCTGCCGTTGTAGCCGAGAATCTGGCCGCTCGTTGGCGCGCCGGGAGTGTTCAGTTGCGACACCGACACGGCCCCGTTGGCAATCGTGTTGGCCAGCCCGGCATTCTCGCTGTAAATCGCATACGGCTGGGGCGTCAGTTGCTGGCGCGGGCTGAGTGTGGAAAAAACGGCCGCGCCGTTGGTTCGCGCGCCGATCTGCAGCCACAGAGTGGTCCCATCAAAAACCCCGCCGAAATCCAGCGACACCGCAAACAATCCGTTGGTGACGCCGACGGCCGTATCGGTGAGAGTGCTGCCGACCTGGCTGCCGGCCGTGGCGTCGTTCCAGAGCTGGAACGTCAGATCGTACAGGCCGTTGGCGGGATTGCCGCCATCGTTGAGCTGCCCCTGATAAGTGAAGGCGGTACCCTGGGCGGCCGCCGAACCGGGGGCAGCGGCCAGGGTCAGCGCGAGGAAACAAGGCCAAATGTTCTTCATAGCATCTTAAAGGATGGGTCGTTACTAATCGTATTCATTAGGGATACGGTTGGGATTGGGGGTCTTGCAAAAAAACACCGACTTTGCGGCAACCGCAGCAGCCGACGCCGGGAGGCTCTGCTCATTTTGTGCAGGCATCAGCCAGGAGGGGTGAGCGACGCCTGCGCCCACTTCGCGCAAACCCGCTTTGAGCATCGGGAGTCCCCAAGGACCTGAGTGGCTATGGCAACCGGAGCGGCATTGATGACGGCTGCTTCGCGGTGAACGCGGCCACTGGGCCGGTGGAAGGGCAGAATTCACCTTCGTGGACGGCCATGCCGAGCAGTGGCGGTGGCCCCAAAGGGCCGCGGCATGATGAAACCTTCTGTTGCCCGTTAACGTCTTTTATTCTGGTATGTTGCAGACCTTGGCTGGAAGCAAATGGGGGTACGCAGCGGCGGCGCACCTGATGAACCGGGCCGGGTTCGGCGGAACGCCGGCTGAAATCGAACAATTGGCCTCCGTGGGCCTGGAACGCGCCGTCGCCCGGTTCGTGGATTACCAAGGCGTGCCCGACCCCACGCCCGCGCCGGAGTGGGCGGTTCCCGACCCCACGCGCGCCGAGCGTTACCGTGCGGCGCGGCAGTTGCCGCCGGACGAGCGGCGGAAAGTTTTTCAGGAGGAACAGCGGCAGCAGCGCCAGCGGTTTCTGGAACTGAAGGCGTGGTGGCTGCAACGGATGGCCAAAGGCCCGCGGCCATTGCAGGAAAAGCTGGTTTTGTTTTGGCACGGCCATTTCGCCACCAGCATGACCAAGGTTCGTGACGCCTATTTGATGTGGCGCCAGAACGAGCTGTTCCGCCGCATGGCGATGGGCGAATGGGGTCCTTTCCTCATCGAGGTGGGAAAAGACCCGGCGATGCTCGTGTGGCTGGACCAGGCGCAAAGCCGCAAGCAACACCCAAACGAGAATTTTGCGCGCGAGGTGATGGAACTGTTCGCACTGGGCGAAGGGCATTACACTGAAAAGGACGTGACCGAGGGGGCGCGTGCGCTGACGGGCTGGTCGTACGACCGCCTGAACCAAGAATTTATCGAGCGCCCAATCTGGCATGATACAGGCGAGAAAATCATTTTTGGCCAGCGCGGCAATTTCGACGGAGCGGATTTTCTGCGCCTGATCGTGGCGCGGCCACAAGCGGCACGGTTCATCACCGCCAAATTGTGGAATTATTTCGCGGGCGTCGAGCCGACGCCGGAACTGGTGACGGCGTTGACGGCCGAGTTCCGCCGCGCGAACGACTGTTTCAAGCCGGTGCTGCGCACGATGTTTTTGAGTGAGGAATTCTATGCCCCCTCGATTGTGCGCAACCAGGTGAAGAGCCCGGTCCAATGGCTGGTGGGCAGCGTGCGCATGCTCGAACGCGAACTGCCGCCGCCGCTGGCCTGCTTCGCCCTGACGCGCAACCTCGGGCAGGACTTGTTCGCCCCGCCGAACGTCAAGGGCTGGGATGGCGGCTTGAACTGGATTACGACCAACACGCTGCTGGCCCGCTACAACGAGGCCGCGACGCTGGTCCAGGGTGACGCATCGGCGTTTGCAGGGATGGCGCGCGGCAAGCGACCCCAAGCAAATCCCAACCTCGAACGCCGGATTCAGCGCCGCCTCGGCGGTGTCGATACCGAGAAACTATTTACCGAACAGGAACGGACCGACCGCGCGGCGGTGGTGACCGCCCTGGAGAAACGGTTGCTGCAATCCAAACTGCAGCCCAAACAGGAGCAGGCGCTTAACGAGTACCTGGCCGCCCAACCCGAACTCACCGAAGACTCCCTGAGCAACGCCATCCGTTTGGTTATGAGCACCCCCGAGTTCCAACTGACCTAGACGAAAGGCGACAACAAAGATCATTTTATGAAGATTCCCAGTTTCCACACCCGGCGCGAGTTCCTTCGCTCGACTGTTTTGGGCGGCGCGCTCTCCTGGACCGTCCCGACATTTTTGGCGAACACTTTCGCCGCGCTCCAGGCCGAGGCTGCCGATCAAGCCACGCAAATCACCACCGGCCGGGATGGCACCATCCTGGTGGTGCTGCAGATGGCCGGCGGCAATGACGGCATCAACACCGTCGTGCCGTATGCCAACGATGACTACCGCCGCGCCCGGCCGCGCCTCGGTTTGCCGGCCGACAAAGTGCTGAAGCTGAACGCCGAGGTGGCGCTGCATCCAAACCTCACCGGTTTGAAAGAACTTTATGACGGGGGTCAGCTCGCGATCGTGCAGGGCGCCGGTTACCCCAACCCGAACCGCTCGCACTTCCGCTCGACGGAGATTTGGCAGACGGGCAGCGACTCGAACCGTTTCGAGCATTACGGCTGGCTGGGCCGCTATTTTGACAATGCCTGCGCCGGGTGCGACCCGACGGTCGGCGTGAGCATCGGCCATGAAATGCCCCAGGCATTCGCCGCCAAAGCCCCAACCGGTGTCAGCCTCGACAACCCACAGAACTTCCGGTTTATGCCGCCCCGGGGTGAGCCCCGCGCCGAGATGCAGGAAACCGAGGTCTCGTTCCGCAAGCTCAATGATTTTGAAAACGAGCGGGACGCAAATTCCGGCGGCACGATTGCGACGCTGCGCGGCATGAGCCTGCGCTCCGGGTCGATGCTGGATTTCCTTGAACGCACGGCGATGGATGCGCAGGTCAGTTCCGATACGATTCGCAAGATCGCCAGCCGGGGTGAGAACCAGGCGACCTATCCCGCTTCGCAACTCGCCAACTCGCTCAAGTTGGTGGCCAAACTCATCGGCGGCGGCCTGCCCACCCGCGTCTTTTATGTCTCGCAGGGCGGCTACGACACCCACACCAATCAACTGGCCACCCAGGACCGATTGTTCAAAGAGCTGGGCGATTCCCTCCAGGCGTTCGTCGCCGACCTTAAGGCCCAAGGCAACCTCGAACGCGTGTTGGTAATGACCTTCAGTGAGTTCGGCCGGCGGGTGGCGGAAAACGCCAGCGGCGGCACCGACCACGGCGCGGCGGCCCCGCTGTTCGTTATCGGCAACAAGCTCAAAGCCGGTTTGTTGGGCACCTATCCGAGCCTGGCTCCCGGCGATTTGTTCGAGGGCGACATCAAGTACACCGTCGATTTCCGCTCCGTCTATGCCGCGCTGCTGCAGAACTGGCTGAAGACCTCCAGCGAGGTGGTTCTGGGCCGCAAATTCCCCGAAATAGAGTTGGTCTGAGCGGCGAATTCTGATGGAGCCCGAGCCCAACCGCACCTGGGGCTCGGCTCGCGACCACTCCCTGCCTCTCGCGCCCACAGCAAACCACTGAGGCGGTGTGGCCAGTTCCGGCATTCATGAGGCGAAAATTGGTCTTGGTGAATTAGCTTGAATTACGTCAGGCGTTCAGGCGAAATGCCAGCGCGCGAAACGTTCCGACGTTATGGAATTGGGCGATATTCTCAGTAAAGAGCAAATCCTGACGGAGCTGCAAGCGAGCAATCGCTGGGAAGCGATTGACGAGCTGATCCAGAATCTGGTGGCGACGGGCCGGATCAAGCCCGAACATCAGGACGCGATTGCCGCGGTGGTTAAGAAGCGGGAGTCATCGATGAGCACCGGGATCGGGTTTGGCATCGGGATTCCACACGCCTCGACAGACCTGATTTTTGAGGTGGTGGGCGCGCTGGGCCGGTCAAGCAAAGGCGTCAATTTCGACGCACTCGATAATCAGCCGGTTAATTTGGTAATGCTGTTCCTCGTCCCCCAAGGGCAGTTCCAGAAACATCTTCATACGTTGGCGAATATCGCCAAGCTGCTTCATCGCGCGGATTTCCGCCAGGCGCTCGAAAAAGCGCCCACCGCCGAGGCGATGCTCCAGATCATTCGGGACCAGGGAAAACGGTGAACGGGAGGCTGATGCTGCCCCGCCACGGCGGCGCTGCCACGTCCAAAAGCGCCAGAGGGCTGGCGCAGTCCAAGACGCTGCGCGAACCAGGACGCTGCGCGAACCAGGACGCTGCAGCGAACCAGGATGCCTGCGCGCGTGCGCCAGCTTTTGGACTGCGCCAGCCCTCTGGCGCTTTCGCCGTGATTAGAACCCCGCAGCAAAGTCGGCGCGCCCGATTGGATCATCATGCTAAATTCATTGGTTGTGTTGCCTGCTAAAGCCATAGAGCTGGCCCTGCAGAATGCCGTTAAGGCCGTTCTGCCGGATGCCAACCTTGCAGCAGTTCAGGTGCGGCCGTGTCCCGAGCCGAAGTTCGGCGATTACCAGACCAATGCGCTGATTAGCCTGGCCAAGTCGCGCAAGATAAACCCGCGGGAATTGGCGGCACAGGTTCTCGCTCGCCTCGACGTGGGGCAGTGGTGTGAGCCGGTGGAGATCGCCGGGGCCGGTTTTTTGAACTTTCGCCTGAAGCGCGCGGCGATGGCAGCGACGCTCGCAGCGGCGGCGGCAGGCGCGCATCTCTTCTTCGAAAAGGCGGCGCAGCCCCGGACCGTGGTGGTGGATTTCAGCTCCCCCAATGTCGCCAAGCCGATGCACGTCGGTCATATCCGTTCGACCATCCTGGGCGATTCGCTGGCGCGGGTGCTGCGATTATTGGGACACCGCGTGGTGACGGATAATCATTTGGGGGATTGGGGCACGCAGTTTGGCAAACTGCTGGTGGGTTGGAAAACGCGGCTGAACGCGGCAGCGTTGCAAGCCGACCCGATTAGCGAGATGGAGCGGTTGTATAAGGAAACCAATGCGGCGAGCGAACGCGACCCGGCCGTCCTGGAGGCGGCCCGGCAGGAGTTGGTCAAATTGCAGCGGGGCGACCCGGAGAATTTGCGGCTGTGGCGGGAGATGATTGCGCTATCGCAGAAGCAATTTGACGAAATCTACGGCCGGCTCGGTGTGCGCTTCGAGCAGACACTCGGGGAGAGTTTTTACAACTCGCGTTTGCAACCCCTCGCGCAAGAGTTGCGCGAGAAAGGAATTGCGCGGGAAAGCGAAGGCGCGCTGGCGATTTTTTTCGAAGACCATCCTCAGCTCAAGGCCACACCGGCGCTGATTCAAAAGAGCGATGGCGGCTTCAACTACACGACCACCGACCTGGCGACACTGGCGTACCGGCTCGAGACGTGGCATCCCGACGAGATTCTCTATGTGACCGATGGCCGGCAGCAGCTCCATTTCCAGCAACTGTTCGCGGCGTTTCAGCGCTGGCATCCCGAAGCGAAGGTCAAACTCGCCCACGTCTGGTTTGGGTCGATCCTCGGCGAGGACGGCAAGCCGTTCAAGACGCGCACCGGTGAGACGGTGAAGTTGTCGGACCTGCTCAACGAGGCTGAAGAACGCGCGCTGAAAGTGGTGACGGAAAAGAGCCCGGAGCTGCCGGAGCCCGAGCGGCGCAACATCGCCCGGGTGATCGGTTTGGGTGCGGTGAAATATGCGGACCTGCTGCCGAATCGGCAGAGCGATTACGTGTTTAGTTGGGACAAGATGCTGGCGCTCAACGGCAATACCGCGCCCTATTTGCAGTATGCGTATGCGCGAATTCGCAGCATTTTCCGCAAAGGCCAAGTCGGCGAAGCACCAAAGGCGGGAGAACAAGCTCCGGTGCAGCTCGAGGCGGTCCAGGAGCTGGCGCTCGCGCGCCATCTGCTGAATTTCGGATTCGTCCTCGAAATGGTCGCGGAGGATTACCGGCCGAATCTGCTGTGCAATTACCTTTACGAGCTGGCCGGGCATTTCACGGCTTTTTACGAAAACTGCCCGGTGTTGAAGGCCGAGCCGGCGCAGCGCGCGAGCCGGCTCGTCCTGTGCGAGCTAACTGCGCGGGTGCTGAGCCAGGGCCTGGGCGTGCTCGGCATCGAGGTGATTGAGCAGATGTAACCGGCGGGGCGGGGAGCGCTACTGCCCCCGGGCCCGCTGTCCACCATTCCCGCACTGCGTGATTCCCGGACCGCAGCGCTAGCCGCTGGTAAAGACCGGCGTTTGGTTTTCAATTCCCTTGCACCACAGCGCTTGCCAGTCCCTCCGGCGCGGTGCGCGCAACTTGTCCGGGGTATAGGTAAAAATGCGGTGAAATTCCCCATTGAAGGACCTACTGAGGTGCGTAAGTTTAACTGAGGGTGAATGAATGCTTGGGATTTAATGCCGGCTTTGCTGTTACTGCTGTTCAGCGTTGCGGCTAGCATCGGCGTCGGGATAGTGGTTTTAGTCGTGCGACGGGCGAAGCGCAAAGGGCCTCCGCTTATCCGTGCGGCTCGTTCTTCGATCGCGGCTTCGCCGGCGTTTGAGCGGGCCTGTGTGTTTCGGCGCCCGCCGTGCTGGATCGCGGTGCGCAGCCGCAACCTGCTGGCGGTGCAGGCGGCCTTAGGGTTGCAACACGCCAAACCGTGTTCGTGGATCGAGGCTCTGGCGGGTGATGAAAAACTCTTCCTCGCGCCGCCCGTCAAAGGTTGGGTGCTGGTGATGGGCTCTAACTTGCCCGAGCCAGGGGATGAGGTAGATGTTTGTTTCCGGTTCGTGCTTGAGTTGAGCCGCAAGTTGGGCCAGGTGCAGTTCTTTTCTGCCAGCCGGATTCTGCATCATCATGCCTGGGTGAAGGCCGATGGAGGGAAAATTGTCCGCGCGTATGCCTGGGCCGGACGGACCGTTTGGAACCAGGGTGCCCTGACCGCGGCGGAGCGTGAACTGGATCTCAAGTGTTTCGGTTATACTGAAGCCGCGGAGCGGATTTCTTTTAATCAACCCGAGCCTGTGGCTTTGAATGTCGATAAGGTGCCGCTGCTGGCGGCGCGTTGGAGTCTTGACCCGGCGCGAATCGATGCGGGGTTCTTGCAAAGCGAGAGTGGGGTCGCCGGCGAACCCTCCCATCGCTATTAACTTGCGCCAGGAGTCCGCAGCCTCAATCCCTGTGCACTTTGCCAAACAAAAGGCGGCTCGGGCCATCACGCACCGAGCCGCCCCCAACCTAACCAAACCCCAACAAACCAGCTCTCGCTAAGCGGGCGGCGGTTGGAGTCCAACCGCCGCCCCGACTCAGGAGGGTGTAGAAACGGGAATTCTACACACCTGAGAATGTGCAGGCTGCGTGCCAGTCAGTTTTGAGAAAAGCCCCGTTCTACCCTGAACATTTCGAGACGAAAAGACCGCCAACCGCTTGAGTCAGAGCCCAGTCGGGTGGTCCAGGAACACCCAGCTCAGCTTAAACCGGTGCGCCAGGTGTGCCGCCAGGGCTTTAACCCCGAAAGTCTCAGTGGCATAATGCCCGCCGTACAGCACGTTGAGACCGAGTTCCTCGGCCAGTGCGTAGGTCCAGTGGGGCCCCTCGCCGGTGACGAACGTATCCACTCCTTCCGCTGCCGCTTTCCGCAATTCGCTGCCCGCCCCACCCGTTACCACCCCGATTTGCCGGCACACCTCGGGGCCTCCCGGGAGCACTCGCGGTTGGGCGCCGGTGGCCCGCTGCAACCGCGCTGCCAACTCCTGCCGCGATAAGCTCGCTGTCGCTTTCAACCCAATGAACCGCCCGTGATCAAAAAAGAAAGGCCGCGGCCGGCGCAAGCCTAGCGCCGCACACAGTAAGGCATTGTTCCCCTGCTTCGGATGCACATCCAGCGGCAGGTGCGAGCTGTAAACCGCCAGGTCCGCATCGAGCAACACCTCCAGCAACTCGTAGCGCTTGCCGGTCCAGGGGTGCGCCGGCCCCCAGAATAACCCGTGATGCACCACCAACAAATCCGCCCGAGCAGTCACTGCCAACCGCACCGTCGCAAGGCTTCCATCCACCGCCGCAGCTATTCTGCTCACCTTTCCCCGATTCTCCACCTGCAAGCCATTGATCGCGCCTTCGTAATCCTCCACTTCCGTTGTCTTCAGCATCCGGTCGCAGTAACGGACTAGTTTGGCCAATGGGACAGTGCACATGCGCGGAGTAAAACACAGTCGGCCCTGCGAGGCTATGTCAGACTGACTTTGGATCGTCGAGCGAATCTCCCGTCTCGTTCATGTTTCCGGGCGCTGCTCGCGCTGGCTTCGGTGTAGCCCGAAGTTATTCACACGCTGTTCACACTGCCAACATTTTGCAATCCCTGTATTGAATTCCTCCGTCAGCCTTTTATAGTGCCGTCCGATTGCCTAATCGAAATGAGCAACTTGAGTGAGCCGAGCCCGCACTGGGATGTCCAGCAAGCTCGGAATCTGTACCATATTCACCGGTGGGGGGCGGGTTACTTCGATATTAATGAAGCCGGGCGCGTGATCGCCAAGCCCCAGCGCGATACCGGTGCGGCGGTGGACCTGACCGATGTAATCGAAGAGGCCAAGGCTCGCGGCTTGAAATTTCCTGTGCTCATTCGGTTTCAGGATATTTTGCGGCATCGCGTCGAGTCCATCAACCTCGCCTTCCGCAGCGCCATCGCCGAATTCAATTACCAGGGCAAATACCGCGGCGTCTTTCCGATCAAAGTCAACCAGTTGCGGGAAGTCGTCGAAGAAATCCTCGATGCGGGCAAGCCGTTTGATTTCGGACTGGAAGTCGGCAGCAAACCCGAGCTGTTCGCCGGGCTGGCGCTGCAAAACCAAATCGGCAGCCTCATCGTGTGCAATGGGTACAAAGACGCGGCGTTTGTGCGCATGGCTTTGCTGGGGACCAAGCTGGGCAAAAAAGTAATCATGGTGGTCGAGAAGCTCGAGGAGCTGCGACAAATCATCGTCGTTTCCAAGCAATTGGGCGTCGAACCGCTGATCGGCGTGCGCGCGCGCCTGCTCAGCAAGGGCGGGGGAAAGTGGGCCGAGAGCGCCGGCGAAAACGCCAAGTTCGGCCTTACCACCGCCGAACTGCTCGTCGCCGCCGAGATGCTCAAGGCCGAGGGCCTGGCCCACTGCTTCAAGTTGCTCCATTTTCACATCGGCTCGCAGGTGCCGGATATTTTGATCGTCAAACGTGCCGTGCAGGAGGCCGCCCGCTTTTACGCCAAACTACACAAGATGGGTTTCCCCATTGAATTTCTCGATGTCGGCGGCGGCCTGGGAGTCGATTACGACGGCAGCCGCTCCGCCTTCGATAGCTCCACCAACTACACCCTGCAGGAATACGCCAACGATATCGTCTATTACATCGCCGATGTCTGCAACGCCGAGAAAGTGGCCCATCCGGACATTATCAGCGAAAGCGGCCGTGCGGTGGTCGCCCACCACAGCGTGCTCATCGTGGAGGTGTTCGGCGCGATCGCCAAAGTCCGCACGAGCGATTCCTTGTGTTACACCGACAACGAACACGCGCTGGTGAAGGAGTTGCTGGATATTAAAAAGAATCTGCCGCGGCTGAACAAACTGGAGGCGTACCACGATGCGCTCGAACGCAAGGAAGACGCGCAGCACATGTTTACCCTCGGCATGTTGGATTTGCCCGAGAAAGCCAAAATCGAAAATCTCTACTGGGAGATCAGCCAGGAGGTGGTCCAGAGCTATGGCGGCCAGGCCTACCTGCCCGAGGAAATCCGGCTGCTGGAAGACAGCCTCGGCGACCAGTACCTCTGCAACTTTTCCGTGTTCCAGTCGCTGCTGGACCACTGGGCGCTGGGCCAATTATTCCCGGTGATGCCGGTCAGCCGCCTGCACGAGCGGCCCACCCGCGAGGCTACCTTGGTCGATATCACCTGCGATTCCGACGGCCAGGTCAACAAGTTCATCGACCTGCGCGATGTCCGCGACACCCTTTCCCTCCACCCCCTTCACACCAATGGCAACGGCCTGCCCGAGCCCTATTACCTGGGCTTTTTCCTGATGGGCGCCTACCAGGATATCATGGGCGATTTGCACAACCTCTTCGGCCGCGTCAACGAAGTCCATGTCTTCCTGGACTCTGACGAACCGGCAGGCTATTACGTCGAGGAAATCATCGAGGGCACCACGATCGTGCAGGCGCTCGATTCGGTCCAATACGATGAGAAGGAACTCAAGCGCCAGATGAAAGCCCAGGTCGATGACGCGATTAAGTCCGACCGGATGAAGCCCTCGGAAGCGATGCGGTTGCTCGACGATTACGAGCGCGGTTTGAAAGAATACACCTATCTGAGTTTCTGACCTCGCTGTCTCCACCCGCTGTGAACCCCGACCTGATGCGTGCGCTGGGCCGGTTGGTGCGCGGCCTTTCGGCCTTGTTTTGGGGCTTGCCCGCGACCTTGGTAATTTGCTTTCACACTGCCCAGGCGGAGGCCTTCCGCACCTTCGGCATCTTCCCACCGCTGGCCTGCACCGGCTTGCTGGTCTATGGCCTATGGTTGCTGGGCGCGTTTCAAAAACAAGAGCGCGTCTGGCGCAACGCGCTGGATTGGGCGCGGCTTCTCGCCTTGATCAACTTCGGTCTTAGCCCATTTCTGTATTGGTCCAACCGCGTGCCGGACAACTCGTTTTTCTGGATCATGAAACTGGCGATGCTCCTGGGCGGCTTGATGTTCCTGGCCAGCCTGAACCTGGTGCTCAAACGCCTGGGCGCGATGCTCCCCGACGAGACGCTCCGATTGGAGACGCGCCAGTACACGCTGCTGAACCTGAACCTTTTGCTCGCCACCGCCGTTCTGGGGGCCGCTTACATCGTCCTGGGACGCCGGCCCGATCTGCCGCTCTACTTCCAGGCGGTCCTGCTGGTGATGGACCGCGGCAGCGCCTGGTTGCTGGTGCTGCTCGTGCTGCTGCCCCTGGCCATGACCATGGCCCTGCTCTGGAAAACCAAAGAAGTTATCCTGGAGAGCGTGTTCACCGCACCGCACCCGCCAGGTCCCTAACTGCGCGCCTTACTTCCCCGGCCCTTTTAGAAACGGCCCGAACAAATCAATCGGCACCGGCAGGAACGTCGTCGTGTTGTGTTCGCTGGAGATTTCCCGCATCGTCTGCAGGAAGCGCAACTGCAACGCCATCGGTTCCTTGCTCATCATGGCCGCCGCCTGCACCATCTTCTCGGCCGCCTGGAACTCGCCTTCGGCATTGACGATTTTGGCTCGCCGTTCGCGCTCGGCTTCGGCCTGCTTGGCCATGGCGCGCTTCATCCCGTCCGGCAACACCACATCCTTCACCTCCACCGACGTCACTTTGATTCCCCACGGGTCGGTCTGCCGATCGATGATCTCCTGCAGCGTCTGGTTGATCTTGTCCCGGTGCGCCAATAGTTCGTCCAATTCCCCCTGCCCCAGCACGCTCCGCAATGTCGTCTGTGCGATTAACGACGTCGCCTTCCAGAAATTCTCCACCTTAACCACTGCGGCGATCGGATCAATCACCCGGAAATAGACGACGGCATCGACCGTCACCGGCACGTTGTCGCGGGTCATCACCTCCTGCTTGGCCACATCGATCGTCACCACCCGCAGGTCCATCTTCACCATCCGGTCCACGATTGGAAACAACATGATCAGACCCGGGCCTTTGGCTCCCAGCAGCTTGCCCAGCCGAAAAATCACGCCGCGCTCGTATTCGCGCAGGATGCGAATGGTTTGCGGCACGATGATCGCCAGCAGGATGAGAATAACCACTACCGCAGGGATGATCTTGGCGAGGTCGTTGAATGGGTCCATAAAACGTTAGGTTCAGGCGGTCTTGGGTTTGACGGTCAGGGTCAATCCGTTAATGGCGGTGACCTCGACCGGCTGTCCGGCTTCCACCGGTTGCTCGCTGACGGCGTTCCAGTACTCGCCCTCAACGAAAACTTTGCCATGGGCGGCGTCAATCCGCGTCACGGCTGCGGTGGTTTTGCCCAACATCGTTTCTTTGCCGGCGCGCACTGGCAGCATTTGCGCCCGCAGCCCGGCGCCCACCACAAAGAAAAAGAACGCGCCCAGCAGCAGCGTCGCCGGCACAATCCACGCCAGCGACAGCCGAAACGCCGGCTCCGCGCGGCTGAACAGCATCAGCGCCCCGAGGAAAAAGGCGATGATGCCACCAAAGGTCAGCACGCCATGGGTCGGGGTAAACACATCGATGATGAATAAGACGAATGCCAGGGCGATCAGCGCCAGCCCGGCCAGGTTGATCGGCAGAATTGAACCCAAATACAGCGCCAGGATCAGCGCGATGGCTCCTGTCACTCCCGGCAGGATCGCTCCGGGCGTGCTCAATTCGGCGATGATCCCGAAAATGGCCACCAGCATCAGCACCAGCATCACTTCCGGGCGCGCCAGCGCTTGAAAGACCCGCTCGCGCAAACTCATGTTCAACGGCACCACCTGCGCGCCCGCGGTGTGCAGCGCCACTCCGTTGAGCTCTCGCCCGTCAATCTGGCGCAACAGCGACGGAATATCCGGCGCGATCACATCAATCACCTTGAGCTGAAGCGCCTTCTCGGCCGTCGTCGCCTCGCTTTTCAGCACCGCCGACCGCGCCCATTCGACGTTGCGCCCACGCTTGTCGGCAATCGCTTCGATATACGCGCTGGCATATTTCTCCAGCTTTTCCTTCATCACCTCATCCGTCTTGGCCGGTCCGCCGGTAAAACCGCCTACCTCAACCGGGTGCGCCGCGCCGATGCTCGTGTTCGGGGCCATGGCGGCGATATCGGCAGCCAACGTGATGAAACAGCCGGCACTCGCCGCGTTCGCGCCCGAGGGCGCGACGTACACCACCGTCGGCACCGGCGACGCATAAAACGCCTGAACGATTTGCTTGGTGGAGTCCAGCAGGCCGCCTGGCGTGTCTAACTCAATGATCACGCACGCGTAATGGCGCGAGCCGGCAATTTCCAGCGCGCGGCTGATGTAGGTGGCTGTGGCCGGGCCTATGGCGCCATCGATTCGGACCAGGCCCACCGCCCCGGCTGCCGCAAAGGTCTCCGGGCTCCCGGCCAACACCACCAACAGCATGGTTAACCAGCGCCACATGTTCCTTACTCAAAGCTTATCAGGTGCCTGGGCCGGAGCAAGGCCGATCGCGGGTACTGCCTCAGTGGCGGGGCGGCCCAGGTGTCGGGAAACTAAGAGGGGAGCTGCGCGCCACGCCCTCCCGCTCCACGCTCTGAGGGTGCCGACCGCTGGTCTTCGAGTTCAAGGTTGGTTGCTGGACGTTGGACGGTCGTCTCTTTTTTGTGCTCTTTGTGGTTAAATCCCCCCTTTCTTCCGTTCCCTCCCCTTGACCCGCTCTCCGCCTCATCGGCCGTGCCTGCTACTTCCCCTCTCCCGACGCTCCATGCCCACACTCTTGGCACGGCGGGGTTTTTCCATTATTCCGCCGCGATTCCATTGGTTCCGCGTCATTTCATCAGTCCAATCATCCCCGCCCGTTGCCCGCCGCCACTGTCGGCAGTACTCCGGGTGTGGTCGCAGGAACCCCATTGCGTGCCCCATTGCAGTTCCCACCCGGCGCGGGGCAGAGTATGTTGGCGCATGCCGGTCGTCCGAATTCTGGTAGATGGGTACAGCCTGTTACATAGCTGGCCGGAGCTGGCGCGTGGTCATGCGCGGCATTCGGCGGCGGCGCGCGACGAGCTGATCCGCCGGTTGGGCGCTTACCAGGACGCCCGCGGCACGCCGGTGACCATCTTCTTTGACGGGGTGTCGGGCGTTTCCGGCACGCCGAGTGCTCCCTCGGATAGAGATGTAGAAGTTCTTTATTCGCGGAGCGGCCAGACGGCCGACGAGCTGATCGAGCGCACGGCGCACCGGCTGGTGCCTTACGGCGAGGTCCTGGCAGTAACGGATGACCTGGCCGAACGCGAGACTGTCCAGAGCCTGGGCGGTTTTACGTCCAGTTGTTGGAATTTCATCCAGGACGTTGAGAGGGCGCTGGCGCAACAGGCTGATGAGATACGGCATCACAACCGGCAGGAGCGACGCCGGTTCGGCGCGCGGTAAGGGTCGATTCGAGGGTGCCGGCGCAGGCCCAGGCACGAACCCTGCAGGGCTGGCAGTTAGATTTCAAACCACAACCGGATGGACGTTATGATAAACAGGAACCGGACAATACAAACCGGGCTGCTGTGCTGGGCTCTGCTGGCGCCGCTGGCGCTTATCGGCCAAACGAACCCGCTGCCGCATCAGCCCCTGCCGCGTCAGCCCGTTGGGAATCGTTATCTACTCATCGTGGAGACCTCGCGCGCGATGCACCACCGCAAGGACGGCGTGTTGAGCACGGTCGAGCATCTGCTCCGGTCGGATTTGGGGGGGCAGTTGCGGCAGGGCGACAGCATCGGGGTATGGACCTTCAACTCCGAGTTGCACGCGGGCGAGTTCCCGCTGCAGGAATGGGCCCCTAATGTAAAGGCGGTGGTGACCGACCGGGTGATGACGTACCTCAACGGCCAGAAGTTCGGCGGGACGCCCCGATTTGAAAAGGTGCTGCCCACCGTGTGCCAGGTGGTGGCCAATTCGCCATTCATTACCGTTATTATTATCAGCAGCGGCACGCAGCCGATCAAGGGCACGCCGTTTGACGACAAATTCAATTCGTTTTTCAAGACCTGGCAACCGCAACAGGAAACGGCCAAAATGCCGTTTGTCGCGGCGTTGCGCGCTGAGCGTGGCAAGTTTGCCGATTCATCGGTCAATGTCACTCCCTGGGCGATTGAGTTGCCCGCGTTGCCCCCGGAAGTGCTCCTGGCTCGCACCCCCCCTCGGCCGCCCCAGGTACAGCCAAAACCTGCTCCTGCGCCCGTCTTCCTGCCGCCAATAACTTTCTCCGGCCGAAAGCCCGCCGCGGCTCCGCCACAAGGCGCGCAAGAACCGAGCGCAGCCACTCCGGTTACCGCGGCTGCGCCTGCCGTGGTTGAAGTGAAAGTAGCACCCGCGCAGGCCACAGCACCTGCCCTGCCCGCGGTCGCGACAGCCTCGAACGAAACGGCGTCGCAAGCCAACGCGGATGCCAATGCAAGGCCGGAGGTGCAGTCGGCGGTTCCGCATACCGATGTGACGCCTGGAACGACGGCTCAAACAGGGGTGCAACCAGGGTCACCCGCCAAATCGGAAGCGGTGGTTGAATCAAAAAAGGAGATGACGGCGCCGGAGACTTCAGTTGAGCGGGCGGCAAATCCTGAACCCCTGCCGGCAGTGTCGGCGGTGGCCGTGCGTTCTGCCGCGCCGGTTCCTGAGACAGGCGAGTCCGGCATGTTCAAATGGGCGTTGGCGTTTGTCGCCGGTTTGTGCCTGATGGGAGGAGTTTGGGTTTGGTCCACGCGGTCCCGCAGCCGGACTCAGGAGCATGTGAGCCTGATCACGCGCTCCTTCGAGCGCCGATGACGGAAAAGGCCCGCCTTAAGCCCCACCCTAAGCCCCTGAGCAGCGGTCAATCCAGCCGCAGCCAAAGCGTCTTCAAATAGCCCGGCTCGGCGCGGGTGATGGGAAAATCCGGCGGCTGCGGCGCGTAAAATGATTGCACCACCTTTCGGCCTCCTACCACCACGGCTGCATTAATTGATTGAACAAAATCTTCCGGCGCCCACCGGGCGGCGTTGCTCGAAGCAAACAGCACCCCGCCGCTTTTGAGCACGCGCGCGGCGGCGGTCACCAGCTTGCCGAAGTCGCGCTCGACCTGGAACGCGCCTGATTGTTTCGATTGGGAAAAGGTCGGCGGGTCCAACAAGATGAGATCGAATCGGCGTTGTTGTTTATGGAAGCGGCGCAGCCAATCGAACATGTCGCCCGCCAGGAATTCGTGCTCCGCCGGGTCAAGTTGGTTTAATTCGAAATTGCGCCGGCCCCATTCGAGGTACTTCCTCGACAGGTCCACGCTGGTGGTGCGTGCGCCCGCGCGCGCGGCACAGACCGAAAACCCGCAGGTGTAAGCAAAGCCGTTGAGCACGTCGAGGTTTGGGGAAAGGCTTAGCGGAAAGCCGGCGGCTACGTGGCCGGTCAACACGCGGCGCCGGTTATCCCGCTGATCCAGAAAAAGACCGACGGAATAACCTTCCTGGAAGCTGAGCTCGAATTGGTTTCCGTTTTCGCGGGCGGTAAAGGCCGCGGAGGCGGGCTCGCCGAGGAGCAGCCGGGGCGAGTAGCTGGCGGGCCCGGCCTGCCGCACCTGGCGCGAAAGCACCTTAAGGTAAACGCCTCGACCATGAAAGGTTGCCAGCAGGTGTTCGAGCACTTTCTGTTGCTCGGGGCTGAGCGTCGCTTCGCTTTGGGAAAGCAGGTATTTTCCGAGGCGGTCCACATACCAGCCGGGCCAGCCATCGCTCGCCCCATGTACCAGGCGGGAGGTGTCGGTCAGCTCGGGACTAATCACCGCCGCGCGGACTTGTGCCCGCGGGTCACCTGCGAATTCCGGCAACGCGCGGAAACGGATTTGGTCGCCGGAAGACGGGTGCCGAAAGGCGAGGTCCAGCGCATGCAGAAACACCCGGGCCGCCGGAGTGCCTCCGTACAGCACGTCACCCAGGATGGGCATGCCCCGGTGAGCCGCGTGGGCGCGGATTTGGTGCGTTCGGCCCGTCAACGGTTTGGCCTCCAAAACCCAAAGCCGATTCGTTGCATTGAGCACACGTCCCGCCAATCCTTTGCCCAGCACGCCTTGCGCTTCCGGTTCGTCCATCACGCGAAACTGTGTCTCGGCGGTTTCGCCGCCGGCGCGCCACGCGCGCACGACTTGGCGCTCGCCTGCTCGAGCGAGCGAACTGCGCACCGTGAACTGCTTTTCCGGCGGGCGGCGGTCGGTAATGAGCACGTAATTTTTTTGCACCTGCCGTTGCGTGAATTGCTGCGTCAATGAATGGTTGCCGAGGGGAGTCTTGGAAAAAGCGATTGTCCCTGAGGTTTCTTTGTCCAAGCGTTGGATGATCGCCAGCGCGGCCCACCGGGGCTCGCGGTGCCGCAGCCAATCGTACAGGCCTTCTCCGGCATAGGGGCTGGGAGCATGCGTGTTCATGCCGGGGGGTTTGTTAACCACGAGCAGGTGCTCGTCTTCAAAGAGCACACACGGGGGCGCCGGCTCGCGAGCTTCCTTGCCGGCGGCGGGCGGCCGGTCCTCGCGCGGCGTTTTCACCAGAAATTCCAGGCGCCGCGCCAAATGATCCAGATGCCCAGCAGGAAATTGGTGATGGCATGGGCGGTCATCGCATCCCCGAGCCGGTCTTTGCGCAAGACCAGCCACTGGTAAGCCATCCCGCAAAGAATGCCGGCCAGCCACTCATAATGGCTAAAGCCGAAGATGAACGCGGTAACCACAAACGATAACGCGTGGAATTGCCGGAAGGGCATCGCCTGGAAATCCAGTTTTACAAAGTAGCGGTACAGGAAGGAGCGGTAGAAGACCTCCTCGAGCGGCGGCACCACGAGGCTCGATCCGACCAACCGCACCATCACGAACAGCCATGCCAGGCCGGAGTTGTGCCCGAACGCAGCGTGCGGATCCCAAGGGGTGCCAGGCTTGCTCAACTTGGGATAAAAGTTGTCCAGGCCGACCCACATGACGGCGACGGCGACGCCGACCGCGAGGGCTTCCCAGCTCCAGGCCCAGCGCATTTCCAGCACAAAGGGGCGCATCTCCCACACCAACCAGGCGCCGGCGAGAGTTTTGACCAGATAAATCCAGAATTCGCCATGGCTGCCTGGCACACTCTGGAAGAAGGTTAACCCGAGAAAGATAGCGAACGGCGCAACCCGGGCGTAGATCGGGGAGGATTTAAGCTTTTCCTGCAGGAAACTCATCAGCGCCTACTCATCTGGGCAGGAGTGCCGCCGGTCGGTCCATTACGGCCAAATGGCCGGCCCGCTTCTAAAATTTGCCATAGAACTGCTCAACGATTTCGCGAAAGGTGTTTGCGCCGACGTTAATAATCCCCATCTCACGCCGGGCATTTTCTTCCGAGTCACTGGCATGAGCGGCATTGACCATGATGGTTTGGCCGAACTCGCGCCGGATAGAGCCCGGGGGCGCTTTGGAGGGATCGGTCGGCCCGAGGACATCGCGGATTTTTCGAACCGCCTCGATCCCTTCGTAAACCAGCGCAATGCACTTTTCGGACCCGGGCTTATTGAGGTCGCCTGCGGGACATTCCGAAGCGGACCTGCCGGACATGAAGCGAACGATATTGTCGAACTGATTGTCGCCAAAGGTCGGTCCGAGGACCTGTCCCAGTTGTTGCTCCTGTTCGGGCCCGAGCTTGAGCCCGAGTTCCTTCTCGATGGCGACGCGCGCCTTGCCCGCCACGACGTCCTTCAGCCTGCTTCGCAGCACCTCCCGCACCGGACCATAAAACTCGACCGCCTGGGCGACGCTCATCTGGTGCACCTTCACCGCGACAATGAACAATCCCGTGCGCGAGAAAAAATCGATCATGTTCCCGGGCCGTCCGGTTGGGAACCGGAAGTTCTCCGGCTTAATCAAGACCAGGGTCCGCTGGCCTTTTTCGCCAGGTTGATACGCAATGACGTTTTCCAGCACGCCGCCGTCGCTCTCGGAGTACTTTGCCCAAATCTTGAGCTTGGCTTCCGCTTCTTCCGGCGTCGGGGCGGCGAGCACCGCCGGCTCGAAATAGCGGACATCGTCATTTTCATCGATAATCAGGTCGCCATAGGTGTCCCGGATGGTCTCGCCTCCGCGACGCTCGGCGCTAATGTTGCCAATCACCGAGCGGGTCTTGCGCACCGCATCCTCACCCTGGAACAGCAGCATCATCACACGCCGCCGCCGGCCGGTTTTGGGGTCCGGCGAGAAATTCTGCAGGATATATTTGTAAATCAGCTCCTGGATGCGCCGATCCTGCGGGTCGTTCGCCGAGATGGTCTTTTCCGAGTAGCTTTTCACCAGCTCGGGGCTGGGCGCAAACATCCGCGCCCCGACCAGGTCCAGTCCGGTGCGCGTGATCAGGCGGCTCAAAATGCCGCCGGTGCGCGACTTGAACAGCGAGTAAGGCGTGATGATGACGTAGGCGAGTTGTGCGGGCATAGCGCCTACTTGGTCGAGGACGGCTTGCTTGGCTCCGCCGCGGCGGGCTGGGCCGGCGCCGCAATCGTCGCCGCTTTTCCCCCAAGTATTTTAAACATCACCGTCCCGCACGTCGGGCATTTGCCTTTGATGGCCTTGCGCCCGTTCTTCATCGTTTCCTCGACCCCGTCCACGATTTCCTTTTTGGCCTTGCACTTGACGCAGTATCCTTCGGGCATAAAAAAATTTGCTACTGCCACGCTCCATGCGCAGCGGTGCAAATAGCTTAGGTGGGGGTTATCGCTACCGTCAACAGGATTCCCAGCGAGGGTTTGGCTTGGCTAGCGCGCAATCGTCATGCAAGCTGTTAATCTACAGCCTCTTAGCACGGCATTTAATCGTCCTTTGGCCTATTTATCCGCACAAATACCGGCACAAGCCCAGTAAGTTATACAAGCGATTGGACAACAGGCACTTCTCTCAAACGAGTCTTGAGTATTTTCCCTGTCGCGTTCCGCGGCAGTGCCGGCATAAACACAAATCGCCGGGGCACCTTGTAATCCGCCAGACGCTTGCGCAGGAACTGTTGGAGGATCTTTTCCTCGAGCGTCGTGCCGTCCTCAGGCGCGACAAACGCAACGGGCTGTTCACCCTTGCGAGGATCGGGCAACCCGACGACGGCAGCCTCTTTTACGCCGGGAAATTGATAGAGCACTTCCTCGATCTCGCGCGGATAAACGTTAATGCCATTAACCAGCAGCATGTCTTTCTTCCGATCGGTGATAAAATAATAGCCTTCGGAGTCGCGATACCCGATATCACCGGTCAATAGCCAGCCCTGGCGCATTACCCTGGCGGTCTCCTCCGGCTGGTTCCAATAGCCGAGCATGACATTGCCGCCGCGCACGCACAGCTCGCCGATTTCCCCCGTTGGCAACTCCCGCCCGGCATCGTCCTGGATGCTGACCTCGACGTGCGAGACAGGCAGACCAATCGAACCCGGCTTGCGGGTGCCATCGAGCGGGTTCTTGGTCACCACCGGGCTGGCTTCGCTCAAGCCGTATCCTTCGATCAACGGGATATGGAATTTGGCTTCAAATTCGCGCAGGATCTGGACCGGCAGCGGCGCCGCACCGCTGATGCAGATGCGCAACGGCAGGGGCACAGGAATGGGTGCATTGACCATGCTGCGATAAAACTGAGGGATGGCCGGCAGAACCGTCGCTTGCCGCTGTAGCACCTCCTGCAAAACGTTCCGGACCGGGTGCAAGCTCTTCACCAGCACGATGGACCCGCCGACCAGCAGCGGCAACAGCAGCCCCACCGTCAGCATGTAACTGTGGAACAACGGCAACAAGACCGCAAACCGGTCAAACTCGACGGTCTGGAGGACGATGCGGCAGCTCTCGACATTGTGCAACAGGTTGGCGTGCGAAAGCATTGCCCCCTTGGGCTTGCCGGTCGTGCCCGAAGTATAGATGATCACCGCCAGGTCTGTTTCCTTTGCCTGCTGCGGCACGCCTGCCGGGGCTGAATTTGCGCCATCGGCAGCGACGACCTCCTCTATCCTCATCAGCTTCAATTGCGGCCGGTGCGCCTCGAGTGCCCGGTGGTGCGTGGCCAATTCCGCATCCGTCACCAAGACGTCGATGCCGGCATCGGCGAGGATAAAGCCGACCTCGTCGCTCTTGAGAAAGTTGTTGATTGGCACCACCGCGGCGCCCGCGGCTAAAATACCGAACAGCGCCGGGACAAACTCGGGGCAGTTCTTCAACCACAAGCCCACCCGGTCGCCCGGGGCAACCCCAAACCGCTCGTGCAGGCTCTGGCTCACCCGCAGACTTTGACTCCAAAGCTCAGCAAACGAGTACTCGCGCTCGCCCCAGAAAATGGCCGTCTTGTCGGGACGCTGATTGACTCCATTGGCGAACGCGGCGGCTAGATTCATTCCAATGAATGGTAATCAGAAGCCACAGACATAGGCAAGGACCGGAGCCGGGCTCACTGGCCCTTGGCTCCCACATCCGGAAGGCTCGAGTGCAAGCCCGTCATGGTCAAAAGAGGCAAGACCGTGAAGCGCCCTTGATCGTCATAAACAATGACGTACAGGCCTCTTGGAGGGATAGATATGTAGTCCCGATGAGGCACGGGGTATTCCTTACCATCGGCCATGCGCAGGGTAAATGGAACCCCGCTGGCCGCCGCAGACTCGACTTGCTCTCTAGTCATGAGAGTACTCTTGCGCGAAGCCACCGCGCTGGCAAGCAGCTTTGCTCCCGGCTAACGCTCCGCAGCAGACTGGCGTAAACTGCAAACAGAGCGGACTGGCGGGATCCGCTAGAAGGAGCGGGGACAATCGTCGGGACCAACCTGTCGGCTCATACCGTAGTAAGCAGATAATACTCGGCAAACCTAGTTGCATTAGCGTCCTTTCAGAAGGGTAAGGGTATGAATCAGGGGAGTCACGCCCAATCCCAAGCTCAGGTTGCTCGACCGCGTCCGGGAAGTAATGCGCGTCAAACACTACTCCATCCAGCGCCAGTGATTTCTTTGACAAGCGCAACGGCGGGTTGCACATTGCCGTGGCTCGCGACGCGAGTGTTCATGCAGAGCGCCCTTTCGAATCCGCAAGAGGCTGCGCCTTCCGCCGACTCCCGCCCCTCGGTTGTTGCGACTGGAGCGTTGGCCAGCGTGCTGGATCGCCAAACGGTCCCGGGCAAGCTGTGGCGGGCCGAGGGCGACCGCTTGCGCTGCGTGGCGTGCGGGCATCGTTGCCTGCTCGGGCCGGGTCGGCGCGGGATTTGCCGGGTTCGCTTCAACCGCGATGGAGAATTACGCGTGCCGTTCGGGTATGTCGCCGCGCTGCAGTGCGACCCGGTCGAAAAGAAGCCCTTTTATCACGTCTATCCCGGGAGCGATGCGCTCACGTTCGGGATGCTGGGATGCGACTTTCATTGCGGGTATTGCCAGAACTGGGTGACGAGCCAGGCGCTGCGGGATCCGGCGGCGGCAGTGCCGACGCGAGCGGCGACGCCGCAACAATTGGCGGCAACCGCGCGGCGGCTGGGCGCGCGTTTGGTGGTTTCCAGCTATAACGAGCCGCTGATTACTGCCGAATGGGCGGTGGCGGTGTTCGAGCAGGCTAAAGGTCTCGGATTGGCGTGCGCGTTCGTGTCCAATGGGAATGCGACGCCCGAGGCGCTCGAATATCTGCGGCCGTGGATCGTCGCCTACAAGATCGATCTGAAGAGCTTCGACGATCGGCGCTACCGGACACTGGGCGGGACGCTCGAACACGTGCTGGAAGGCATTCGCCTCGTCCACCAACACGGCATCTGGCTGGAGGTGGTGACGCTGGTCATACCCGGGTTCAACGATAGCGAGGCCGAGTTGCGTGGCATGGCGCAGTTCCTTGCCGGCATCAGCCGCGATATTCCGTGGCACGTCACTGCCTTTCATCCCGATTACAAAATGACCGCGCCAGCGCGCACCGGCGCTCAGAGCCTGGTTCGCGCGGCGGAGTTAGGCGCCGAAGCCGGCTTGCGGTTTGTGTATGCGGGCAACGCTCCGGGCCGGGTGGGCGATCAGGAGAATACCTTCTGCCCGAATTGCCACGCCGTGCTGATCGAGCGCCTGGGATATCTGGTGCGGGGGTATCGGCTGACTAGCGCCGGCGCCTGCCCGGACTGCGGCACCCGCGTGCCTGGGATCTGGCCCTCGAGCGGTTTCGCCCCCTGCGCGATGGGCACGGCGGAGGCAATCCAGGCCCGGTTCCCGCGCGCTGCCTCGATTGAACCTTGATTACCGGGTATGAATCTGTTCGCCACAGCCAAATCGTCCCGCGTCAGGGCGCCGGCGGTGGCCGGGCGGTTTTATCCGGGCGACCCGACGAAACTGCGCCAGACGGTGGAGCAGCTCCTGCACACTGCCCCGGCTTGGAACGGCCCTGTTCCTAAAGCGCTGATTGCCCCGCATGCAGGGTATCTTTTTTCCGGTCCGGTGGCCGCGGCGGCTTACACGACGCTTGCGGGCGGGCGGGGAGTCGTTGAACGCGTCGTGTTGCTCGGTCCGGCTCATTTCGTTGGGTTTCATGGTGTGGCCGCGACGGACAAAGAGGCATTCGCGACGCCGTTGGGGCGCGTGGCGGTGGACGTGCCGGCCTTGAACGAACTGGTCGAGCGCAAGTTGGTGGTTCGACTCGAACAAGCGCATGCCGACGAGCATTGCCTCGAAGTCCAATTGCCGTTCCTCCAGGTGCTGCTCGATACATTTAAGATAGTGCCGCTGGTGGTTGGCGATGTCTCCATAAGCGAGCTCGGCCGTTTGCTCGACGAGATTTGGGGCGGACCCGAAACTCTGATCATTGTCAGTTCCGATCTGAGCCATTACCTGGGCGCCGCCGCCGCTCGAGTGATGGACGAGTCCACCGCGACTGCGATCGCGCGGCTCGCGCCTGAGGAGCTGAACGAGCAGCAAGCCTGTGGGTTGGTGGCGATCCGGTCCTTACTCGCCGTTGCGGCAAAACATAATCTGGCCGCGCGACGGCTGGATTTGCGCAACTCAGCCGACGCGGGCGGCCCCGCCGATCGGGTCGTGGGTTATGGGGCGTTTGCTTTCGGGGCTGTTCGATAACTCTGTGCCGAGCGCCGGCCGTAATTAAAAAGCAAGAACCGGATAGCGGGCGCAGGCGAAGCGTTCTAAAGTTCCGGTATGCCACAAGGGCTTCCTGAAACGAGCTCGGACGAACCGGTCGCCGAGCGGCGGTGGGCTGTGCTTTGCGCGCGCCATCCAGACGCCACCTTTCTTTATGGGGTCGTCAGCACCGGAATTTTCTGTCGGCCCGGCTGCCGCTCGCGGCTGCCCCAGCGGCGGAATGTGCGCTTCTTTGACTCGCCGGCCGCGGCGGTTACGGCTGGGTTTCGCGCCTGCAAACGCTGCCAACCGCATGGCCTCACGCCTGGTGCAGCACTCGAGGAAAAGCTGCTGGGCGCTTGCCGATTGCTGGAACGAACCGAGCCGAGGTTATCGCTGGGCGCTGTGGCAAGGGCGGTTGGAATAAGCCCCTTTCACTTCCATAGGCAGTTCAAGGGCTGGTCGGGGATGACGCCGAAGCAGTACCAGAAAGCCCATCGTATGGAGGACTTCAAACAACAGCTTCGTCGTGGTCGCAAGGTGAGCGAGGCGATTTATGAGGCCGGGTTCGGCGCGCCGAGCCGTGCTTACGAGCAAAGTTCGCGCGCGTTGGGCATGAGTCCGGGACAGTACCGCAACGGCGGGGTGGGAACGGAGATCGTGTTCGATTTCCTGCGGACACGCCTGGGCCAGGTGCTGGTCGCTGCGACTGAGAAGGGCGTCTGTGCCGTGAGTATTGGCAGCGCTGCAGCGGAACTGCAGCAGGCGTTGCAGAAGGACTTTCCGCGTGCCCGGCTCCGCCGCGATAAGCAAGGCCTCGCTCCCTGGTTGGCACGAATCAAAGCCTACCTGGCCGAGCCCAAGCGAGGTTTGAAGGTGCCGCTAGCAGTCGCAGGCACACTGTTTCAGCGCCGCGTCTGGTCGGAGCTGCAGAAAATTCCGCCGGGCCAAACGCGCTCGTATCAGGAATTGGCCCGAGGGGTGGGGCGCCCGCGAGCAGTGCGGGCCGTTGCGAGCGCCTGCGCGGCCAATAAAGTCGCACTGGTAATTCCGTGTCACCGTATTGTGCGCACCGGAGGAGCGTTAGGCGGCTACCGCTGGGGCGTGACACGCAAGGCGGCGCTGCTTGCGGCCGAAGCTGCTCCAGGGCGAGTGGGCAGACGCTAGATTGCATCGGCCAGCCCTGCAGCTACTCATGCCTCAGCCACTGGTTTATGAAATTAACACCCGCTGCTGGCTGCGCGAGTTGGCCGCGCGCTCGGGGCGACCGGCGATGCTGGCTACTGTTCCGGAACCTGAATTCGCGCGGTGGCAGCGGCTGGGGTTTACCCATATTTGGCCGATGGGCGTCTGGCGAAACGGACCCCGCGCGCGCGCCCAGGCGCTGAGCGAGCACCAGCGTCGCCATTATTCCGAGGTCTTGCCTGGCTGGACGGAGGCCGACGCGGATGGTTCACCGTACGCGATCGGCGATTATGAGGTCTCCAATGCTCTGGGCGGCGAGACGGGGTTGCAAGAGTTCCGCCAGGCGCTACGAGGAGAAGGGTTGAAACTCGTGCTGGATTTTGTCCCGAACCACTTTGGCGTGGATCATCCGTGGGTTGGAGAGCGGTCAGACCTGTTTGTGCAAACCGCGGCGGCGCGGCCGGAAACTTTTCTTCAGGACACCTCGAGGGGCCCGCGCTGGCTTGCTCACGGCAAAGATCCCTATTGGCCCGCCTGGACCGACACCGTGCAGTTGGATTACCGCCTGCAAGCAACCCAGGATGCGATGACCCAGGCGCTGCTGCGGATTGCGGAACAATGCGATGGTGTTCGTTGCGATATGGCGATGCTTTTGCTGACGGAGGTGTTCGCGCGGACGTGGCAAGGTTTTCCGGTGAATCCGACATCGACGGCCAGCTCGGGCGAGTTCTGGGCCACAGCCATCCAAAAAGTCAAAAAGGCCCACCCGGGCTTCCTGTTTTTGGCTGAGGCGTATTGGGGTTTGGAGCCACAATTGCAAGCGCTGGGCTTCGACTACACTTACGACAAAAACTTGTATGATAGCCTGGTGCGCCACGACGGCGTCGCCGCGGCGCAGCGGGTGCTGACTCAACCCGCGCCGGAATTGGCGCGCAGCGCCCATTTTCTCGAGAACCATGACGAGCCGCGCATCGCCGGCTTGCTTTCGCCCGAGGAGCATCGGGCCGCCGCGTTCCTCATGCTGGTATTGCCAGGATTGCGCCTGTTGCACGATGGCCAGCTTACCGGCGCGGGCGTCCGCGTCCCCGTGCAACTCACTCGACGGCCAGCAGAGAGTGAGCGACCGCAGATTCGCGAGATGTACGAACAGTTGCTGGCAGTCGATGCTGAGACATCCGTGGGCCGGGGCACGGCGCGCGTGCTCAGGCCCAAGGCGCTCTCTGGAGAGCGGCCACCCGACGCAGTCGTGCTGATTCAGTGGCAGAACGACGCGCGCATGTTGCGTCTGGCCGCCGTAAACCTGGGACCTCAAGCGTGCCGCTGTAGCGCGCCCCTGGTGCTGGAAACTGCGCGGGCCAATTTGTCTTTTGCCGATCGACTTGCAGAACACCGATTCAGCCGTTCGTCGCAGGAAATTCGCGAGCAGGGCCTGGTGCTGGAACTCGCACCCTACGCCACGCACCTGTTCGAGCTAACTGACTGAATACTGAACACTGATTACTGAACACTGATTACTGAACACTGGTCACTTCACCAACTCTTCGGCAGCGCCTCACGATTGATTATCCACCGATGGTCCAACAACTCGCGGGTATGTTCGTTGCGCGCCAGGCTCCACTTCCAATTCCAGCACATGAAAAAGACTGTGCGCGGGAATTGGTTGGTCACACCCTCGATGAAGCGGCGGTAGTCATAATCGCCGGGTGGATTCTGCGAACCGTGCGGGCCGAATTCAGTAAAGCCAAATGGCTTGGGCAGGCGCGCGACTTCGGCGTAGCCCTTGATGTGTTGCGTATCGACGAAATCGGTGTAGGCATCCAGCCCGACGAGGTCGGTATAGTTATCGCCCGCATAGTATGCGGCGGTCTTCTGACCGTGGTTGGGCGCATAAACCCAGAGCAGATTGTCCAGCCCTTTGGTTTTGCTGAAATAATCGAACATGTGCCGCCAGACGCGGATAAAAGAGTCAGGCTCTTTGCCGCCCCACCAGAACCAGTCCCCGTTCATTTCATGAAAAGGCCGCCACAGCACCACCACTCCCGCGGCTTTCAATTCCTGTAAGCCCGTCGCGAGCAAATCAAGCTCCTTTAGCCAGTTGGTGTAAGTCTGGGTGCCTGGCGTCAGCAGTTGGTCGAGGTCCACGCCCTTGTCGCGCAGGCCGCCTCCCTTTGGGTTTGCGGGGTTGTACAAGTGCGCGCTGATCGTCACCAACCCGCCGGCGCGCCAGTATTCAATTGCCGCGGCGTTTGGCGCTTTCCACGTCAGACCGCCATGCGCAAAGTCGGCATAATCTGCCCCCATCAAAGCGGGCCAGTGGCCGGTCACCTCGTGAATCTGTTCGAGCAGCCGCATGCCGGCGCCATTGCCAAACTCGGTGAATTGGCCCGAGAGCAGCCGCTGGCTGGTTCGCCCCTCCAGGCCGGCAATGTAATTGAGAATTGCTCGGGTTTTCGGATTCGCCTGCGGATTAGCCGGCTCGGCACCACGCACGCACACGGCGGCCAACCCGAGACCCATCAGCACAAAGGAATGATGAATAAGGGTCCTCATAAACTCGAAGTGAGAATGGTTTTTTGCGGTGTGAGAGGCAAGCGGCTTTTGGTTTGACACGAGCCGCTTTTGCCGCTGCCATCAACGGCGACTGAATTCACCAACCCTTTTGGCACCATGAGCCGGGCAATCCCGAGCAAGCTGAATCCGGCGATCGAGCGACTCTACCGTGAAGCGGAGGAGGCCTGGGGCCGGCAGGAGTACACGCAGAGTATCGCTTTGCTCAAGAAGGCGGCGCGCAAAGAGCCTGCGAACCCGGCGCTGCTGCTCGATGTCGCTCGCGCCTGCGGCCGGCGTTATGAATTCGCCGCCGCCGAACGCTGCCTCGAAAAAGCGGTTAACCTCTCGAAAGACCGCGCCCAAACACTTGAAGCCGCCGGCCGCATCTGCCTGGAATTCGACCAGGTCGAGATGGCACTGGGTTATTTGCAGCGGGCCGGGTCGAGCAAAGGCGTTACGGTGGGTGCTTTGACGACATTGGCCGACCTTCACTTTCGCGACCAGCGCGTCGAGGAGGGCGCCGCAGTGGTCGCGCACGCGGCGCAACTCGATGCCAAAGATCCGCGCGTGCGACTTGAGGAAGCGGTCCTGAGCCGGTTGCGTGGCAACTTACGCGAGGCGGAATCGATGTTCCGGCGCCTGCTGGCGAATCCCGCCTCGGGCGTTCCGGTGCGAATCCGCGCGCTCTATGATCTTGCGAGTATCCTGGACAGCGACGGTCGTTACGACGATGCGATGGCCGCGCTATTGGAAGCAAAGGCGCTGGTACGGCCGCATGCGGAGCCTTACGCGGCGACGCTCCAGCACATGCAAAACCGCGCCAGAGAAATGGCGCAGACGCTGCCGACCGCGGTACTGGATCGGTGGCGGGCCGACGCCGTCAGGCTGCAACCGCCGCGGCGGATTGCCTTGCTCTGCGGCCACCCCCGTTCGGGCACCACGCTGCTGGAGCAAGTGCTCGACGCGCATCACGACGTGATCAGCGCCGAAGAGACAAAGATGCTGCACGATGAGGCCTACCTGCCTCTCATACGCGATTTTCCTGAAGGCACCAGCATCCTCGAAGCGCTCGACAAGGTTCCTCTCAGCGTTATTGCTCAGGCGCGCGACAACTATTTCCGCTGCACGGAATTGTTCCTGCGCCGCACCATTGGCACGCGCCTGCTGCTGGACAAGAACCCGGCGTTGAATTTAATGATCCCGATGGTGGTGCGGGTTTTCCCCGAAACAAAATTCCTGGTGGCGTTGCGCGATCCGCGCGACGTCGTCATCAGTTGCTTCCTCCAGGCATTGCCGCTAACGCCAATCAGTTCCGCGTATCTGAGCCTGGAAGGGACGGTGGCGCAGTACGCCAACGTGATGGGTTTCTGGCTCGAAATGCTCCCGCGCATGGACGAGCAGTGGACCTATGTCCGCTATGAGGAAATGGTGGCCGACCTGCCTACGGTGGCACGAGCCGTCCTGGGTTTTCTTGGCCTCGAGTTCGAGGAGAACGTCCTGAAGTTTTACGAGCACGCGCGCACCCGGCGCGTCAACTCCCCGTCTCATGCCGACGTGCGCAAACCACTCTACAAAACGGCGCTCGGCCGCTGGCGCAATTACCAGAAATATCTCGAACCGCACCTGCCCGCGCTGGAACGGTTCCTGGAGGCGTTCCATTACGCCTGAGCATGGCTGAGGTGTCCGTTGTGGTACGGACGCCTATCATCCTTAGTCCGATTGAGCTATATCAAAATCAATTTGTTTATGATAAACGTCAGCTAAAGTATTAACCACAAACTTGCCGTAACCCCATGAGAAGCCATTTTTGCCTTAACACCCCCGGTTCCGCGTCTGCCCTCCCGCCGGCGCGGACCACTGCGCTGCGAAGCCATTTCGTTTTGGGCTGCGCGGTATCGAGTGCGGCGGCGATGATGACGGGCGTGTGCTCCGCGCAATTTAGCGCCGCCGATTACGCGACGGATCCCGCTTACGCCGGCGGTTGGTCGGCGGGGCAAAACGGCGGCTACGGGTTCGGGGCCTGGAGCTTTGATGCGACTGCCGGCGGCTCGATGCAGGCGATGAGCACTGGGTCAGCCCTGGGAACGGCTTGGACCCTGTTCAACACCAGTGCCAGCAGCGGCATCGCCAATGCCGGCCGCAGTATCAACGGCGGGCTGGGGGTTGGCCAAACGCTCGAAACGGTGATTCAGAACCCCGGCGCCAACAATTTCTATCGCGGCTTCGATATCCTGTTCCTTAATGGCACCGATAACAATGCCGCCGGTAACAACGCGGCTGCCATCCGATTGTCGGTGTTCAACTATGGAACCCAATTTTGGAACATTAACGACATCGGCAGCACGGCAACGCCTATCTCCGCGCCCGTGAGCGCCGCGGCGGGCATGAGGATCGATCTCAGCCTCACTTCAACGACCACTTACGCTCTGACCATGACGCCGCTCAACGGCGCCGGTGCTTATTCGTACAATGGAACGTTCGCGGGCCCGATCAATTACGTGGACTTCCGCGAATGGGACACCGCTTCGGCAGGCGCGGGTGATACCGCCAATAACTTCAATATTGGCTATCTCACGGTGACAACGGTCCCTGAACCCGCGACTCTGTCTTTGCTTGGGCTGGGGGCTGCCGGCTTGTTATTTTTCCGCCGCCGCGCCTAGGCCGCATCCACGCAGTTGCGTTCGGGGAGCGCGCTTCCAACTGCAGCGCTCCCCGCTCCGCGCTCTTCGTTACTGCGCGCTCCGGACTTCCAGCTTCCCGACGTTGTTCGTGACGACTGGTTCCCCGACGCCAGGTATCTTGGTAAAGCGTACATTGTCTAACGTAAGCCGCGCCACGTCGTTGGCCAGCACCACGGGACGAAAGTCCGGTTGCGCCAGGCTCAAGCGCACGTCTTCGAGCGTGAGCTGGTCCACATGGCGCGCGTACACCCCCCACGCGGGCAATGGCCGCGGATCAACCCCGGGCCCGCGCACCGGTTGATTGGCTTGCGCGGCGGTTCCGCCGCCGGCGAACTCGATGCTGGCGTTGCGCACCACGACGTTGGTGATTGGCGCAGCGGCCCAACTCTCGACTGACAACGCGGCGCGATACACGCCTGTGGCGTTAAGACCCGAAACGGTGATGCGGTTGACCGGGTTGCCGGGTTTGGTCCAGATCGTCACCGGCGCCGCCACGTCCCGCATCGTGTTGTCTGAGAGCAGGACCTCGTCCAGCGGGCCGTCCGTCGAGTCCCAGGCGCCGGGCTGCAGGATAATTCCGGCGAGCATGTTGGTGCGGCCACCGGTCCGATGGAGCCGCTGGCCGGGCCCATAAAACAAGCAATGATCCACCAGCAAATGAGTCGCGGGGCCAATCAATCGCAAACCGTTGCACGATGAATTGAGAATGCAGCCGGAAACGACCACATTTTCCCAGTAACGGCCCGCAATGGCGTCGTCTCCCGTATAAAGCTGGCAATTGAGGATATTGACGTTGTGACACCAGTGCCCCGGTGCGCCACGGAAATGGACCCCATCCCAGCCGCCGACAATCTTCAATCCGCGGATGGTGACGTCATCGCTGACCTGGAAGAAAATCGCGTAATTGGCGGAATCAACGAGGGTGAAATCGCGCAAGGTGAAATCGCGGCAGCCGACGAAAGAGATGGTATGCGGTCCGCGCATGTGCTCTTCGCCGGTGGGATCATACACTTTTTGTCCGTTGATGACGCCGGGCCCGGCAATGGCCACGTCGTGCACGTTCTCAGCCACAATCAGGGCGCGATGCCACTTGCCCCATTTCGCTTCCGGCATAAACGCGGGCACGGTCGGTTGCTCGTAAGCGGCAAGATTCGTTGTACCCAGCAACTCGGCACCGGCTTCAAGAAACAACGTCACGTGGTTGTGCAGGTGGAGCGTACCGGAAAGGTAGCGCCCGGCCGGCAGTCGCACCTGTCCGCCGCCAGCAGCGGCACAGGCCCTCAGCGCCTCGTTGATTGCGCCTGTATCGAGAGTAGCGCCATCCCCCCTAGCGCCGTAATCCACCACATTAAACGTGTGGCCAACCGGCGCGTCAGACGCCCTGACGGCGGATTCCGCTGAATGCGCGCGCGAGAGAGCGCTGAGCAGCGCGCACAAAACGATGGACCGAACAGCCCGGGGAAATGCGATTGCCATACCTGTGCCGCAGATTAGGCGCGCGGCCTCCGATTGCACGTCAAAATGTTTGGGCTCCCCCTGCCGCTTTTTTTCAACGCACGGTTTAATCGCACCCGGAAAGGGGCTGCCGCAGTCCAGAACCTCGCGGAAGGAATCGCGCGCCAAAACTCGCGGGAGCGTCGTGGACTGCCGCAGCCCTCTGCCGCTTTTTTTCCTGCCGCTCAAACTCCACACCCGTTTAATCGCGCCCTCCCTTTGCCGTTGCTTCCAGTAGCCTTTTGGCGAAAATCCGGTCGTGAAACTGCTTTTTTGTGCACTATTTCTGCTCAGCCTCTCGGTGCCGTTAACTGTACCAGCTCAAACCACGGCACGCACGGACTCTTCGATTACCAGTCGTGAGTTCGGGGGCACTCGCGCCGGTCAACCCGTCCAGCTCTGGACCCTGCGCAATCGTAACGGGCTCACCGCTCAGGTGATAACCTACGGCGCGATTATCTACTCCCTCGAAGTGCCCGACAAAAACGGTCACTTCACCAATGTTGTGCTGAATTGCGGCACACTTGCCGATTACGAGCTGCGCAGCCCGTGCTTTGGCGCGGTGGTTGGCCGTTACGCCAATCGCATCGCCCACGCCACTTTCACCCTCGACGGCCGGCAGTTCCATTTGCCGGCCAACGCCGGCCCCAATAATTTGCACGGCGGGCCACGGGGCTTCGACAAGCAAGTCTGGCACGCCACCCCCAGCCAAGGGAAAAATTTCGTCGCCCTCACCCTGGCTTATTCGAGCAAGGATGGCGAAGACGGCTTTCCCGGGACACTCGACTGCCGCGTGCGATACGAATTAAACGACCGCAACGAATGGCGGATGGAGTATTCCGCCACCACCGACAAAGCGACGCCCGTCAACTTGTCCAATCATGCCTACTGGAACCTGGCGGGCGCGCAATCGGGCGATGTGCTCAAGCACGTGCTGACGGTGAATGCCGCCGAGTATCTGGCTGCGGATGAAACACTCATTCCCACGGGCGAGGTGCTGCCGGTATCAGGCACGCCGCTGGATTTTCGCCAACCTCATCCCATCGGCGAGCGCATCGGGCTCATTACCGGCCAGCAGTTCGGCGGCGGCTATGATCATTGCCTGGTCCTGCGGCCACACCAGCCCCGCAAACTCGCCTTTTGCGCCCGCCTGGCCGACCCCGATTCAGGACGCGTGATGGAGGTTTTCACCACTCAACCCGCCGTTCAGCTCTTCAGCGCCAACTTCCCCGCCGGCGCCTTCCAGGGACCGCGCGCTTATTCCTATCCCGCCCATCCCGGCTTCTGCCTCGAAACCGAGCATTATCCCGACTCTCCCAATCACCCTCAGTTTCCCTCGACCATTCTGCGTCCGGGCCAAACCTACCACGAAGTGACCCTTCACCGCTTCACGGTCGCCAAAGACTGAGCGGGCTCTGAGCCCCGCTATCCCCGCCGGCACGCCGGGATCGGCGCCAGGATATTTACCTGGATGACGCAGATGCTTGAGAAGATCGAAGGCAAACTCGGAGACCACCATTCTAAGACCTTTTGTACACGGGGGAACAGCAGACAGGTTTTTGTATTTAAGTTGGCGTCCCAAAGATTGGCATCCAGGTGCACCGGATGTCCTGCCGTGCGTGTGGCTGCGGAGAATGAAGGTGCGCCTTGGCTCGGTCACTTGGTCTCAGATTAAACAGGCGGCCCGCGACGGCGGCGTGGTGCAAAGGAAAGTTGCGGGACACCGGTCCGAGCGGCCCGTTCGGCTCGGCCACTCTCGGGGGCGAAGGATGGAAGCTCAAAAAGGCATGAGAAATGCTTTGACACACCTGTGGAACTTAGTCCTTTCGATTGGAAAGCGGGTGGGCGCGCCCAGGCCCCTCCATTTTCCATCTGCTAATTCAATAGCAGGCCTTTTCAAACTCGGTTGCTTATCCTGTTCATTCTAGTACACTGCTTGAACTACAAGCCCTGAGAAAATGTTATGAACACTGAGCTATCGAAAACCATTTCGACATGCACGGTCTGGCTAGCGGTGGCGTGCATTTTGACGTTTGGAGTTTTCAGAACCAGCGTTAACGGGGATGTGGCTGTTATGCTGGTCTTTTTCTGTTTGCCCATCTCGTTGGTGGTCTTCGCGGTCGGAGCCACAAAAATCATTTGGGAATCGAGAGCCAAAGATAAAGCGAACGCTGACGCCGCACCCGCCGCTGTTGCATCCTCGCCTTCCCCGATGGCAAAAGTCTAACCAGATTACCTCATAATCGCCTGCACACCTTTTCCGGGCACGAGCAACTGGAGGTCTGACGCCCTTGCTCCCCGTATGTCTGGGCAGTGCACCCCATTGCAGGCAAACAATTTCAACTGACGAACGTCGCTTTAACCCGACGGGACCTCAACATGTAAGGAATCCAGACACTGCAGCCGACCGCCACCTGCGCGACGTGTCTGAACACCTTACCCGGGTCCGGAGCTTTGACCAACCCGACCCCCAAGACGTCAGCCAAGACGAAAATGCCGTTGAATACCAACAGCCCGATGAACCAGCCTGGGAAAACGCGCCGCTTTTGAAAGAAGAGCACCAGGGCGAAAATACTCAACGTGAGGACTGTAATTTGCCCAAGCAGCTCAAGAACTAATAGCGGGCCCCAAGCGGGATTATAGGACATACCCTTCTGGCTGGTAAGCGCGTGCCAGGTTGCAGGCGAGAAAGACTTAACCGAATGGCTCAGGTAATAGAGCATCCGCAACGGGCTAAGAATTAGATTGATGGCCACCAGGATCAACCACCCGCCAAGTCCCGTTAACTTGCTAAGTTCCGGATCATCGCCCGAAGCTGGTACGGGAGGGACGCTCGCCAGCGACCTGCGTTGCCTGCGATATAAAAACAAAACGCCAGCGGAAAGTGCCGTGGTGTAAAGCACTGCCAGCGAGAAAACCCAGCCATTCAACCCGCCTTGGCCGCGGATGCCTTGCGCATTTTGCCAGTTCAACGCGTATCCAAGCGCCCCCTCCATCCGCTCAAGCGTAGCCAGGTGCTTCGCCGTCAGCGGCAGCGCCACAAAATTGGTCAGCGCCTGGTATTCATAGTTCAGGGTAACAGTTCTACCATTACAACTATGCTTAACCCGCAGTTCGCCCGCCGGGCCACGGATTGTGTTCGTAAAATTCGACACGGCGAAATCTCGGGGCAGATGGATCGTGGTTCGCACCAACCGGCGGCGCGGGTAGGCAACCTCCATCGGCATGGACCGCACGGTCGTGGACGGTCGGGCGATCCAGGTGTGGATTCCTTGCGGATAGAATTCGCAATGGTAGCGTTCCTTGTCCGGCAAAAGAGTCCAAAAATCCCGAATACTGTAGCTATGGACGATAGTTACGGTATCGTGATCCGAGGAATCCTCCACCTCGATGGGCCCTGCGGGCGTAATGCTCGGGTATTGATGCGCATAATCGTTCAGCCAGGACTTTGCGATCTGTTCCCGCCCCTGCACCGTAAGCGCCGCTCGCATCCATTCCGAGTCGAACCCGTTGAACGTGCTGGTTACCCATAAGTGAGTTACACCTTGCTGGCCCCCAACGTCGAAGATTTCACTCGTGACTGTTTCGGGAGTCCCGGCGCTGGACGCCGGAATTCGAGTAAGGACAGTTTCTCCGTCCCGCGCCAGCAGGGCTAAACCGTAGTCGGGCAGGTACCGCTGGCTCACTGGACCGCGCTGATACGTGCGCGTAGGATCCAGCCAATAAGTCGCCCCGCCTGCGACGACGCGCACGATCACGTGATCAAACACTTCCGGGTCAGGCAGCAACTCCGACAGCGTCTGGCGCATTCCCGTCGAAACGAGAGCCGGAGTGGCCTCGCATCCCAGCCCTCGTAACAAGGTGCAAAACAGCAATGCCTTGTCCTTGCAATCGCCGAACCGCCGATGCAAGACCGTGGCCGGGTCCGTGGGTTTATACGAATTGGGTCCGAACTCGATCCCTAAGTAGCGGATCTCGTTTTGGACGAACTCCAGCGCCCTCTGCACGGTGTCCTGTGGCGTTGCTCCGGGACTCTGGAGCTTTGTCAGCTCTTGCCTTAACTCCGGGGCGTCCAGATTCGTGATGACGAACATGCCGGTCGCCCACCTCGCCACGTCGGACCAACTGCCGAATTCGCTCAAGTCCAGCCACGGAACTGCGGGGAACCAGGACGGAATCTGATCCTCGAACACCACGCCGGGTACGTCGTGCAGGTCCCAGATATACTCCTTCAGGGCGCCTCTACTCCGAACCTCCGGCGCAGGGCCAGCTCCCTGCACACGAAAGTGCAACTGCCGCCTTGTTGGCCAGAGCAGGCGCACACGCCGTTCGCCAATCGGCACAGTTGCTCCCAGAAAAAACCTATCCGAATAACGCCCCTTGAGCGAAGGATTCGCACCGCGCACCGTGAAAGCGTACTCAATACGGTCTCCCACCCGGACATCTTCAAGAAAAATCACCGCCGATAAAGAACCATTGTAGATTTGGCGGCTCAGGTCCGATTCCTGTTGGATGATTCTAAACTTATCGGGCTCCAGCCGGTCCATCTCTTCGCCTCCTCGCCGGATGACGATCCGATGGACTGTCAACTCCTGATAGGATGGATCCCAACTGAACTGCAGGTTCGCACCGCTTTGCACCCCGGCGTTGCTGGTGATCTCCTTGATAATATGAACAAAGGCCTCCTCCTTCTCCGCATTCACCTGGCTGTCGATGAGCGTAAAAACTTCCCCACCAGGTCCCTGCTCTGATTTGCTTGCCGCCGGGGGCTCCGCCGCTCTCCAGTCCACCCAGGCCGGCGCCCCCCCGGTCCTAACGGTCGAGATGCGCATCTGGCCCAAAGCCGGCCAGGCAAACGAGAGCAGCACCAGAATGGCTGCTATGCTTTCTACTCTGGCTTGCTGAAAGCTACTCTTGCCACCCCTTGAGCGGTCGACACCCGAACCGTAGCGCTCGCTCACAGTTCTCCTTCGGTCGTGAATGGGAGACGACGCCTCCCGGTTGAAAATCGGTCGCCCCTGGCCGAGCTGCACCTGCTGAGCGCTGCGCTGGCCGAGAGGAATTGGTTCCTAGTCCCGCTCATGAACCTGCAATCCTGCCAGAAACACCCCGCCAAGTCGAGCAGCACGTGGCACTGTTAACTTTGCCCGGCGCAGGACAAATTCCTTCGGCTACACCGCGAAGTTGAGTCAATCGTTGTTGCCAGCGTGAGCATTGAGCCGTTCCTTCCAGAACTGATCCCGCGACGGCCAGCATGGATAAAGCGCAAAACACCCATCCACACCCTCAGCCCCCGGTCCGACCTCTCCCATCCTCGGCCGCACGCCACTCTTGTTTTGGACTGAATGGGCAAAGGGCCAAAACCCTGGAGGAAATTGGCGTGGAACTGGGATAACGCGCGAGCGGGTCCGCCAACTCCAGAACATTGCCTTGTCGAAGCTCCGCCTTAACATTGAAACGCCTGCAAGAAATTTCCGCTGAGCAGGGTTAAACCTCCTGCCCAAAGCCACTTCCGCAGGGTAGTGTAGTTTGCTGAAACACTCTGGAACCACAATGAAGTCGGGAGCCCAGTGTGCTGTTTATATGTTGTATTACGCGCTTGTGTTTCTCTTGGTGGCCCTCATCGCTGGGGCCTTCGGTTTCTTTGCTCTGGCCGGCACCGCGGCCTGGATAGCTAAGGTCCTGTTCGTGGTCTTTCTGGTGGCCTTTTTGGTGTCTTTGATCACCGGCAGGAGACCCTCGGTTTAGCAAAGGTGGTTTGCACCTCAAATCTTATCTTATGCTTCTACTTAGTCTGACTCCCATTGTTGCCGCGATTGGCTACTCCATTCTCTACCTCCTGCTTGGTGGAGGCCTGGGAGGTGCCGTTCTCATTTTCCTTGTTGCCAAAATGCTTCGGAAATGAACAACCGCTAAAGGTTCGTTTGCCCTTTTCAAGCGCCGCACGCGGTCGTTCATCCACCAACGCAGTTTTCCGAACGCTCGCGTACTGGGCACCGCCACACAACGCCGCCTCCGCCTCCGTCCTGGCACGGCTGCACGCTGGCACGGCCTGGCACGCCTGCCCAATTGGCGACCACCCGTGACACCCTCGCCCCCACGCTCCCACGCTCCACCCTCCCGGCCGGCGGCACGGCCCTGGCAAGGGTCTGGCACGGGTCTGGCAAGGGTGCGGCACGGACGTGTCACGGGCACGTCACGCCTCGGGAAAGCGCACTCCATCCATTTGATTGCCAGTCCTTTACTCGTTTGCCACGGGTGGCACGGCTCATTTTTACCCCTCCGCCCCCCCGAAATTTTCGTACATAGTTCAGTTCTAACTCTTAATCTTAATCTTAATCGTAATCGTAATCGTAATCGTAATCCTAATCTCCCCGCCTCCCGTCCCCGCCACTTTCTGCGGCAATTTGGCACAATACCCGCCTCCCTCTACCTTCCACTTGCGTCCGGCACCGCCGCCGCAATAAGCCTACGCCACGCCAGCGCCCCGCTACCGCCCCGCTTGAAACGTGTCAGCCTCGTGTCCGCGGGACACCGGGACGCCGGGACGGCACTGGGACGGATGCTGGGACGGATGCCAAATCAAAATCCCTCGGTTTTACCGGCCTTGGGACGATGGGACGGCTGTACACCCCCAAAGCCCCCCCTCCCCCACCAGCCTTATTCCATTACACCTTCAGCCCAAATTGCACATCTCTCACCAAATCTCACCAAATCTCACTTAATCCCACCAGAACCGAAACCACTTCGACCGCGCCGCCAGCTCTTGCTCCGTCACCGGATGTCACCCCTTGACACCGCTTGACACTGGTTGACACCGCTTGACACTGGTTGACACTGGTTGACACTGGTTGACACCTGAAGTGCTGTTCGGTGCCGGCTACTGTTCCATTCTTCCATCCTTCAAAAATTACAATTTCTTGCAAAAAATTTCACTCAATTGCGCGAAATTTCACTTAATTTCATCTCATTACGCCAAATTACACTTCGACTGCTTTTTCATCCCCATTGAAACTGCGCGATGGGCTGCCGATAGGTGCCCCAACCCCGCAGCCCAACTGCCCATAGGTGCCGATAGCTGCCGGAAACCATCTCCGTCCCCGGCACTTATCGGCACCTATTGGCAGTCATCGGCACCTATCGGCACCAAACCCGCGTTTCGGATCCGTCCCCGAGTTGCTTCATCACGCATCATCCCTGGGCCACACCTCAAGCTTGAAATCCACTCTGCGCGGAGGCACAGTCCGCTCGCATGACCTTGGCGCTGAGGTGCGGTTGGTTGCTCGCACTGGCTTGGCTGGGAGCGGCACCGCGTGGCGATGCTGCGCCCCACGCGACCGCCGCCCGTAACGATAACCGCGGTGCGGTCCGTCTCCAGGATTGGGCGCGCGCGGGCGGACTCGAAATGCGCTGGCTCAAATCCGAGCAGACCGTCCAACTCAGCGCGAGCGGTGTTAAATTGCTACTGACAGTCGATTCGCGTCAGGCCGAGCTGAACGGCGTCCAAGTGTGGCTCTGCTTTCCGGTGACTGCCCGGAACGGCGGCCTTTACCTTGCGCGGCTGGATGCCGAGCAGACTTTGGCTCCGTTGCTCATGCCTTCCCGCGACGCTTCCGGCGCAAAAATCAAAACCGTCTGCCTCGACCCGGGCCACGGCGGCAAGGACCCGGGTTATTGCGTCGGGCCAAATCAGGAAAAGAAATACGCGTTGCTGCTGGCCCAGGAAGTGCGAGACCAACTCAAACGCGCAGGTTTTAAAGTAATGTTGACCCGCAATCACGACACTTTTCGCGAATTGGCGGATCGGCCCGGACTGGCGAACCGCCGGAGGGCTGATCTTTTCGTGAGCCTTCATTTTAATGCCGTCGAGGCTTCGAGCCAAACCGTCCAGGGCGCGCAGGTTTTTTGCCTGACGCCGCCTGGCGCCGCTTCGACCAATGCCGGTGGTGAAAAAGGCGCCGCAGGTTGGTATCCTGGAAATCGATTGAACAACCGCAATCTGCTGCTGGCCTTTCAAGTGCAAAAAGCGCTCACGCATGAATTGGGCGCCGAAGACCGAGGCGTACGCCGCGCCCGTTTTGTCGTCCTGTGCGATGCGACCATGCCGGCGATTCTTGTTGAAGCAGGTTTTATGTCGCACCCAGTGGAAGGGCGGAAGATTTTCACGGCGGTGTATCGGCGGCAAATGGCCAAATCCATCGTTGATGGGATCGAGGCTTACCAGCGCGTGATTGGCGGAGCGGGTTGAATCGGGGCTATGAGCATCGTAACCAGGACCGGCGATCAGGGCGACACTTGCCTGATGTACGGCCGGCGCGTGCCCAAAACCCATCCGCGGATCGAGGCCTGCGGCGCCATCGATGAGCTCAATGCGGTGCTTGGGCTCGCCCGCGCCACGGCTGCACATACACTCGAACCGCAGCCCTTGCTGGCAATTCAAAAAGATTTGGTCGGGCTCATGGGCGAATTGGCCACCGCCACCGAAGACTTGCCGCGCTATCAAAAAGATGGTTTTGCAGCGCTGAGCCCCGCGTTAACGGCACGCCTCGATACGCTGGTGCGCGAGCTTGAATCGCAGAACCTCCCCGCTTCCGGTTGGGCCACGCCCGGCGCCAATCCGCAGGCCGCGACACTGGATTTGGCGCGCACCGTCTGCCGGCGCGCCGAGCGCTGCGTCTGCGCGTTAAAGGCCGCCGGCGAGTTGCAGAACCCTGAAATCGTTGTCTATCTCAATCGTTTATCAGACCTGTTATGGTTGCTGGCCCGCAAGGCTGAGGCCAATCCCGGCGCACGCCGGGTGTAACACCCTATGGTTGAGTCTCCCCTGGGGTGTAACTTGATGAGGTAAAACAACAACCAGGGAAATTATGCGAAACTTCAAACAATGCTTGCTTGTGGGGGGCTTGGGCATGGCGATGGCCGCAGGCGCCGTGACCGGCTGCTCCTATATGAATTCCAAAGAGGCTCGGCAAACGGGCCGCACGACGGGCCAGGTGGAAACCGATAAAATGACGACCGAGCGAGTCGAGAGCGAACTGGCCAATGCGCCGGTCTTTAAGTATCCCGCGGTCCGGGTGCAAACTTTTGACGGCACGGTGCAGCTCAGCGGTTTCGTGCAGACTCAGGAGCAAAAGCGCAGTGCCACCGAGATTGCCCAACACGTGCCGGGTGTGCAACGCGTGGAAAACAATATCACCATTTCGGCGCCGACTGCCCAGGGCGGAGCCAATGGCCAGACGTACCAAGGCCAGGGGTCGGGGCGTGCACCAGCGCCGATTTTCTATCCGACCGGCCAAACCCAGCAACAGCCAAACTCAGGTGGCAATAACAACCCGCCGCCAGCTAATTCCGGCACGCAGAAGTAATTTCGTAGAGCGTAGAGCGTGAAGCGTGGAGCGTCGCTCTACGCTGCGCGCTGTACGACTCCCCGCTCCCCGACTCACCGTGCCGGCAACGTCACGGCGAACGTCGTTCCATGACCTACCGTGCTCTCGACCGTAATAGCGCCGTGATGTTCCTGGATGATCCGGCGCGTAATGGCTAGCCCCAGACCAGTTCCTCCCGGCTTGGTGGTAAAGAACGGCTCGAAGAGGTGTCCTAAATTTTCGGGAGCAATGCCCACGCCCGTGTCACTGATCGTAACGACGACTTGCGGGGCGCTCGGTGCTGTCTGAGGAAGAGCGCTGACGGCAGTTCCTACCGTAAGTGTGCCCGCGGCGGCCATCGCCTCCAGCCCATTCAGTAGTAGATTCACAAACGCCTGCTGCAACGCCCGCTCGTCTCCTTGCGCCACATCCGGCGATGCAAGGAAAGAACGTTGCACGGAAATGTCCTTGCCGGCGAGCTGCGGCTGGACCAGGCGCAACGAGTAATCCAGTACTTGGTGCAAGCGCACCTCGCCGATGCTGAGCCGTTCGGGCGCGGGAAAACTGAGCAACCGTTTGACCAACCCGTCGATCCGCGCCAATTCTTTGCGTACAATCTCTGCCAACTCGGCATCGCGGTTCTGTTCGAGCAACAGATCGATAAAAGTTTTGCCCGCGACCAGCGCATTGCGGATTTCATGGGCCGTGGCCGCCGCCAGCCGGCCAGCATTGGCCAGCCGCTCCAGATCCTGCAGTTGCTCTTCGCAATGCGTCCAGGCCGTTATCTCCGTCACTGCCAGCGCCACCGCGCGCACGTCCGGCCCCACCGGCATCGCTAGCACCCGCAGTACCGCACGCCCTCGGCCTGGAACGGCCAGCTCCAGCTCCTGCGCCCCGGCCCGCCGGGAGCCCAGCACATCCCGCGCCACCGAAAGCACCTGTGTTGGGAGCATCGCCAGCGGACAGCTCTCGGTGTTCAATCCAAGTATGGCGGCCGCCTCGGGATTCAAGGTCGCACGTTGCGTTGCCTCTTCCACCAACAACAGGCCGGTCGTGAAGCAGCCGCGCAACCCCTGCGCCAGGCTCGAGGGCCCGGCCTGCGGTCCGGAATCGGCTGTGGCGGTGGCTGACATAACAAAAACTGTTTTTGCCTAAGGTGCTCGGTGCCGCACACGGGGAAGTGGACCTGCCAAAGAGTGGCGTGCGGCCAACCCGATTCTCATGCGGCCGGGCGCCGCACAATCGGATATGCTCATAGTAAAGCGATTAGGGGCCGCCGTCAAAGCAAAACTCATTTTTTCAAGTCCGGCCGGAGCGCGGACTTTAGCTTTAGTCCCCAGCAGGCTCCGACGCGGCAGGATTTTCGAATGTTGTTGCGGACTAAAGGTAAAGTCCGCGCTCTGGCCCCGGTCACACCTTCGGTGAGGAGAATTTTTTCAATTCCCTTCCCTGGTCCTCTCAAGCAGCATGAGGCCAATATGCACCCGGCTGTGTTCCTCGACCGTGACGGCACGCTGATCGAAGAGCGTCATTACTTGTCTCGGCCCGAGCAGGTCAGCGTCTTTCCCGGCGCCAGCGAAGCTCTGCGCTTGCTTCAGGACCACGGGTTCAAATTGTTCATCGTCTCGAATCAATCGGGGGTTGGTCGCGGCTTTTTCACCCTCGCGGATGTAGCACGAGTTAACCAGCGCCTGCTGGATGAGTTCGCGGCGGCCGGCATCCGCTTCGAGAAGATTTACATCGCTCCGGAAGCGCCCGAGCAGCCCAGCCGCGGGCGAAAACCGTCGCCACAGTTCCTGTTCGATGCCCGCGACGAATTCGGCATCGCTTTGCAGGAAAGCTACGTGATTGGTGACAAGCTCATCGATCTGGAAACGGGCTGGAACGCCGGCGTCCGCGCCTGTATTCTCGTGCGTACTGGTTACGGTGCCGAAACAGAGCGCGGTGCGGACCGCCGGCTGCGCCAAGCCGTTATCGTGGACAATCTCGGCGCCGCGGCACGGTGGATATTAATGTCCAAAAACGACGGCAGGGCTCCGAAATCCGAACTTAAGAGCAATGGTTAGAATCGAAGAAGTATGTGCGGCATTGTAGGATATATCGGTAAACGCCAGGCGGCGCCGCTGCTGCTGGAGGGCCTGCGCCGCCTCGAGTACCGGGGCTACGACAGCGCCGGGCTGGCCATCCTTGATGACCGCGGCCTGGCCGTGCAAAAGAAGCAAGGCAAGATCGAAGAGGGCCTGGCCAAATTGCTCAAGACTCATCCGCTGCCCGGCCGCGCCGGGATCGGCCACACCCGCTGGGCCACCCACGGGCCGCCGTCGGACGTCAACTCCCACCCGCACCTGGACCAAAGCGGGCGCCTGGCCATTGTGCACAACGGTGTGATTGAGAATTTCGAAGCGCTCAAGCAACGCCTCGTTCAGTCCGGCCACGCCTTCGAGTCTTCAACCGATACAGAAGTTCTGGCGCATCTGATCGGCGAGCATTACACCCGGCTCAAGACCAACGGGTCCGATACCCACCCACTGGCGCAGGCGGTGATGAATGCCTTGCCGGAAGTCGTCGGCACATACGGCATTGCGGTGCTCAGTGCCGATTATCCCGACGTGCTCGTCGGCGCGCGGCGCGGTTCGCCGCTGATTGTCGGTGTCGGCGAGGGTGAAAACCTCCTGGCCAGCGATGCGGCCGCACTGGTCGAGCATACTCGCCAGGTCATTTACCTCAACGACTACGACGTCGTGACGCTAACGGCCGACCGTTACCGCGTGCAGTCCCTCAGCGCCAACGCCGCCAGCGTCAAGGTCAGCCAGCTTGATTTCACGCCCGAAGCCGCCGAACGCGGCCATTATCCGCATTACATGCTTAAGGAGATTTTTGAGCAACCCGCCAGCGTCCGCAACGCGTTGCGTGGCCGCATCGATTTCGACGCGGCGATGGCGCGCTTCGGCGGACTCAACTTAAGCACGGCGGAACTGCGGGCGGTGGACCGGGTGGTGATCGCTGCGTGCGGCACGAGTTGGCACGCGGGACTCGTGGGCGAATATCTCCTCGAGGAATTGGCCCACGTGCCGACTGAAGTCGAATATGCCAGCGAGTTCCGCTATCGCAACGCGCCGTTTGATAAAAATACTCTGTTGCTGGTGATCACCCAATCCGGCGAAACCCTCGATACGCTCGCGGGTTTACGCGAGACCCGCCGCCGCGGACACAAGGTCCTGGCCATTTGCAATGTTGTGGGCAGCACAATTGCCCGCGAGGCTGATGGCGGCATTTACCTCCATGCCGGACCCGAGATCGGCGTCGCCTCGACCAAGGCTTTCACTTCTCAAGTGACCGCGCTGACCCTACTCGCGTTGTTCATGGGCCGCATTCGCATGCTGGCCAATCAGCAGGGCACGCAATTGCTGCGCGCCCTGGAAGCGATTCCCGACCAAATCCAGGTCGTGCTCGAACAGAACCAGCGCATCCGGGATATCGCGCTGAAGTACAAGGACTGTCGCGACTTCCTTTTCCTGGGCCGGCAGTACAACTTTCCTGTCGCCCTCGAGGGCGCCCTCAAGCTGAAAGAGATTTCCTACATCCACGCCGAAGGTTACGCCGCCGCCGAAATGAAGCACGGCCCCATTGCGCTGATTGACCCCCAAACGCCCAGCGTCTTCATCGCCCCGCAGGACCAGATTTACGAAAAGACCCAGAGCAACATCGAAGAGGTCAAAGCCCGCCGCGGACCGGTCATCGCCATCACCACCGAAGGCAACCAGGCTCTGGCCAAAAAAGTCCAGGACACGCTCTATGTGCCGCGGACGCTCGACCCGCTAACGCCGCTGCTGACGGTGGTTCCGCTGCAACTGCTGGCCTACCACATTGCCGTTGCCCGCGGGTGCGACGTGGATAAACCACGCAACCTGGCCAAGAGCGTGACGGTGGAGTGAGGCGTTCAGGCCGATCTGCAAAAAACCATGTCCGGCGACAATTTCCACCAGCATCATCCCACCGGTCAGTGCAACAACTCTGCGGGTGCGTTTTTCGGCGGATGAAGTATCCCCGCAAAAATTATGTTCGTGCTGCCAAATTGAAATGTCGGCTTTGTGCATAGCAAAGGGCCTCAATTTTGCGTGCGCCGTGCGCACAACAATCTTTTGCCAAAACGTTTAGCGAATGTTCCTTTGAGGCGCTATTTCAAGTAACTCCTGACAACATCAATGACGTCCTCCGCGGCTTCCGCCTGTTCGGAAGTCGGTTTGTCATCAGGATTTATGATGTGAAACCGGATGTGCCCTTCGAGAATCTCCGCCATCAGGCTATTGATGGCCCCGCGGCAAGCAACCGTGAGGTGGAGGGTCTTGGAACAATCCGCCTCTGCTTCCAGCAGCCTTTCCAGCGCATTAACTTGCCCCCGGATGCGCCGAACCCGCATCAGAAGTTTCTGTTTATCTCGAACGGTGTGGGCCATTGTTGTTTAGGAATTTGCTTTTTCGCTCAGATAGGGTATGGGGGTATGCTATGCTCGTCAACTGTGAAGGTGCTTTTCGGGAAGGAATGTGCTTCCTGAAGAAATCTTAAGGTGATTGCGCCTCGCGGCTCCGGCTCAAGGTTGGCATTCTGGGCTGGCGGAAACTCTTTATGCGCGTGTTAATCGTGGAAGACGATGAAAAAACGGCTCGGGCTGTGGCGACAGGGCTGGAGAACGCCGGCTTCTCCACAGCCACGGCTCACACCGGAGAGGATGGTTTCTTCCTGTTAAACGCAGAGCGCTTCGATCTGGTGGTTCTGGATTGGATGCTTCCGGGGCGGGATGGCATCGAAATTCTTAAGACGATTCGCGCACGAGGCACAAAAACCCCCGTGCTGCTGCTCACTGCCCGTGATGCCGTCGGTGACCGTGTGTTGGGTCTGGAGAGCGGGGCTGACGATTACCTGGTGAAACCCTTTGCCTTCGCTGAACTGGTGGCACGCATCCGGTCCCTCCTTCGGCGGTTCACGCCAGCCGAGCCATTAAAGAAAGGCATCGGTGATTTGGTTGTCGATTTGGAAGCCCGGCGCGTGTCGCGGAGTGGAAAGCCCATTGAATTGACTCCGCGCGAATTTGATTTGCTCGCCTACTTGCTGCGTCAGCCCTGCCAGGTGGTGACGCGCGAAATGCTGGCGAAAGACGTATGGGGTGAAGGCAACCGGGTCACCCCAATCGACAACGTGATTGACGTGCACGTGACGCACTTGCGCCGAAAGGTGGACGAAGGGCATCCAGTAAAGCTGATTCATACGGTCCGCGGCGTGGGTTTCGTACTGCGGGAGGAAGGCTCAAAATGAGAGACTGGTGGCTGAAGCGCTCGTTACGCGCGCGACTTGCTGCCTGGTATGCCGCAACCGGAGGGGCGGTCTGGCTGGTCTGCTTCCTGGTGGCTGTGCTTTTAGGCGTTTGGAAACCCAGCACCGGCCTAAACCTGACAATCACACTGATAATCGGCTGTTGCGGGGCACCGATCTTGTGCTCGATTGCCGGGTATTTTATCGCTGGTCGAGCCTTGGCACCAGTAAAGCAGATGGCAGAGCGCACGCGACTGCTCTCGGCAAAGTCACTGAGCGAACGGCTGCCTGTGGCCAACCCGAACGATGAGCTTGGCGAACTGGCAAAGGTCTTTAACGGGACGCTTCAACAGCTTGAAGGCTCGTTCGCCGAGTTGAAGCGCTTCAGCGCCGACGTGTCGCACGAACTACGCACGCCTTTGACCGCTATGCGCGCCGTTGGTGAAGTGGCCTTGCGCGAACGCAATCCGGCGATTCTTTACGATGCGCTCGGGAGCATGCTGGAAGAGATCAGGAGAATGAACCAGCTCATCGAGCGCCTGCTGCTACTGGCACGCGCCGATGATAACCAGATGCCGGTTCGGCTGGAGGCTGGACTGGTGCAGAGTGTACTGACCGAAGTGAGCGATGAATTGGCGTTGGTGGCGGAGGAAAAGCAACAGCAGATTGTCCTCGATTGCCCGGATCATTTGCTGGCCATTTTCGACCCGGCGTTGCTGCGCCTGGCGTTGCTGAACCTGCTCCAAAACGCGATCCGGTATCACTACTGTCCGGGTATTGAAGGGCGACCCAAGCATTTTGGCCCGTGTTTACCCGGGCCCGATGAGGGTTCGGGGGTGTGATCGACTTGAAGTTTTTTCGGCGTTTTCGTCCAGCAGCATCCTTGCCAAATTACAGGG
>DASYXT010000058.1:0-2073 GCA_035934555.1 Verrucomicrobiia bacterium | reverse complement strand
CTAATTTCCTCTGGTAGAGCGGATATTTTTGATGATGTCGGCGTACCGCTGGGCAGCGGTTGACGACCAGTTGGTCGTTGGAACAGAGGCTGCGGCGGCATTGGTCGTCCCCAACAGTGGAAGGTTCACTAACGAGTTGCTGCTTTGGGGCGCCGGCAGGGTGACCGGTGCAGGTTCCGCCCTCGCTGCGGTCTGGACCACGCCCGGGCGGGCTTCGGCCCGGTGCAGATATCTCCCAATGTGCTCACGGTTCAGAAGCGCGATAAGCGCAACCAGACCGATGCCGATGATGATCAGGTGTTTCATACTGTTGATTCCAGGTTGAGCGTTACTTTCCATTCGGCAGCGCTGTGGCCATTTCGGGCGTCAGGTGCTGGCCTTCAATACCCAGTATGCGTGACAAAAATCGTCCCCGGACCGGCACCTCGCATTGATGTTCCCGCGTCAGCGCCGATTCCAGCGTGGCCTTGGCTGTGGCAAAATCTCCCGTCATGGCTTCCGCCCAGGCGCGCGTCACCAGGATTTGAAACTCCCACTCCCCACCGGCGGTTCCACCCGGAACGGCAAGGGCATCGGTCAGGTGCTTGGCCGCATCAGCCCATTCACGCCGCCCAATCAGAGCCATGCCGTAGGCATAGCTGCCCTCAAAATCGTGCACCTGCGGATACCGGTTGGTCGGACAGGGCTGGCTGAAAGAGACCGGCCTGCCGTAACCGGTTTCCGGATAGTACTCGAAGAGTTTGTTGGTCAGCGCGTCATTCCAGGGGTTCACCTTGAGTCGGAGCAGGCGCAGCTCCAGTGCGCGGCCGGGGATTTCTTGCACGGTTTGGGGCTTGCCTTGCGCGAAGACCAGGGCGGGCAGGTCTGCCTTTTTGAGCACCCCCAACCGCGCATGGCCCAACAGTTCATACTCCAAGCTGCGGAGGTTGGCCGCCTCGTCGGGTGCCAACGTAAATTTGTCCTTGGCCTCCGCCGCATTGCGGATTACCTGGTCCAGGGCGGCCGTATATTCGGCGACGGCATCTTGAGCAACGCTCTGGGCAGTGATCTGAGGTTCGCCGGCCCTGGCGGCGACAACAAACAGCAGCAGCACAGGCAGGATCAGTTTTGTTACGAGATTCGTTTTCATAGCAGCTTGTTCGGTTTGGTGTTGATGGTGAGGTTCGGTTCCTATTGTTTCAGTGCCCGACGCAACGGGACCTTTTGCGGCGTGGCGGAGGATGCTGTTTCGCTGCCGACAGCGATCTCGGGCGCCAACGGGACAACGCCCAGGGAGGCTTGGTCGAAACTGCCAGGGATGCCCAAGGCCTGGTCCAAGGTGTAGTTGCCGATGGAGGTCAGACCGGAAACAGCGGCCAGCTCGAGCCGTTTAAGGCCGGCATCACAAAGCACAATCGTGCGGCGGTTGCGGGCTTCCCAGGCTTTCAGTCGGCGCGCTACGGTCTGGAGAGTGGCTGAACCGCCCTGACCTTTGCCGGTGCCTTTGCAGGTCTGGTCGTAATAAGCACGGGCAGCAGCCAGCGCATCGGCCGTTTCCGGTTCAATGGCGGCGTCGGAGGGGAAATTGAGGTCCGAAATCGTGGCATCCACCTTGGATTGGTCTTCGGGAGCAGGCTGATCTTTGAGTTCCTCGGCGACGTTGCTGCCCAGGTCGGTGCTGATCTCGTGCAGCGCGTCCTTGGCTGCCATCAGCAGTTTAGCCCCTTGCCGGGCGGCATCCAGCCGGGCTTGGATGGCGCCTTTCTGCAGTTCGAGCAGTTTGGCATGCGCCTCGAACCGGGTCTGGGGTGGGAGGTTGGTGTCGCTGACCTGAGCCGCCGGTCCTTCGGCGGCCCTAAGCAATTCGGCCGCTTTGGAATGGGCGGCTTGTTCGGCAGACTGCGCGGCGTTCATGTTGTCCACGAAGGTGCGGAGGGCTTGGGTCAGGTCGGTGCTTTTGACCTCGTTCTGGCCCCAGGCTGGTGCGGCGCCGAGCAAGCCCAGCATGACCGCCAAGGTGATGATCAGAGAAAACAAGTTGTTCGATTTTTTGTTCTTCATACTCGGATTCAGGTTTGTGCTCACACCAGTATC
>DASYXT010000099.1:0-4958 GCA_035934555.1 Verrucomicrobiia bacterium | reverse complement strand
ACGGGTTTTTGCTCGCCTGCCGCTCCGGTTTTGTTCAACGCCGGGGCGGTTTTGTTTCCACGGTTAGCGGTTTTGATGACTGGCTGAGCGGTTTTGGTGCGGGCCTGGCCGAGGTGGGGGAAAAAGGTTGGGTGGTAGGGTTGGCCATGAACGAAACGCAAAACGCGCCAACCACCGGGGCGCCTGAAAAATCCGGCGGAAGCTCCTTCACCGACGCCGCCGGCTTGGCTGCGCGCCTCGGGGTCAGCATTGGCACCATCCGGAACTGGACGAAACGTGGGGCCTTGCCCGCGGTTCGCTTGAATTGCGGGCGTTTGGTAAGGTACCACCTTCCCACGGTCGAGCAGGCGTTGCTGCAATCTCAGCGTGGGCAGTGAGCCATCCGATCACAAATGGCATAAACGAAAGGCCCGCGGTTGCTCGCGGGCCAAAGGGAAACCGAATGCGCCATAATCATAGCCGAACGCGGGGCGCAGTCAAGCCGCTGCTGCCATTCTCGCCGCAGAGCTACACGGCATTGGTGATGGACACCCGGCTGAGCCATGGGGCATTCCGGCTATGGCATTTGCTGCGCCAATACGCCGACGACAAGGGCCAATGCTGGCCCGGGATGCGGCGCTTGCGGGCTCAACTGGCGTCCAGCCTTTCGCAGATCGCAAAGTGGCGGGCCGAGCTGGTTCGGCTGGGCTACCTGTCGGTGGACCTGCGCCCTGGCGCGGTGACCCGTTACAAGTTGGCAGGGGGTGTTTCCGAAAGCGGAAACAGTTTGGGGGGCGGGACTGTTTCCGAAAGCGGAAACAGTACCGTTTCCGCTTTTGCGCGAAGTGTTTCCGGTTCCGGAAACGAAACTGAATCTAATAAACCGAATCCAATGAACCGAACCCATAGAACCGAAGCTCGCCAAAAATTTGTCACCGGGATGCAAGACCCATAAAAAGCATGGACTTCAACCGCATAGCCGAACACTTCGAAAAGCAGGACGCCGAGCTAAAAGCTTTTGTGGCCAGCCAGCCCGCAGCCAAGGCTTGCAGCCGGCACCCGGAAATGGCGCGGGCGCTGGACCTGGAGCTAACGCGCTACTGGACAAACTACCATCGCACTTTCACCGCTGGCTACGCACCCTGCCCGCTTTGTGTGGAGGAACGGGAGGAAATGGAATTGCGGGAGCGGCTGCACGGGCAGGGCGTGCCGAAAAACCTGCTGCGTGCCACATTCGAAAACTGGAAGCCGCACAACAAGGCCGAGAAAGCCAACCTGGCCGCGGTCCGCGAATTCGCCGAGACGGTCCGCACCGGGTTTCTGATTCTGACGGGCGATGTTGGCACGGGGAAAACCCACTTGGCGGTTTCGTCCATGCGGCTTTTCAAGCATCCCTTTCTCATCCGTCAAAACCTGCTTCTGCTTCGGCTGCGCGACACTTACCGCAACCGCGACGCCCGGGACCCGATTGCCGACTGCAAAAAGGCCGAGTTGCTGGTCCTTGATGAACTCGGCTTGTCTGGCGGCGGGCGCGATGAGCTGCCCATGCTTCACGAAATCATCGACTACCGGCACGGCGAGCAACAACCGACGATCATCACCAGCAATTTGACCTGGGGCGAGTTAAAGACCGCCCTGGGGGAGCGCATCGCAGACCGCCTGGCCGAATCGGCGTTTAAGGTTCTGACTTTCGGCGGCGCATCACATCGGCCAGAGCGGCGCAAAGATTACTTCCCGAACCATGAGCAGAGATAACGACAATCCCGCCTTCGTACTCGAGCTGCAAGCCACTGGCAACTGGCCCGCGCCGGTTGAGCGTCGCCTGGCCCGCGGTTTAAAATACCTTTTGCGCGCGTGCGGGCTGCGGTGCACGCGGGCAACTCCATGCGCCGCCAACGCGATCCAGTGGTTTGAGAAGGAAGCCAAGGAAAGGCAGGTTGGAACGCTAAAGCGCGGCAGTAAGAAGCCCGATAGGGAAACAATTCCCGAACGGGAAAAAGGCAAAGCCAGTGAAAAGGCCGCCGAACTGTTCCACACCAATCCGCGTTACGTTCTGGAAGCAAAGTAATTTATGAGCGAACCCGAATTAATTTTGCCGCCACGGCTGCCCGGGGGCAGGCCGACAAAGTTCACACCGGCCAACATCCGGCGAATGCTGAAATGCGCCAAGCGGGGGCTACCCCTGACACTGGTCGCCCAAGCCGCGGGCATCAGTTTTCAAACCCTGCTCAATTACCGCAAGGCGAACCCGCGATTTGAGGACGCCTTGCAACGCAGCATCGCCAAGGGCACCGATGAGCGGCTAAAGAAGATCGAGGAAGCCAGCGCGACGGATTGGCGGGCCGCAAGCTGGTTGCTCGAACACACAATGCCGCAGTACTTCGCAAAGAGCCGGCTGGAAATCAGCGGCACCGACGGGCAACCCCTGGCTGCTGGCGTGCAGCTTTATCTGCCCGAGAAGCGCAACCCGGTTGTGGCCGTGGGCGATGTTGACACCCTGGCCTTGAGCGAAAGGAACGCCAATGGCAACGAATGAGATAAGGCCGCAACCCGGCCCGCAAGAGCAATTCCTTAGCTCGCCTGCCGACATTGCCATTTACGGCGGCGCGGCGGGGTCCGGCAAGTCTCACGCCTTGATTTTAGAGCCGCTTTACAACGCCGCCAATGGTCGGTTCCGGGCCATTCTTTTCCGGCGCACAATTCCCCAAATCAAACTGCAAGGCGGCTTATGGGACAGCAGCGAGCAGGTTTACGCGCAACTCGGGGCCATCCCAAACCAGACCGCGCTTGAATGGCGGTTCCCCAGCGGGGCGGTGATCAAGTTCGCCGGCCTGGAGCACGACGCCGACCGCTTCAATTATCAGGGAGCACAAATACCGTTAATCGAATTTGACGAGCTGGTGCAGTTCAGCGCCAACCAGTTTTGGTATCTGCTTTCCCGCTGCCGCTCAATGTCCGGCGTTCGAGGCTACGTGCGGGCGGCAACGAACCCCGACCCGGATTCATGGGTGCGCCGCTTCCTCGAATGGTGGATTGACGCCGACAGCGGACTCCCCATTAAATCGCGCAGCGGGGTGTTGCGCTGGTTTGTGCGGATGGGCGATGAGCTTTTGTGGGCGGACAGCAGAGCGGAGCTTGTCAGCAAGCTTGGGCCGGACGCCGAGCCGAAGTCGGCAACCTTCATCCCGGCCAACGTCCACGATAACCGCATCCTCATTGAGAACGACCCGAATTATCTCGCCAACCTGAAGGCCCTGCCCCGGATTGACCGCGAGCGGTTGCTGTCTGGGAATTGGAACGTGCGGGCCACGGCGGGGAGCTATTTCCGGCGCGAGTGGTTCGGCGTTGTCGAGGCGCCGCCCAAGGACATTGTTTCGCGGGTGCGCTACTGGGACCGGGCCGCGACAGAGAAGCGCGCGGACAATGATCCGGATGCCACTATCGGGCTGCTGCTCGCAAAGGACGTGCAGGGCATCTACTACGTCGAGCACGTGCTTAAAATGTTCGCCAGCCCGCACACGGTAGAGACCGCCATGCGGACCTGCGCGCAGCAGGACGGGCGCCGCACGACTGTCGCCTATATGCAGGATCCAGGCAGCGCCGGTGTGGCCGAGGCGCAGGCCACAGCGCGGGCACTGGACGGGTTCAATGTGCGGTTCGCCACGGCCAGCGGCGATAAGGAGACACGGGCCAAGCCTGTCAGCGCCCAAGCCGAAGCCGGCAACGTCAAAATCGTTCGCGGCCTTTGGAATGACGAGTTTTTGCGCGTGCTGGAAAACTTCCCCGCTGCCAAGCACGACGACGAAGTTGACGCTCTGAGCGGCGCGCACGGCATCCTTGGCACTGGCAACGGGGCTTTCGATGCGAATTCATTCGGCCCGACGCCCGCCCAAGCGCAAACCGCCGACGAGTTGCTCGAAGAACAATACGCGCGCGAGCTTGACGCATCACTTGCTCTTTGGGACCCATGAACCAAACCCCGCATTTCACATTTTGCCCCCGGGGGCTACCCAGCCCTGGCACCCGCGCATTGGCGTGCGCGGGGTTTCGGGGGCGTTCCCAGTCGCCCGCAGCCCGGGTTTCCCGCGCGCGCGCTTCGCAGGCTTGCGGCGCGGTTCCGGCGCGGCGGCTGGGGATTTTTTCCACAAACAACAAACACAAAGGAACTAAATGACTCCTGAGACCACAGAAAAACTTCGAGCGACACAGCAACGGCTGCGCGATGGAATTGACGCCGTTCAATCTGAGCAGCGGCAAGCAGAGGACGACATGCGCACAATCACCTCGCTGCGCGCTTCGGTGCACGAGCGAATGGGAAAGACCCGGCACGATTCGCCGGCGGCGGAACAGCTCATTGCGGACCTGGCGCGACTGCAAATCGCCGAAGTGTGGTTGAACGAGCGCATTCAACGTCAATTCGCCGTTCGCGAGAAACTCGTTTCCACGATTCGCGGCGCAGGTTACGAAGTCGAGGACCTCAACACCGCCCGCGTGCAACCGTCATGGACCGCCATGCTCAACCACGACACCGCATTAGACCGGGCGCTGCAAGCCGTTTCCGATATTGAGGCCAGAATCGCTTTCGTTGCGCCGCCCGAGCCAGCACCGGAAGAAGAACGCTGGTTCACAGCACTGGCCCCGCGCGTTGCGGCCTAACAGGAGAAAATTCAAATGAACATCGATAAGAAAATATTACAGGAACTTTTGGAATCGCTGCGGCAAGGCATTTCCGACGTAGAGGCTGAAAAGCAACAGTTTGAAGAAGACCTGGCCACGCGCCGCGCGATGCAGGAACAGGCAGCCAAGACCGCGGCCAAAATTTCTCCTAACTCTAAAAACGCGCTTTCCATACAACTCATGGGCGATCAGCACATAGTGCATGTCTGGGACTCGTGGATTGCGGCCCGCCCGCAACGCCAGGCGGTTGTCGTGGAGCGGCTGGCCGGACGTGTGCGCCGCGCGGCTGAGGAAATCTTGCG
>DASYXT010000049.1:0-77750 GCA_035934555.1 Verrucomicrobiia bacterium | reverse complement strand
CACTAACTTCATCGTCACCAACGGCCTCAACACTTACACCACCATTGCCCATAACACCTATGGGACTAATGCCACCAATGTGGTTTCGGCCACGCTACCCTCGTCGGTCACGTTGCAGTGGGACTTGAACGGAAATCTCACCAATGATGGCACCCGGGTATTCGTTTGTGATGGCGAGAACCGGCTGGTGACCAACTACGTAGCCAATACCTGGAAAACGGAGTTTGTTTATGACGGCTTGGGTAGGCGGCGTATCGAGCGCGATTACGGCTGGCAGTCAGGAAACTGGAGCAAAACCAATGAACTGCACCTGATTTACGACGGCTTCTTGCTCGTCGAGGTGCGGGATGGAAACAACAATGTCCTTTGGACCTACACCCGTGGACTCGATTTGAGCGGGACCCTTGCGGGGGCAGGTGGCATTGGAGGATTGCTTGCGAGGTCGGACACCAACGGACCGGCGTTCTATCACGCGGACGGAGCCGGGAATGTTACGGCGTTGATGACTTATTCCGAACTGGTGCCAGCAAGGTATCTCTACTCACCGTTTGGAAAGCTTGTCGCGATGCAAGGACCGCTTGGGCCGGTAAACGAGATGCAGTTCTCCTCGATGCCCGTAAACGGGCTGTCGGACATTGTCCAGCCTCCATTGCGACCGACTTACGATCCGGGCTTGCAACGGTTCCTCACGCAAGACCCGATTGGCGAAGCGGGCGGCATCAACCTTTATCGGTTCGTCGGCAACAGTCCTCTTGCTTTCCGTGATCCCTACGGATTGGATTTCCATGCAGTCGGCTCCTATGGATTGTTCGCACCCGGCCCGGTTAGCTATCTGAGCGGCGATACTGACCTCGAAGCACTCGGTGCGGGCATGTACAATATTCTGCCCGAAGCGGAAAATGTCGCACTAGATGCCGCAGCAGGCGCTGCTTCACTCGTCAAAGGTCTCTTCGACTTGTTGGACTGGGGGTCTGAGCAATCAGGACTCACTGGTTTAATGGGCGCAAGCCCTTCGGATACGTTGGCAGCAATGCCATTTGTGGTGCCAGAACTTGGTTTGCTCGACTTTGCCGGACAGGGAGAACGCTGTGCCGTTCTCGGGGATGAGGCACAGGGGGGATTGATGGCAACCCGCGAAGGATTGATTGATGTTTCACAGCATCTTTCGAGTTTCGGAGCAGACCCGGCCAATGCCGCCATGTATTCGAGACTCACAACGGCGTTCGAGAACGGGCAGGCGTTGACCGGGGCGGACGCGGCATTCTATCAACATGAGTTGGTTGAATCATTGCTGATGGATGCGGGCATGGAGGCCAGGGCTGCGCACCTTGAGACCTTGAGCCAACAGGGCATACTCTACGCGCCAGGTTATGAGGCACAGCTTTACCATCCGATGGTCATTCAACAGTTCCCGGCCTGGTTCAGCCCTGCTGCTCAAGCCGCGGCCGGAGTTCACTAACATGAAAGACTACCTGAATTTGTGGTCTCAAGAATTGTTGAAGCTAGGTTCACTGACGCTGAAATCAAAGCTCAGGGTTACTGGCGAGCGCAACCAGCATCTCGGCCCACGATGGGACTTCGCCAGGCTGCAAGTCAGTGTCGAACCTGCTTCTCAATTTGAGGTGGTTGACGCGGTTCCAGCTAACGAGGAAGCACGTCGAGAGGGTTATCTCGATTGGGCTGTGTTCGGCTTGCTGGACGTGCTGCTCGTCGCCGAATCCGCTCCATTGAAGGATATTCGCATTACCTTGGAGAGCGTGGAGCACCACGCTGCTGACTCGTCGCCGATGGCATTCCGCCACGCAGGACGGGACGCTGGACAAAAGATTATAGAGCATTTTCGTACGAGGACTTATGTGCCGGCAAAATGAACTTGTACGCGCCAACCAAAGCACGCGGGGTGCCAAGGGAGATTCAACGCCGGAACAGCTTCTCGGTTGCGAACGCCCCTCAAAGGGGAGCAAAGCTCACCTACTTCAAACTGAACATCCAAACGCCTTGCCCGCCTCGTGGCGCTGTCCCGGTTAACACAGGAGCATGGTTGCGCGAGGCTGTTTCACCTCAGCATGCCCCGTTCGGTTTTGGTAATGGATGCGACTGTCCGAGCTATGCCGGCGCCGATGTGGATATGACAACATCGGCCAGATCACGTCGTGGACGGCAACGGAATGGAGTGGTACTCCACGGCTTAATGAGCAACTGGCGTGGGCTTACGACAAATCGGATAACCTCCACATCTCGCATAGCAGAGTTGGCTCGCAGAAGTTGCGCCAAAATGAAGAGCATCAGGACGCAATCCGGCTACCGTTGGCGGGATCGAAAAAGTGCGCGTGGCACAAATCGAACACGAGATGGATAGCTTGATTCGGGACAATTCCGGCTGAAGCTGGCACGCGCGCGGTAAAGCCGCGGTTGCCGCGTTCGACGTACGCGTAAGTGTCCGGCCCGCGCATTTCGAGGCGCTCGACGCGGGCGACAATCTTCGGTGGATGACCTGTTGCCGGGGTTTGCGCAGCCAGCGCGATGGCTTCCGGTCTTAATCCCAGTACCACATCGCGTTGCTGGGGCAGCCCTGAGCCGGCGGTGCGTTCCAAAGCCAGCGTAAGCGCATCGTTGTCGGCGTTTTCCTGAAATATTGCCACCTCGCCTTGCCGGATGATTTTGCCGGTGAAAAGGTTCATGGGAGGTGAGCCGATGAATCCCGCCACAAACAGGCTGGCGGGACGCGCATAAAGAGCTTGCGGCGTGTCCACCTGCTGAAGGGTTCCCTGGTGCAGAACCACGATACGGCCGCCCAACGCCATCGCCTCGTCCTGATCGTGTGTGACGTAAATGAAGGTGGCGCCCAACCGCTCATGCAGCCGGTGCAACTCCGAGCGCATGCGGGCGCGCAGGGGCGCATCGAGGTTGGAGAGCGGCTCATCCAACAGTAACAACCCCGGACGCCGCACCAGCGCCCGGCCCAAAGCGACCCGCTGTCGTTCGCCACCGGACAAGGCCATCGGCAACCGGTCCACAGCGCCATTGAGCCCCAGCATTTCCATGGCTTCCTTCACCCGGCTCTGAATTTCAGTTTTAGGCACGTGGCGGATCTTTAAGCCGAATGCCAAATTTTCAGAGACAGTCAGGTGGGGGTAGAGCGCGGGTTGTTGAAAAACCATGCCGATATTGCGGTGCTGAGGCGGCAGACTATTGACGATTTGTCCGTCGATTGCGACGGTGCCCGTCGAAGGAGTTTCCAATCCGGCCACCAGGCGCAACGTGGTGGTCTTGCCGCAGCCGGAGGGTCCAACCAGCACCAGCAATTCTTTATCGGCGATGGCGAGGCTCAGCTCATGAACTGCCCTGACCTGCTCGCCTGCAGGTCCGCGAAAACATTTGCTCAACCGGTCAACAACGACACTCGCCACACTCGAATTGTTCCGCGGATGGATGAGAAAGTCGAGCCTGTCGGCAAAGGAATCGCCTCAGGATTTCAATGGATTGAGCAAAGCAGGCTTGGGCAGAAAAGTTGCTCCGCCGGGGGACCAGCGCCGGGCCAGTTGAACCGCAACGCAAATAAGGAACACGCCGGCGCAGAGATCAAAATAAAGGGATTGGCGGCTGGAATCCAAGCCCGCCACGCACGGATAGAGCACGCCAAAGAGGAGGAACTGCGCTGCGAGACGCGAGCCTGGCGGCCCTGGCGCAATGCGCGTCAGCATCCAGGCGAGCGCGCCAAAAGCGGGAAGGAGAATCAACGCCGCCGTGCCCCAAAACCCCAGCAACAGATCGCTAAAATCGCCTAATAAACCGTACGCGCACGCGCTGGCCGCGCCGAACAGAACGCTCCACAGCACCGCCTGGTTGACCCCGCTGAGCGTGAACCCCAAAATGAGCATCGCGAACACCAGCAGCCATCCGCGCTCGACTTCCCCCAGCACGGCGTTTGTGCTTTGGCCCGGTTGCGGCACCGTCGGCAAGGCAATGCCCATTCCTTTACTTGAAATGGCATGGTCCAGGCGAAAGGTCAGCAAGCTGCCGCGGTTGTCCGGCGTGGGTTTGATCAGCGTGGGAGTCATGCATCCTTCCGGGAAGTTTAAATGGGACTGCCCCAGGTCGGGCAGGCTCAGGTTCAAGGTGAAGTCACGAATTTCACGAGGTTCCTGGACCTGAAAGTACCACGAAGACATTCCACGGCTCTTGAAAGCGATGGTCAAATCCAGTGCTTCATTGGCTTTAACCGGCCTGGCCAGGACCAACGCGCCGTCCTTAAGCTGCATTTGCGGCAGGATGTCTTTCCCGTTGAGAGTCGCCGTCAGCTCATCGCAGACGGCAGTGGCCGCCGGAAGTGGAAATCGCAAGACCGAGCTCAAATCGCGGTCAGCCGGATTCTTCAGTTGCCAACTGAAACGGCAAGTAGTGTCGTAACCGCCATACAGCGCCGAACCCTTCTTGCGGGCGTTCTGCCGAAGCACAACCTCATCGCGGGCCGAAACAAACGGATTGGCGGTGATATCGTGGCGCACGGTTTTCTTGCGCAGGATCGCCGGCTTGGTGATGTCCTCGGATTCGATACGTTCCGTGACCTCTTCCTCCCAGAATAGGTCGAAGTGCAAGTCGCTCTGCTGCTGCGGCGTTCCCCAAATGGTTTGAATAGCCTGAAAATTGGCTTCCGTGACTCGGCCATGGGTGCGCTGAAAGCCGGCCAATGCCTGGTGCAAATAGACGCGCAACAACGATAGGCTACCCAAGAGGAAGCAGACCAGAGTTAAGGCCCATGTAATGCGGGTGAGTTGGTGATAGAGAATCCACAACAAGCTGGGTGGTCCCTGGGTTTGAGCAGCGGGTTTTTGTGAGAATGCAACGGTTAGAAACAGCGCCAGCAGAGCGCCTCCGACGAACAACGCCAGCACGGGTTGAACCTCAACCAGGTCCGCCGTGCGGCCGAGCAGTTTGAATAAAATGGTTTTCATGGCTTCGGTTAAGGACGTAACACAGGCACTGCGTTGCACCGTGCACTGTTGAGGAAGCCAGGCGGGATGCAGAAAACTTACCACCCGGGACTCCCGGGTGACATTTAGGTTTATGTCACACTAAGCGCGAGCTTGTCTAGAGAAATTGATTCAGGATTCGAGGTTTGTGCGCACAGCGGTCGCGGAATGCAGCTCGCTTGACGCGGTGAGCGCTGCGCCTAGTCTGAGGCCGTGCGAAACCCTCCTTGCTTCGGTCTAGTTTCAAGCGTGTTGGTGGTCGTAATGGTTGGCGCTCTCTGCCGGGCGAACGCAGCCGCGTTCGAGGCCGCGCAGTGGATCGCGCCGCCGGAGGGTCTCGCAGCCGAGGCCGCACCCCCGATCTTCCGAAAAGAATTCATCGTCCAGCACAAGCCGCGGCAGGCAGTGCTGAGGATTGTCGGCCTTGGCGATTACGATGTGCGCGTCAACGGACAGCGTCCCGCAGCAACCGGAATCAACCAACCGTGGTCGGAGTACGAGAAAACAATTTATTACCGCGATTTCGATATTACCGCATGGATGGTGTCAGGGACTAACTGCGTTGGAGTGATGTTGTGCAATTCATTTTGGAATAATCCCAACCCGCCCGCGGGGCGCTACAATAAGGAGGGTCCTCAGCGCGCGGCGTATGAACCGTACTTGCTGGCAGCGGAAATTACGATGCACCGGGCGGACGGCAGGGTTGAGCGGATTGGCACTGACGGTTCGTGGCGCGTGGCCCTGGGGCCGATCACATTCTCGCATATCTATGCGGGGGAAGATTTTGATGCCCGCCGAGTCCAGCCCGGCTGGGACCGGGGCGGGTTCGATGACGGGGGTTGGTCGCCGGCGCGCGTGGCAGCCGCGCCATCTGGCCGGATGACGCCGCAATTGGCGCCGGGTTTCGCCGAGTTCGGGCAGCAGGAGCCGGCCTCGATAAAGGAAGCAGCGCCAGGTGTGTTCCTGTACAGCTTTCCGCAGAACACCGCCGCGCAGTTGCGGGTGGAACTGGAAGGTGGCCACCCGGGCGACCGCGTGCACTTTGGCTGCGGAGAGCATAAGAACGCGCAAGACCGGCTGTTTGGCGGTTATGTGGTCGGGTGCGACGTGGTGACCGATGGCAAACGACTGACGCATCAATGGTGTTCGTTCTATTTGGGCATGCAGTTCGTCGAGGTCAGCGGCGCAGTACCCGCCGGAGGAGCGAACCCGCAAGGCTTGCCGACGATACGCCGGCTCGAATTGGTGAATGTGCGCGCCGGGCTGGCGGAGAGCGGCTCGTTTCATTGTTCGAGCGAGCTATACAACGGGACGCACCGGATCATCGATGCGGCGATGCGCGCCAATATGAGCTGGGTGTTGACGGATTGTCCGCATCGCGAAAAGCTTGGCTGGCTGGAATGCGCTTACCTGCTCGAGCCGAGTTTCCAGTATCGTTATGACACGCGGGAATGGTTTGCAAAGATCGCCGGCGACATTCGGGACGCACAAGAGCCCAGCGGCCGTGTTTTAACCGTCGCACCCAAGTACCCGGCGGGGAAATTCCCAGGCGCGTTTAACTGGACGGTCGAGTGGGGCGCGGCGGCGGTGCTGACGCCGTGGCTGCACTACGAGTGGTACGGCGACCCGAAGATTCTGCGCGATAATTTCCAGATGATGCGGCGCTTCACGGATTATATCCAAACCGAGTCGCACGATGGCCTGGCGCCGGGTGGCTTGGGCGATTGGTATGATTACGGCCATGGCCAAGCGCCGGGCGAGTCGCGGTTCACCCCGCCGGAATTATCGGCCACGGCCACGTGGGCGTTCTGCGCGCTAACGGTGTCGCGGGCCGCCGAGGTGCTGGGCCGGCCCGAGGACGCACAGAAATACCGCGAGCTGCACGCGCGCATCGCGGCGGATTTCTGCCGGCACTTCCAAGACCACTCCACTCACAAGCTCCACAATAATGGGAGCCCTCAATGCGCGGATGCAATGGCGTTGTGCGCCGAAGTGGTTCCGGCGGCGGACCGCCCGTTGCTGGTGCAGGACATCATCGCCGATTTGCGGCAGCGGGGGTGGCAGCAAACACCGGGCGATGTTGGGCACGTGTACTTCATCCGCGCGCTGGCGCAGGCCGGCCGCTCGGATGTTCTGCACCGGGTTTATTCGCGCACTGGCACGGGCAGTTACGGCGGCATTCTGCGCAAAGGCCTGACCTCGTTGCCGGAGACGTGGGATGCGATGATGGACGGTTACCAATCGCTCGACCACTGCATGCTGGGGCATGTCATGGAATGGTTTTACGGATATGTGGCGGGTATCCGGCAAGCGCCGGGCAGTGTCGGGTGGGGAAAGATTCTCATAGGACCGAATCCGGGCCCGCTCGCAAACGCCGAAGCCACGGTGCAAACGCCACGCGGTCGCGTGGTGAGTCGCTGGCGCATTTCCGGTGGGACCTTCCGCCTGGAAACGCAGGTGCCGCCCGCTGTGCAAGCCGTGGCGGTGCTACCCTCCGGCCGAGAGCAACGGCTCGAACCGGGCAGAAACCAGGTCCTCGAAGAGCCAGCCACCGAATGGGGCGCCCAGCGGTAAAGGGGGTTCTTAACCCCCGTACTCCTTCACTGCCTGGCCCGCCGCCGTCAAGTTGGCCAGGCGCATCTCGGAATATTTGCGCGAAAGAATCACGCCATCGGCGTTGGCTTTGAGGGCCGCGGCGACTGCGGCGTAGGTGTCGTCGGCTGAGGCCTTGCGGCTGTGGTTGCCAGTGGGTATGCCGATATCGATTCCCGGCAGCACCCGGCATTTGCCCTGCACTCCCGCCAGCGCGCGATGTGTTTCCCGTGCGACGTAATCGGGCGAAAGACCCGCCTGTGGCAGTTGGGCCAAGCCGGCCTCATTGCCGTAGTTGAGCAGGTGATTGTTAAACCGCAGCAGCTCGTCCTTCGGCACATCACGGAACACCGTCGAGCCGACGTTCTCGATAAAATGCGCGTAGCGCTCGCCGCCGCAGTTGTTATAAACGACCACTTTCAGGAAATCGGCTTTAGCGGCCAGCTCATCGTAGCGGCGGGTGGCGCGGAAGATCGGATTAAACGAGTTCACGTGCTCGATATGAAAGCCAACCTGCAGTTGCGGGCGTACGGCTTTGACGGCGCGGTGCACATCCGCAAGCACCTGGTGTTTGCCGATATCGAATAGCCTGTCCCAAGCCAGGATTTCGGGGTTTTCAAACAACAAGCGCCAGAACTCGACAAAATAACCGTCGCTCGGGCGTTGTCCGGCGAGGGCCGAGCGGACGAACTGGTCGAGCTTGCGATAACCCTGCCTGGCGCGCTCCATGTCGATGCCGAGTTCGCGCGCCGCGGCTTGATGGTGCGCGCAAAAGCAGGTGACGCGCCCCGAAGCGATGGCCTGGGCATGACTGGCGCCTAGCGCACTGAGGAGCGGACCGTTGCGTTCGTTGAAAAAGAGAATGCCGTCAATATCATACGAGCGGCAATAATCGGTCGCGAGCGCGCGCCAGAACTCCCGCACATCCGGATGGAACAGGCATTGCGAGCCGGTCTTTCGCCCCTCGATGTCCACTTCCGCCACGTCGGCAAACCCGGGGATGGAGGTGCGCCAGACATCTTCGCACGAGCAAAACAGTTTGAGGCCACGCTGGCGCGCTTTTGGCAGAACCACCGCAAGAATGTCCAGGTCGCCGAAATCCGGCGCGCGCGTCTGCTTGAGCACCGTCCGTTGATAGAATTCCGGATGGGGCATCGCGTAATTGCCGCCATGGAAGGTCTGCTCATCGGATTGCTGGACGCCATGATCGGGGAACGGTTGGCCGGGAATCTGCCTGCCTGCCAGCCCGCGACCGTAGCTGAAGGTGGTAAGGAAAACCGTGTTGACTGCCCCGCGGCTTTGCAGCGTATCCAGGACAGGCTCGACGCCCTCATCGACGAAGGAGACTGCGCCGATCTGCAGGCCGATCATCTTGGGCGTCGCAGCGGCGGCTGTTAGGGACGTGGCGGCCGACAAAGGCAATCCTTCCAGTGAGGCTGCCGCGGTCAGAGCCCCAGAGGTCTTAAGGAATTCTCTTCGCGAAAGAGCGGAGGGTACTGTGCTCATGTTTGTGGTTAACTGGTCGGGCCGCCCCCCACTTCAAGCTCTAGGTTCGATAAGACTCCTCCGCGACCGGTGCAGCGGGAAGCCCCTTTTGCTCCGGATAGGCCCAGCGCATCAGGGGGGGTGCGCCACGGACCAGCCAGTAGGCGGCGGCGAGCGGCCAGCCTACCATCACAATGCCCGGGACCACATTGCGAATAAACAAATGCGGAAAAAGCGGGAACATGCCCGCGAACGCTTGTGGCACGGCCATTAGCCCCTGGTACAGGAACATCAATCCAATCAGCCGGATCACCAGTCCGAAAATGTCTTTGCCAGTCAAGTTACCGATCTCTTTGAGTTTCATGCGCCACGCGAATTGTAACGAACAGTGGCGAGGGTCCCAGTCATTTCTAACAAAACAAGCAGCTTAAAGCCGCGTGATGCCATCATCCTATTCCTGTGCGGCTTGCGTTGGCGGCTCGCTTTCGATATCCACGTGCGCATGAGCATTCGGCACAGCGTTCTGGCGACGCTGCTTTTGACGGCAGGTCTCTTTAGGGTATTAGCGGAACAGCCCACCGCACCCGCGACAGTTCCCGAGCTGCGCCAGCGTCTTTCGGAAATCATCTCCCAACCCAAATACAGCGCCGCATTCTGGGGCGTCAAAATCGTCTCACTGGATAGTGGGAGCACCCTATTTGAACATCATGCACAGAAGCTTTTCAGCCCGGCGTCGAATTCCAAACTCTACACCGTCGCGCTGGCTTTGGACCGGCTGGGGGCCGATTACAAAATTCGAACGTCGCTCTATTCACCGGCCAAGCCGAATCATCGCGGGACTTTGGCGGGCGACCTCATCATCTATGGCCGGGGCGACCCAACTTTGAACGCGCGCCTGCATGGCGGAGATATGCTTCAGGCGCTTGAGCCACTCGTGGGCGCCCTAACCAACGCCGGCGTGAGGCGAATTGACGGTGACCTGGTCGGTGACGCAAGTTTCTTTCGCGGTTCGGCACTGGGTTCGGGTTGGGATTGGGACGACACGGAATACAGCTACGGCGCCGAGATATCCGCGCTGACGATCAACGACAATGTGCTCCCAATCACGGTTGTGCCTGGCCAGCGTGTGGGAGATTGTTGCCGCGTCACTGTCGGGTTTGGCGGCTCGTATCTTTTGGTCACCAACCGGACGCAGACCGTCGAGCCAGGCCAGCGGCCCAGGTTATCCTTCTTTCGGCCGCTGAACGAGAACGTCTTATATGTCAGCGGCCAGGTCCCCACGAACGCGCCAACACGCGAGGAAGACATTCCGGTGCACAAGCCGGCGGCGCTATTTGTTTGTCTTTTTAAGCAGGCTCTGGCCGCCCATGGAATCGTTGTGCGCGGCCGGGTGCGCACAGTCGATTGGCAGGACCGTCAGGGCGTGCCGTTTAATCCGGACACCTGCGTCGAGCTTGCGAGTGTCGAATCGCCGCCGATGCGGGAGCTGGCGCGGGAGGTGGAAAAGCCCTCACAGAACCTTTACGCTGACCTGCTGCTGAGCCAGGTGGGTGAAAACGCGAGATCGGTCGCTACTCCGCCTGAGACCACCTCTGAAGATTTGGGACTCGAGGAGTTGAATCGCTTTTTGGCCGAAGCGGGAGTGCGGAAAGGCGACGTATGGTTCGACGAAGGTTCAGGGTTATCGCGTAATAACCTTACCACTCCCGAGGCGACGGTTTGCCTCTTGCGTTACATGAGCCACCATCAGTGCGCCGCGGATTATCTGAATGCGCTGCCAATCGCCGGAGTGGACGGCACCTTGAGAAACCGGATGAAAGGCACAGCAGCCGCAGGGAATGTTCGGGCCAAGACCGGCAGCTTGCGTTGGGCCAGTTCCCTCTCGGGTTACGTCACTTCGGCGGCGGGTGAGCGCTTGGCTTTTTCGCTAATGCTGAATCGTTACCACGGCGCGCCAGGCACCTCTGGCCGGGGAGACCTTGATAATATTGCGGTTTTGCTCGCCGGGTTTACCGGCAAAAGCACTTCCCCCTAATGGTACGCCGCTCTTGCTGCGCAGGTTGAGCTCTGCTAAACCCGGGTCTGTCTATGCTCGGCACTTGGCTCGAGTCGGCCCAAAGCTGGCTGGATGCTGGCCTGGGTCTGGTTTATCCCGAAGTCTGCCAGCTTTGCGGCCAGCAGCGAGCGACTCCTCATGAATCATTCGTCTGTGCCGAATGCCGCGCTGCGGTTCGATTTGTTGAGCCGCCCTTTTGCTCCCACTGCGGTCTGCCCTTTGCCGGCGCGATCACCGGCGCGTTCGAGTGCGCGCAATGCAAAGAGATGCGCTGGGCGTTCCGATTCGCGCGCTCGGCGGTGCTGGCACGGGATGCCGTGCTGGAGATCATCCATCGTTACAAATATCAGCGCGCGCTCTGGTTTGAACCATTGCTGGCGGACTGGCTCATTGGCCGTGCCGCGCCCGACTTGCAGCCGGCCTGCTGGGATTTCCTGGTGCCGGTGCCGCTGCATCGGACTAAAGAAAGGGAACGCGAATTCAATCAATCGGAGCGGCTGGCTCGGCGTCTAAGCCTCGCGACTGGCATTCCACTGAATACCCGCCTGTTACACCGCACGGCGCCTACCCGCACACAGACGCTGCTCAGCCGCGAAGAGCGCCTGGCCAACGTGCGAAATGCATTCGCGCTGCGGCCAGGGCAAAATCTGCGCGGCCGCCGGATTGTTCTGATTGACGACGTGCTGACGACAGGCGCGACAACCAGCGCCTGCGCCGCGACTCTGCGGGCTGGCGGTGCGATGGATGTTTGTGTCTGGACAGTTGCGCGCGGAATCTAAATAGTATCCAGCGACGTTTGTGATAAGTTCTTTTGTGAAATGGGTGCAGCATGCCTGCGGCCGGAACGACTCCGGCATTCCTGGCGCGCGCACATTGGCGGCGGCACCCTGACCATGGCCACCACTTCTTTTAACAAGAAAGCGCTGAAGATCGATGCGGCCGACCCGGCGGTGACCCCGCCGGCGCCCAACCAAACGACTTTCGTCAAAAAGCCCAAGCTAACCGGCGCCAAATCCAAGAAACGCGAAATCCCCGAGGGCCTTTGGACCAAGTGCCCCAAGTGCAGCAGCATGGTTTTCGATAAGGAACTGGACGAAAACCTGAAGGTCTGCACCCATTGTCAGCATCATTTTCCCATTAGCGCCCGCGAACGCATCCATTCGCTGGTTGAAACTTGTACCTTCGAAGAAACCGACGCCGACCTGACCAGCGTCGATGTGCTGAACTTCACCGGGGTGGCCTCCTACACTCACAAGCTGGAGAAATACCAAAAGGACACCGGTTTAAAGGACGCGGTGCTGACAGGCGTGGGCCGGATTGGCGAACATCGAGTAGCCCTGGGGGTAATGGACTTTAAGTTTCTGGGCGGCTCGATGGGCTCAGTGGTTGGGGAGAAACTGACGCGCCTGATCGAGCGGGCGACTGAAAAAGAGCTCGCGTTGGTGATTATTTCCACCAGTGGCGGCGCGCGCATGTATGAGGGTATGTTCAGCCTGATGCAAATGGCCAAGACCTGCGGTGCGCTGGGTTACCACGCGAAGGCACGGCTGCCATATTTAAGTGTGCTGACCAATCCGACAACCGCCGGAGTGATGGCCAGTTACGCGAGCGTCGGCGACCTGATCCTCGCTGAACCCGGCGCGATGATTGGCTTTGCCGGTCCCCGCGTGATCAAGGATACCACCCAGGCGGAATTGCCCGCCGGTTTCCAGACGGCCGAGTTCCTGCTCGACCACGGCTTGATTGATGCAATTATCCCGCGCAAGGAACTCAAATCTCGTATTATTAGTTACCTGAGTTTCATGGCTAACGGCCACGACGCCGGACGGCGAGCCGCGCCGGGCGGGTAACGAATCAGTCAAGGGGCCGAGCGCGGGACTTTAGTCCGCAGCAACGCGCAAGTGCTCAAGCGTTTGGCGATACCTCATCCAGGCAATCTGCAGTGTAAATCGCGCTGTCTCCACTGCGCGCCTCGCGCTGGCAGTTGAAATTTGGCACAAGCTCGGCGATGGTGCGCGCGTGAACCAAACGTTGCCCGCCGAACGCGTTGCGATTTGCCGGTTGGGAGAAAGTCGTAAGCTCCTGGAGCCGTGCTCGATCGTCATCTTCGGCGCCAGTGGTGACCTGACCGCACGCAAGCTCATTCCGGCGCTCTATCATCTTTGCAAGGAGAAGCAAATGCCGCCGGATTTTCGGATTCTCGGTTTTGCGCGGCGCGAGAAGAGCGACGAATCCTGGCGCCAGGAATTGCGGCAGGCCCTCGGGCAGTTTTCTCGCACGCAGCCGGTGGACGATACCGTCTGGCAGGAATTCGCCACGCACGTGTTCTATTGCCAGGGGGATCTGACCGACCCGGCTGGTTATAAAAAAATGGAGCAGCAGTTGTCCGGTTTCGGCAACCCTGGCCTGCGCAAGAACCTGCTATTTTACCTTGCCACTCCCCCAAGCCAGTTCGGATTGGTGGTCGAGCAACTGCACCTGGCGCGGCTGCTCCGCAAAGAAAACGGCACGCCCACCGAGGGCTGGCAACGCCTCGTCATCGAAAAACCCTTCGGGCACGACCTCGAATCTGCCCGCCGGCTCAACCAGGAGCTGACGCGTTTCGCCGGCGAGCCGCAGGTGTTCCGCATCGACCATTATCTCGGCAAGGAAACCGTACAGAACATTTTGATGTTCCGTTTCTCGAATGCCATTTTCGAGCGGCTATGGAATCGCGATTCGATCGAGCATGTGCAGGTGACGGTCAGCGAGGACCTGGGCGTGGGCCAGCGCGGCGGCTATTACGAGGAAGCCGGCGCACTGCGCGATATGGTGCAAAACCACCTGCTGCAAGTGCTTTCGCTGGTCTCGATGGAGCCGCCGGTATCGCTCGAAGCCGAAGCCATTCGCGACGAGAAAGTAAAACTGCTGCGGTCGATTCGACCGATGTCGCTTGAGGATGTGGCGCGCCAGGTGGTGCGCGGCCAGTATTTCGCGGGCCGCCTGGATGGGGAGGTGCGCGTCGGCTATCGGCAGGAGTCGCGCGTCAAACCGGATTCCAATGTCGAGACCTACGCGGCGCTGAAGCTGTTCATCGACAATTGGCGCTGGTCGGGCGTGCCGTTTTACTTGCGCACCGGCAAGAGCCTGCCGGTCAGCACCAGCGAAGTGCGCGTTCAGTTTCGCCCAACGCCGCACGTGCTGTTTGCCGCGCAATGCGGCCAGGACCTCGACCCCAACGCGCTGGCGCTGCGCCTTCAGCCCGACGAAGGCATTTACATTCGCTTCAATGGCAAGGTCCCGGGCACCAGCGTGCAGGTGCGGCCGGTGCGCATGCATTTCAGTTATGACGCGGAGTTCGGCGCGTACACGCCGGAGGCCTATGAGCGGCTGCTGCTGGAGGCGATGGCCGGCGACGCGACGCTGTTCATCCGCCGGGATGAAGTGGAGATCGCCTGGCAGATTGTGGACTCCATTCGTGCGGCTTGGGATGCCAAGCCACTAACCAATCGCGAATTCTACTCGGCCGGCACGTGGGGACCGGTTGCGGCGGACGATTTGCTTGCCCAGGCGGGTCACGCCTGGCATGAGCCTATCTCGTTGAACCACCGCCCGGCATCCTGACAATTTGATAACTCGATAACCTGATCCCGCCCATGGGCACAGTCGAAATAACCCGATTCTCCTCGCCCGACTCGCTGGCGCAAGCTGCCGCCACCCAGTGGTTGGATCAACTTGGCCGGATCGAGCCGGACGCCGCGCCTTATTGCGTCGCGCTGGCGGGCGGACGCATTGCTGGAAGGTTTTTCCGAGCCGCGGCGCAATCGGCCAAGGCGCGTGGCGCAAATCTCGAGGCAGTGCATTTTTTCTGGGGTGACGAGCGATGCGTGCCACCGGACGATGCGGATAGCAATTACAAATTGGCTTGGGACACCCTGCTCGGCCCGCTTGGCGTGCCGCTCAAGCGGATTCATCGGGTTCGCGGTGAAGACCCGCCGGAAAAGGCGGCCGCGAGCGCTACGGAAGAGTTGAAGCGAATTGCGCGGCGCGGCGAGCAGGGACAGCCGCTGCTGGACCTGGTGTTCCTGGGCATTGGCGAAGAGGGTCACACCGCGTCATTATTTCCGGGCGAGCCGGCCAATGTGAACGACAGTGAGCAGGTTTATCGAGTCGTAACGGCTTCGCCCAAGCCGCCGCCACGCCGTATCACATTGGGTTACGCGACTTTGGCCGCAGCGCGCGAGGTCTGGTTGCTGGCTTCCGGTGAGGGCAAGGAGAAGGTGCTGCGCGAATCGCTGGCGCCGGAGGGCCAGACACCCTGCGCCCGCGTGCTGCGTTTGCGCCCGCATACTCGCGTGCTGACCGATTTGCTGGGACCTTGACGCGAAGCCGATTTGATGGAACATATGTGTATGACCACGTTCCTTTCCTTGGAAATTCCGAAGAGCAGCAGCGTGCTCGCTGCGCGCGAAAGCCGAAGGAGAAAATTTTGAACGGACTGTGCGCGTGTGATATCTATAAAGACGTAAACGATTTCGCTGTTCGTTTAGGGTTAGTATAGAGGTTTTGCTTGTAATGCGGTTCGAACAGCGAACAAATAGTTGGCCGCATTACCCTTCTGAGCGCCTGGGTGAAGGCGTATAAACCTCGTCACCACTAAGAGCCGGATGCGAATCCGGCTCTTTGTTTTCTACGTCGAACAGCGCACGGCACAGCTCCCGGAGGAGATTTGAAGAACCGGGATGGTTGACTTGACGCACGTGCGGCGCACACGGATACTCTGTTCACCCCCGCAGAGGCCCTGCGCGCGCTCGCGGGCTCTTATGCGAGCGATTGCGATAGCTTTGTTGATTGGTTTGCTGGCGCTGGCAGCAATCCTGATTGCCCGCCTCGGGACGCCAATTCCTCAACCCATCCCAACAGAGCCGGCAAAGCGAGCTCGACACGAACGGCCCAAGCCCGTTCGTCAGTCCGAATCTGCACCGAACCCGGCCGAGACAAACGGCCCGGCAGAACGGTCGCAGCGTTCGCCGGAAGGGTTTTATATCGGAAAAGGTGGCGAGCGGGTTTATATCAACTATGGGACCCCCGACCCGGTCTTGCGATCGTTGCTGCAGTCGGTCATGGAGAGCAGTTCCGACCCAAACGAGCGCGGGAAACAGATTTACCAGAGGATTTGTGGCGCGTGTCATCAAAAGGGTGGTGAGGGCAAAGAGGGTGTGGCGCCGCCGCTGGCGGGGTCGGAATGGGTGCTGGCGCCAGGCGGAGGGCGTTTGGTGCGGATCGTATTAAACGGCCTGAGCGGGCCGCTCCCGGTGCGAGGCCGGGAATGGAACCTGCCGATGCTACCGTGGCGGCAGAATCTCGACGACGAGCAGATAGCGGCCGTGCTGACGTATGTCCGGATGGAATTGGGCGGCAACCGGGCAGGACCGATCGCGCCTGAGTTGGTTGCGGCGGCGCGTAATGAGGGACGCACAACGCCGGAAACTGCGGGCGAGCTGTTGCGTATCTCAGAGCAGTGAATGACATTGGTCAGTTTCAACGAGAGCCGTATGAAGTGGCTGTATAATCGGGACCCCAGGCGCGGAGCGAGCACGGGTGGTGCGTCGATTCTCCTGCGCGCGCTCGCCGTCGTGACGCTGCTTGGGCCGCTCGGTTCCCAGGCTCAGGAGCTCGAACAAGCCCAAAAGGATTTCTTGCGGGGTCAGTACGAGAAGGCCGCACAAGCGGCCCGTAAGAAGATCCAGGCGAGCCCATACGCCGAGGGGTGGCGCGTGTTGCTGGTCCAATCGCTACTGACGTTGGGCCGCTACGCTGAGGCGAACAGCAACGCGGTGGCCGCCGTGGACGAATTGCCCGGGAATATCCAACTACGGCTGCTGGCGCGGGAAACGGCGTTGTACCAAAACGACAGGGAGGGTGCAGCGCGGCAGTTGGAGGAAATCAAGAACATGATCGAGCGGCGCGGCCGATTTGCCCAGAACGGGGAAAACCTGGTGGCCCTCGGCCGGGCGCTGCTGCTGTTGGGAGTCGAGCCGCGGTTGGCGCTCGAGAACTGTTTCCGGCGCGCCTATGACATGTATCCACCGGTGCGCGAGGCTTACCTGGCAAGCGGACAACTGGCGCTGGACAAGCATGACTTTAAACTGGCGGCCGACACCTTCCGCGCGGGCTTGAAAAAATTTCCAGATGATCCGGACATGGAATGGGGGCTGGCGGCGTCCTTTGAAAGCGGTGACCGGGAGCAGATGGTTGCGGCGCTCGAGGCAGCACTGGCGCTCAACCCGCGGCACATCCCGAGTTTGCTACTGCTGGCCAACGACCTGATTGACTGCGAGCAGTACGAGGAGGCGGAAAAGCAACTTAAACTCGCGTTGGAAGTAAACCCGTCGCGCCCCGAGGCGCTGGCGTATTTGGCCGCCCTGGCCAACCTGCATCACCAGACGGACAAAGCGGACGAGCTGCGCGCAAAGGCATTGCAACATTGGCAAACCAATCCGCAGGTGGATTATCTGATCGGGCTGAAGCTGTCGCAGAAGTACCTCTTCGAAGAAGGGGCGGCGGCGCAAAGGCAGGCACTGGCGTTCGACCCGGAGTACCTTCCCGCACGCCGCCAATTGGCCCAGGACCTGTTGCGGCTCGGGCACGACGAAGAAGGCTGGAAGCTGGTGCAGGAAGCGCGCGACCAGGACCAGTATGACGTCACGACCTATAACCTGACGACGTTGCACGATGAAATGGCGAAGTTCCGCGCGTTAACAAACGAGAATTTCATTGTGCGGATGTCGGCGCTGGAGTCGCAACTCTACGGCGAGCGCGTACTGGCCCTGCTGGAGCGGGCCAGGACCAATTTGTGCGCGAAGTACGGCGTTGAACTCAAACGTCCGACCGTGGTGGACATTTTTCCCAACCAAAAGGATTTTGCAGTCCGAACGTTTGGCATGCCGGGTAATCCCGGGTATCTGGGCGTATGCTTCGGTTCAGTGATCACCGCCAACAGCCCGGCATCGCAGGCGCCCAACCCTGCCAACTGGGAGGATGTGCTCTGGCACGAGTTTTGCCATGTGGTGACGTTGAATGCGACGCGTAATCGGATGCCGCGCTGGTTGAGTGAAGGGATCTCCGTTTATGAAGAGCGCCAGGCCAATGCGGCGTGGGGCGAGCGGATGAATCTGGCCTACCGCGACATGATCCTGCATGGGGAACTAACGCCATTGGGCAAATTGAGCGGGGCATTTCTGCAGCCGAAGAATTCGGAAACACTTCAGTTCGCTTACTACCAATCCTCGCTGGTGGTCGAGTTTGTAGTCGAGAAGTTCGGGCTGGATACACTGAAGAAGATTTTGGCCGAGCTTGGGGATGGCCAGGAAATCAACCAGGCGCTCGGTGCGAGCACTCTGCCCCTGCCCGAATTGGAAAAGCAATTCACCGCGTTTGCGATGGCCCGAGCCCAAAGCCTGGCTGCGGCGGCGGATCTGGAAAAACCGCCGGCCGATGCGAGCGAAGCGGAGGCGGCAGCCTGGGAGAGCGCGCACCCGGACAATTATTACGTGAGGATGCGCAAGGCGCGGGAGTTGATGGAAGGCAAACATTGGATGGAGGCAAAGCCGCTGGTGCAAACGCTGGTGGCTTCGTATCACGGCGAAGCCAGGGAGGATAACCCGCTATGGCTGCAGGCAGTGGTGGAGCGGCATCTCAATGAGACCAACGCCGAATGGGCCACGCTACAACAATTCGCGCAGCAGGAATCAGATTTTGTGGATTTGGACCGGCGGCTGATTACTCTGGCCGGCTCGCGCCAGGATTGGGCAGCAGAAACGACCTACGCCGCTCAGCTATTGCAGCTCAACCCTTTGATTCCCCAACCTTACCAGGCATTGGCCGAAGCGGGAGTAGCCATGGGGAACCAGGACCAGGCGATCAACGCGTATCGCAAAGAGCTTTTGCTGAAACCGGCTGACCCGGTCGAAATTCATTTTCAGCTTGCCCGGCTGCTGCATACGCGCGGCGGTGCGGACGGCGAGGCTAAGCGCCAAGTGCTGCAAGCACTGGAAGACGCGCCCCGCTATCGCGCGGCGCAACGGCTGCTGCTGGAAATTGAAGCTGGTCCCACCAAAGAAACGCCAATCACCACTATCGGCTCTTAACCAAGTGAACACACTCACACCACCGCCTGCATCGGAACTCGTAATGCCCAACCACGAAGCGGATCGGGAAGCGGTCGAACGGCTCATTGCCGGGCGCGCCAAAATCGAGAAGGAACTGGCCAAGGTCATTGTCGGCCAGGAGGAGGTGATCGAGCAGCTCCTCATTGCGTTGTTTGCCGGAGGACACGTCCTGATCACCGGCGCGCCGGGGCTGGCCAAGACGCTTTTGGTCAAATCCATTGCGCAGGTCTTCCACCTTAAGTTTCAACGCATTCAGTTCACGCCCGACCTGATGCCCGCCGACATAACCGGCACGGAAATCCTTCAGGAAACCGGTGAAGGCCGAAAGCTGACGTTCGCGCCCGGACCCGTCTTTGCGAACATCATCCTTGCAGACGAAATCAACCGCACACCGCCAAAAACACAGGCGGCGCTGCTCGAAGCGATGCAGGAGCACCAGGTCACCGCGGCGGGCCTGCGCCACCGGTTGGAGGAACCGTTTTACGTGCTGGCGACGCAGAACCCGATTGAAATGGAGGGGACTTACCCGTTGCCGGAAGCGCAGCTCGATAGGTTCATGTTCAACGTAGTTATGGATTACTTGCCGGAGGCGGAAGAAGTGGCGGTGGTGCGGCAGACCACTACCGGGCGAGCGGCGGTGCTGGAGCCGTTGTTCACGGGTGTGGATGTGCTGCTTTTTCACGAATTGGTGCGCCAAATGCCGATTGCCGAGGAGTTGGTGCGCTATGCGGTGCGGCTGGCGGCGGCATCGCGGCCCAAGCAGAAGGGCGCGCCGGGATTTGTGAATGATTATGTGAGCTGGGGGGCGGGTACCCGGGCGGGCCAATCGCTGGTGTTGGGGGGCAAGGCGCGTGCCTTGCTCCAAGGACGCTCGCACGTATCGGCCGAGGACCTCCGGGTGCTGGCCGCGCCGGTGCTGCGCCATCGCGTGTTGGTGAATTACCGTGCGGAAGCCGAAGGGGTGAATGTGGAAACGCTCATCCGGCGTTTGCTCGACGAGAAGCGCAACGGCGAGGGTTAACAGTTTATGCGCGGTCTGGGTTCCACAAAATCGCCGTTGGCGCAGGAGAGCAGTTTTGCCGACCCGAAAGCGCTGATGGCCATTCGCAATCTCGAACTGCGAGCCCGGGTCGTCGTCGAGGGATTTTGGAAGGGCCTGCACCGAAGCCCGTATCACGGGTTTTCCGCCGAGTTCACCGAATACCGGCAGTACTCGCCGGGGGATGACACGCGCTACCTGGATTGGCGCCTCTACGCGCGCTCGGACCGATATTATTTGAAGCGCTTCGAGGACGAGACGAATCTTCGGTGCCACTTGCTCGTGGACCAGAGCCGGTCGATGGATTACGGCTCGTTGAGCTATACCAAGGCAGAGTATGTACGCACGCTGGGCGCGACGCTGGCCTGGTTTTTGCATGGCCAGGGTGATGCGGTAGGGCTGTTGAGTTTCGACGAACGTGTGCGCGATTATCTGCCGCCGCGGCATCGGCATGGGCATTTGCGCCAACTGATGCTGGCGCTGGAGAATGTGGACGAGGGCGGCCGCACCAGCCTGGGCGAGCCATTGCGGCGAGTGGCGGAACTTGCGCGAAAGCGCGGGTTGCTGGTGCTGTTATCGGACCTGCTCACGCCGTTGGCCGATCTGGAACCGAACCTGGCGAGGTTGACCGCCGCGGGACACGAGGTGGTCTTGTTTCAGATCCTGGACCCGAACGAATTGGCGTTCTCGTTTGAGCGCCCGATGCTTTTTCAGGACCTGGAAAGCCGGCAGGACGTTTACCTCGACCCGCCGGCGTTGCGTTCCGAGTATCAACGCCGGCTCCATGAGCACTGTCGTCAGGCGGAGCTGGTTTGCCAAAAACTGGGCGCGTCTTTTTATCGGCTGGTGACCGACCAGCCACTGGAACTGGCCTTGGTTGATTTCCTCCGCGCGCGGGGGCGGCGGAACAAACTGGTGCGCCGCCGTGGACCCACAATCACAGCGTCATGAGTTTTCTCGCGCCATGGTTTTTGCTGGGTGCGCTGGCGGTAGGCGGGCCGGTGTTGTTTCACCTAATCCGCCGCTCGGCGCGGGAGCGAGTGCCTTTTAGCTCACTGCTGTTTTTGCGCCCGACGCCGCCGCGGGCGACGCGCCGTCACAAGCTCGAACATATTGTGTTGCTGGTGCTGCGTTGCCTGGCGGTGCTGCTATTGGCAGCGGGTTTCGCGCGACCCTTTTTCAGAAGCAGCAAGGCCTCGCCGCCCGTGCTCGGCGCAGGCCGCCAGACGCTCCTTCTGCTCGACACCAGCGCGAGCATGCGGCGGGAAGGGTTATGGGCCAAGGCGCGCGCCGTCGCGGAGCGCTACTTTGACAGGGCCGCGCCGGCCGACCGTGTCGCGGTGATGACGTTCGACACGCAAGCGCGTACGCTAATCAGCTTCAGCGATTGGTCAGCGTGGGCGCCGGGCGAGCGAGGGGCCCTCGCCAGGCAACGGTTGGCTGCCATTTCTCCCAGTTGGGGCGGGACGCAGCTCGGCGCAGCCCTGACCACCGCGGCGGAACGGTTTGCCGAGGAAAGCCGCCGCGATGATGTGGCCGGCATCCGTGAGCTGACGCTCATCAGCGATCTGCAGGAGGGCGCGAAGCTTGATGGTTTGCAGGGGCACGATTGGCCTAAGGGCGTGCGGGTCATTATTGAGCGGGTCGAGCCAAAGCGCCGGGGCAACGCGGGCTTGGAGATTTTGGATGCGTCCGGGGCCGGGATGGGCAATGCCGGTGGGCCCCGCGTGCGCGTGGTGAATGCGCATGATTCCGGGTTCGAGCGCTTGCGATTAGCCTGGCTGCCTGAGAGCGGGAGCGGTCCTGTCGGTAAGGCGGCAGAAATCTATGTGCCGCCGGGACAGACGCGGACCGTTCCTGCGCCCGAGCTGCCGGCGGGCACCACCAGCGGAGCCTTGCGCTTGTCAGGCGATGAGGAGGAGTTCGACAACACGGCTTACTTCGCCGCGCCCGAAGTGGAGCACATAAGCATAGCCTACTTCGGGTCTGAGTCGGCCAATGACCCCGAGCACATGCTCTATTACTTGCAGCGGGCATTTCCGCCCGCCACGCGGCGGCAGGTTGAGGTGGTTTGCCCGATGCCCAACGGCCTGTTTTCATTGGCGACGTTGAGTCACGCGGCGCTGGCGGTAGTCCCTACCGCGCTGGCGCCGAATGAATCAAAAGCGGTTCAGGAATGGATGGCAGGTGGCAAGACCGCCTTGCTGGTATTGAGCAACGCGCAATCCGCCGGCACACTGGCGGCGCTGGCGGGCACCGCTGATATCGACGTCACTGAGGCTTCGGGGGAGTACGCCCTGCTCGGAGACATTGATTTCACACACCCCATTTTCGCGCCGTTCGGCGAGCCCCAGTTCAGCGACTTCTCGCATATTCATTTTTGGAAGCATCGCCGCTGGGCGATGCCAGAGAATATCCGCGGACGCGCCCTGGCGAAATTCGATGATGGCTCGACAGCCCTGGCACAAATACCGGTGGGCAAAGGGAACCTGCTGGTGCTGGGCGCCGGTTGGCATCCCGCGGAGAGCCAGCTCGCGGTATCGACCAAGTTCCTGCCGCTGATGCAAATCATACTCGACTGGAGCGGCGGCGCTGCCCCGGCCCGTTCGCAATTTCAGATCGGCGAGGCGATTCCCTCGCCCGGTGGCGCGGGTGATGGCCTGACTTGGCGCAAGCCGAACGGGAAGGTGGTTGCTCTCGGCGCGAGTGCAGCCTTTACGGATACGGATTTGCCGGGAATTTATACCGCAACAGATGGTTCCAAAGTGCGGCGGTTTGCCGTGAATGTGCCGTTGGACGAGAGCCGCACGGCGGCGTTGTCGGCGGACGAACTGGCGCGACTAGGTGTGCCGCTGACCAGCACGGTTGTGGCAGCGGCGGCGACTTCCCCGTCAGCACAACACCAGGTGCAGTTGGAAGTGTTGGAAAATCGCCAGAAGCTGTGGCGTTGGGCCATTGTGGGAATTCTGGCCATCGCCCTGGTTGAAATTGGCCTGGCCGGATGGCTTAGCCGGCGGGTGTCAAACGTGAGAGTTACACCATGAAGAAGACCCCCACGCACGGAAGAACGGAACGCGGACATTCTTGTCCGCAGCAACTTGCGGAATGAAATTACTTGAGGCAACTGAGCAGGCGCGGTCCCAAAAACCCCGTAGGGGTGGTCTGTTTATAGTACGGGCCGCCTCCCTCTCCATTCTTGTTTTTTTGTTTTTCGGTGGCGCGGGCGCAAAGGCACAGGTGGATTTGGGGATCGAGGTCCGCGCCACCGAAAAACAAAAAAACAATCGGGGAGTGTGGCACACGTTCTATAAACAGGCCACCCCTACGGGGTTCCAGCAGGCCGGCCTCAAGAGCAACTTATGTGGCATCAGACAGGACTGTCCGCGCTCCACTGAGGCACCCCTATGATGGAACCCCGCCTGCAAAATCGACTCATGGGTTTGGCACACATGCGGAAGCGTGTGCGGCTTCACTGGAGCCTCGCGCGCTGCTGGGCCGTGGCTGCAGCAATGGGTTTGAGCTTGTTGCTGGTGCAAAGTCTCATGGGTCGAGAGCTCCCTCGAAAGCTTTGGCTTTTGCCCATCGGCGTGGGAGTGGCCCTCAGCACTTACGTGGGCCTGAGACACCGGAAGCGAGCAGTCGAGGTCCGCGAATTAATCCGCCAACTTGAACAAGACCAACCTGAGATCCGGCACTTGTTATCGGCGGCCGCCGAACAGCAGTCCGCCGAGAGCTCCGGCGGCCTGAGTTTCCTTCAGGTGCGTGTGATTGAAGAGGCGCTGGCGCATCCGTGGGAGGCGGTGTGGCGAGAGCGTTTAAGCCGCCGATTGGCGCTGGCGCGTGCTGGCCATGCCGGTGCGCTGTTCGTGCTCCTGGCCGCAGTGCTGGGGTTGAACTGGGCCACGACGCATCACGAATCACCTTTGGGCCGTTTGCTCGGGGAAGAGCTTACCGTAACACCGGGTGATGTTCAGGTGGAACGCGGGACGGGGCTGGTGATTGCGGCGCGATTTGGCAGCACTCCACCGGCGGAGGCTTCGCTGGTTATAAGATCAGAGTCCGGCAAACAAGTGCGGCTGCAGATGGCCCGGCGCCTGGCCGACCCGGTCTTCGGCGCGGCAATATCGGAAGTATCTGAGGCCGGTGTTTACCATATCGAATACGGGACAAAGAAAAGCCGCGATTACAAAATCAGGGTTTTTGAATTTCCTGCCCTGGTTCGCGCCGATGCGGAACTGCAGTACCCCGCCTACACCGGGCTGACGAACCGGACGATTCGGGACACAGTGCGCGTGAGCGCCGTGGAAGGCTCGCGGTTGACCTACACATTGCAGTTGAACAAGCCCGTAAAATCCGCGCGCCTGGTGGCCCAGGAGCAATCGCTTGCGTTGGAAACCGGCAATAATGCCGTGGCCGTGCTGCCAAACTTTTTGCTGACCAACAGCGCGCGGTATTCGCTGGTATTGCTCGATGCGGAGGGCCGTTCCAATCGATTCGCCACCGAGTTCGTTCTCCAGGCGCTGACCAATCAACGGCCTCAGGTGAAGCTGGTGTTTCCGCGCGGCGACCCCCGCGTGTCACCGCTGCAGGAATTACAATTGCAGGCGGAGGCGGTGGATGATTTTGGCCTGCTGAAATACGGGATCGGTTTTGGCGTGGCCGGGCAGGAGCCGAAGTTCATCGAACTCGGCCAGGCTGCGCCGGCCAATACCAAACGGCAGTTCGAATACCTGCTCTCCCTGGAGAACCTTGGTGTGGAAGTGGACCAGGCGCTCGGTTATTTCGCCTGGGCCGACGATTATGGTCCGGATGGCCGACTCCGGCGGACGTTCAGCGATATGTTTTTCGCGGAAGTGCGCCCGTTCGAGGAAGTCTTCCGCGCAGACCAGTCCGGCGGCGGTGAGAGCGGCCAGGGCGGGCAGAGTGGTGGCCAGGACCGCATACGCCTGGCCGAACTGCAGAAGCAAATTGTCGTCGCTACCTGGAATCTCGAACGCCAAAAGTCAGCCGCAGGAGGGCCATCACACCCGTGAACATACGTTTAATTTTACCGATATTCGCAGTCGTTAGCTGCGCATGGCCCGTTCTGGGCCAAGGGGAATCGACAGCCGCGAGTCGCGCGGGAACGGCCCTGCCGCCGGCTCAGGGCACGGGGGACTACGCTTCCGACGTCGAGGTGGTCCTGAACGCGCAGGCGCAAGCGCTCGAGCAAGCTCGCCACGCGTTGCAGGAGGCTGAAAACGCACGCGGTCGGGCGGCACTGCAAAGTGCCATCCAGGCGATGGAACGCTCGCGAGCGGCCCTGGCGGCCGCCAAAAGCTCGCCCGAGAAGCTTTCCACCGCGCTCGCCGCCGCCGAATCCGCCTACCAGTCGTTGCTAAAGAGCACACCGCGGGAGTATCGCGTAAACCAATCGCGCAGTCGCAGTCGGGGCGGCGCCAGTTCCGGCCAGCCCAGCCAGGAGGAACTCAGCCAATTGGAATTATCCCCCGAGGAGAACCGCTATGAAACCGAACAGCAAGCCACCGCGGCGCCCACCGAGCAGCAACGCGAGCAGTCCCAGACTCTCGATCGCCTGAAGCAGTTGGCCCGCCGCCAGCAGGACCTGAACGATCGGTTGCGAGACTTACAAACCGCTTTGCAACAGGCGCGAACCGACGCGGAGCGCCAGGAGGTCCAAAGACAACTCAAACGCCTGCGCGATGAGCAACGGCAGATGTTGTCCGATGTGGATGAATTGCGCCAGCGGCTCGAACAGTCCCCGCAGTCTGCACAGCAAGCCGGAGCGCGCCAACAGCTCGACCAGACTCGTAACGATATGCAACGGGCGGCCCAGGAACTGGAGCAGCAGTCGGCCTCGGGAGCGCTGGCCGCCGGGGCGCGTGCCGAGCAGAATCTCCAGACCTTGCGTGAGAATCTGCGCCAGCAATCCTCCAGCCAGTTTTCACAGCAGATGCGGCAAATGCGCACGCAGGCGCGCGACCTGGCCAATCGCGAGAATCAAATCGCGCGCGACCTCGACTCGCTGAACAATGCGGCGCAGAAATCTTTGGACGACTCGGCCCAACGCCAGGCGTTGGTCGAGCAAATGGCTCGACAGCAGTCGGCCCTCACAAATCTTCTTGGTCAAATGCGCGCGGTGACCGAGCAGGCCGAAACAACCGAGCCGCTCCTTTCAAAGCAGCTTTATGACATCCTCCGGCGCGCCGACCAAATGCACACCGATAACCAACTGGAAATGGGCGGACGCCTGGTGGATCGGGGATTTCTCCCGCAGGCCAGCCAGGCGGAGCGCGTGGCGCGGCAGAATATCGACGAGATGCGACAAGGGGTCGAGCGCGCGGCTGAGAATGTTCTGGGCAGTGAAACCGAAGCGCTCCGGTACGCCCAAAAGGAGCTCGAGGATTTGGCGCGACAAGTGGGCAGCGAAGTCCCTTCAACCAATTCTGCCAACGCTTCAGCCGGCCAAACCACCGGTGACCAAAATAAAACCAGTTCGCAGGCGCGCGCCGGCAGCCGCAACCCGCAGCGTGGCCCGGATGCAGCGGACACAAACGCGCTGGCCAGCGCTGGCTCCGAAGCAGGCCAGGAAAGCGCGCCAACTGCCGGCGAAGCCAATGCCGCGCATAACCAGCAAAGTGCTGGGCGCCAAGCAGGAAGCCGCCCCGGCTCTCGCCAGGCGAACGCAAAGGGCGGTCAGCGCGCAACAAATCCAACCACCGGCGAGTCCTCACAAACCGGCCAAGGCCAAGGGGTAACCCGCGGTGGCACTGCCGACCGTGACCGGTTGCGCCAATTCGCCGAAGGCCTCGGGGGCGGGCGCGGTGGACTGGGCCTGAATGGACCAATCACTGGAAATAATTACCTGGATTGGACCGAGCGCATGCGCGACGTGGAGCAAGCGGTGGATTCGCCCGATGTGCGCAACCAACTGGCCACTGTGCGGGAACGAGTGGGAGTGTATCGACGCGAGTACCGCGAACAAGGCAAGCCTCCTTCGCAGGAAGACTTGCAAAACAAGGTGCTGGCACCCCTGGCGTTGGCGCGGGATTGGGTGGGGCAGGAGCTTTCACGCGCCCAAAATGACCGCAGCCTGGTGCCGCTGGATCGCGACCCGGTGCAGGAGAAGTACTCCGACCTGGTGCGGAAATATTACGAGGAGCTGGGCAGTCCGCGATGACTGATTTGGCTGCCATTGTGCTTTCGAGCCGAGCCTGGCTCTTGCCCGCTCTCCTGACACTGGCCGTGCTGGCGGGCGTGGTGGTGTGGTCGTATCGGCGCAATGCAGCGGAGCGCTGGGTCGCGTTGCTTTGCGGCGGACTCCGGCTCGCTGGGTTGGCGGCGCTCGCCGCCTGTCTGTTGGAGCCGCTTTGGGTAAGCCAGCGAGCGCGGCCCGGCGCCAATGTGTTCGCGCTGCTTGCCGATAACAGCCAGAGCTTACAAATCAAAGATTCGGGCCAGGAGCATTCGCGCGGCGAGCTCTTACGGACTCAACTTGCCACCGACCCTCAGGGCTGGCAGAACACTCTCGAGCAGACGTTTCAGGTGCGCCGCTACACGTTCGATTCCCGTTTACAGAGCACACGCGACTTCAGTGATTTGAATTTTGACGGGCGCGCCTCGGCCATCGGAGCGGCGTTGCGCGATGCGATGGCGCGTTGGCGCGGCCAGCCGGTCGCGGGTGTGTTGCTCTTCACCGATGGCAATGCGACCGACCTCGCGGCTGACTTGCCCCCGCTGGATGGCTGTCCACCTATTTACCCAGTGGTCCTGGGCACTGGCTCCGGCTTACGCGACGTCAGCGTGGACAAAGTAGCCGTCAGTCAGACCGCCTTTGAGGATGCGCCGGTAACGGTGCAAGCGGCGGTGAGCGCGCGCGGCTTCGCCGGAGCTGAGGTTCGAGCCCAAATCACCGAACTGGCGGTCAGTCGGCCGAGTGGTGCCACGAATGATGTCTCAGCTCCGTCTGGAGGTTTTTCGTCTGTGTCCAATGCGGTCGCCGCGTTGAGCCAGCGCGCCGTTGGCGACGATGCGCAATTGAACTTTCGTTTTCAAATTCAGCCCGACAAACCTGGGATTCACTTTTATGAACTGGAAACCCGCGCTGCCGGGGAAAAGGGAGACAGTTTCACGCACGAGGCGACCCTGGTGAATAATCAACGGATGCTGGTAGTGGACCGCGGCCAGGAGCCCTTTCGCGTGTTGTGTGTCGCCGGGCGGCCCGATTGGGAGTACAAATTCCTCAATCGCGCGCTCGAGGAGGATCCGCAGGTGCAGATGGTGACGCTGCTGCGCATCGCGCGGCGCGAGCCCAAATTCCAGTTCAAAGGCCGCTTTGGCGAGGGCAGCAATCCGTTGTTTCGCGGCTTCGGCGCAGCGACCAATGAAGAAACCGCGCGCTACGACCAGCCCGTCACCGTCCGGTTGAACACCAAAGACGCTTTTGAATTGCGCGGGGGCTTTCCCAAAACTGCCGAGGAGCTGTTTAAGTACCATGCGGTCATTTTGGACCGGGTAGAGGCGGAGTTTTTCACACACGAGCAGATGCTGTTGCTGCGGCGATTTGTCGCGGAACGCGGCGGAGGGTTCCTTATGCTCGGTGGCGCGGAGACGTTCCGCGAGGGCGGTTACGCCGAAACGCCGATTGGTTCGATGTTGCCGGTGTACTTGGATCGCCCGGCGGAGGTGCAACTGCCGGCAGAGTTCAAATGGTCACTGACGCGCGAAGGGTGGTTGCAGCCCTGGACCCGGCTGCGCGCGACGGAGGCTGAGGAACGAGTGCGGTTGGCCGCCATGCCCACCTTTGAGGTATTGAATCCGATACGGCAATCGAAGCCTGGCGCGAGCGTGCTCGCCACGGTGTCTGACGGCGACAACCACACCTACCCAGCCCTGGCGGTCCAGCACTTCGGGTCGGGTGCCGTCGCCGCCCTGATGGTGGGCGACTTGTGGCGCTGGGGAATTCAGGACCAGGGCATGCAGAAAGACCTCGGCAAATCGTGGCGCCAGCTCGTGCGTTGGCTGGTATCCGATGTCCCCGCTCGCGTCTCGGTCGAATCTCAACCCACTGACGACCCCAGCCAGGTGCGCCTGACCGTCAAAGTGCGTGATGAACAATTCAAGCCGTTGGAGAATGCGACGGCGCGCCTGACGATCCTACCCGTGCGGTTGGAGAGGGCGCCTGGGGAGCCTTCCAGTTCCTCGAACGACACTCGCACGGTCGAGCTCACCGCCCCGCCTTCGGCGACCGGACCTGGCCGGTACGAGGCAACCTATGTCATTCACAACGCCGGCGCCTATGCGGTCGAGGCACTGGTGAGCCAACCGGATGGGCAGGTAGTCGGCAGGGCTCAAGCAGGTTGGACGGCGGAGCCCGCGGCTGAAGAATTCCGCTCGCTGACACCGAATCGCGCTTTCCTGGAAAGCATCGCGCGGCGGACGGGTGGCCAGCTCATCGCGATGGAAGGCTTGCGCAGCTTCGTCGGTCATTTGCCGGACCGGGCGGCACCGATTACCGAGACAGCGAGCCGGCCGTTGTGGCACCAGCCGAGCGTGTTTCTTTTTGTGCTGGCGTGTTTCCTGAGCGATTGGGGTATCCGCCGATGGAAAGGACTGGCATGAGAACGCTCACAGGTAGAATCCCGAAGGCGTTGTCGCGCGTGGCGCTCTGTCTCTTCCTGTTCTCTGCTGCAAACCTTGTGGGGCAAACGGTTCCCTTACGCTCGCTGGTTTTGGTAATCGGAGCGCCGGGTGAACCGGAATATGCCGAGCAGTTTTCGAATTGGGCGGGTATGTGGAAAGCGGGGGCCGCCAAGGGTGGGCTGCAAACTTATGTGATTGGACAGGACCAGGACCGCCCGGACGAGGACCGGTCGCGTTTGCTCACCGTCTTAACTAATGAATCCGCCAAACCAGAGGGCGAACTGTGGGTGGTCTTTATTGGGCATGGGACCTTTGATGGCCGAACGGCTAACTTCAATCTGCGCGGACCGGACTTGTCTTCAGCGGATTTGGCTATGGCACTGAAGCCGTGCCGCCGGCCTTTGGTGATCATTCAGTGTGCTTCCGCCAGCGGCCCATTTCTGAAGGCGCTTTCCGCTCCTGGCCGGGTGGTTATCACGGCCACCCGCAGCGGGTATGAGGTCAATGCGGCCCGGTTCGGCGGATATCTGGCGCAGGCGATCGCTGCGCCGGGGGCCGATCTGGACAAGGACGGCCAGACCTCATTGCTCGAGGCGTATTTGGCTGCCTCACACCAGGTCGAACGTTTCTACAAAGAACAAGGCCGATTGCAGACCGAGCACGCGTTATTGGATGACAACGGCGATGGTCTGGGCACGCCGGCCGATTGGTTTCAGGGCGTGCGCGCCGTCAAGACGGCCGCCGGCGGCAGGTCGGTCGATGGCGTGCGCGCGCATGAGTTGTTCCTGGTCCCGGACGAGGCGGAGCGGCAACTCGCTCCGGAAGCTCGCGCCCGCCGCGATGAACTCGAGCAACAGTTGCGCGCATTGCGTTCACGAAAAGACAGCATGAAAGAAGACGACTATTACCGGCAACTGGAAGGGATCCTGGTGGAAACGGCGCGGTTGTACGAGGGCAAGCGGGTGGGTCGCAACCTGACCCATCCTCAACATGAAAACTGAGTGAGCGGATCATGAAATCCAAATACGCGGCAATTCTGTTTGTGGTCCTGGGGGCGTTGGTCTGGTTTTCGGTGCACGCCCAGCCTCGCAACGGCTGGCGCTGGCGCCGGAGTTATGAAATCCGCGACCCGGAACTCCAAAGAGAACAGGACGAAATGGAAAAAACGCTCAACCCGGAGTTGCGCGAAGACGTCTTTACCTTCGCGCGCCTAAAATTCGACGCGGACCGCGACTGGCGCTACGGCGGCGGGCGGTTATGGGACGACGATGCGCCCGAAGCGGACCTCAATCTCATCTTCCGCCTTCACGAAGTTACCAGCCTCAAGGTCAGGCCAGGACTGAATTTCATCGATATCAGCACTAAGGAGCTTATCAAATATCCCTTCGTGTATTTGGCTTCGGCTGGCCGGGTGGTTTTGACCGAGGAAGAGGTCACGGCGTTGCGCCAGTACCTGCTGAACGGCGGTTTTCTTATGGCCGACGATTTCTGGGGCGACGACCAATGGGACCACTTCCATGAGCAACTCCAGCGGATCTTCCCTGGGCGGGAGCCGGTGGAGATCGGGTTAACCAATCGCATTTTCCACACCGTTTTTGATTTCAAGCAAGAACCACAGATTCCCAGTGTCGGTACGTACCTGCACACCGGCCAATCCTATGATCCGGGCTGGCCGTTCGAGGAAAAGAACCATGACCCGCACTATTACGCCCTGTACGATGACAAGCAGCACATGATCGCTCTGCTCTGTCACAACAATCATTACGGCGATGGGTGGGAACACGAAGGCGATGATGAATCCTATTTCGACAAATTCTCCGAGCCAATGGGCTACCCAATGTTGATCAACATCCTGGTTTATACGATGACCCACTAGAAGATGGAACAGGAGCAAACATAGACCAGGTAATCTGCGAACCTTTTTATAATCGACGCTACTCGGCAATGCGCTAAGGTCGCCTGAGCGACCCTATGAGCAGCTTTCTCAGATCCCTGTTCGGTCCCAGCCGGGACGAAATCTGGCAGCAATTTGCCAACGCCATCGGCGGTAATTTCACCGGCGGTGGTTTTTGGAATGGCGCGAAGGTGGAAGCCGGGCACGGCCAGTGGACGGTCGTGTTGGACACTTTTACCGTGTCCACCGGCAAATCCTCCATTACCTACACCCGGATGCGCGCGCCCTATGTCAATCCAGACGGTTTTCAGTTCAACATTTACCGGCAGGGCGTTTTCAGCAACCTCGGGAAATGGCTCGGCATGCAGGACGTGACGGTGGGGTATCCGCAGTTCGATGAGGATTTCATCATCAAAGGCAATGACGAGACTAAGCTGCGCCGTCTCTTCGCCAGCGATAAAATCAGGGAACTGGTCGCTGCCCAACCCGACATCCATTTTTCCGTCCGCGGCGACGAGGAAAGATTCTGGGGCGGTCGAAATTTTCCACCCGACGTGGATGAATTGTATTTTCAGGTCGTGGGCGTGATCAAGGATGTGGACCGGCTGAAATTGCTATACAACCTGTTTTCCGAAACCTTGGACGAACTTTGCCGCATGGGGTCGGCCTACGAAAAGAGTCCCGGAGTAAAACTCTAAGGTCACCAACAAAGAGCGTTAACCCGACCCCGGAACATTCCGCACGAAATGCGCCCTTGGCTGCTGTTTACCTGCCCCCATAGTTGAAGTTATCGAACAGGGTCACGCTGTCGGCCTTCGTCCAGAGGCCGACCTTGCCCGGCTCGGTAAAGCTGCCGTCGGTGGCTTCAAGGACCTTCTTCCCATCAAAGGTGACGCTGACCTTATCGCCCGCAAAGTCCACGCGCAACGTGTGCCACACACCGGAGGCGACTTTCTCATTCACGTTTTTGAACGAGACCCGCTTGCTTTTAATGGTGTGGTAAATTGTCACGTTGTCTTCCAGCGCGTTGGCGCGGGCGACGTAATAGTTGTCCGCGTCCTTGCAGCGCCAGATGAGGCCGCCTGCTTGGTCCTGTTTGCCCGACACCGGCTTAAACTCCACTTCGACGAAGCCGTCTTTGATGCTGGTCCCGTCCTTGATGCAGACCGGGTAAGTCGCTTCGCCGGACTGCTTAAGAACGTTGGGTTTGCTGGGCGCGGTTTCGTCCTTCTCCACCGTCCAGTGAGGCGTGCCTTTCCCAGTCTTCGTCGTTGTCCAGCCCGGAGCCGGTTTGCCGGGCCTGGCATCGTCAAAGTTGATGGTCGCAGCCTGAGCGGCGGCGGCGATCGAACTGACGAAGAGAGCCAGGTTCCTTAGGGCCTTCATACGGTTGTTTTACCCAAAAGTCCGCTTGCGACGCTGGCCCGGCCACCGGCGCTGCGGAACCAAAGTCGATAATCAGGCCCGGACTTCCACTACCGAATTGAGTGTGCCGTGCTGGTTCCAGACATTCTCCGGGGCCAGCAAATCAGGTATCCACTCCCCATCACGGACGAACTTGTATTGATAGCGTCCAGGCGCTAAATCGACGGTCGCCTCCCAGTGCCCATCGTCATGCCGCGTCATGGGTGTCGCGTCCGGCGACCAGTCATTAAAATCACCGCAGACCGACACCTGCTTGGCGTCGCATATCGGCAAAACAAAAGTGACTGTGACTTTCGGGGCCGCTAGTGGCTTAGGGGCCTCAGCTACCAACGCCGCTTTTCCCGGCGATTTCATCGGCTCCGAACAGGCTGGAGACTTCGGTGACTGCGCCGCCTGAGCGGGGGCTTGGCTTGACTTCGATGCTTCCTGTGAGGCTGCAGGAGTTGGCCACAACGCGGCCATTGGCGCTAGTGGCGGCACCGTTGGCGAGGCAGGCAGTTCCTCGGCAGGTGCCCTACTGGTTGGCTCCCGCTGCTCGTTGAGGGTGGCCTCAGCGATGAAATAGGCGGTGTCGAACTCGTCCACAGTGCGTTTGACGGGCGCAGGGCTGTCCAAATCCTTCGTTATTTTACGGGCCTTTTTCTTCGACGGTTGTTTCATTGCTACTCCCCATACATCCGGCGCGACGGTGGCAGGATGAAGTGGTTCAAAACGCTGTCAAGGGATTTGCTCGCGAGTTTGTGCGGGAGGGGTTGCACCGGGGACAGCACGGGGAAGGCGAGGCGGCCAGCGAAAGCTGCCCAGCACCGGGGGAAGTCAGCACGGAAGTCCCCCGACCACCGTATTAAGCGGACGGCTTGTCGCGCTGCGCTTCTTGAATTCCTTCTGCAGCCGCACGGGCCACGGTCTTGACTGCACCCTGCGTCCCTTCAGCCAAGTCAGTGATGGCGTCCGTCGCGACAGGCACTTGCTCCGCTGCCGTATATCGTGCGACCGCACCCATGAAGCCGAACATGCACAGAGCGGCTCCGATAAAAAGTAATGGCATTTCAGGCGCAGCTTCCAACTGCGAGCACCAAGCAACGCAAGCCGCTTCTCCACTCGCTCCCAGCCCGGCGCCCGTGAGCTCAAATACCCAGCAGCAGCACCGGGAATATCAGACATCCATCAACCTCGCCTGCCTTCCAGGCTCATCGCGCTTTTTGGCCATAGCAGGTTAATACCAAATCGGTCCGACCCCAGCCCGCCCGCCTTTGGTGCTTTTGGGGCTATTTACAGGAGGGACCACGTCCAGCGCAGCCGCTTCGTGACCGGTTCGGGCCAAAAGCAGAGCTTGCCAGTTGAACGTGGGCAGCTATCACGAAACGGGTCTTGTTGACGGAAACCTAGGAGTCGGAACTTGGGGTGGCGATCCCCGCAAGACGTGGCTGTTGATCCCGAGTTGCATCCTACCGCGACGGTGGTCGAGCGAAACGCCGCTTGGCGCATGAAGCCAGTTCAGGTTTCCCGAACGAACTAGGGGCCAAGGGGTGTGGTTGGGAGAGTTACGCTGGAAACCGATTCGCTACGTGCTGAACAGAGAGAACTTTTCCGATCCGTGTTCTCATGGCCTATCGCGATGGGCCATGTGATCGCGGTTCCAAAGCGCCAGGGCATAATCGCTTGTTTCCCTAAAGAGGGTTGTCGGCTTAAACCCTTCCACATGGCCATCGCAAAACAGCAGATTGATCCTTCCTTGGTGCCGCGGACGACCACCAACCAGGTCATAGTCAGGCGCACGCATGAACGTCACGTCATCACTTTCGCCAACAGCGATCATCCCGGCGGAATTGACCACCTCTGCTTCGCGAATTGGAGTTAAGCTCTCCGAGCTTTCGCTGTAGTGACCAAGCAGGCCAAGGTTATTCGTTACGTTACCGACGCTCAAGCTCCCGAAGGCGTTGTAACCATAGGAGACACTATCAGGCCGCGGCCGCGCTGATGACGGACAACGCCAAACCCCCTGCTGTATGAAATTGGGACCCGGTCGAATACCGCCTAAGGCGGCTCGCTGCAACTGCTCCGCCCACCAGTGACCAGGTGGATCGTTGTTGGTAGGCGCAGCCCAAAGAGGGTAGGTATGGTTGTCCGTGAGAAAAGTGTTGAGCGCAATACCGAGTTGGTGCTGGTTGCTGACGCACTGAATCCGTCGCGCCCGCGATTTAGCCGTGTTCAGCGCTGGGAAAAGGAGTGCGGCAAGCACGCTAATGACTCCGATCACGACGAGCAACTCAATCAGCGTTACCCCGATTCTATTCGCTCTCGGCATAAGAGGTCCGATTTGCTAGCAAAGCAAGCAAAACAAGTGCCAGTAAACTCACCCAGCGTGAATGTGCTTGTTTGGTTACCCAGTTGGAGTGTTCTTGGCAAAAGATCATCCTGTGCTGTTATACACCAAAACCCGGCAAGGGTTGCGTGGCATAGCCGAAACGGACCGTGCATCTTCAGTGTGCACCAAAACGTGCACCAAAATGGTTAAGACCGGTTACGCCGGGTAATCCCGGGTTAAGCAGAATTCCTCAGAAGACCTGAGAGAATCTGGCTGAAAAAGCCCACAAAACCGGCCAATTCCGACCCCTCGCCTCCAGTTTAGGCGCTTGCGCCTGAGATTAGGAGGATTTGAAGGGTGACTGTCAGCAGAAGAGCGCACTCGTCAATACTCCCAAAACAAGGCTAGTCCATTACATCGCATGCAGTTCAGCCGCCGGAAGCAGAGTTCCCCTCTTTGCGGGCTGGATCGGCCCGAATCTGGTGGGTTAGTTTTTCTCCAATTCCTCATCACCGAAGGCGCGCTCGATGTCCGCGTCTTGCGGCATCAGATGAGCATAATGCCGCTCAACAACTTTCACGTCGTCCCCCAGCCACTTCGCAATTTTAAAGATCGAAACGCCCTTGATCGCCAAAAGGCTCGCGAAGGTGTGGCGCATGATGTGCGGCGTCACCCACGCAAACCCCTTCTCCTTCATGTATTCTGCAAACGGCTTGCGGAAATCATAACGGTAGCGGGATTTCCTTTGCTGCTTGTTCGGCTGAATTAAGAAAGGGCCGGGCAACTCACCCTCAACCATCATCTCGTTCACCAGGAAGTCCCGGAATGCCTTCGTCAGCGGAATTGTCCGTTTGTCCTTGTCCTTGGGCTTGAATGTTTCTGTCTCCGTTATGTGAATGATATTGAGTTTCAGGTCGAACCATTCTGGCCTGGCCTGAATGATTTCGTCCTTACGCATTCCGGCATGAAATCCCGCATACTGGATGAATTTCAACTCGATGTCCGTGCAGCCGTTGATGAGGTCATCAACCTGATCTCGCTGGCAAAAGCGCCGGCGCTTGGCCGAGGGCAAGCTCTTGCTCTTGATGAAAGCGGCCGGATTCTCGCGAAGCTTGTGTCCAGTGACCAACCACCCACAAAAACCCCGAATGATCATACCGTAACTTTCAATGCTCGATTGTTGGAGACGGTCTTTTCCGCGCCGCAGCGAGGATAACCAGGTTTTGATCTCATCGGAGTCAATCTGCCTCACCTCTTTCAAGGCTCGGTCAGCTGTCCAGGCCCGGAGGACAGCTTCCCGAGAATCGGCGGAATTGCGTGTGTACGTTCCCTCCTCTTGTTTGACTGCGACGTATTTGGTGATTTCCTCGCTTAACGGATCCGCCCCGGCAAGAACAGGATTGGCTTGGACCCGTAGGGCCTTTGTGATCGCCTGTGCCTCGTCGTCCGTTTCGAGCGAGACGCGGTATTGGTGACCTTCGTAGCTATAGCGGTACCAAAAAACCTTGCCCCGCAGGTAAACCCCTTTTAACCTACCGTTCGTTGATGAGTTACTGCTCATACAGTTGCAAACGAGACCTGCACTTTGTGCTAAATAATTGTGCTAATCCGCCCGTTTATACAGGACTTTACGAGCTTTTAGCGGTTAGCACAGTGTTTGGCAAGTTTTTTTCGCAACTCGTTGGGACAGCAATAACTTGCGCGGTTAGCTCAGGGGTAGAGCACTTCCTTGACACGGAAGGGGTCAGAGGTTCAAATCCTCTATCGCGCACCATCCTGCAAACCTCACAAAACCCTTGTGAAATCAGCCATTTACAACTATTCCACTCTTCGGTAATTGATGGGCTTTTTGACTCCGGTCCTAACAGTTGTCCTAACACATCTCGATACGAGCGTGTCGAGAAGGGCCTGTACCGGTACCGGAAGACCGGCCAATTGTGGTCAGTCAGGCGCGACGGCAAGCGCGTCCGCTGGCGGAATCTGAGAACGAAGGACATCGAAGTGGGAAGAATAAAGGCCAACCGCATCAGCACGCCAAAGCCAGCAAACTACTGGTCACAGCAGACGAAGAAGGTCATTGGAGCGTACATCAAGGAGTACCAACTCGACGTGCCGGAGCTTCCGGCGATACCAGCGCCCGCCACGCCTCCCGCGTCCACTACGGAGGCGCATACCCTGGCTGAATGCTTCAAGTCTTGGAAGCGAACTTGGTCGGTCGCTCAAGGCACCCGCGATACTCGCGAGGCACATTGGCGTATGTTGGGACGGGTATTGGCTCCCAGTACGGCCCTGGCAAGCCTCACCATCACGCGGCTGAGGGAAATCCAGGCGGCGCTCAAAGCAGACGGGTTAAACCCGACCAGTGTCAACGATGTGATGTTCAAGACCCTGCGCCGCTGCCTTGAGCACGCCGTAGAGACCGGCTGGCTTCCTGGAAATCCTGCGGCCAAGCTCAAGCCGTTGAAGCGCACCCAGACCATCCGGCAACAGCCTTCTTGGGAGGAAGCTTGGAAGCTGATCGAGGAAGTCTGCCGGGTCTCTCCAGAGTCCGGCGAAATCCTCAACTTTATGCTCGCTTTCGGCATCGGCCAGAAGGAAGTCAAAAATCTGCGGGGAGAGCATATCGACTTTGAGCGCGGCGTCGTAAGCTTCGTTCGGCAGAAGACGGGCAAAGCCTTCCAAGTGCCCATCTTCGACCACGGAAAGGTCATCTTGCAAGCTCTGAGGGCTTCCGGACGTATCCAGACCGGCAAGCCGGTGTTTGTTTGGCGCGATCCCGAACGGGCGCTCCACGGAGCTTGTGAGCGCCTCCAGATGCCGGTGTACACACCGAGGGCGCTCCGGCGCACGTTTATCATCCGTGCCCTGGAGCAAGGTGCTGATCCCAGAGTCGTTGCCAAATGGCAGGGACATCGTGACGCCAAGCTGATCCTCGACACGTACGGTGCATACGTATCGAAGGAGCACGAGCAGGCCCAGATAGCCAAGCTTACGGAGCGGAAATAGCACGGCTCTGGAAGCGAGGCCGTCCGACCGGTCCAGGCAGTCCAGGCAAATCGCCAAGAGCCATTTGTTCCCTGGTTGGACGCTGGTTTCACCAACCGCCAGAACCTTGTGGTACCCTTGTCACAAGGTTTTCCTGCGTGTTCCCCGGCCAAAAGGAGCGGCCCTTGCCTGCAACCTGGGGCTTTTTGGGGCCACCCCGGCACCGTGGCCGGAGGTCGTCGCAAAGGTCCAACCCTGACGAGGCTGTTGCCGTTGGCCGTCTACGACGTATGGCGGGCCGCAGGACGAGCCGGAGAGTTGCCACCCTGGCTCGACGCGTCCTTTAGCGCCAGCCAACGATACAGGCTTGGCCGGGAGATTTGGAGGGTTTTGCAGATGTCCGCCACGGCCATCTTCTTGTCGGCGTGGAGCGCCTTGGCGGTTAAAACCCGTGGGTCGGTGGGCGAGATAGGCTTACGCCCACCCAACCGCCCACGAGCACGGGCAGCCGTCAGACCGGCTCGCGTGCGTTCCTGGATTAAACGCCTCTCAAATTGGGCCAGGGCCGTGAAGATATGGAAGATCAGTTCGCCGGACGCCGTGGTCGTGTCGATGGCTCCGTCGCAAATCGATTTGAACCCCACTTTGCGCTGGCGTAACCCCTCTACCAGGTCAATCAGGTGCCGGACAGACCGGCCCAGGCGATCCAAGCGCCATACGACCAGGGTGTCCCCCTCCCGAAGCTGCCGTAGACATTCATCCAAACCTGGCCGCGCTGACTTTGCGCCGGAGACTTTGTCTACGAAGATCAGCTTCTTCGGGACGCCAGCCTTGAGGAGGGCGTCAGTTTGGAGTTGGAGTTCTTGGCCGTTGGTGGAGACTCGTGCGTATCCTATCAATCGAGACGTTTTAATGCTCATGTCTCGTTTATCATAGCACATATGAGTTTACGAGTCAAAGATAAAAGAGACGTGTTATTGAGACCAAAACCGCCCTGAAACGCCCAAGGTTCCCATCCTGGCCGGGATGCTCCATCAAACGGTCGTTTTGTGAGACATACTCCCCCTGGGCGTCAGACCGGCGTTCGGTGCTGCGCTTTTTGGCTCCTCCCACGGGAGCCAGCCTCGCTTCCAATGGGGCCATACCGCATGGCGGAGCCAGCATAATGGAGTACAAAAGCAGTGCGTGGTTATTTCGGATGCGGGCTGGGGATAGCTCAGGGCGCATAGCGGCAACAGATACCCCACCGGCTAGACGACACATCGCATGGTCAGCCAGGGTCGAGGGTGCGAGGACGGTGTCTACACGGGGCACCCCGCACCATCCGCCGCTGGTCGCAGCGGGACACACGACTTTCGGGGCCGTGAGCGTAGGTAAAGCATGATCGTTACACGCACCAATCTTGAGAACGGCGAATCGACCGTGCCGCCATCACCACGAACATCATCCTCCGCTGCCACTACACCCGCAGCAGCGCCAACGCCTGGACACCTACCCTCCAAGCCGCCTATGAACGCAGAGCTTGTCCAGGTCGCCGACAACTTGGCCGGACAACTTTTGGAGTGCCTGGCGTTCTCGACGGGCTGGTTGATCAGTGCGGGGAAAATCCTCGGTGATTATCAGCGCCAGCTTGCGCACGGCGATATGACGGCCATCTACAACTCTGGCCGCTTGCCGTGGGGACAGCGTTATTGCCAGGTCTTGGCGTCAATGGCACGCAACCCCGCACTCAGCGACCCCAAGCTCCTGCAAATGCTGCCGTCGAGTATCGCCGCCCTGGAGGTCATCGCAACGCACCTGGACGCCGAATTGATCCAAGAAGGGTTGCGGAGCCGTGCTTTGCATCGAGGTCTCACGAGACAAGCCGCACTTGCGGCGGCTCGCAAGTTGAGGAGGCAGGCGCTGCTCAAAAATCCAACCACAACCCTGATATGACTATCCTGGTAGAGCCTTACAATTGCTGGAAAAGCCGGATGATCGAGCAGCGGCTCTGCGCCGAGGAAGAAGCCCGTAGGCGCAACATCGGTCGCCTGCATCCGATCCAAGCCGAGTTGATGCACATCGTCCAAGAGCACGACGGGCCGATTAGGGACACCGCCCTAGCTCATGCCTTTGCCAAAGTGCCAGGATACCGCAGTCGGGAGGAGCGGGATGGCTTGATAAAAACAGCCTGGCAGCACATGACAGCCTTAATCCGCATTGGAAAGCTGCAATGGTCATCGAAACGTAAGCACGTCGAGATTGCCCCACCTGAGAAGCACCAGTCATGGCTGGCGAAGATCGAGCAGAAGGTCGCCAGTCTTCCGAAGCCTCGCATCGGCAGAAACGGGCCGTTTTGAGTGGGGTACAACCACGGATTAGCCGGAGGTCGGCTGCGAGCACGCATGAACGCTCTCAAACACGCATGGTCCATTCGCATCGGCCTTGGTATACACCGCTGGAGCCGCAGCATCACCGCCGCCATTTGCCAGCGCCAATCTGGATGAGCGCAAAAAGCGTTCTTATTATTATGACAAATCAGCAAGCAAAAGAGATTGGGATCGCCGCCTCGCGGCGGATTGAACAGTGGGTTGAAGACAGGGCCTACCTAAACAGATGGTCAAGCCTGGGAGACCCAGACCTGGTTCTGAGGCACTATCCAGAGGCCGTCAAGAGAGGCATAGACGAGCGGGATCATGACGAGGCCAGCTTTGAGCGTCCTGGGCAGCAGTAGGGTGGGCGGATTGCAAACCCATCTCCCCTAATGATCCACCGGTTTTGACCGCTAAGGCACTCCATGCCGACGAGCAGATGCCCGTCGCAGACGTCTGCAAGATGCCCCAAATCTCCCGCCCCAGCCTTTACCGTTGGCTGGCGCTGAAGGGGTGGATAAGAAGCAGCAGGGCGACTGCTCTCCGGTGCGTCCTGCGGCCCGCCAGGCGACGTAGACGCCTATCGGGAGATTCCTTGCCGGGAATCGTGAAATCTGCTCCCGTCAGGGCATGGCAGCGCCACATAAGGGCCGTCGTCCAGGTTTTGTGCCAGATGCCAATTGATCCCGCCTGGCACAATTGCTGGTTCGCATCAAAAAGGCAACCCGGCTCCGCCCAAAGACAAAGCAACCGGCCAAGATGGCCCAGAGTTCTCCATCAGCCTGCGTACGGCCTACCGGCACGTTGCCATGGGCACTGAGCCAGTCCGCGAGCGCCGTATCGGCATAGACGGCAAGCGTTATCCGGCTGGCCGTGGCAGACGGTTGCTTGGGCCGGTCGAGAAGAACTTGCGCTTGGCCTGGCAGACGCTGAACCGGGCCAGGCGATAGGCCGAGGCGGATGGTTACCGTCCGAACGACCGGGAATTGCTCGCACAAATCTCCTTCCTGACCGGCGAAATGAGCAAGACACTAGGACGTACAGTCTGCCAACCTTGGCGCAGCGCCCTAGCTATAGCTAGCTTAGCTAGCGCCGCGCCTGCCAGTTTCCCATCGTCCAGGCATTTTTGGAGATTGTCCGTCCACACCAGGCCAAATCCGCCTCCTGGTAGCTTATTGCTTCTTCCGAAGATAAAAAGTGACCGGATTGTTTGGATCGGGGTAGAACCCAGCGCCCGTTGGCGAAGAATACGCGAAGCTGTTCTGATTCGTGCCTGGCACTACCTCATACCCCTCCTTGCTCACTCGAACGTTCAGCACCGCTCCCGTTACGCCCGTTAGCGAAAACAGCCCCTGTGCGTCGGTTACTGCGTTGGTCATGAAGTGGTTTTCTGGAAAGACAAGACAGCCAAAGCGCACGTTGGCGCCACTGAGAGGCTCCCCCTTTTCGTCCACTGCCTTTCCATAGAAGTCAATCGGTCGATTTATTTCTTGGGCGGCTTGGTTCATTGCATTAGACCACTGCGCTAAAGCTTGCTGTGTCAGGATGCTTAGGGGAACACCCCGTCGTCGTGCGAGTTCATCCAGTTGCTCTTGGAGATTATTACCCGGTGGCAACGGGTGGCTCGCCCAGTTGCCCTGTGCATCTGACATGTCATTTCTTTGCGACTGCTGGCTTGGTGAAACTGGCTTCGACAAGGCGGGGCTGTTCTCTGGACCTGTGTGGGAAGCTGGCGTTGCAGTTAGGGGCGGATGGTTGGCTGACTGCGAACTAGGTCGGTTCACATGAACGACCACCAACGCCAGCACGATCACCGTTGAGAGAACAAGTAGGAATCGTAATTTCATTGCTGCGGGAACAGGTTTGTCCTAAGTTCGGAATAGAAGGGCCATATCGGCGGTTCCTGAATGTTCCGGTTAAACTCGCCGCTGTGGTCACTAATCTCAGCACCAAAGCCCAGTTGGTTTTCGAGGTCTAATTGTTGCCCTTGGATTTGCCCATACACATTGGGCTGCGCACCAACCGCGAGACTCCTTGGTCTCGCCACGAATGGCATCAATTCAAGCGGGTCGGTTACGGCTCGTGTAGGCTCATTTCCGTAATAGCCGCCGTAAATGATCGCGTAAAAGCTCTGGTTCCAGACATTCGTACTCAAGGTACTGTTTGTACCATCCGTGGAGTATCCAAAAAAGGCATTCGGTTTCATGGTGGTAACGCCGTTGCCAAGTAGGTTTGCAACATAGAACGCCTGATTTAGCTGCCAAGTCCAGAGCGCAAAATCATCAGGATTGAAAAAGTTTGCAATCTTGCCACCGGGACGGAGTGCATTGGTGATCCCCCGGGCGTAATCGCGGTAAATATCCGGTGTGGGCACTACGTTCTCGGTATTGGTAAACATCTGGAAGCTTGGCGCGTTTGTGTCAAAGCACTGCGCTGGGACAGCCGCCTGCATAAGCACGCAATTGTCCACCGGTTGCTGGCCAGTGCCAACGAGTTCCTTCAAGCTCTCCATCATCACGATTCCGCCCATGCTGTGGGCACAACCGCTGATCGTGTAATCTGGAAACCGGTTGCGCAAATCATTCAAATAAGCGGCTGCGCCAGTCCCAGACTTGAACGCAATGTGCTCGCTTCTGTTGTATGTAATGTATCCCATCTGAGGAAACAGTTCTGTATTAGCGTTCCTCGTTGGCCAGCGCAAAGCGGCAAACTGGCCTTGGTACCCCTGCCACCATAGGCGCTTGAACATTGTTTCCGAGAAGTTATACCAATCCCAAACACCCATTCTCCAACCATGAACGAAGACAGCTAATTGTTTTGTGTCGCCTGGATTTAGCTTCGCATAGGAAAGCACTGTGAAACCGCTTGCCAGGTTCGTCTCGACCATGCTCGGCCAATCCTGGAGTACGTTGGTCACAAGCGCCTGTTCGTAAAAATCCGTGATGTTATGGAAATCGAACCACGCTGAAGTTTGGGCAATGTCATTCGTTCCTCCCCTAATTATGGTCAAAGTCAATTGCCCGCTTCCTGCTGCGCCCGCCTCAAACAGAAAACACTTGTTCACTCCATCACGGAATGCGTTCGCTGGTAAAGTGAGCGTGTTGGTTGGAGATACTTCCCCAATGGGCGAATTGTTCTCTGCAATCTGCTGGGCCGCGATGTTTGTATCAGTCAGGTAGCGAGTGCCTCCATTAGTTTCGCTGGCCCAATAAAGCCGCATCCTGGGTGCACCAGCCCGAATGTCAGTCCATGCCAATCGCAGCGAATAATTCTCATTCGTGGTTAACGTCGGGACACCGCAAATCCAGAGGCGGGCAAAGTCCTCCAGGTTTCGCTGGCAACGAATAGCTCCATAGGCGTAATCGGGGGGCACAAGCGGAGGAGTGCCCCAATCGTTCAAGTCGCGGTCGGGATTGCTGGCGCTGGCGGGTTCGTCATGGTCGTCATTGATCCAGAACCGGAAGGGACTCAGAAAGGATGTTGCGTCCGGCCCCCAGTAAGTGGTGTCGATTGTGCCGTCGTGGTTGGCATCCACGCACAGGGCGATCACGTTCACAACCGCTGCGCCGGATGCGTTTTCTCCCCAGTTGGTCATTGTGACGAGGGCGGTCGGGCCAGGTTGAGTGGGGAAGAACTCGCCGTATTCCGACAAAATGCCTGTCTGATTGGTTGTGACCACCCCGTTCGTGTCAATAAGGTAGGCTCCGGCGAAGTATTGCCCCAGGAAACCGAACTTTGACGAGTCGCCATTGATAATCGCCTGCTTGGCGTAACCTGCAAGCCAATAAGGCTGCCCAATCCCTGCGATCAGTGTTGGTGTCGAATTCGTCAGTGCGAACACGCCATCCCCTGGTAATGGATCAGTAAAGGGAACTCCGAAATAATAATTGGTGGTAGCCAGAACCGGGGCTGCGGTTGACGGATAAAACACATTGTTGCCGTAATCCGGCACAGTGGCAGGGCGTGAAACCAATTCTGGGTCGAGCGTGCCATTGGTCTCGTATGCCATCTGAACAGATTGAAATGCCAATCCAAACAAATTGACTCCAGAGCTTGGAAGAGCAAAGCCCCCGGCCCCATAACCTATGTCGGCTCCGCTCAAAAAGGTCGAGTCTGTTGTGTAGGCAGACTGGAAAAACGTCCACGGAAAGTCAGTTGGTGCTAGAATTGGGTCAATATGCGTCCCGTTCGTCGGCCCTGGAAAGTTATAGACGGGCGGGTAGACAATCTCCGGTCCGACACCAGCCGTGTAGCCCGATACGCTGTCGAGGGTCCCGTTGGCGTTCAAATCGTTGGTTGTGAAAGCAAAATTCCGAAGAAAATAATCGTTTCGGAAAGGCGTGAAGACATCGAGAGTTGGCGTGATGTATCCTGGATCGTCGTAAAACAGTTCCACAAAACTCGCCACTGCATGATCGGCAGGGCAGGAATACACCACCGTTGAACCGTCATTAAGCGTAAACTCAAACGGTGAAGTGGCTCCTGCCGCTCGCAGCAGAAAAGATAAATTCTGCTGGAGTTGCTGCCGTCCATCGTAAAACGGATAATACTCGTAACCGTAGTACACAAGCTTGACCGTACCCAGCAGGTTGGTAGCGGCATCCCTTAATTCCGCAAACCAGTTCCCGGCTGTCACAAATTCGGGGACGGTCGCAGGCGGCAAAAGATACGCGTTATTTGTGAAGCTGCTGAGAGGCACAATCCAGGTTTGGTTGCTTGGCCAGGCGTTGGCAAAAACAATGCGAACACTCTGAGCCTGTTGAGGGGGTGCTGGTATGGTGACAAAGATTTGTCCTTGCGGGCCATGGGCGAGGTACCCCGAACCCCAGAACTGGACTGGATCAGGGCTATACAATGGAACCCATGCAGACCAGGCGGAGTTATGCGTCCCGTAAATGGCCTGGAGCCTGTAGATCGGTGGGCCGTCTTCAAGATCATCGTCAGGAAGCTCCTGCCCTGCGTCCACGTATTGATCTGCCGAGGCAGATAGTAAAAAATCATTGGTTGTGGCAGGATACACCGCAGGATCATATTTTTCCAGCTTGTAGCCGGTGACCGCGCCACTTGAGGGATTCCAACTCACCGTGGCAGTCGATTTCACAAAACTGGCGGTCAATCCCTGCGGAGCCGGAGGCTGATTGTAAACAGTCGGGTCAAGGCCGTTCAAAAACTCGTCGAGCAGCGTCCAGCCATTGTTGAAGGGTTCGGAGAAAGGATCGGCCCCGTAATACCCGTACGCGACTTGCCAGCCGTCCGAAATGCCCAAGCCAAGCGTGTCAGGGTCGTGCGGGTCGGTGTGGGACACGAGCAATTCGTATGCGTCCGTAAGGCCATCCCCGTCGCTGTCCTGGGGCGTGCCCAAAATGAACATTGCGGAATACGCCGGAAGATTCGTTATCGTGTACGTCACGCAGTGTGCTCCCTGGCCCATCCAATACCATTGTCCATTGGTCAGCGGGTATTCGAGCGCTGGCGTCGCGAACACATCATAAACGCAGCCGTTGGAGCCGCCCGCAATCGTGAAGGTCAGGTTCATGGTGCCGTTGTTGGTGAACGCGGCGCTCAGGTTCGTCAGCCAGACGTTGCTGCTGGTTAGGCAACTTGTGTTCGTTGCAATTGGGGTCAGAAATCCCGAGCCGGTAATGGCCTCGAAAGTGGGCGTGGTCACCGGCTGCGACGGGGCCTGGGTCAAATTCGCCGCGTTCGCCGGGTTCAGCAGGAAGTAGACTACTCCATTGAGGAACATGCCGGAAATGGTGCTCGCATCCAGTGGATACGAGAAGGTGACCAAGTCATCAAACATGCCATGAGCCTGGATCGTGCCGCTGCCATCGCTACCGATGGTGAACCCGTTGGTCAGGACATTTGTCCCCGGCCAGAAACTAAGCGCCAACCCGTTCGTGACCAGTTGACCGTCCAGATACAGAGCACAATTGGTGGCGTCGTACGTCAGCGCCAGGAAATGCCAGAAGTTGGTTTTGCAGGAAATCGGCGCGGACAAATAAGTGTCCTGCATGCCGTTGTTGGTCTGCGAGGAAAAATAGAGGTGCGTGCCAGCCGGGTCGAAATAAAGGCTCCACCAGCCATAGCTGGCGTTGGTAGTGTACGTCCCCACCTCGATCAGCCGTCCCCAATCGCCGGGGCCGGTGCCGCCCTGATTCGTGCCCGCCCAGGTCGGTGCGAACCAGAAGGCGACCGTGCCATGATTTACTGTCAGGTTGGTGCCGTTCGTTTCAACCACGTTATAGCGGAGCCAGGCGTAATTAGTTGCATCCACGACAACCGCCGTGCCGTCGCCCAGGTCAGAAACGTCGAGGTTGGTGTAAGAGAGCGGAAGATACCCGCCATCGTTCGACCAATTGTTGGTGTCTTGGAAGGACCAACTTTGCAGAATCGTGTTGGTTTCGCCGCCCGGTGATGGAGGGCTGGCATGAAGTTCGGGCGGTAGGGTCAGCAACCAGAGCATCACCCCGATGCAGGCGAGCAGAATTGGGCGACAGGTCATTTTCATGATTCTCATTCGAGTTCAGGTGTTTCCTGGCGGGAAGACGGCGCGAGCGGTTCCAGGAATCAAGAGCAAGAGCAGCGGAATGAATTGCCAGGTGCGCTTGCACTTGATGTGCCCGATGAAGGTGGGAAATCTGCGGCTTCCGAACGCGGGCTTCCTGGCAGCTTTCGAGTGCGAGGGTGGTTTCATAAGGTCTTTGGGTTAGGTCTCAATTTCAGACATTGGGGGTCTTTCAAAATCGCTGCTGAAGCGCCAAGGCCCGTCGTGGCGGCTTGTGCGCTTGGATGAGGCGGGTTTTGCTGAACAGCGCACGCCTGCACTGGAGCACTGCCGCGCCAAAGCGAGTGAGGAAGCCGCTTTCGCTTTGAAGATTCTCATTAAGCTGTCTTTGTACAACCGCCCAGGAGTTAGCGACAAGCATGAATGTTGTGACATTGTGGGTCGGGGGATTCATCACGACAGACTCTCTAAGTTCACATTCATTGTTGTGGGATTTTCCGAAAAACGGCGCAAGCGCAAAAATGGTCGTTAACGACATAGCACGACACCGTTCTTCCTGCTCTTTACCCTCGGCATGGCGCACGTCCAGCATCATCGCCGCCTTCTCGGTGAGGCAATTCGCGAGCGGCGCAAGAAGGCTGATTGGAGCCAGGAAAAGTTGGCCGAACGGGCCGACCTGTCGATGGTTTTCATTAGCCGAGTCGAACGTGGCAAAGAATCTCCCTCGTTCGATTCGCTTGTGAGAATTGCCCGTGCGCTGGGCGTGCAAGTGCGTGACTTGGTCGGCGATCTCTGAACCCGGCTGCGGCCCTGGTGCTCGGCTCAGAGCGCCTTCGGCTGGCCTGAATCTCATTTCGCCCCTCATCCCTCCTCCGTTTCACTTTTATCTGATTCCTCCGTATCCTGGTGCGCCAGGTAACTCTTGCCGAAAATCCCACGCACAAAATCCCGGCGTTCGATGTACATTTCCAGTAACCGATCTGCCGAAGTCTCGCCGTCGAATTTCTCCCTGAGTGCGTTTACGTCGATTTCGTCCCCGGCCATCGCCGCCAGCCTAAGGAACGATCCTCCAGCGCCCGGTTCACCGATGGCGACTTTCAGTTCCGCCCGCTCCTTTTCGAGTGCTCGGACTTGTTTGGGGACGGTCGGGTCGCCGGTCAGGAGCCGGACAAAGAACTGGAGCAAGAACACAACACACCCCAGCAAGAACAGGACGATGAAAAACCAGCCCACCGCCATATCTGCTTTTGCCCATGCGGCCAGCACCACCCCGAGGAAGGAAATGCCAAGCAACCACAATCCCAACCTGGCCATTCCCTTGAGCGCCTTTCCTCCAGGAGAGGTCAGGAGGCAGGTTTTCAGTTTGACTTCAACCTCCGCCAGCCTCTTCTGGTTGGCTCTGGCTTCCTTGGCCTCGCACTGGATGTTGAGCCAGGTCTTCAAGTCCGGCTCCTCAACCATATATTTCCAACACAATTCTGCCTCTTGCCGTTCCTCGTCCGTCATGGCCTTCAACAGCTTGTCTCGTAGAGCATTGAGACGTTTTTCCAGTTTGACGGCTTCCCGTTTATCCTCAAACGACTCAAACTTCAGCGGTGGAAAGATTTCTGCTTTTTGGAGGCTGGCTTCCGCCTCGCAAATTAAGACGTAATTCTTTTGAGGAATGGTTTCAGGTTCGTGGTCGGGTTCAAGAGTTTCCAGAAGCTCCTCGACGACGATGATCATCTGCCGCATATTGGCGAGACGCCGGGCCTCTCTTTCTTGGGACTCGTCGGCCTTCCGCAGTCTGCCCAATTCGGAAGCGATCTCGCTGATTTTGTACGCCTGCGCTGCCGAGAGGCCAAGCTGCGTATAATCCACCCAATCGCGCTTCTTGCTCATAGGCGGCTCCGTTCCTGTTGCGACTGCGACTCGGCTTTGGCCCGCTTCTCCTCGGCCTCGAAGAACTGCTTCAGAAACTTGGCGGGATCAATTTCAGAGCGAGCAGTTTTTGGACTGGGCGGGCGCGTGGAATTTTGCGCCCTGCTGGCCTGCACGTTTTTGCGCTTCATGGGCGTCCTCTGGTGCTCGCTCCTGGCCGACATCTTCTCGCCACAACGCCGCTAGTGTCTGCCTTTGTCTATCTTTGTCAACCCCATTTCTGCATGTTTCAGGCTCACCCCTCTGGCAGGTTTTCCGAGGTGTCCAAGAAGAATGTCAGATTCAATATTCGGATGTCCGAGGAACAACGGGCCGACCTCGAAGCCATTTGCCGGAGCCGTGGACGCCCGCTCAGTTACCAGGTTGAGCACATGATCGCGCTCGCCAAGCTTCTGATCGAGTTTTGTGACGGGAACGACGACTTACAAAACGCCAAGGGACGGCTCCAGCTTGCGAAAGCTCTACTTTCCAAGAAGGGCAGATAGCCGAGGCCGCTTTGGTGCCGTTAATGGAATCAGCAAAGGTGTTTTTTAGTGCCCTTGCCAGTTGATCCGGCTCCCGGCGAAGCCCTGGAGCGAAAGACGGGTTATTAAAAGCCCGGTCGCTCCCGCAACCCGAACCCGCCCAACGTACCCGGCTGCGATACAAAACGCCCGGTGACAGACGCCAAGGAGGTGAGGGTGGGGAACCCTGCGGGAAGAAACGTTCCGTCACCGAGCTTTGACTACTATGGCTCTTCGAGCTATCGCTGGCAACCCGTCTTTTGACTTACGGTTGCCTTTTTTTGGCTTTCACCGGCAAAGACCCCAGGCAGATGCAGGGATCGCTGTTCGGAACTCGGCCACCAAATTCGGGCTGGGGCGTCCAATCTGGCACATCGGATAATCAACGGCACTGAAGTCGTGGTTTGAATATCAAGCCCACGTTGCCGGTCGAACCCGTACCCCGGCGACCCTTGACGGGCGCTCCTGAAAGCTTTGGCCAGTCGGGCAAGGGATTGGCCACGCTCGCTTCCAGAAACGTTCTCACCGTCGAGTTGACGGTTTCTCGATGCAAGGAGACTATTGATCGGTATGGCGTATTTCAAAGTTTACAGGGGCACACGGCGAAACGGTCAGGCGCTCGTGACAGTTGATAATCATCCGCTCGAAGTGAGCAAGCACGTATCAGACAATCGAATAATCCAATTTGACTGGGGAAACGAAGGCGCAGGGGCGGAGCGGTTGGCACGTTCCATTCTGTCCGATTGTCTTGGCGCAGCGCACAGCAGCTTGCTCGCAAGGCAGTTTGTGGAGAGCGTCGTCAGCAAACTCAAATCGGAATGGGAAATCTTGTCCAAGGACGTGGAAGACTGGAGCAGCTTCACTTGTCACGTTGAAGCCTCAGCCCTGCGGGCGGCTTGGAGTCCTGGGACGGCGGCTTCCGCCGTGCCGCCGACGACCTTGAACATGCCCGACGATTTGCCACAACTCATTCGCAATCCAAATTACAGGTTATTTCCCCACCAATGATGGCAACCACCCGGCGCAACTGGCGCTGATTATGGGCAAGCCGATGTGAGCTTGGGAATCTTCAAAATGGTGGGCTTGCTGATCGGCGCAGGTTTTTTTGGTTTCTGCGGAACCGCCTGCGTGCTTTCGGCGTATTGTTTTCTGCGAAGTTGGTGGACGGGCGAATCCCTGTCGCAGGTGGAAGCACATTTCGTTGACAGGAAATCGAATTGGCCTCTCAATCGGCGTGCCGGTCTGATAATTCTGACCGCCACAGCGATCATTTTTTGGTGGCTCATGAGCAAGTACCCACCGCTGTAGGTGTATCAGGATCGAAACTTGTGCCACGGGCAGATCGGTGGGCTGAATTGACTTCCCCCTGAAGAGCGAGCCGAGGACCGGGTATCCGCCCACCCCTGGTTTGCCGTCTGACCGGCTCTCGGTGCAGCCCTGGAGCGAAGGACTGGCGTCAACCTGGCAGATTGGATAATCGCTGCCGGAAATCAGACAACCCTGGCACATTACTGATTCTCGATCTTTCCAGCGCATCCAACGCCCCCAATACGCAAAGCGCCATCGTGCGATTGTCCTCTACGTCGGTGAACTTCAACCCGCCCGTTGCTGCTCTGAACGCAGCGTGGGTGGTTTGGCAATAGAGGCGGTAGTACGACTCGTAGTAGCGTTCGATTTTCGCAGCCTTGGCGGCGTCATAAAGCGACAATTTTGTTTCTGCCTTTGTGTGATTCGGGTACTGCTTCGCGTACTCCTTCTTGAATTGTTCCCACTGCCGACAATCCAGGTTGTCATAGTTCTTCCCGGCTCTGTGATAAACCGGTTCGATCAGTTTACGGTCTTCCAGTCTTTCCGTGTATGCCATCCGATACAGCAACTCAGGCTGCCGCAAGACGGCTTGCTGTTTGAACATCGCCTCCATGGCCGGACGCACGAGGAGCTTGGAAGCGTCGATGCGGCCAGTCTGGCGAAGGGCGACGAACCCTTCTGCTGTGCGGTTCACATACGCTGACGTATGGAAAAGAAAACACTCGAACAGATTGGCACCACGTTTTCCGTCTAGCGACTTCAAGACGCCAGCCAATGAATCCTGCAAATCCCTCAGTAATTGGAAAGACTCCGCTTCTATCGAAGCGGCAAGTTGGGGCGTGATTCTCTTCACGTCGGCATCTTAACAGAACAGGTCGTGATGCCAAGCATCGCAGGTGGTACTGGACGGGGAACGAGTTCGGGCGGATTCGCCCTTGCTCGCTCAGGGGCAGGGTGGTTTGATTGGAACCGGAATATGAAACCGCTGAAGTGCAAATCGCGATGCGGGAACTGAGTTCGATCCTGGTGAAGATGGGTGAACCCTTTCCAACAACGACGCAACTTTCACTGTGCGCTTGAAAGACCATATCCCACCAACGCTTCATAACGCGGTAGGCGGGCTGATCACGGTCGCCGCCGTTGCCGCGCTTGGATGTCTGGCTGCTTGGCCAACAAAGATCAGGTTGGTAACCGCTCCATTCTGGTCGATAATCGTCGCGGGCCTGGTTGTGGTCTCAGGGTTCGTGTGGACTGTTGTCCATTACCGGCGACGCATGGCCAGCCTCAACAGACAACTTGACGCATGTCCGCCCGCCCACGATTTCCTCGACGATTATGAATTTGTGGAAAAGCTCGGCGCATACAAACACAACACCAAGCCGGGGTATTTCTGCGCCAACTGCACCGCGAAGCGGATCGTGTCGCCTCTTCGAGATGCCGGACACGGGTGGCAATGCGAAATCAAAGAATGCGGAAAGTTTTACGTCGATCCCTCTCGCCCACAACCCAAACCAGCAGTACCGCAAGCGATATTCACGCCACGGAGGCTGGGGCCGGGAGACATGCGTATGGGTTGATGCGGTTGCGGCGCTGAATCACCCGCTTGGCAAGAATTTTTCAGGAAACGAGCCGTCATGCTTGAGCCATTGGTTCAAAGGCCCTGTTGGAATTTGAACCGGGAAGTTTTTCGCTTTGATTTCTTTGCAAGTGATTTTCAACGTGCCCTGATAGGGCCTGCCGCCCCGCAGCCAAATCCGATATGGTTTATCCCGTGTTTCGGAGAATATGGCGATCCAACTTTCGTCCGATGCAATTTCCAAGATTTCGAGTGTCTTCCTCTCGCCTGGGTAGATGTCCACCGTTGGCGCGGTTGCGTTCCATCCAAGCGACCAGCATAATTTGCCCTCGCTTAAGGAAAGCGGCTGCTTATCCGTAATGTGAGCGCCTTCCTCAATGCCGTGCGACCGTAGGTCGTAACGGGGCTGAACCACATCCGTCAGCGCATGGTCGAGTGTTATACATGCCGAGCAGCCCGTCAACGGGAAGACATGTCCATTTCGCACACGGACAGTCAACGTGCGCCGCTGCAATTCTGGCAGCTCAATCCTGAGTCTTCGGTGCATCTGCCGCCGCCTCCACAAACCGAGCCACGAGTTAGCGCCAAAGCTGAACAATGCACCGGCCAGACCGCCGCTCAGGACCGTAAGCCATTGCACATTCGCCACTGCGGACTCATACCCCGCGTCGGCTGGCCGGTCAAGCGGTTCCCCCCCAACGTAGACCGCAGTAGCCTGGCGGATGAGGCTCTCTCGATTGGCCTGGCTCTCCCTCTCGCCAGACGGCGCTTGGCGGTTCCTGGTGTGGGCCAGGCGGCGTAGAACGGCCATTCTGGTCAGCTTGCTTGCCTTATCAAGCAACAGTGCCCTCACAGACCCCAAGCGTCCAGGCAGTCCAGGCAAAACGACGAACTCGCCTCGACCAATACCCTCCCTCGATGTCATCGGGGCGCTTGTTAATGTCGTTCACGCCTCTCCATACATAGTTGTGGGAAATGCCTGGACAGCCTGGACGGCTCGGACGTGGCAGTTTTTCCGCCTGGGAAATGCTCCTCCGGCTCTTGGTCGAGCGAGCTTAAAGTCCAGGGCGCTTATTTCTGAGCGTCTCCGCTATCTTTGAGGCATATCCCTGTGAGGCAGTGCGTTCGTACCCCGTTGATCGTGGGTCTGAAATCCTGCAAACCGGTTCGCTTTGTGCGCAGTTCCTGGAAAAAGTGTGCCGCCGTCTTCAGGCCAGCGGCAACGTCCTTGCCGTCCGCCCAGGCAAGAAAGGCTCCGTGCAGATTGTCCTTGGTCTCCTGGAGTTCCGGCCCAAACTTGCAGCATTGGGTCAGGAAGGCTTCCAGCGGGTCGTTCTCAATGGCAAACCTCTCCCTAACCGCTCTGGAAGTTGTTCCACCATCTGGGATTATTGGATCACGCAGCAGAGTCTGGAGAGTCGGCACCATCAAATGTGAGAAAATGCCGTCCTTCTCAGCCGCCAACCGCTGCGGCACCCTGGGATCAACCTGGTCCGGCTTGTGAGCGAAGTGCAGGAATCGCAGGCGGCGGAGTTCGGCGTCTGTCCCATGCTTGAAGTGAGGCAGATGGTTCGAGAGGAATACGAATTTTGTGCAATACCCCTGGAATGTCGCTGGCTTGCCGTAAATGGCACGAGCCTCGACGGGTTCGCCGCAGACCAGGTTCTTTAACACGTCGGTTTCGCCCAGGTCACCTGACGGCGCTTCGGTTCCCAGATTGAGCGCCGCAAAGCGGAGGCGTGGAATGGAGTAACCCTGGCCATCACACAACTGCCGAAGGGACACACGCATGACAAGGTCGGTGCCCAGGACGTTTGCAATTGCGTCCCATACGGTGCTTTTGCCCGTGCCGCCCTGGCCGTAACAAATGAGCGCCGCATGGAGTGAACAATTCGGGAGGAGAGTGTACCCGGCAAATCTGAGGAACAATTGACGGTCCTCTTCTTCCCTCAATGCTTCGGCAACGACCCGGTCGAACTCATCCAAGCCAGCTTGCTCGTCAAAAGCGGCGGCAATCTGCTTGGTAAACAAATGATCCATGGTGTGCGGCAGGAGCGCAACTGTTTCACGAGTGACTTGGAGAATGCCATTCCGGCAATTGAGCAGGATCGCATCGCCATCCATGACGGCGAATGACTTGAACTTGTCTTCACTCACTTGGCACCGGCCTTCGATTGTGTTCAGGACAGAATTGGCAAGACCGCTCGACTCCTGGTCACGCCGCAGAATCTCATGGGCCATGGGTCGAAACCGGTCCTTTTTCGTTGGCTGCAAGACGCCGGTTTCCCAGACGTGCCACTGTTTTCCAACGCAGGTGATCTTAGGGAGCCGCTCCTGAAGCATGTCAGCGTAGGCCGCAACCGGCAGCTTTTCATTGCCGAGGTTGCTCTCTTGATCGCCGCCTGGTCTGCCCGCTACAGGTGTTAATTGGGCATCCCTGGGCACGCCGCGCCCAGACGCAGCGCCGTCATCTGGGCCGTGTGCCAGTCTACGCTTCGATGCACGCTGCCTTTTCTGTTGCTGACCGTTTCTCCCGGCAACCGGGTCGAGAGCCATTAAGCTCATACGGCCTCCTCCTGGTTGGACACGTTGGGGCTTTGTTTTCTGACGATACCATTACTGTTCCAGGCCGGTTTTTTGGGACCGGCCTCCTTTGTGTCTGCGATTATACTCATGATCGATAACCTTTCTTGCCCCGCACTATTGTTTTCTCGCCGCTCCTGCGGGCATCGAGTGGCGAAAATCACTTTCAGGATAAATCATTTCTTACCGCTGGCTCCGACCTTGTCGGCGATTCGTTTTCTTGTCCTCCTGCCACTCCCGCACCTGTCGCCGACGTTGGGCGCGGCGCTTGCGCTCGTAATCCAGTTGCTTCTTTTCCTTCGCTGTCAGCGGCCCCAAGGCAGGCTCTCGCTCTCGAAGCCGAAGCGCCCGGAAAGTCTTGTCCCCGATTCGCTTCTTGTATTGATAATCACCGATATAACCGTCCTGCCCTGGCCGGTACCGCATGTTCCCGAATCGACGGGGACTGGTGATACCGGCGTAGGCGTTCGCCAACCCGCTGAACACGACCTGGTCGAAATGCAGGTTGAAGTGTTCGGGCCGGTCGGAGCAGGCAAAAGCACCCTCGGCATAAAACTTCTCGAACACGAGCGGCTTCACGACGTACTTCAGCCAAGCCAGAAACTCCCCCTTGGACTGGAGGGGCGAGATATGGAGGTCGGGCTGCAACCGGATGGCAGCTTCCTGGCAATGGTCGAGCAGCGCCCGGTAAATCTCCTGGCAGGTGTCCCAGTCCAACGACGCACCTGTGTTGGCGAGGACATGGGTATGAACGATCAAACCGTCGCCGACGCTCAGATCACCTTTGGGGGCCTTAGCCGGAAAGAAGGAGACATGGCAGTCCAGCGCCGCCAGCGCCCCATTCAGCAGCTTCAGCCCCCGGCTTGTATTTCCCAATACACGAAGCAGGTCAAATGCGACTCCGCCACATTTTTGGATTTGGTCGCTTTCGCTAAAAACAAGCGGCTGTAGACGTGGGGCACCCAAGAAAGCCTCGTGCCGCAGCGACTCCTTCTCCTGGCACTTCCGACCCTTGCGGGTCACTAGCTTCAACCGCCCATGGTGCCAGACAAAGGAGACGGTTATCGCATACCATGGCCCCGCCTTCCCGAAAGCCCCCATGTACTCCCGGAAGATAGCATCACCAATGCGTGCCCAATGACAGGCCGGACAGTAGTCCGTCATGCCGCAGGGGAACTGCTTCTTCTTGCGATTACACTTGGGAGAACAATGCACGAAGGACATAGCCTTTTCCCAGGAGGCAGAGGCAACGATGGCAGCCTTCTCAGCATAGCCTTTAATCCGAAGCTGTTCGTTGGACCGGCTCCGGCCAATCCAACCCTTCAAAGTAGATGAGAGTTCTGGACGCCGAAAGCAGAAGTCGGTCTTGTCGAGCAATAGATCAGCATGGTCTCGGAAGAGACAGAGCTTGAAGGATGGATTGTGACGCCTGGCATGTGCCTTCTTGGCATTCGCCAGGGATTTGCTGGCTTCAATATACTTCTGCTCCCGGTCAAGGAAGTCCTGTAAGGGATCGGGGATGGTCATGGTCTCAATGGAGTGCTCGTAGTGCGTCATATGGTGTACTGCAACCGCCTCGCCTTGCTCGGTGTTCGGTGGAACCGGGTTCAGCGTAACGTGCTGACAATTGCGATATAAATCTGTCACGCTACCCCTTTAACCCCTCCCTTGGGTTTGGTCAGCCCCCTGTAATTCGCCGGGTGAATTATTGGTGACCCGGCAGTCCTGGCCTGTTCAGGATGGTTCTTCCGCAATCAGGCGCTCGATTCGGTGTGTGAGGTCGCCGAGCCTGCGTTGGTTGCTAAAGCCGAGCTTTTTGCGCACAGGCTCCAGCCATTCCCATATTTGCTTATGGGTCATGCCGCATTGACGGCAACGCCACACGGCCAGGGCAAACAATCTATGCCTGATTGGCCATTTCTTCGGACCACGGGCTTGCTCCACTTTGAACGCTGCTTTGCCATAATCCTCGCGCATCCGACGCAAAAGCGTCCTGAACGAGTCAACCAGGCGCTCATCCGGCTCCCTCCAGTTGATCGTGACCTCTACGCTCTCAAAATCAGGATTGCCGAATTTAAGAAGAAGCCGGTTTGCCCAATTGAGTTCCCGGCTTAGCTGAACGGGTTCGGATCGAGCGCGGCCAGTTCTGGCCATGATCTTCTCCCTCTTGACCTTTGAAAGGGCCAACCAGGGGCGCTCGTACCGCTCTGCCTCCAGCCAATCAAGCTGGTCTTGCAGTTCTCGCCTCTGAGTGTAGACGCTGTCCTCTGGATCATCCGGTGCCATCTCCGCCGTCGCCAGGCTGGCAAACTCCTCCTGGATTCGAGCGCGTTCTCGCGGGTTCCGGTACCGCCCAATCTCATAATGAAAGCAGTCCTCGTACTCGGCCTCCTCAAGTCGATCAAAACGGTATTCGGTTTCGGGAGGTAACCTGCTGCGGTGATTGTTGGTAGCTGCGTTCGCCATGCCAACGACAGGGCTACCAAACGGACGGCGATCTGTTCAAGGCTCCAGTTGACCGGGCGGATTCTTGCGCCTCGGATCACCCGGTCGGGGCTGCCACGTCTCCGGCCACTGTCCAGCCTTGCGCCGAGGAGGCACTGCACCGGTGACCTGGGCAAATCGTTAGGGCAACTATTTGACTGTTAGGACAAGTGGGCGTAAGGAAGTGTCAATAGAAAAAATAGAATATGCCTGTCCTGCCGAGCTTCTTTTGGGTTCCTGGGGAACCAGTGACAATCACCTACTCTTATACCACCATCCTTGACACGGAAGGGGTCGCAGGTTCAAATCCTGCATCGCGCACCATTGCCGTCACTGGCAAATTGGGGTACTCTCCAGCATGCGTGTTTCAGGAGCATCCAATTTTTGGAGGCTCAGCGTTGCTTCGGCTGCGGCTTTAGCAGCCGTTTTCTTTGAGCCCGCGTTCGCTGCCGACCTCGGCCACAACTCCGCCATGCACCTGACCAGTTCCGCTTTCAAAGCGGGCGAACCCATTCCCGCCAAGTACACTTGTGACGCCAAAGACGTTTCGCCCCCGTTGGAGTGGAGCGGCGCGCCCGCGCAGGCAAAATCACTGGTGTTGCTGGTCAATGATCCCGATGCGCCCGTCGGCGACTGGGTTCATTGGGTCCTGTATGATTTGCCAGCCAGTACCAGCGCGTTGCCGGAAGATTTGCCCAAAGGGCAGCACGTCCTGAAGGGCGCCAGGCAAGGGCTGAATGATTTCCGGCATCTCGGTTATGGCGGTCCCTGCCCGCCACCGGGCAAACCGCATCGGTATTTTTTCAGAATTTATGCGCTGGACCGGCTGCTGGATTTGAAACCGGGGTTGACCCGGAAAGAAATCGAAACGGCGATGCAAGGCCACGTGCTGGCCGAAGGCCAACTCATCGGCACCTACCAAAGGAGAGGATAATGGAAACACTGCTGAGCATTTGCGTGGGCATCGGCCTAAGCGCCGCATGCGGGTTCAGAGTTTTTGTCCCCTTGCTGGTGATGAACATCGCCGCGCTTTCCGGTCACCTGCACCTGGCACATGGCTTCGAATGGATCGCTTCCTATCCCGCGCTGATCGCGCTTTCCGTGGCGACCTGTCTCGAAGTCGCGGCTTATTACATTCCCTGGCTGGGCCATTTCCTCGATACGATTGCGACGCCCGCAGCGATGATTGCGGGCACGCTGGTGACGGCTTCAATGGTCGGCGATATGAGCCCGTTTTTGCGCTGGACCCTGGCAGCGATTGCCGGCGGCGGCGCGGCAGGCGCCGTCCAGGCCACCACCGTCGTCGGACGCGGAGTTTCCACTCTGGCAACGGCGGGGTTGGGAAATCCGCTTTTCGCGACGATCGAATTAGGCGGGGCGGTTGGGACAGCGCTACTGTCGCTGGCGGCGCCGATCCTCGCCGTGGCGTTGATCGTGGTTCTGATTTTCTTTGGAGGTCGGAAGTTATTACGCTTGCGCCGAAAGGCGGTGGCTCCCATTCAGCCGAGTCTTTCTTGAAAAGCAGTATTCTCCTTTCGTTCGCCCAGGATTTTGTGTTTAGTCCCGGCGGTTCATGACAAAAACAGCATTGTTATTTGCCGGGCAAGGCGCGCAGGTGGTCGGAATGGGCAAGGACCTTGCGGCCGCGTTTCCCTCCACGCGCGTCTGGTTCGCTCGAGCGCACCAGGCCCTGGGCTACGACCTGGAAAAGATTTGCTTCTCCGGTCCCGAACAGGAACTGACGCGCACGGAAAACGCCCAACCGGGTATTTTTTTGGTCAGTTGGATTGCGTTTCAATTGCTGCGCGAGCGAGGGCCGAACCTGGTTTTCGATGCGGTGGCAGGATTGTCGCTGGGCGAATTTACCGCATTGGCTGCAGCCGGGGCGATGGACTTCGAGGAGGGGTTGAACCTGGTGCGGCAACGGGGCCGCTTCATGCAGGAGGCTTGCGAAACGACTCACGGCGGCATGGCGGCGGTTATTGGGCTGGACGCGGCTGGCACCCGGGAAGTCTGCCAGGAAGCCGGCGTGGTGTTGGCTAACCTCAATTGCCCGGGACAACTGGTGATCTCAGGAGAGACCGACCGAATTGCGCGCGCTTGCGAGCTGGCGAAGATGCGAGGGGCACGGCGCGCGCTGCCGCTGCCCGTAGCGGGGGCGTATCATTCGCCGCTGATGGCCAGTGCGCAACCCAAGCTGGCCGCCGAGTTGGAGAAGGTCCGCTTGCGTGAACCGGGCGTGCCGGTGCTCGCCAATGTCACAGCCCAACCCCATGCGGGGCCGGATTCAATTCGTGCGCGCCTGGTCGAGCAGGTTACCGCCTCCGTGCTGTGGGAGGACTCGATGCGCTATTTGTTGGCGCAAGGGTTCACGCGATTTATTGAGCTGGGGCCGGGTGCGGCGTTAACCGGGTTCATGAAGCGAATCGACCGGAACGCGCAGGCACTGAATGTTTCAGATGTCGCGAGCCTGGAAGCGACCGTGGCGCAGGTGGCGCAAGCGGGAACCGTTTCTGCGCCGTAGCGCAAATCATTTGGTGGGCAACTTTCTGATTGGTGCTTGCCTCCCTGCCGCGCATTCCTTATCACCTCCTGCGCATGGGTCAGCTTGAGCAGCAGGTAGCAGTGGTAACAGGCGCTGGTCGTGGCATTGGCCGCGCCATCGCGCTGAAATTCGCCGCCGAAGGCGCGGACGTGGTGTGCATTTCCCGCACGGCAGAGAACGCGGACAAGGCGGCCGCCGAAGTTCGCGCCCTGGGGCGTCGGGCGTGGAGTCATGCGGTGGATGTCGCGGATGGGGCGGCCGTCGAGGCGACCGCGGAAAAAATTCTCAACGAGCCGGGCCGGGTGAATATCCTGGTGAACAATGCGGGAGTGACGCGCGATGGGCTGCTCATGCGAATGAGCGACGAGGATTGGGATACGGTGTTAGATACAAATCTCAAAGGGGCATTCCTGTTCACAAAAGCGCTGGTGCGCGCGTTCATCAAACAACGGTCCGGCCGCATCATTAACGTTTCCTCGGTGATCGCCCTGCGCGGCAATGCCGGGCAGGCGAATTACGCGGCGAGCAAGGCCGGCCTGCTGGGGTTTACCAAGTCTGTGGCCCGGGAACTGGCTTCGCGTGGCATTACCGTCAATGCGCTGGCGCCAGGTTTTGTCGAGACCGATATGACCGCGCCGCTCACAGCCGAATTGAAGGAAATGGTGCTAAAGGGCATCCCGCTGGGCAGTTTCGGCAAAGCGGACGATATCGCCCACGCGGCGGTGTTCCTGGCCAGCCCCGGTGCGCGCTACATCACCGGCCAGGTCCTGGCAGTGGACGGGGGCATGGTGATGTGAATTGGATACCACCGGGGGGAACATGCGTCGCAAAGCGCGAAGAAAAAAGGCGATTCGAGGCTTGACGGCTGACCCCAAGGTAGCATAGACACACTGCAAACTTAGTGAGCACCGGAGAAAAGCATGGCTGAGAAAAGCATTGAACAACGGGTTAAGGACATCATCGTCGAGCAATTGGGGGTCAACCCCGATCAGGTAACCCCGGACGCCAAATTCATCGAGGATTTGGGCGCCGATTCGCTCGATACCGTGGAATTGGTCATGGCATTGGAGGAAGAGTTTGGCCATGAGATTCCGGACGAACAGGCCGAGAAACTACAAAGCGTTGGCGACGTCATCAAGTACATCGAAGACCAGCAGCAAAAGTAAAGGGCCGATTTGAACATGGTCGGGGCAGCTTGGACTGGCATCAGGTAGGCTGCCCCGTTCGATTTTTATGGCGAGTAACTGGACCGACCGCAGAGTCGTCATTACCGGCATGGGCGTGGTTTCGGCGCTGGGCACCGGCGTCGAAACTTTCTGGCGCGAGTTGATCGCCGGCCATTGCGGCATCGACCGCATCACCGGGTTCGATCCGAGCGCCTATGACACCCAAATGGCCGCGGAAGTGCGGAATTTCGATCCGAGCCCCGCGTTTCCCTCGCCCAAAGAAATCCGGCGCACGGACCGCTTTTCCCAGTTTGGGGTGCACGCCGGCTGGCAGGCGTTGCGCGACTCCGGTTTGGACCTGGAGAAGGTCGATCGGAACCAGGTGGGTGTGTTCATCGGTTCAGGCATTGGCGGCCTCGAGACGGTCGCGCAGCAGCATAAGACCCTGCTGGAGCGCGGTCCGGGCCGGCTGTCGCCGTTCATGATCCCGATGCTGATTTCCAACATCGCCTCGGGCCTGCTCTCAATTTACCACAACCTGCGCGGACCAAACTTTGCGACCTGTTCAGCGTGCGCCACCGCCAATCACGCCCTGGGCGAAGCCTGGCGCACCATCAAAATGGGAGACGCCCAGGTGATGTTGGCAGGCGGCGCCGAAGCCACCGTCGTGCCGATTGGTATTGGCGGCTTCTGCGCGATGAGAGCCATGAGCACGCGCAATGACGACCCAAAGCGCGCTTCCCGGCCGTTTGACAAGGAGCGCGACGGGTTCGTGATGGGCGAAGGCTCCGGTGTGCTGGTGTTGGAAGAATTGCAGCATGCGCAGGCCCGCGGCGCCCGCATCTATTGCGAGCTGGCCGGCTACGGCAACACCGCCGACGCCCACCATCTCACGGCCCCCTCTCCCGGGGGTGAGGGCGCCGCACGCTGCATGGCCATGGCGGTGCGCAACGCGGGATTGAATCCGCAGGACATCTCCTACATCAACGCGCACGGCACTTCGACTCCCCAGGGCGACATCGCCGAAACCGAGGCGATCAAGACTGTGTTCGGCCCGCACGCCCGCAAGCTCGCGGTCAGTTCGACCAAAGGCGCCACGGGCCACATGCTTGGCGCCGCAGGCGCGGTTGAAATGATCGTCTGCGCCAAAGCCATCCAAACCGATACGGCTCCCCCGACCATCAATTACGAGGTCCCCGATCCTCAGTGCGATTTGGATTACGTCCCCAATACTCCGCGGTCGCTGGAGATCAACGCGATCGTGAACAATTCATTCGGTTTTGGCGGCCACAACGCCTGCTTGGTCGCTAAAAAGTTCAAAGGGTGATTCTTCGGTTTCTGCGGGTTATGGCAAGCCGGCGCGTGCCGCCGCTCGGGACAAAGTTTTTGCCAAAATCCTGGCGATTTGCGCGGACCTCAGTTGTCGTGCACGTGCCGAAACCGGTGTATGAATTTTCTCGAAGCACTAGAGGCTAAGCGCGACGGACGCGAACTCTCCGCGCTTCAGTTCGAACACATCGTCAGGCAGTACACAGCCGGCCGCATCCCGGATTATCAGATGGCTGCCTTTCTGATGGCGGTTTACTTCCAAGGCCTTTCCGGGTCCGAAACTCGAGCGCTAACGCTGGCGATGCGCGACTCCGGCGAGGTCTTAAGGTTTCCGCGCGACACCCGGCCGCTGGTTGACAAACATTCCACCGGCGGCGTCGGTGACAAGGTATCATTGCCACTCGCGCCGCTATTGGCGTGCCTCGGTTTTCGCGTGCCGATGATCTCCGGCCGCGGTCTCGGCATCACCGGAGGCACATTGGACAAATTGGACTCCATTCCCGGATTTCAAACCAACTTGCCCGTTCCGCGCATGGTGAAAATTGTGCAGAAGGTCGGTTGTGTGATTTGCGGCCAAACCGCACAGATGGTTCCGGCGGACAAAAAACTTTATGCGTTGCGCGATGTCACCGGCACGGTGCCGAGCATCCCACTCATCGTCGCGTCTATTCTCTCCAAGAAACTCGCCGAAGGACTGCAGGCGCTCGTTTTGGATGTGAAATACGGTGTGGCCGCTTTTATGCCGACCCGCCCCAAAGCGCGCCAATTAGCCCAAGCGATGGTCAAATTGAGCGCGGCCTGCGGCGTAAAGACCTGCGCGCTGCTTAACAACATGGATGCGCCCCTGGGCCGAACTGCCGGTAACTGGTTGGAGGTAAAAGAAGCGGTAGCCTGTCTCGAAGGCAAGGTCGGCCAAGCTCCTGACCGCGCGGGGGAAGACCTGCGCAGGTTAGTGATTGAATGTGCGGCGCAATTGTTGGTCCAGACCCGTAAGTCCAAGAGTGTTGCCAGTGCGCGCCGTCAGGCTGCCGAGTGTCTCGCCAGCGGCGCTCCGCGCCGGAAGTGGGATGAAATGCTCAAGGCCCAAGGGGCTGACCTGCGGGCCGTCGCGCGAAAATGCGAACGTGACCATACCGCGTTTTCAGTGCAGGAGCTCAAGGCTCGACGGGCGGGTTATATCGCCAAGTGCGATGCGCGGCTCATCGGGGAGGTGGTGCGCGAGTTGGGCGGTGGACGCCTCGCAAAAGACTCTTCACTCGATTATGACGTGGGCGTCGATCGGTTGCTCAAGCCCGGAGAGAAGGTTGCGGCAGGCGCAGTGCTTTTACGGGTGCATGCCGCCGATAAATCCCAGGCTGGCCGCGCCCTCGACCGCCTGGCCGAAGCCTTTGAATTGTTGCCGCGCAACGTTTCTGAGACTGGAGCAGAATTCGGGGTCGATCGCCCTTGACTCTACTACGCGTTGTGGTGTAAAAGTATATCACCACTATCCCAAGTGGCCCAGAAGCCATGCGCTGCCCAAAATGCGGTTGCCAGGAAGATAAGGTCATCGACTCGCGCGCCTCACGCGAGGGCGCGACCATTCGGCGTCGGCGCCAATGCGAGAACTGCGGCAACCGTTTCACCACTTACGAGGAAATTGAACGGGGTGGTTTGGTGGTGGTGAAGCGGGATGGGCGGCGGGAGGAGTTTTCCAAAGAGAAGTTGCTGTCCGGCCTGAGGAAAGCGTGCCAGAAACGGCCGATCAGTCCGAAGATCATCGAGGACCTTGTCGAGCGCATTGTCAATGAAGTGATGGACCGATACGACCGGGAGGTGCCTGCCGAAGCGATTGGCAAATTGGTGATGGACGGCCTGCGCCAACTCGACGAGGTGGCTTACGTGCGCTTTGCCAGCGTGTATCGGCGGTTTCAAGAGGCAACGGATTTTGTCCATGAAGTCAAAAAAATGGGAGCCAAAGCATGATAACACTCGCGCAGGATTGCCTGCTGTTCGAAATGAGCGGCGGCGAGAGCATCCCCTTCTCGGCGGAGATGGTGACGGTGGAAATTGTCGGAGCGCAAGGGCCGGCCTGGGACGAGGACTTTGTCCGCCAGGCAGCCAAAGCCGTGTTCCATTATTTCAAACAAGAAATGGGCCGCCAAACGGTCACGGTCGGCGAGTTCACCAGCGCGCTGGAAAAGGTTCTGCATGGTTTGAACCTTCGCAATGGGCTGCTGCTGGGGCCCGAGCCGGCGGCCGAGCCGGCGGCCGAGCCGGCGGGCGGGGACTTGGGCCAACTGGCCCGGGAATCCGGCTTCAGCGGGGAGTTGAGCTTTTTCCCACGGTTACGGGAAGAGTTGCGACGCCAGGTGCGGTGCGGCCTACGCTTGGTGCGTTTCCAGGGTTTACGGGAGTGCGTGAAGCACCTCGTAGGGACGGGGCGGTGGACCGGCCAATGTCGCAGCCTCGAGGAACAGATTGTCGAGTACCTTCGGGGTTGCCTCAGCGCCGAAACCAGCACGCCAGATCGGGCGATGCTCGTGGAGTAAGATCGTAAAGCGTAGGAGCGCAGCCCGAGTAATCAGTAATCAGTAATCAGTGCCGAGTATTCAGTTTTACTGCTCCACGCTCGTACGCTTTACGGGTCCAGCGCCTGCAGCAGCGCCTGTGCTTCAGGGTATCCCGGCCGCAACTGCAATGCCTTGCGGGCCGCTTTTGCGCTTTCTTCTTTTCGTCCCAGGCGCGCCAGCACGGTAGCCCGCGCATAAGGAATATCGGCATCGCGAGGGTCGGCGGCTTCGGCACGCTGAAGTGATTCGAGCGCCTGCGCGGGCTCTTCCAACGCGCTCTGGGCCAACCCGAGGTTATACCAGGCCCGGGCGTTGAGCGGGTCGATTCCCACTGCCCTGGCGAGTTCCGCCGCGGCGCCCTTTAGCTCCCCGGCTTCGTTCAACGCCAAAGCCAATTGATAATGTGAACTGGCATCGCCGGGTGCCAGCCGGCAGGCCTGCTGTAGTTGAGCCAGCGCATCGCGGGGACGCCCGGCAGCGCTAAGCGCCACCGCCAACTCCTGGCGACTGGGAATTGAATACGGGTCCCACGTGACAGCCTTTTGAAGATGGTCCAGCGCTCCTGAGAGGTTATCACGTGCGAAGGCGTAAATCCCTGCCTGGAGTTGGCCGCTCGGTTCGTCTGCATTGTTATCCAGGAACTCCTGGAAATCTTTTCCCGCGCGGCTTGCGGGGTCAACCGTTGCCAGCAGGCTCGAAGCAGCGGCAACCCGCACGCTGCGGCATGGGTCCGCCAAACAGCCCGCGAGGGAAGTGGCCGCGCCGGGCACTCCGGCCAGAACAGCCGGGCTAAGCGCCGCTGCCGCAGCCGTGCGCACGAGCGTATTGGTGTCGTGGAGGCATACCTCGAGGGCCGCGCTGGCTGTGGGCTGCGTCGCCCAGGCCTCGAGCAAACCTGCCTCCACTGCCCGCCAGTAACCCGAATCCTCTCGGCGCAGCAAAGTTAACACTGCGCCGCTGCAATCCGTGTCTGCGCGCTGTGCCGCCGCCAGCACCTGCGCGCGCTGGCGGCTGGGTCGCTCCATCTTTGCTCCATACCACTGTTTGCAGTAGCGCAACGCCCACGCCGCGTCTTTGTCCTGATGACAGCGGTTGCAGGCGTTGGGAATTGCAAACTGCACCGTCAGCAAAGGGTCGGGGATGGTCATGCCGTGATCGTGGCGGGAATGTCGCTGCATATACACCGTCTGCGGCATGTGGCAATTGATGCATTCGCCGCCACCCTCGGCCTTGTGTTCGCCGGCGTAGCGAGTCAAATCCACAACGGAGGGTTGCCCATTGGTATTAAAACCGAACACTTTATGATGGCTATGGGCGACCGGGTTGATGACAGGCGCATTGGTATTGCCCCCGGCATGGCACCGCAGACAAAGCCAGTTGCCCGGCAGGCGGGTTTTCCCCGAATGCGAATCGTGGCAATCGGCGCAGGTGACGCCCCGGCCTGCCATGCGACTGCCCAGAAACGCCGCGTATTCGTAGTCCTCATCACGCACCTGGCCATCGGCGTAAAAATGCGGTGTGTGACCCACAATCTCCAATTCGCAGCGGTCGAGAAAATCATCACCTGGAATGAAGCCGCCGGCCAACTCCGTCCGCCGCGCGTGACAGTACCCGCAGTTGTCCATCACCTGCCGTTTGGTCAAAGACGTGATGGTAGGATCTTTCCGTCCTAAGGTCCCATGTTGTTTTTGCCATTGATTGTGGGCAGCCATCGGGCCATGACATGCTTCGCAGCCAACCCCCGCCTCGGCCATCGTCGTCCGATAGGTGTCGGCCTCCGGATCATAGTTTCGCCGCAGCGCTGTGTTGTGGCACGCCGCGCACATATAGTTCCAGTTCATGCCGCGCCCGGTCCAATGGCCCCACTCGCCTGGCTGCCGGTTCTCGGCGCCAAACACATCGAACCACTGATTTGACTGGGGGTCGTACGCCGTCTCAAGCGCCTGGTAACGCCCGCCTGGGAATGCGACCAGGAACTGCCGCAACGGTTCGACACCGATCACCCGCTCAACCGCGTAAGTCTCGGTTTTTGCTTTGGGGTGGGGGAAGGTCACCCACGCCTGGCCATTGCTCCAGGACAAGCCGGTGGTTTGGCCGGCTGTTCCAAACGAGCTGCTCGGAGAAAACGCGCTTCGATCTAAGCCCGCCTTGACCGCCCGCTCGGCGAGGCAATGATGCGAGCCCTCCCACAACTTGTATTGCTCCTGATGGCACTTTCGGCAACTGTCCGACCCCGCGTATTGCGAAAAGCTATTCGTCGAAGCGTGGCGGGGGAATGGTCCTCCTGCGTTGGCCGGCTGAGTTTGACCGGAAACGTTCGGGCGCAAGCCCAAGCCGGCCGCGCCGGTAGTCAGTACCAGCGCTATCCATCTGAAAGTCCGGTTGCGGATCAGCCGGTGCTTCAGCGATAGCGATTCATGGGCAGGTTGTGCCATGCTGACGGCAGATTATCGAATCACATCTCATTCTGAAATGCTCAATTGCGCAGACGACCCAATCGGTCTTGGTAACGGCGGGCGGAGCGCGGCCGTTCCTGTCCGAGCGATTGCCCGAACGTCCTGGCGCGATTAGCAGAGAGTGATTGCACATTGCCTGCACACTGAAATCCCACTAGATTCCGCGCTCCGCCCAGCGTACAAAAGGGCTGGTCAAATGTCCTTTTACATACTATAAGCACGGGCGGGAATTTCGAGGTTGGCGATGAAACGACTTCTCCTGGTCGATGACGACGCGGTAGTTCTGCGCAGCTACCGCGATCGGCTTTCCGCCCACGGCTTTCAGGTCAACACGGCTGCGGATGGCTCGGCCGCCCTGGGCATCCTGCGTTCGGGCAAGCCGGACCTCGTTGTGCTTGATCTGATGATGCCCAACCTCTCCGGGGTTGATGTGCTGCGGTTCATCCGTTCCACGCCGCGACTGGCCGCTACGCCCGTAATCGTCCTCACCAATGCCTACCTCAATGAACTAGGCCGAGAAGCAGCGAAGATCGGCATCGACCGGGCCTTGCTCAAGGCGCAGTGCAGCCCCTCGGTGCTGATGAGCGTGATTGACGAGATTTTCCAAGCCCAAGCCCAACCGGCAAGCGTGGAGGCCACTGAAAACACGTCTCAGGCCCAGGCGCCCCCGGGCGTGGGAATGGCTGGTTCTACTCCGGCAGCTCCCCCCGTCCCCGGGCGGGCCAGCGCCCCGACTCCCAAGCCTTCGGCGCCTGTTCCTGCGCCTGTGACGCCAGCTCAAGCCGCCGAGGCCGCACCACCGAGTCTTTCGCCGGACCAAAGCACCGCAATGCTGTTGGCGCGCGGCCCCGCTTTTTGCGGCGAGCTGCGCAAACTTTTCCAAGCGCTGTCGCGCGAAACGGAACTCAGCCAAGGCCGGGCACTCCGACTGCAGGAGGTTTATCGCAAGCTACACTCGCTGGTTGGGATGGCAGCCCTGACACCTTACGGGCAAATCAGCCAAATGGCAGCGGTATTCGAGGCGCTTTTATTTGTGCTGGTGGAAAAGCCTGCGCGGCTGACGCCTTCGGTCGTGCGGACGATTGCCAACCTGGTGGATTTTTTGGAGTTGCTGTTTCAGCAAGCGCCCAAGACAGCTCCTGGGCCCGCGGTGACCGCCCGAGCCCTCGCGGTGGATGATGACCCGTTCTCAAACCGGCTTGTCCTCTCGGCGCTGCGGCAGGCCAACCTCGAGGCACGCAGCACCGAGCAGGCTCTCACCGCATGGGACTGGCTCCAAAAGGAACCCTACGACTTGCTGCTGCTCGACATCGAGATGCCGGAGTTGGACGGATTCGAGCTGTGCAAACGGTTCCGGGCTTTACCGGGACGTGAAAAGGTGCCGGTGATTTTTATCACCGGGCATACTGACTTCGCAAATCGCGCCAAAAGCACCCTCAGCGGCGGCGACGATTTGATTTCCAAACCCATCTTGCCGATGGAGCTGGCCGCCAAAGCGGTGATGCACTTGTTAAAGCGCCAGATGGCGAGTTAAAGTGCAGGATGTTCAACTCAGGATTCCTCTTCGCCTCGTTGATTTGGGGCTCCGTCGGCCTCGGCTACTTTATCTACGGCAAGAAACAAGCCTCGTGGCTGGCGATGCTCGGGGGCCTGGCAATGATCGCCGCTTCCTACTTCACAAGTTCCGTTTTGCTGATGTCGCTGGTGTGCCTGGGACTCATGGGGTTGGTGTACGTTTTGGCCAAACGGTTTTGAGGCGATGGAAAAGAACCGCATGGAGGCATTCAGTGACGGCGTGCTGGCCATCATCATAACGATTATGGTGTTGGACATGAAAGTGCCGCGCGGCAGTGATTTGGCGGCCCTTAAACCTGTGCTACCGGTGTTCCTCAGCTATGTTCTGAGCTTCATTTATATCGGCATTTATTGGAACAATCATCATCATATGCTCTACACGACCCGCCATGTCAGCGGGGGTGTTCTGTGGGCGAACCTGCACCTGTTGTTCTGGCTGTCGCTTTTTCCCTTCGCCACAGGCTGGATGGGCGAGAATCACCTGAGCGCCACTCCCACGGCAGCCTACGGTTGCGTGATGCTGATGGCCGCCATCGCCTATTGGATTCTGCAGCGGAGCATTATCCGGCAGCAGGGTGCCCAATCGCTCCTGGCCGCCGCGATTGGGTCCGACTGGAAAGGAAAGCTCTCGCCGCTGCTCTATGCGGCCGCCGTCCCATTGTCATTCATTGATCCCTGGATCGCGATTGCCCTATACGTTTTAGTCGCGTTGATCTGGCTTGTCCCCGATCGCCGCATCGAACGGCTAGTGAGTAAGCGGGAGCATTGAAGCAGGAATCACCTCCAGCGCCTGCAACATCGCCTCATGTTGCGGCGTGGACCAGCAACGCACTTCAATCGCCCCGTTCCGTGCCTGAATTCCGCGAAACTCGCGCACGTAAGCCTGGAACGTGCCCACTTCTTTCCGAACGCTCAGGCTCTCGAGCACGGTTGAGCCATTAATTGAGACGGAGGTTGGACGCGACACTGTTTCCCATTTGCCCTCGCGCTCTACCCAGGGTGTTTCAGGTGTATCGGCCCAATGCAGTCGAACCAGGTACTCGCCCGGCGCAACCGTCAGGTTGACCCAGAACAGCGGCGCATGAATGCCATAGCGGTACAGTTCCTGGTCCTTCGTGGCGCCGATATACATGCTGCGCCGATTGACCCACCAGCAGCGCGCCACTGTGTCTGCGCCAAATCCAACTCGGGTGACGAACTCCGTCCCGGGCCGCCAGCTATTTCCTGCCGAATCGATATAGTCTTGCCGGCCCGTGAAGCCGAAAATCATCCGCTGCGGCCACGCGGGCCCGCTGCCCGCGCCGAACCCGGCGTCGCCGGTAGCGGCCGAAAATTGCGCAGCCTCGATGCGGAGCAGCGCTCCGCTGGCCAAAGGATTGTGTTCACCCCGGACCACTAACTTGATTTCATGAGCGCCGTTGGCAAGCCCCTTTTTGAGAAAGATGGGTTGCTTGAACCGGACGGCTGGGTTCCAGCACTCGACTAAAGTCGGCTCCTTCACTCCATCAACGAATGCATCGGCCCATCCTCCGTCGGGCCCGACCACGCCCAACAAGCGCACCTGGTTGCCGGTGAACTTAAAAGCCATTTCTGCCCCGCGCTGTGCGGTGGCGTGGAATGAGCCTTGATGCGATTCCTTGGATGGGATCGTTTGCCAGGTGCCCGAGAATTCGAATGCAGAAGCGTCCGCCACCGCTTGCGGGTCATCGCCTTCGATCACAATGTGCCGCCGGCCATCGTGGCGAATCGTCACGAGGCAATCGCCATTGCGCAGCTCCTCCATTGAGAAACCGCTGCCGCTCAGCACCCGGCAGGGCTTGAGCCGCCGTCCATCTGCCGTGATCGAGTCGGGGCGGAATGCGAGTCGCAAGACTTCCTGCACACCGGGCGCCGCATCAAACGTAGTATAGGTTATTCGCCCTTTTTCGTAGAGCACTTCCCGCACGACGGTGGTCGAGCGCACGATATGGTTTTCCCGGTTTGGTCCGAACTCACGCGGCAACCAGGCGATGGCCTCGAGCACCTGGCATAACGGCCAGGGATGCGCCAGATTGGACCATTCGCCGGTGGCGACCTGGTCACCAAACAAGCCGTCCTTCACTACCCCATTAGGCAGACTATCGTAAGACGCCATCAACATCATCCGGCGGCCGATCTCGCGGGCCCAGGCGCTGTCGGCCAGCACACCGTAGCGGAGCAGGGTCGGTCCGGCCGTGTATTGGTTGTAGGACAACGAGGTGCCGCAACATACCGATGATTCCGGGAACGCCCAGGCCCCGGAATACACGTCGCCGCATGACGCTGGGTCAGCGCCGTTACGATTCCAAACCAGCGACAGCATATTACGCAAATCGCTGCGCCAATTCGGATAGGCTTCGGGGTGCTTCAGGAAATGATCCGCGCACATCGACACCATCCCGCACATCATCGGGTTGTCCCAGTCCCAATATGTCCGTGCCCAGGTATCGTTGATCCACCAGGCCGGTAGCATTTTCTCGTTCAAAAAGCGACGCCCCGCGTCCCTGGCTCGGACCACTGCGGCGCCTTTGCCACGGTAGCCCGTTTCAATCAAATCATCGAGAAAGTCCACAATCAAAGAGGTGGTGCCAGTCAGCACATCCGACCAGCCAACCACCGAAGGATCCACATACCGGTTCCAGGGAGATATATCCGGGTTGGCGAACTGGCATTTCGCGGCGAATACGTCGCCCCAATGCCGAGCCATGTCGAGATAGCGCGCGTTGCCGGTGAGCTTGTAGGCGCGCAGCACTTCCACGCCGGTGATCGCGCATAAGTCCAACTGGCTGCGTCCGCGCGGATCGCATTTGCCGTAGGCCTTCCCCCGAGTCGGCGTGCTGATAGGAAACAGTGGCCAGTCGGCATCGGCATCCGTCAAGCCGTAATCCAAAATATAATCCACCGCTCTGGGGATGTAGATAAACGCGATGGGATCGCCGCTGTACTGATAATAAGCGGTGAGCCCTTTTATGATGCTCCACGCCCGGGCGCACAGATCGCCGCACATCCAATCGGTGGTAGGCGGAATCAGGATCGTGCCGTCGGGTTGGATGCTCCAGTGGGAGTTGTAAACGAAATCCGGCGCCGCCATCACCGCCTTTGGCCGGTCCACCCAGGGATACCTTTTATAAACGTTGACGGCGATGTTGAGCCGCTCATCCAATTGCCCGTTCAAACCTTGATACCAAGGGGCAATGACGCCGTTAGCGTCCAATACGGCGGCGTGAGCATAATAGGCGGGCAAATTGGTCGTGGCTCGTGCTGAAGCACAAGCTCCCAGCGCCAGCAGCCAACTCCAGATCGGAGCACAGCCGACCTGGCGGACGTTCATACGCCTCAGCGCAGCGCGGACTAAAGTCTGCGCTCCCCCAAACATGCGCAGCGCAGGATTTTTCAATGCACTACCAGGCGAAAATACTTCGTGCCGGGCCCGGTTGGCTGGGTAACGCTTAGCAATGGCCCTTGCTGAACCGCCCCGCCGATGTCCGTCCAGGTGGCGGGTGAAAGTGAAGGGCTGGCCTGGAGATGATACCCAGGCAGCATCGCCGTCCAGCTCAGGACAACATTGCCCTGCGACTGGGAGATGAGCAGTGGCGGGCGAGTGACGAATGAAGAGAAGTCGCCGCTCATCACCGTCCGAACCTGGTCCTGTGACAGAGCGACCTTGAATACGGCCACATCATCCAGCATGCCGTTCCAGTTGCGGTCCGCTGTTGTTCCCGCCTCGGAGCCGATATGAAGGGCACCTGTAAATCCGGTGTAGCCCAGTGCGGCGGCAACGGCATTGGTGGCGACGCCGCCACTTGGCCCCTGATTGCCGTCCCGATAAAGCACCAGGTTGGTGCCATCATACACCACGGCCCAATGTACCCATTGGTCCAGCAGCGGCGACACCGGCGACCCTGCTTGCCAGCCAATTTGCCAACCCGCGTTGGCCCGGCTCCAAGTGTACATCTCCGCGTCGCCCACCGCTCCCGATTCGAGTTGAAACGCGGTGCCGTCATCAATGACCAGAACGCGCCCATAGTTAGCGACAAAGTTGCCTGTGCCATTTGAGTCCTCATAAGCCCAAGCCGTCAGTGACCAGGGATTAGTGGCGTTGAGCCCAATTTGCAGCGAGGAGCTGCCCGGAATCGCAACGTAAGCATGATCCACCGCATCGTTCGTAAAGCGCAAGGCGCCCCCGAAACCAGCTTGTCCGGCCACCCACGCAGGGACATTGCCGTTTTCGCCCGTCAAGAGGCCGGTGTTGTTGAACCCGGATGAATCGGCTGCGTTGTTGCCGGACCCATCGTTAAATCGCCACAGGCCAACCAATGAAACCGGGTTGGTATTCACGATTAATACGGCAGGCTGGCTTGGCTCCACATTCAGCGAATTGCTGACAATCACAGAATAGATTCCCGCTTGGCTGACCTGCACATCGGCCAGGGTCAAACTCGAGGTCGTGGCACCCGCCAACGGTGTCGTGCCATTGAAAAACCATTGGTAACTCAGCGGCGCAATCCCTTGCGCGACGACCTGCAAATTGACCGTCGCGCCGCGGTCCACCGTTTGGCTCTGCGGCTGGGTCAGGATATTTGCCGGGCCGCCCAAAAAGGCTGAAAAATCCCCCGACATGACCGTTTGGATCTGCGCCTGGGAAAGCGCACCCGCAAACAAGGCCACGTCATCCAGCAACCCGTTCCAGGTCCGGTCGGCTGTTTGATCCAGTTCCGACCCAATCAACACCGAGCCGCCGTAACCGGCATACGACAGCGCCGCTACGACAGCCTGCGATGCGGTTCCGCCTTCGGCACCCTGGTTGCCGTTACGATATAAAGTCAAATTCGTGCCGTCATACACTACTGCCCAATGCACCCATTGGTCCAGCAAGGGCGCTACCGGCGAACCCGCTATCCAACCAAACTGCCATTCTGCGTTCGCCCGGCTCCAGGTGTACATCTCCTCGTCGCCGCTTGCGCCGGACTCCAATTGAAACGCCGTGCCATCATCGGTCACGACAATGCGCCCGTAATTGGCCACCGACGCGCCGGTGCCGTTGGAATCCTCGTAGGCCCAGGCCGTCATCGTCCAGGCATTGGTCGGCGTCATCCCGATCTGCAACGAGGCGCTGCCCGGGATGCTCACATATGCGTGGTTCAATCCGTCGTTGGTGAAGCGCAGGGCTCCGCCGAAGCCCGTTTGGCTGGCAGCCCACACCGGCATATTGCCATTCTCGCCGGCCAGAAACCCGTTGTTATTAAAGCCGGACGAGTCAGTCACATTGGTGCCCGAGCCCTCGTTGAACCGCCACAGGCCCACGACAGGGATGGAGCCCCACGCGATAGTGAATTGCCACAGCAAGGCGCAGATTGGCAGCAGACGTAAGCTTTGAGTGCCGACAGAAACACGGTGGAGAGACGGTTTCATAAGCGGAATAGGTTTGGGACGTTGTGGGGGCATTTGGTCACAAAAAGCCATGTTTGTCAATCATAGAACGGCCGGAAGCAGGGCCAATGCATGAAGGCTGGGGGCGGGAACCGAATGAAACAAGCGAACTGGGCGCGGGGCGGGGTGTGGCGCGTTCCAACCTGCCTGTGTGGCGACGGCGCGGGGAGGACCTAGCCCTGCCGCGCCGGGGGCAGGGGATGCCTGGTGCGCGGGGCTGCCGATGCTGGTGCCTCTGGCGCGGGATGGGGGGACCGGGCAAGCGGCAGGGCGACGGGCCGGAGCGCCTAGCCGCACAGCCAACCGGCGGAATGGGTGGATGGATTGGTGGATTGATGGAGTGATGGGGAGGGCCGGGGTTGTCACCGGGGTCGCAGGGCGGAGGGGGTGAATGTGCTGAGGGGTGGAGGGAATTGAAAATTGCAGATTGAAAATTGAAAATTGAAAATTGGTTTGGGCGCGTGGCATCAGAGGGTGAAGCGGGTGTGGGTGGCCAGGACGGACTTGACTGAATCGAGAAGGTCAAGAGTTGCGAACTGGTAGTAGGCAGCGCCCGAGGGCCAGTAGGTTTTGAGACCCTGGCGGTCACGGTTTTGGAACCAGTACGCGACCTGTTCGACGCAGGCTTGCTCGATGTCGTCGGGGAGGGGAGTTTGGCCGGGGGCGGGGTCGGTGCCGGGGAGGACGTAGCCGCCGGTGTAGGTGACGCGAGACAAGGCTAAAGGCTGAAGGCTAAGGGCTGAAGGGAGACGAAGGGAAATGATGCAGGTGTTGCGGATGAGGAAATCCGGGCCTGGTGTGATTTCCTGCCAGCCGGTGAGTTCGGAGGTTTTGATTTCGAATTTTTGCACGGACTCGACCGGGTAACAGGGCGGGGAGAGTTCGAGGTCACCGGTTGGGAATTCGAACGTGGCGGTTTCGGTGCGCGCCAGGGTGCGGTTGGTGAGTTTATCGAAGCGGGCGGAGAGGGATTTGAGGGCAGCGGTGAGGAGGGTATCCTGGGTGGAGTCGGTGAGGGCGAGGCGGGCGTGGAGGGTGGTGAGGGTGGTGAGCATTTGGGGGGAGGGGTTGTGGAGTGGTGGAGTGGTGGGGTTTGCAGATTGAAGATTGAAAATTTGGGGAGGCGGGTGGGCGGGCGGCGGGGCGGTAGGGGAAAGAGCGGGGAAAAGAGGGATTAACGATGAGGATGAGCCGTGACGAGCAGCGCGCCACTGACGCCCGGTTGCAACACCGACATGCTCGCGCTGCTCGTCATCGGCTCAATCCTTTGGTTGGGTCTTCTTCTCAACTGCTTCCCTCAGTTGCCCTTCGAAGTACTCCGTCCCGTCGGGCTGGTTCCGGCTCAACCTGCGAACAGCCTCCGGAAGAATATGTGCCACGCCAATATCTTGGTTCAGTAGGGTTGCCAGTTCCAAGTCGGACAACTGGTCGATAGGCTTCTTGCGAGCCTCGTGACACCGCAATACCAGACCAGAGTCGAACTCCGGCTCCGGCCAGGCTCCCTCAATCTGTTCAAGAGACTGCATGATGCCTTTAAACCCAACGACCCGCGCTCACTCGCGCCGGGCCTACGACGCCCGATATGTAACAGGATGCAATCCCGGCGTCGAGTGCAGCGCGATTGTTAGCGTGGGTCATACAATAGAAACCTCGTCAAAGCCGACCCACTCTCCTGCTTCCCGCTCGAACCATCGGCGGCCGGCTGCATCTACAAACAGGACGTGCCCGTCATCGCTCGGCGGGCGAAACAATCCTCGGTGAGGCCCCTGTGGACGAGTCAGAAACCACCTGTAATAGGTTTGGCCCAATCGCTCTCGTTTCTTAATCTTGCAGTCCACAACGGGTGCGACGAACTCCCAAATCGGCTCCATCTCAGATACTGCCTGCTCTGAATGGGGCTGGCCCAGAATGTAATCCTCGGGTTCGCCCGATTCGGGAATCTCAGGCGGGAGCCTTGTGCGCCTGTCCCAGCGCTGCCATGGGATGCTAACAATGTGTTCCTTAATAGTGGGCCTGAAATGCAGGCTGCCAAATCCAGCCGCGCACAGTTTCTCTCGGAAGCTCTGCGTCACCAGAACCACAAAACCCAGGCCGCCGATGGTGAAAATAATTGGAGGCGCAAACGGCCCGGCTCGTTTCAGGACGACCTGGCCAGTCTGTTCGTCCCGTGGCCCGCGCAACCCCCTCATCAAGATACTGCCATAGTCACCCCAGAACACGGGCTGCCTCGGTCGGTAAAGTTGTGTATCCATAGTGGTCTCCGGCCTAAACGCTAACGAAAAGCCGAGCCGCAGCCGCCGGGGAGTGAGCGCCGACGAAGCGTGGGAGCAGCGAATCTCCCAAGGCCACCGCAAACAGAAGGGTCGGCGGCTGTCGGCTCCGGCGAGTTGTTAAGCGGCTGACTCATGCCTATCTTCTAAAATCTTTTTTACCAAAGGACGAGCTATCTCGTCTCCGTTAAGACCCTGTGTGCGTCGATACTCCGCCAAATCAAAAGCCAAATAAAGAGAAAGGGCGAACGGGGGAAGGCCCTCAGCAAAAAAATGGTTATGCAGATCAGCAATGGCGCTGTCGGCGGACTCGTAACTGAACCGACCGGTAATGTAACCGATGGCAATATTGCAAGCGAAGTCATCGCAAAAAGCCTCGATCGTAGTCTGCTCCTGCTCGCAGAATGCATCGACGTCTGCCTGCTTCAGCTGAGACTGGATTGTCATTTGGATGATGTCGTCAAGGGTCATAGGCGCTACGGCGCTTAACGTAAAAGCAGTGTATCCGCCGTGCCCTGGGGTGGGAGTCGCGGGAAGTTGTCGGGGGCGTTAGAGGGCATGGCGGATACACTGCTGTTGAACTGAACCGCTGAGCCGCTGACTCCCAAACTGGAGTGTAAACTATCC